>DVFL01000020.1 GCA_018713255.1 Candidatus Cottocaccamicrobium excrementipullorum | reverse complement strand
TGAAGGGCGGCGACGAGTCAAGGGCGTAGTGGCTTGAACGTAGAGTGAAAGCCAGCGTCTTTAGGCGCTGGCCGGTAACAAAGGCTTATAGCCGCAGAGCAAACCACCCGTTAGACGGGTGGTGATGATTTTGCCAGATGTTTTTTTCCTAGGAAAATCCATTAATTGTTCTGTGAATGAAAAAGTCCCAACTATTTTTTGGCGAAAATTGACTTTGCGTATTTCCTGTTTTATAGTACAATGAATAAATATGAAGGTTAAGTTTTGGATTTTTTGAGGAGTTGATTTGTATTATCAGGCAATCTTTAAATACTTCCAGACGGCAGATCTGGATGAATGAACAGGCGTTTTCCAAAGAAGCGATTAACACGATTGCTTTTCGTTTATACATACCGGAAAAAACTGCTGAAGAATTAAAAGCTGCTGCGGACAAAGTGATTGATTCTTGTGAAGTCTTTCACGTTTGCCTTAATCAAGAAGAAAAGGGTGAACTATTTTTTTCAGAGGATACAGGCTTTCGCAGATATGGAAACATGATGAAGAAAACTTCCTTGGAGGAGATAGGACTGTATTGTGAAGAGGCGGAATCTCGCCGAATTGCAGAGGGAAGTCTTTATGAAGCTGAAATCTGGCCTGTTTTAGAAGGGGGAGGGCTGGTTACTTTCCGATTTCATCATGTTCTTGTGGACGGCTACAGCATGTGCCAAATTGCACAGAGAATTTTAGATGTACTGGATGGGAAAAAGTTAGATTTCGATCCCTTTTCCTGGAGAGAGGAATCTTGTGACCTGAAGGAAGAGAAAAAATTCTGGGAAAATTATTTGGATGGAATGGAGGGGGAAAGTCAGCTTTTTTCGGGAAAAGGAAGAGGAGCTAGACGTTTCCGCAAGCATTACACTTTGACTGAAGAATTTTCCCGACAGATAGATTCTTATGGGAGAAAGGAAGGCGTTTCCGGGGCATCTGTTTTTGCCGGAGCCCTGGCTTTGTATCTTGCTCGTGCTGGCCAGACGCCAGAAAGTGTATTTTTAATGCCTCGCTTAAACCGGGATACCCCTGAAAAGCGGGAGCATATAGGCTGTCATACACTGGTGATTCCCGTTAGGGTTCCGGTGAATGAAGAAGAAGATTTTTCTGCATTATGCCGCTCTGCGTTTACTCAGGCCAGAAAGGGCTCTGCTCATAAGGCTTACGGATTTGGAAATATTCTTCGGGATTTAAAAGAAAAAGGCCAGGCACAGAATGGAATCAGTCAATATACTTTAAATATTTATCAGCCGCGTCTTTCCGCTTCTTTTCCTTTTGATGTGGAGATGAGCATGGACGGCGGGATGCACAATCATCTGACCATCAACATTACAAAACTGAAGGGCGTATATGAAATTTGTTACGATTGTCGTGAAGGAATTTATTCGTCTGAATCAGCAGAAAATTTTCATCAGGCATTTATGGAAATTCTGCTTCAGGGAATGGGGTCAAAAGATCCCACAGGAAGTTTTTCCATTGTTGGCAAAGATGAGGAAAAGCGTTTGCTTCATATGGAGGGAAAGAATATTTTCATTGACGGCAAGGATACGATCCCTTCTTTGTTTTATCGAGCAGCTGAAGCCTTTGCAGACCGTCCGGCGCTGTATGCAAAAAATTGTCAGCATACAGGTACGGCAGCTTACACTTTCCAAGAATTAGACAGAATTTCCAATAGGGCGGCCAATGCTCTGTTAGGTAAAGGAATTACAGGCGGCGAACCAGTTTTATTTATGCTGAACAGAGATGAGCGGCTTTTTCCGGTAATGCTTGGAATTCTGAAAGCAGGAGCAGCGTTTGTGCCGGTGGATCCTAAATACCCCCAAAAACGGGTAGATTATATTTTAAAAAACAGCAAGGCAGCTTTCCTGATTTCCTCTCAGGATGTGAAGGAGGCAAAGGGGAGAGAATATCTGGAAGCGGATGAACTGCTGCAGTGGCCTGATGATTCCAGGCCTCAGGTTTCTATTTCTCAGGAGAATCTTGCATATTGCATTTATACTTCTGGAACAACGGGGACGCCTAAGGGAGTGATGCTTTCTCATCGGGGAATTGTCAATATTGTTCATCCAGAGAATAATCCTTTTAACCGGGATATCTGTCAGCGGGGAAGAGGAATTGTAGCTGTGGGGTCCATTTGCTTTGATATCTCCCTGTTTGAGATTTTTGTTCCATTGTTAAACGGAATGTTTATTGAGCTGGCTCCGGAAGAGGCCCTTGCCGATCCTGAAAAACTGGCAGGGCTTTTAACTGCTCATGGAGCAAATCTTTTGCACTGTACGCCTTCTCGATTGTCAGCTTACCGGAAAAATCTTCATTTTTCAGAAGCGTTGAGAGGAACGGAAGCGGTGCTGTCTGCCGGGGAAGTTCTTCCCGGTTCTTTGGTCACGGAATTAAAGAAAAGCTGCGGAATACGGATTTATAATGGGTATGGTCCAACAGAAACAACAATTGGCGCAACGGTTACTGAAGCTGGAGATAATGAAACCATAGGACGTCCCATTGCCAATACTGGAATCTTGATCCTGGATCAAAAGGGCAGGCTTCTTCCTGAAGGGGCAGCTGGAGAACTTTGCATATATGGAATGGGAGTGGGAATCGGTTATCGGGGACTTCCGGAAATGACGGCGGAAAGATTTGTTACTCGCTATGGCAAGCGTGTATACCGCACAGGAGATTTAGGATATTTCCTTCCCGATGGCCGTATTGTGTACAAAGGAAGAGGAGATCATCAGGTAAAATTAAGAGGGCTTAGAATTGAATTATCGGAAATTGAAAACCGGATGATCTCATTTCCGGGGGTCAGCGAGGCCTGCGTTCTGGTACGTACTTTAGCAGGTTCCCAGCATTTGGCGGCTTTTTACACTGTCCAGCCAGGAAAAGCTGTTGACAGGAAGGAACTGCGGGAATATTTAAAGGAACACCTTGCCTTTTATATGATTCCGGATATTTTTAAAGAACTTCCCCAGATGCCTCAGACGCCTGGAGGAAAGACAGACCGAAAGGCTTTGGAAAAAGAAGAGATTTCTTATGTGCGGGTTTACCGGGCCCCTGAAAACCGTCTTCAAAAGGAAATTTGCCTGGCCTTTTCTAAGGTGTTGGGGGAAGAGAAGGTTGGCCTTGATGATCATTTCTTTGAACTGGGAGGAGATAGTCTTCATATTGCAGAGCTGGCGGCAGAAATTGAAGAGAGAGTGCCGGAAGTTTCTTTGGAGTTTGAAGAAATTTTCAAGTATCCAACGCCGGGACTGCTGGCGGAACATTTGGAACAGCCGGCGGCAAAGCAGCAGTCTGAGAAAAATTTACTGGAGGAACTAAATTACCAGAATCTTGATTCAGTTCTTTCGGCTAACAGCATGGAAGGAAAAGCAGAGGAAACGGTCTGTGAACATGACCTGGGAAATGTGCTGTTAACAGGAGTAACGGGATTTTTAGGGATTCATATTTTGATGGAACTGTTAAAACGCCAGGAGATCTGGAATAAGATTTACTGTCTGGTACGACCTACGAAACGGTTGACAGCAGAGAAAAGACTTCGCAGCGTACTGTTTTATTACGGAGAAGGAAACTGGGAGGAGTTTTTAGGCAGCCGTTTGACGGCGGTGGAAGGAAACATTGAAAACAACGAGATTTTTGCCGCTCCATTTGCCGCCCATATTGATACGGTGATTAACTGTGCGGCAGATGTATCCCATTTTGCCTATGATGATAAACTGGAACGGGTAAATACCCAGGGGGTTCAGCATCTTCTGGATTTCTGCCGGAGGCAGAGGGGGTCTTTCGTTCAGATTTCCACCATCAGCATAAGTGGGTTTTCTCAGAAGACTCAGCCGCCAAGAACGCTTACGGAGCAGAAGCTTTATATTGGACAGACAATACGAAACCAGTATATTTTATCAAAGTATATGGCGGAGTATGAGCTTTTGACGGCAGCGGTCAAGGACAAGATTCCGGTAAAAATGATGAGGGTAGGAAATCTCCAAGGTCGTCTGTCTGATGGAGAATTTCAGATGAACGGCAGAACCAACGGATTTATCCGGCGTCTTTCCACCTATGTGAAATTAGGCAAAGCGCCCCAGTCCGTGTGGGAAAGTTCCGTCAATATTTCTCCGGTAGATGAAGTGGCCAGATGCATTGTGGCTCTCTGTACTTTGCCAGAACAGTATACAGTGTTTCATGTTTATCCTCCAGAAAGCGTATCTTATTCCAGAATTTTTTCTGTGCTTGAAGAAGCGGGATATCCTATAGAGATTCTTCCGGATGGAGAATTTCAGGATTTCTTGTCTCAGGTGGAACAGACGAGAAAAGGAAAGAGCGTGCTGGAAGGACTTCTTCTGGAACGAGAAGAGAAGGAAATGCAGGAAAATTCCATCTCGGAGATTTTTACGGAAGAAATGCTGAAGAAGCTTGGGGAGCATTGGAATCCAGTAACTGATCATTACTTACGGCAGTATTTTAAGATTCTGGAAGAGTATAGAATGTTTGAGGAAAGCATTTGAAAAGAAAATGAGAATGATGCCTGAGAAATGTGGTAAAGGAGGAATTTGAATGGACAGTGTTACCTTGCTGTGGAGTTTGGCTGTATTTTTGGCCTCTGTGTTTGGCGGCATGATTATTGCAGTAACACTGAAGCCCAGATACGGGCGGAAGACCACTACCTTAGGCTGGCTGGGATTTGCTCTGGTAGGTTTTCTGGCAGCCTGGCTCAGCTATTCCATTAATTTGTACAATGATCTGGTGGGAATTTTAGGATTATCGGCTTTAGTCTGCATTGCGTCTCTTGTGCTGTACAGGGAAAACACCAGTTCAAATTTGTTTGTAGGACTGATGGCGGCGTTAATTGCTAACGTGGTGACCTTCATGTTCTGCGGAACAACGGATACATTTTTAGGATCGGCTTTTCATTTGTTTACAGATACGCCGTATACAGTAGGGAATATTCTGCTGTTTATTGGAATTAAGCTGATTGTGTATGCGGTGTTCTTTTCCCTTTACTTTATTTTGGTCCGTCCTCATGTCCAAAATATGATTATTGTCCTGCAGGGAAAAATGACGACGTACCTGGCGGCTCCAGCGGTATCGGTGGTGGGATTTTATATGATTAATTTAATTACCAACGATACGGGAATTGTTCCTGGTTCACCATATTTTTTCCCGCTGTATGGAACGGTATGCGTCATTTTTGTCTTGGAATATGTGCAGATTTTTTCAGCAGTATTCTGGAGCGCAGCAGCAATGAAAAATGCGGCTGAGTTGAATGTGGCAAGCAATATTCAGCATGATATGCTTCCTTATATCTTTCCTGCATTTCCTGAACGGAATGAGTTTGATATTTACGCTTCCATGAATTCTGCAAAGGAAGTAGGCGGAGATTTTTATGATTTTTTTCTGGTGGATGAAGATCATTTGGCGCTGGTGATTGCAGATGTGTCTGGAAAAGGCGTTCCGGCAGCTTTATTTATGGTAATTGCCAAGACGCTTTTGAAAAATCAGGCGCTTACCGGCGCTTCACCGAAGGAAGTTCTGGAGTCCGTAAATAATCAGCTCTGCGAGAATAATGAGGCAGATATGTTTGTAACGGTATGGCTGGGAATTTATGAGATTTCAACGGGAAAGATTACCGCTGCCAATGCAGGGCATGAATATCCGGCAATCCGAAGAGGAAAAGGCAAGTTTGAACTCTATAAAGATCGCCATGGTTTTGTATTGGCAGGAATGGAAAATTCCCGTTATCGGGAATATGAACTGCAGCTGAATGAAGGGGATATATTATTTGTTTATACTGACGGAGTGACAGAGGCCACCAATGAGAATAATATCCTCTACGGTACAGATAGAATGCTCAACGCTCTTGAAGACAGTAAAGAAATGGTTCCTGAGACTTTGCTTCACAGCTTAAAGGAAGACATTGACCGGTTTGTAGGAAAAGCGCCGCAGTTTGATGATATCACCATGCTGTGCTTGAAATGCAGAAAGAAGGGAGGCATAGCATGAAAGAACTGACGATTGAAGCAACTGTAAAAAACATTGAAACAGTGACAGAATTCGTAAATACGCAGCTGGAGGAACTGAATTGTCCAGCTAAGGCAGTGGCTCAAATTGATGTTGCTATCGATGAACTTCTTGGCAATATCGCATATTATGCTTATCGTCCGGGAACGGGGCCGGTTACTGTGCGGGTGGAGGTCATAAAAGATCCTCTTTCGGTAATTCTCACATTTATTGACCAGGGTGTTCCGTATAACCCGCTGGAGACTTCTGATCCAGATATTTCTCTTTCTGCTGAAGACAGAGAGATTGGAGGGCTTGGGATTTATATTGTGAAGAAGAGTATGGATGATATCAGCTATGAGTATAAGGATGGAAAAAATATTCTAAAAATTAAAAAGAAAGTCTGATGCAAAAGCAGATTATATGTGAAAATCATATAATCTGCTTTTTTTCTGTATTAGTCAGAATGTTTTCAGCATAATATTGTAAGGTTTTTTTTCTTGTATGCAGGGAATATGTCTGGTAGGATTAAAGAAGTTTTGAAAGTTGAGGTGAGAAAATGAGCAGCAGAAGAAGGAGAAAAGGGCAGAGAATCAGAGTCTCTTACATCTGGGCTGGTATTATGACAGCAGGTGCTCTTGCGGCATTGTTTGCAGCCATCTGGGTAGTGATTACTGTTTATGAAAAGATTGCCGGAGATTCCACAGAGTGGGCTGCATCTTCAGCAGAGGAGACCAGTGAAATCGTCATTGATGAAGATCCGGTTTATGGATGGGTCAGCGATAGTCAGGGAAGCCGGTATTTGAATGAGGATGGCTCTTATGCAGCAAATCAATGGATGGTCTGGGAAGGGAATCTTTATTATCTTAAAGAAGACGGATATATGGCAACGGAGGAAATCAGCCAGGAGGGGCAAATATTTTCGTTTGATGAACAAGGCGCTCTTGAGGATATTCAGCTGGATAGCCGCTGGACTGGTCTAACGGGAGAGGATAATCTGCAAAATCTGGACAGTTTGGTAAAGAGCAATGAATTCTGGTGTTACTTATCTTCTGATCCAGCTTATTCTGGAAGCTTTAAGCCGATTTACTATCGAAAAACCACAGAAACAGAAGGGGAGCCTTTAGGAGGGGCTGAAAATCTTCAGCTGTCCACGAAAAATTCCCTTCAAATTCATGATGGCTATATTTATTATCTTCCCCAGGTAAGTTCTCAGGAAATGGAAAGCTTAAGTGAAGAAGAGCGGCAGCTGTGCAATCATTTATTCCGAATGAAGCCTGGAGATGATAAAAAGGAACTTTTAGCAGAGGATGCCACAGGATATTTAGTGCTGGAAGACGGTTCTGTTTATTATGCTTCCAATGGAGAAATACAGAAGGCTTCAGGCGGGGAGGTTTATTCTTTAGGAGAACAGTACCGGGTTCAAGTAAAAAATAATGCTTGTTATCTGGTGGATTCCTTAGGAGAGCCAGTTTCTGGAGATGAAAATGGAAGGCAGACCATTGGAGACCGACTTTACACATTAGCATCAGATGGAAAAATTACCGGAGTTTATCCAGCAGAACGAAAGATTGAAGGAGCGACTTTTGCGTTGGAAAAAGATCCGGAGAATTCTGGGGCAATGGCTCTTTACCGGAAGCAAGGGGGAAGAGAGCAGGTAATTGCCCAGTCAGATTATGGAATCAACAGCTTTTGTATTGTTCAGGGGAAAATTTACTACAGCGCTTATGTTCAGCGGGGAGAGGATGGAACGCGCTACAGCGTTATCTGCCGGATTAATCCAGATGGAACTGGAAAAGAGCAGATCAGCAAGATGTTCCAGGGCAATATACTCAATCTGTACTATTATTCGGATCAAGGAAAAATTTACGGAGAGTACACGCCGGTAAGCTGGAAAAATTGTTATGGACAGATTGTTGAGATTGATTTAGACGGAAAAGTAAACGTGATTGATGATTCTGCATCCCGGGGAAGTCAGGTCATGAACAGCAATGATTTGTTGTCGCTGGTTATGGTAGAAGGAAACACCATTACCACTTATCTTCGGTCCTGTCAATATAACCGAAATGCAGGAAGCTGGTCTGTTTTATCAGAGAAACCGTATCAGTTTTCTGATCTTATTCAATACGAAGCGTTGGCTGGCGGAACGGATTCTTTTGCAGGAGAAGATGAAAGTCAGGAGGAAACGGAGAGTTCACAGCAGGAGACGGAAGCTTCTCAGGCAGCTTCTGCCACTCAGGCGCCGCCGCAGACCCAGGCAGCTTCTGCCACTCGGGCGCCGCAGACCCAGGCAGCTCCTGCCACTCAAGCACCGCCGCAGACCCAGGCAGCTCCTGCCACCCAGGCACCGCCGCAGACTCAGGCTGCTCCTCCGTCTCAGGTTCCTACGGTATCACCTGGACCAGGCGGGGAGAGTGAAATCCAGTCAGGACCTGGATATTCACAGCCGGCGGCCGGGCCAGAAGCAGTTCCTACGATTGAGGCAAATCCTGAATCAGGAAATGGAGGTCCTTCTGGTTCCGTAGAATTTATTGGACCTAGCTAGTCTGAACATCAAGGTGAAGGAAGCAAAACAGCCCGCGTATTTCTGGTTATTCATCAAATTCTACGATAACATAGAATCCGCGGGCATTTTCCTGAACTTCTTTTACCATTCCGTATTCAGATTTTATCCTGTCCCTGGCTTTGTAGCAGCCAGACATGGCCACTGCCGGATCGATAATATAGCTGTAGCTGCTGGTTCCGGGACGTTCAATAATTTTTACTTTATCTCCGGCTTTTACCAGATTTGGCCGTTCCATCTTGAAGGTTTCTGTTCGCATAATTTCTCCTTTCTGCTGACTTGGCTGCAGACGTAAATACCTGCTGATTAACTATTATAAACATTAGGTCCGAGAAATGCAAAGAAATCAATAGCAGGGAGGGGGTTCTGGCCTCCTGGCTGGAGAAAGAATGTTTACGAGAGAAGGAGACAAGGAAATGAATTATTTACATGAGCAGAGAATAAAAGAGAATACTCTTTTGGGCAGGCTGCAGGAATATGCTGCTTCAGATGCTTATCCTTTTCATATGCCTGGGCATAAACGAAATAAACTGGAGGAGGAAAAGCTGGGAAATTTTCCAGAACCCTTTTCCATTGATATTACAGAAATTTACGGATTTGATGATCTCCATCATCCTGAAGGAATTCTGAAGGCTTCTATGGAAAAAACTGCCGAAATTTACGGTGCGGGAGAAAGCCGATATCTGGTAAATGGGAGCAGCTGCGGAATTTTGGCAGCGGTAAGCGGATGTACAGAAAGAGGAGGAAGAATCCTGATCAGCCGGAACTGCCATAAATCAGTGTATCACGCCATTGTCCTTAATCATCTGAAAAGTGCATATGTTTATCCACAGGTCATTGATGAACTGGGGATAAATGGAGGAATTCTTCCGGAGGATGTGGAAAAACAGCTGGCTCGATATCCAGATACTCAGGCTGTGCTGGTGGTTTCTCCGACTTATGATGGAGTAGTGTCTGATATCCGGGAGATTGCCAGAGTTGTGCATCAAAGAAATATTCCGTTGATTGTAGATGAAGCTCACGGAGCCCATTTTTCCTTTGGAAAGAAAGGGGAATATCCTGCTTCTGCATTAAGTGAAGGAGCAGACGTGGTCATTCAGAGCTTGCATAAAACTCTTCCTTCTCTGACGCAGACGGCGGTTATTCATTTGAATCAAAGCAGATGTTTAGGACAGAAGAAGCTTGACCGAATTAAGTGGTACTTATCTGTATATCAAACCAGCAGTCCTTCGTATCTTTTTATGGCTTCGATAGAAAGGTGTGTTCTTTATATGAACGGCCAGGGCCGAGAACGGCTGTCATGGCTGTTTAACCAGACGGAAGCTTTTCGGGAAGAGGCGAAAAAGCTGAGCCTGCTTCAGGTACCGGGAAAGGAATGGATCGGGAAAAAAGGAATCTTTGATTGGGATTCTTCTAAGTTAATCTTGCATTTGGGAAAAACAGGAAAAAGCGGCTTGTGGCTGGGGGATAAACTGAGAAAGGAATTTCATTTGGAACTGGAAATGTACGCTCCCCGGTATGGCCTGGCCCTGACTAGTTTATGGGACAGACAGGAGGGATTTGACCGGCTTCTGCAGGCGATGCAGGCTGTTGATCATGAACTGTTCCTGGAGCTGGGAAATGGACAGCAGCTTTCAGGGCGGGAAAGGGAAACCGATCTCCAAGAAAAATTTTTCTTCCTCCAGGAAAAGGAAAGACAGGTAATGGAGATCGGAGAGGCTGTTGAGCTGCCGGCAGAGGATAAGATTCTGGAACAGTGTTTAGGGAGGATTTCTGCAGAATATGTGTATCTTTATCCCCCGGGAATTCCCTGCCTGGTTCCTGGAGAGAAAATCGACCAGGAAATAATCAGGAGTATTCAAGAATATCAGAAAGCAGGATTTTCTGTTCACGGATTAAATGGAAAACACGGGGAATTTCTTCCGGTAATTTGTGAAACGTCTTTATGAAAAGGAGAAAACAGACAAGTTAGACGGCATCAGCGTTTTTCTCATTGATACCGGTGCTGCGGAATTTTAAGGGAAATCTGGAAAGAATAAACGGAGAATGCCGGTTGAAAAAGGATATGAAATGCTTTATAATCGAATGAGAATGGATTAAACACAGAAAAAAGAAGAATTGTAACGGTTAGAAATAATGATTTTATCGCTGACGGCGTCAGATTGCACAGGGGGATATTATGGAGAAAAAGGGACCTGTATTTACAGCAAATATGCTGGGCGGTCTGTCTTTTTACTACGGAGAAGAACTATTTACCATTAAATGTAATAATACTAGTAAAGTAATGCAGTTATTTCTCATGCTTCTTGAAGCAGGAGAAGAGGGAATGCCCAGAGTACAGCTTCTGGAAAGCTTATATGGACGAGATGATACGCAGGATACGAAGAATGCATTTCGAATTCTTGTGTTTCGTCTTCGCCGTCTGTTGGAAGATACCATAATCCCGCCGGATGATTATGTGACGGTGGAAAAAGGAATTTACCGGTTTGGCGGCCACTTAACCATTCATATTGATAATAAGATCTTTTTGGCAAATGCTGATGAGGCATTGAAGATGGAAGACAAGGAAGAGAGGCTGGAAGCTCTGAAGAAAGTCTGCGAAAGCTATTCCGGTGAATTTCTTCCTTTTTTGTCCAATGAAGAGTGGGTGGCGGTGGAAAGCACCCGATGCAAGGAGATGTACTTTAGCTGTTTGCGGGAAGCCTGCAGCCTTCTGAAGGAAAATGGACGTTATGAAGAGATGCTGGAGCTGTGCAGCAGGGCCATTGAAATTTATCCTTTTGAGGAATGGCAGCTGGTACAGATTGACTGTCTGCTGGCCATGAACCGATATAAGGAAGCGCTGAAGGTATATGAGGACGCTACTACCTTGTTTTTTGAGGAGCTGGGACTTTCTCCTTCAGAGAAGATGCTTGCCAGATTTCGGGCCATGAGTGGTCAGATACATTATGCCATGGGTACGCTCACCGATATTAAGGACAGCCTGAAGGAAAAGGAGTTTATTCCAGGAGCGTATTACTGCAGTTATCCAAGTTTTATCGACAGTTATCGGATTATTGTGAGAATGATCGAGCGAAGCGGTCAGTCGGTCTTCCTGATGCTCTGTACATTGACGGACAGCAAAGGAAATCCTTTGGAGAAAGAGGAGCTCCTGGCAGAGCATGCTTCTGATTTAAGCCAGGCGATCTGCAAATCTCTTCGGAGAGGTGATTTATATACTCGGTACAGTCCGAATCAGTTTTTGGTTCTTCTGATGGGAATTAAGCAGGAGGATTGTGAACTTACTTTCCGGCGGATTAATGCTAAATTTCGGGAGATGTGTCCCAGTCAAAGAATTCAGCTGAGGTATTACGTTTCTTCCATTGCAGAGATTCGGAAGGAAAAATCGAATATTCGTTTCGGCACATCAGGAAATCACTGGAAAAAACAGTAAGGCAAGAAGCGAACAGGGAGGATGGTATGGGAGAATACAGAATTAATACAGCTGCGCCAAACCTGGTTTGTATTTGCATTGATAAGATTCAGGACGGAGATTACAGCGGAAGAATTTATCATAAATACAGCAAAGAAGAGATTCCTTTTTTCCAATGTGGAAACATGATCGGGATTTTGGATTTGTTCTTTGATGAGATTAATTATCCTCAGGCGTCTACCAGATACCGCAGCTTTAGAAAACCGAAAAAAGGCGAGGCAGAGGGAAAGACAAAACGGCAGGAAATCCCCAAAGAAGAGGTGCCTTATGAAGAGGTTTTATGTCACAAAGGACGAGAAGCAAC
The DNA here is from genome assembly GCA_018713255.1 of Candidatus Cottocaccamicrobium excrementipullorum. Lineage (GTDB taxonomy): Bacteria > Bacillota > Clostridia > Lachnospirales > Lachnospiraceae > Caccovicinus > Caccovicinus excrementipullorum. The sequence continues at coordinate 58,430 of DVFL01000020.1, read as the reverse complement.
GTTTATTCTTCATGTACAGTATCGTCAGAATTCTACCTGGCAGGGAAATCTCTTTTGGGTTGAAGAAGAATGTGGGGAAGATTTCTGCAGCGTTCTTGAACTGCTGAAGCTTTTGGATAGCGCCATTTGCAGCGGGGAATCTTCCTGCTCAGAAATAAATTCCTGAAGCTGGAAGCTTCTGTGGAGTGTTAATTGCCACAGGGGCTTTTTCTTTTGCTGAAAATTGGAGATGGGATTTTTATTGTGTTTCTACGCATAATAGAGTAAAATAAAGGGAAGCAGAAGAAGATGGAGGATTTTTTCATGCCAGGATTTTCAGATATTTTAGGACACGAAACCATAAAAGAGAATCTTAAAAATGCGGCCAGATTTCATAAGGTTTCCCACGCATATATCTTAAATGGAGAAAAGGGCATGGGAAAAAAAATGCTGGCGGAAGCTTTTGCACTGACTCTCCTGTGTGAAAAGCAGGGAGATGAGCCGTGCCTGGAATGCCATGGATGCAGGCAGGTGCTGAGCCATAATCATCCTGATTTAATTAATGTAACGCATGAAAAGCCTGCCAGTATTGGTGTTGAAGATGTGCGCAGACAGATTAACGATACTATGCCGGTTAGGCCATACAGTGGAGAATATAAGATTTATATTGTAGATGAGGCGGAGAAAATGACGGTACAGGCGCAGAATGCCTTGTTAAAAACCATTGAAGAACCGCCTTCCTACGGAGTGATTATGCTGCTGACGGCTAATGTGGATGCATTTCTTCCTACGATTCTGTCCAGGTGTGTACAGCTTAACTTAAAGCCGTTGAAAGATTCTGTTGTCCGGGATTACTTAATGGAAAATATGAACATGAAGGAGCAGGAGGGAGAGATTTATGCAGCTTTCGCCAGAGGAAATTTAGGGAAAGCGATTCATCTTGCTTCGTCAGAAGAGTTTAAGCTGATGTACAGCGAGATGCTTTATCTTCTCAATCACCTGAAGGAAATGGATATTTCAGATATTCTGAATTTTATCCGGCGCTTGCGGGAAGAGGATATTGATATTGAAGAATGTCTGGATTTTATGCAGCTTTGGTACCGAGATGTGCTGATGTTTAAGGTAACCAAGGATGTAAATCTGCTGATCTTTAAGGATCAGTATACGGCAGTGAATGAGATCAGCAAGCACAGCGGATATGACGGCCTTGAAAATATATTGTCAGCTATTGATAAAGCCAGAGTAAGACTGAAAGCTAATGTAAATACAGAGCTGGTTCTTGAGCTTATGTTATTAGTAATGAAGGAGAATTAAGAAGGATGACAAAAGTAATCGGTGTCCGGTTCAGGGCTGCAGGGAAGATTTATTATTTTGATCCTGCAGGCCTGGATATTAAAACCGGTGATCATGTAATTGTGGAAACCGCCAGAGGAATAGAGTACGGACATGTGGTTCTGGGCAGCCGCGAGGTGGCAGATGATAAAGTGGTGCAGCCTTTGAAGCAGGTAATCCGTATGGCCACAGAGGAAGACCGGGCGGTGGAAGCCAGAAATAAGGAAAAGGAAAAAGAAGCCTTTAAAATCTGTCTGGAAAAAATCCGCAAACGAGGGCTGGAGATGAAGCTTATTGATGCGGAGTATACCTTTGACAACAATAAGGTATTATTTTATTTTACGGCAGATGGCCGGATTGATTTCCGGGAATTAGTTAAGGATTTGGCTGCAGTGTTTAAAACCAGAATTGAGCTGCGGCAGGTAGGTGTGCGGGATGAGACAAAGATTCTTGGGGGAATCGGAATCTGCGGCCGCACCCTTTGTTGTCATTCGTATTTGTCGGAGTTCATTCCTGTATCGATTAAAATGGCCAAGGAGCAGAATTTATCCCTGAATCCGTCAAAGATTTCCGGTGTCTGCGGGCGCCTGATGTGCTGCCTGAAAAATGAAGAAGAAACTTATCATATGTTAAACAGCAGGCTTCCAGGCACAGGAGATTACGTGACCACAGATGATGGACTGAAGGGAGAGGTGCAGAGCGTAAATGTACTTCGTCAGCTGGTAAAAGTGTTGGTTACAGTAAATCGGGATGAGAAGGAGATTCGGGAGTACCGGGTAGAGCAGTTAAAATTTAAACCGAGAAAAAAGAAGGAAAAGCAGAAAGATAACCAGAACAGCCAGGGCGGAGACAAGAATTCCCATGCAGAATTAAAGGCTCTGGAGGCTCTTGAGAAAAAGGAAGGAAAATCCAAGCTGTCATGACTGGAACACCTGAATCCTTATTAAAAGAAAATGAAAGAATTGACGATCTGGAACGAAACGGCTACCGGATCATTCAGAGAAAGGACGGCTTCTGTTTTGGCATGGATGCAGTCCTTCTCTCTGGTTTTGCCCAGGTAAGAAAAGGAGAGAAGGTTCTGGATTTAGGGTGCGGAACGGGGATCATTCCCATCCTTCTGGAAGCAAAGACGGAGGGAAGTCATTTTACAGGACTGGAAATTCAGGAAGAAGTGGCGGATATGGCCAGGAGAAGCGTAAAACTGAACCACCTGGAGGAGAAAATTTCGATTGTTTCCGGAGATTTAAAGGAGGGAGTTAAGTTATTTGGAGCCGCAGTATTTGATGTGGTTACTTCAAATCCTCCTTACATGAATGACGCCCATGGGCTGAAAAATCCCAATGAGAGAAAGGCGATTTCCAGACACGAGGTCTGCTGTACCCTGGAGGATGTGGTGAGGGAAGCCGCCGGGCTGTTAAAACCAGGAGGGCGGTTTTATTTAGTGCACCGTCCTCACCGTCTGATGGAAATTATGGAAAAGCTGAAATGCTATAAGCTGGAGCCTAAACGGATGAAATTTGTCCATCCATTTTGTGACCGGGACGCCAATATGGTGATGATTGAAGCTGTCCGAGGAGGGCGTCCTATGGTGAAGGTGGAGAAGCCGGTGATTGTGTTTGAAAAACCGGGAGTTTATTCAGAAGAAATCCGCAGCGTATATGGATATTAAGACGGGAAAGGAGATGTTATGACGGGAAAATTGTTTTTGTGCGCCACGCCCATTGGAAATCTGGAGGACATTACCTTCCGGGTGCTGAATACGTTAAAGGAAGTGGATTTGATCGCAGCGGAGGATACAAGGCACAGCATTAAGCTTCTGAATCATTTTCAGATTAAAACGCCGATGACCAGTTATCATGAGTACAATAAGGTGGAGAAAGCCCGGTATCTGGTGGAACAGATGAAGGAGGGCATTAAAGTTGCCTTAATTACCGATGCAGGAACACCGGGGATTTCCGATCCGGGGGAGGAGCTGGTGCGCCAGGCCATGGAAGCAGGAATCCCGGTGACTTCTCTTCCGGGACCGGCGGCATGTATTACTGCTCTTACCATGTCAGGGCTGGCTACCAGACGGTTTTGCTTTGAAGCGTTTCTTCCGGCAGATAAAAAAGAACGGGCCAGGATTCTGGAGGAGCTGAAGCGGGAGACCAGAACCATTATTTTGTATGAAGCGCCGCACCATTTGACAAAGACCTTGAAAGAACTTCTAGATGCTTTAGGTGACCGAAGGGTGACCGTATTAAGAGAATTAACGAAAAAGTATGAGGAGGCCTTTCCCACAACCCTTGCCGGTGCGCTGGAACGTTTTTTTCAGGAGGAGCCTAAAGGAGAATTTGTTTTGGTAGTGGAAGGGCGGGCGCCTGAAGATATTCTGAGAGAGGAGCAGGAATCTTGGGAAGCGATTCCTATTCCTGAGCACATGGAACGGTATTTATCCCAGGGAATGGATTCGAAAAGCGCCATGAAGGCCGTGGCGAAGGACAGGGGAATAAGCCGCAGAGAAGTGTATCAGTTTTTATTGGACAAGGAAAATAAAATTAAATCATAAGGAGAAAAACATGAAAACTATTGAACCACAGTCATGGAAAGCAGATCTCCCTGAATTCAGGCAAAAGACGAAACAATTTTATGATGGCCAGCTGGATAAGGGCAGCTATAAAGGATTTTCCGGCCGATACGGAAGTTACGCCCAGAGAGGCGGACAGGCCAGCATGCTGAGACTTCGCATGACAGCCGGCAGAATGACAAAAGAGAAACTGCAATTTATTGCAGACGTTATTGATCAGTATCATGTGAATCTGGTACATTTAACGACCTGTCAGACGGTACAGCTGCATAATCTTGATCAGAAAGCGGTCTGTGAAATTATGGAAAAAGCTTTGGACCATGGAATTGTGACCATGGGAGGCGGCGGAGATTTTCCGCGGAATGTGATGATGTCCCCTCTTTCCGGCGTGGAGGAAGAGTATTTTGACGTTCTCCCCTGGGCGGAGGCAGCAGGAGAGCATCTGATGAATTATATTAATGCAGAAAAGATGCCAAGAAAGCTGAAAGTAGGATTTTCCAACAGTCCAGCCAATGTAACTCATGCGACCTTCCGGGATCTGGGGTTTGTGGCAAGACCAGATGGAAAATTCGATGTTTACAGCGCAGGGGGACTTGGCGCTAATCCCCGGTTCGGCGTGAAGGTAGGAGAAGGAGTAGAGCCGGAAAAGATTCTCTATTACATTCAGGCCATGTGGGAAACCTTCAGAGCTTACGGAAATTACGAGAACAGAGGAAAAGCCAGAACCAGATACATGCAGGAAAAGCTGGGTGCGGAAGGTTATGAGAAGGCGTTTAAGGAAAAGCTTTGCCAGGTAATGAACTCAGGCATGGATTTGAACTTTGTTCCCCAAAAAACGGAAATTACGAAAAGGGGAGACGGCTCAACGGCAGAGGGCATGTGGATTCAGCCTCAGAAACAGGAGGGACTTTACAGTTTTCACTACCATCCCATTGGAGGGGCCATGAAGCCGGAGAAGTTCAGGGAGCTTTATGAGACCATTAAAGAAATGGATCAGGTTGAGATTCGTCTTTCTCCAGATGAATCACTGTATGTAATTAATCTTACCGGAAAAGAAGCAGAAAAGGTAAGCCAGGTGCTGGAGGATGGAGCTAAGACTCGGTTTGAGACTTCCGTGGCTTGTATCGGAGCCAGTATCTGCCAGGTAGGCGTGAGAGATTCTCAGAAGCTTCTGGCTTCCTGTGTGAAGGCAGTGAGAGAGGCGGGAATTCCTGATGCTGCGCTTCCTCAGATTCATATTTCAGGATGCCCTTCATCCTGCGGTACTCATCAGATCGGCGCCTTAGGCTTTAGAGGCGGCGTTAAGATGGTGGATAAAAAACCTCTTCCTGCGTTTGTTTTATATTTAAACGGCTGTGACCGCCAGGGCGGTGAGAGAATGGGAAGAGAACTGGGAACGATTCTTGAGGAGGATGTTCCTCTGTTTTTAACCGAACTGGGAAAAACCGTCGGAAACACAGGAATGGAGTTCGGCCAGTGGATGGAAACCCATGAGGAGGAGATCGAAAAGATCGCAGAAAAGTATCTTCAATAGGCGGAAAAACATCTGCTGAAAGAACGGTAAAAGAGCAATAAAAAGGGGCTGCTGCAACCGGAAAGCGGTGGCTTCAGCCCTTTTCTATGTTCATCAATGTGTTCATTAAAATGAATCTACTCCACAATGGTCATGCCGGCGATCTTTGCAAGGCGGCGGATGGATTCTTTGGAAACTTTCCGTCCCTCGTACTCTACCAGATCCTCAGTACTTCCATTGAAAATATCGGCAGATTCAGCTTTTCTCAGGATGATGCAGTTATCCTGAACGGAAATTTCCAGTCCGTCTTTTACATCCAGATCAAGGCTTCTTCGCAGCTCAATCGGAAGTGTGATTCTTCCCAGTTCGTCCAGCTTACGAACAACACCTGTGGTTTTCATAGTAAAACCCCCTTTACAAATGAAATTACGTTCACCCCTTGCATTTATACAATACCATAAATTGTAAGGATATGTCAATGTTTACCATTATAGTCAGAATATTGTAAAGAAACGGAAAACAGGGGTTGACCAGTCTCTTATCACCCCCTAAAATAGGGAGTGGAATAACAAAAACCTCTTGACAAACCAATAGGGATTCACTATGATTACTTTGAAATTCAAAGTAATTATTGTGGAATGGCAACTGTTCAGGACGGAGCAGCTTTTTACACCGCCCTGAAAGGGTACGCGGAATGAATGAAGGATGGATTATGACAACGAAAATCATAGGAACCGGGTCCTGCCCTGGCGATCGGGTGGTGACCAATGATGATCTGGCGCAGATCGTGGAAACCAGCGATGAGTGGATCAGCACCCGGACAGGAATTCGGGAAAGGCGTTTAACCACAGTCCTGGGAACGGCAGGGATGGCGGCGGAAGCGGCCAGGAAAGCCTGCCAGAATGCAGGGATTGATCCGGAAGAGCTGGACTTAATTGTAATGGGAACATCCACACCGGAATATTGCTTTCCCAATGGAGCCTGCCAGGTGCAGGCGGAAATCGGAGCAGTAAACGCAGTAGGATTTGATGTAAGTGCTGCCTGCTCTGGATTTGTTTTTGCACTGATGACGGCCCACAGCTTTATGAAGGCGGGAACTTACCGAAATGCTCTGGTAATCGGCGCGGATGACATCAGCAAGATTATTGACTGGAGTGACAGAAAGACCTGCGTTCTCTTTGGAGATGGTGCAGGAGCGGCGGTAATCCGGGCAGAAGAACAGGATGGAATTTTCCATGGACTGCTTAAGTCCGATGGGAAAAAATGGGATGTACTGACCTGCGGCGCAAGAACAGCAGGAAATTTTCTTACAGAGAAAAAACCGGAACTTGGATATGTTTTCATGGACGGCCAGGAAGTATTTAAATTCGCCGTTAAAAAGGTGCCGGAATGCATTCGTCAGATTTTAGAGGAGACCAATACTAGTCAGGAGGAGATTCGTTATTACATACTTCATCAGGCCAACGAAAGAATCATTGATTCTGTAGCTAAGCGTCTGAAGGAGCCTTTGGAAAAATTTCCTATGAATATCCAGAAGTATGGAAACACATCCGCCGCTTCCATTCCCATTTTATTAGATGAGATGAACCGGGAAGGAAGGCTTAAACGGGGAGACAAAATTATTCTTTCCGGCTTCGGCGGAGGACTGACCTGGGGAGCGATCCTGCTGGAATGGTAATTTACCAACAGCAGGCGAACCATAAAAAGAAAATCAAAATTAAAAAAGGAGAACAAAAACTATGTTGGAGAAGATGAAAGAACTGATTGCAGACCAGTTAAGCGTTGAGGCTGATACCATTACGGAGGCATCCTCTTTTAAGGATGATTTAGGTGCTGATTCTCTGGACTTATTTGAGCTGGTAATGGCTTTAGAGGATGAGTACGGCGTTGAAATTCCTGCAGAGGATTTAGAGAATCTGGCTACTGTAGGCGATGTAATGAATTACCTGAAGAATAAAGGCGTTGAGGCATAAAGAAAAGCCTTTATTGATAAAAGATTGTACCGCGCAGTGCGGCAGGAGGAAAAAATGAAAACAAGAGTAACAGAAATGTTAGGCATCCAATTCCCCATTATCCAGGGAGGTATGGCCTGGGTGGCGGAGCATCATTTGGCAGCTGCCGTATCTGCAGCGGGCGGCCTTGGCTTAATTGGCGGGGCAAATGCTCCTGGTGAAGTCGTAAGAGAAGAGATCCGCAAGGCAAAGGCGATTACGGACAAGCCGGTAGGCGTAAATGTGATGCTGTTAAGTCCGCATGCAGATGATGTGGCAAAAGTAGTTGTGGAGGAAGGCGTAAAGGTGGTAACCACCGGTGCTGGAAATCCAGAGAAATACATGGAGATGTGGAAAGCTGCCGGAATTAAGGTGATTCCTGTGGTAGCTTCCGTAGCTCTGGCTAAAAGAATGGAAAAATACGGTGCAGATGCTGTAGTAGCAGAAGGAACGGAATCCGGCGGTCATATTGGAGAGGCTACAACCATGACTCTGGTTCCTCAGGTGGTGGATGCGGTATCCATTCCTGTCATTGCTGCCGGCGGCATCGGAGATGGAAGAGGTATTGCTGCTGCTTTCATGCTGGGGGCAGAGGCAGTTCAGATTGGAACCCGTTTTGTGGTTGCCAAGGAATCTATCGTTCACGAAAATTACAAGCAGAGAATTATCAAGGCAAAGGATATTGATTCTGCTGTTACTGGACGCAGTCACGGTCATCCTGTTCGTTGTCTGCGCAATACTATGACCAGAGAGTACAATAAGCTGGAGCAGGAAGGAAAGAGCTTTGAGGAGCTTGAGTACTTAACCCTGGGAACGTTAAGAAAAGCCGTTCAGGAAGGTGATGTAACCAACGGAACGGTAATGGCAGGCCAGATTGCCGGCCTGATCAACAAAGAGCAGACCTGCAAGGAAATGATCGATGAGATGATGGCGCAGGCAGAGAAGCTGTTGAAATGTTAAGCCAATATTAGTATTTGGGTAGGAAAAAGGAGCTGCATATGAGCAAGATTGCATTTATTTTCCCGGGCCAGGGCGCCCAGTACATCGGTATGGGAAAAGATTTTTACGAAAACACGGAAATTGGAAAGAGTACATACGACAAGGCTTCCCAGCTGTTGGGATTTTCCATGCCGGAGCTTTGCTTTCAGGAGAATGACCGGCTGAATATTACCGAGTACACTCAGGCAGCCATGGTTACCACCAGCATTGCCATGATGAAGGTGCTGGAGGATAAGGGAGTAAAACCGGACATGGCGGCCGGCTTGAGCCTGGGAGAATATGCAGCTTTAGTTGCAGCTGGTGTTATGAGCGAAGAAGACGCCATTGCTACGGTGCGCCAGAGAGGAATTCTCATGCAGGAAGCAGTTCCTGTGGGAATTGGAGCCATGGCCGCCGTGCTGGCTCTTGACGCAGAGAAAATTGATGAAGTTGTAGGCCCCATGGAAGATGTATGGGTGGCCAATTACAACTGTCCAGGCCAGATTGTCATTTCCGGCAAAAAGGAAGCCGTGGAGGAAGCCTGCGGAAAACTTAAAGAAGCAGGGGCCAAACGGACGGTAATGTTAAATGTATCCGGACCTTTCCATTCTGGCATGCTTGCAGAAGCTGGAGAAAAGCTGGGAAAGGTGTTGGAAAATGTAGAAATTCATCAGCCGAACATTCCTTATGTGGCGAATGTGACGGCAGAATTTGTAACGGATGCCGCTCAGGTAAAGCCTTTATTGACAAAGCAGGTATCTTCTTCTGTGCGCTGGCAGCAAAGCGTGGAAAAGATGATTCAGGCGGGAGCGGATACGTTTATTGAAATCGGACCGGGCAAGACCCTGGCCGGATTTATGAGAAAGATCAACCGGGACGTAAAAGTCCTTAACATAGAAAAATTAGAAGATATTGAAAAGGCGTTGGAGGTGCTGCAGAAATGATGCTGGAAAATAAAGTCGCATTGGTAACCGGAGCAAGCCGTGGGATTGGAAGAGCCATCGCCGTTGCTCTGGCGGCAGAAGGAGCAGCAGTGATTGTGAATTTCAATGGTTCACAGGCAAAGGCTGAAGAAGTAGTAAAAGAGATTGAAGCAGCTGGAGGAAAGGCCGAGGCTGTTCAGTGCAACGTATCTGATTTTGAGGCCTGCGGCCAGATGATGACAGAGGTAATCAAGCGTTACGGTCATTTGGATATTTTGGTGAACAACGCGGGAATTACCAGAGACAACCTGCTGATGAAGATGAGTGAAGAAGATTTTGACGCAGTGATTGCCACCAATTTAAAAGGCGCCTTCAACTGTATTAAGCATGTGTCCAGACAAATGTTAAAGCAGAAGTCCGGGCGAATTATCAGTATTTCTTCTGTGTCCGGTGTAATGGGCAATGCAGGGCAGGCAAATTACAGCGCATCCAAGGCAGGAATTATCGGCTTGACTAAGGCTGCGGCACGGGAATTGGCCAGCAGGGGAATTACGGTAAATGCCATTGCTCCAGGATTTATTCGGACAGAGATGACAGATGTTCTTTCTGATAGTGTAAAGACTGCCGTTACGGAGCAGATTCCCATGAAGCATTTTGGCGAGACAGAGGATATTGCTCAGACAGCAGTATTTCTGGCTTCAGATAAGGCCAGATATATCACTGGCCAGGTAATCTGCGTGGACGGCGGAATGGCGATGTAAAATCATGGCTTCAGAGAGCGGGCCCATGAATGGATGCCGCCTTTGGAAGGGCGTAAGTTGCATAGTGAAGGAGAATGGAGAGTATGAGCAGAAGAGTAGTAGTTACCGGTATGGGTGCCATTACCCCCATCGGAAACAGCGTGGAAAGCTTTTGGAATGGATTAAAAGAGAAAAAAGTAGGATTCGGCCCCATCAGTTACTTTGATACTACAGATTACAAAGCTAAGCTGGCAGCAGAGGTTAAGGGCTTTAATGCTAAGGATTATATGGATCCTAAGGCGGCCAGAAGAATGGAAATGTTTTCCCAGTACGCCGTGGCGGCAGCAAAGCAGGCTCTGGAGGATTCTGGACTGGATCTTTCGAAAGAAGATCCCTTTATGGTGGGAGTATCCATTGGTTCCGGAATTGGTTCCATGCAGGCTTTTGAGAAGAATTACAAAATTCTGCTGGAAAAGGGACCAAACAGAGTAAATCCGCTTCTGGTGCCCATGATGATCAGCAATATGGCTGCTGGAAATGTCAGCATTCAGTTCGGATTAAAGGGAAAGAATATTAATGTGGTAACTGCTTGTGCTACGGGAACCCACAGCATCGGCGAAGCATACCGGACAATTCAGTACGGCGATGCAGATGTGATGCTGGCAGGAGGAACAGAGGCCAGTATCTGTCCTATTGGAGTGGCAGGCTTTTCTGCTTTGACGGCCCTTTCTACTTCAGATGATCCTCTGCATGCATCCCGCCCCTTTGATGAGAACAGAGATGGATTTGTGATGGGTGAAGGTTCCGGCGTGGTTGTGTTAGAATCTTTGGAGCATGCTTTGGCAAGAGGCGCTAAAATTTACGCCGAGGTAGGCGGATATGGCGCCACCAGCGACGCTTATCATATTACTTCCCCGGCGGAAGATGGAAGCGGAGCAGCAAGAGCGATGGTTAATGCAATCAAGGATGCAGGACTTAAGTCGGAAGATGTAGATTACGTTAATGCTCATGGAACCAGCACGCACCATAATGACTTATTTGAGACAAAGGCCATTAAGCTGGCTCTTGGAGATCATGCATACAAGGTAAAGGTAAATTCCACCAAATCTATGATTGGGCATTTGTTGGGAGCTGCCGGCGGTGTAGAGTTTATTGTCTGCGTGAAGTCTATTGAAGATGGCTTTGTGCACGCGACTGCAGGACTGGAAAAAGAAGGAGAAGGCTGCGATTTGGATTATACCAAGGGTGAGGGCGTTTCAATGAACGTAAACTGTGCGCTCAGCAATTCTCTTGGATTCGGCGGCCATAATGCCACGATTCTGGTAAAGAAATATCAGGGCTAAAAGGCTTAATGGGGCTGAAAGCCCAGAGGAGGAAAATCATGGATATTAAAGAGATCATGAAGCTGATCCAGGCTGTCAGCGATTACGGTCTGACCAGTTTTGAATTGGAAGAAGGAAACATGAAGATTTCTCTGAAGAGAGAGAAGGAAACCGTTAAGGAGACGGTGAAAGAGACTGTTCAGGTTCAGACACCGGTAATTGCCGCTGTTCCCAGCACGGGAGCCGCTGTTTTATCTGGAGTGGTTCCTCAAGCTGCTCAGGAGCCGGCTTCAGCTCCTGCTGTTCAGGAGAATACTTCTGCTTCAGCTCCTGCAGAAGAAATTGGCTCGGACAAGGTAGTGACCTCTCCTTTAGTAGGCGTGTTCTACAGCGCTTCTTCTCCAGATGCAGAGCCTTTTGTTAAAGTGGGCGACAAGGTAACGAAGGGACAGGTTCTGGGGATTATCGAAGCCATGAAGCTGATGAATGAGATTGAAAGCGAATACGACGGCGTGGTAGAGGCAATTCTGGTGAATAACGAGGATACTGTAGAATACGGTCAGCCGCTGTTCCGCATTGGCTGATGGTTTGGTGAAAAAGCAGGAGGAAGTTATGTTAGGAATTAAGGAAATTCAGGAGATTATTCCCCATCGTCATCCGTTTCTTCTGATTGACTGCATCGAGGAGCTGGAGCCAGGTGTGGGGGCAGTTGGGTATAAATCTGTTACTTACAATGAACCGTTTTTTGCAGGCCATTTTCCTCAGGAGCCGGTAATGCCAGGTGTTCTGATTGTGGAAGCATTAGCTCAGACAGGAGCGGTGGCTATCCTTTCAAAGGAAGAGAATAAGGGAAAAATCGCATATTTTGGAGCCATTAACAATGCAAAATTTAAAAAGAAGGTAGTTCCGGGGGATAAGCTCCGTTTAGAGTGCAGAATTATCAAGCAGAAGGGGCCGGTGGGAATCGGCGAAGCTAAAGCGACGGTAGACGGCAAGGTAGCTGTTTCTGCAGAACTGACCTTTATGGTAGGTTAAAAAAAGCGGGAGGTTGCCATGTTTGATAAGATTTTAATTGCCAACCGGGGGGAAATTGCAGTGCGGATTATCCGCGCCTGCAGAGAAATGGGAATAAAGACGGTGGCGGTCTATTCGGAGGCGGACCGGGATGCTCTGCATACTATGCTGGCAGATGAGGCCATTTGTATCGGTCCTGCGGCTTCCTCCCAGAGCTACCTGAATATGGAGCGGATTATCAGCGCCTGTGTAGTAACAAAGGCAGACGCGATTCATCCAGGATTCGGTTTTTTGTCTGAGAATGCCAGGTTTGCAGAGCTGTGTGAAAAGTGCAGCATTACATTTATTGGACCTTCTGCGGAAATCATTAATCGGATGGGAAATAAGTCTGAGGCCAGAAAGACGATGATGGAGGCAGGAGTTCCGGTAGTTCCGGGAACCAAAGAGCCGGTGTATACCGCAGAGGAAGGGCTTAAGCTGGCCCAGTCCATTGGATTTCCGGTGATGATCAAAGCTTCTTCCGGCGGCGGCGGAAAGGGAATGCGAATTTCCAGAGGGCCGGAAGACTTTACGGAGAATTTCCAGAATGCTCAGCTGGAATCGGTGAAGGGCTTTTCTGATGATACCATGTATATTGAAAAATATATTGAACAGCCAAGACACATTGAATTCCAGATCATGGCGGATAAGTATGGCAACGTGGTGCATTTGGGAGAGCGCGACTGTTCCATTCAGCGCCGTCATCAGAAGGTTCTTGAGGAATCTCCCTGCGATGTGATTTCTGATGATCTGCGCAGGCGGATGGGAGAGACGGCCGTTCGGGCGGCAAAAGCGGTGAACTACGAAAATGCGGGAACGATTGAGTTCCTTCTGGATAAAGACAAGAATTTTTATTTCATGGAAATGAACACCAGAATTCAGGTGGAGCATCCGGTAACAGAGCTGGTAACTGGTCTTGATTTGATCAAAGAGCAGATCAGAGTAGCTTCAGGGGAGCCTTTAAGCGTAAAGCAGGAGGAAATAAAAATTTCCGGCCATGCCATGGAATGCCGAATCAACGCTGAAAATCCCTCCCGGAATTTTATGCCATGTCCTGGAAAGATTACCAATATTCATCTGCCAGGAGGAAACGGCGTCAGAATCGACACTCATATTTACAGCGATTATACGGTACCCTCCAATTATGATTCCATGCTGCTTAAGCTGATTGTACATGGAAAGGACAGGCAGGAAGCCATTGCGAAAATGAGAAGTGCTTTAGGAGAACTGATCATCGAGGGAATTGAAACGAACGTGGATTTCCAGTACGAAATCATTAATCATCCTGTTTTCCAGAGCGGGGAGACGGATACAGGATTCATTCCTGAACATTTCCCCCAGTATTGTAAATAATAGCTAAGAATCCCTGAATTTATGCCGCCTGTTCGGCGGCGGACTTTTAAAGTAACCAGCAGAGGAGAGGTGCGCTTATGATTCGGGACATGTTTAAAAAGACATACACGCTGATTGATACAAAGTACCGGTCATCCAGGGGGGAACCTAGTATCCCGGAAGGGCTGTGGAGAAAATGTAATAAATGTGGACAGCCTATTTATGTAGAAGATGTAAAAAACAATTACTACGTCTGCCCTAAATGCGGAGGATATTTCCGGATGCATGCATATCGGCGGATTGAGATGCTGGTCGATGAAGGAACCTTTGAAGAATGGAATAAGACCATGGAATTTTCTAATCCGTTAAATTTTCCTGGTTATGAGAAAAAGGTTCAGGCAGCTAAGGAGAAAACAAAGCTGGACGAGGCTATTGTCACCGGAAAGGGAATGATTAACGGCCATCCGGCGGTGATCGGAGTCTGTGACGCCAGGTTCATGATGAGCAGCATGGGGCATATTGTGGGAGAAAAGATTACCCAGGCTGTGGAACGGGCGACGAAAGAACAGCTTCCGGTGATCATTTTCGCAGCTTCCGGCGGAGCCAGAATGCAGGAGGGCTTAGTATCTTTGATGCAGATGGCGAAAACTTCCGCTGCGTTAAAGAAGCATCATGAGGCAGGTCAGCTATTTATCAGCGTGCTCACTGATCCGACCACAGGAGGCGTTACGGCAAGCTTTGCCATGCTGGGAGACATTATTATTGCAGAGCCGAAAGCTTTGATCGGATTTGCAGGTCCGAGGGTGATTGAGCAGACCATCGGTCAGAAGCTTCCGGAAGGTTTTCAGCGGTCAGAATTTCTGCTGGATCATGGATTCGTGGACATGATCGTAGAAAGAAAGGATCAGAAGGAAGTAATCAGCCAGATTCTGGCCATGCATGATCATTCTCTTTCCTTCTTCCATGAAGGGGTAAAGGTAATGGCCAAGGATTTTCTCGGAGGAGAGTCGGAAGATGGGGTGATTTCCCAGCGGGAAATGGAAGAATTAAAGAATCGTTCCGCCTGGGATACAGTGCTGCTGTCCCGAAAGGCAGACAGGCCGGTAGCTACAGATTATATTAATGCTCTTTTTGACGGGTTTATGGAATTCCACGGGGACCGTTATTATAAAGATGACGGTGCTGTTGTGGGAGGAATTGCTCTCTTCCACGGAATGCCGGTTACTGTCATTGGACAGGAAAAGGGAAAGAATACTCGGGACAATATTAAAAGAAACTTCGGTATGCCTTCTCCAGACGGATACCGCAAGGCCCTTCGCCTGATGAAGCAGGCAGAAACCTTTGGACGTCCAGTGATTTGTTTTGTAGATACCCCCGGTGCATTTTGCGGACTGGAAGCGGAAGAGAGAGGACAGGGAGAAGCCATTGCCCGAAATCTTTTTGAAATGTCATCTCTGAAGGTTCCTGTGCTTTCTATTGTCATCGGCGAAGGAGGAAGCGGCGGCGCGCTGGCGATGGCAGTCGCCAATCAGGTGTGGATGATGGAAAACGCCATTTATTCGATTTTGTCTCCGGAGGGGTTTGCGTCAATTCTCTGGAAGGACAGCAAGAAAGCGCCTGATGCGGCAAAATATATGAAGATTACAGCTGCAGATCTTTATGAGAGAGGCCTTATTGAGCGGATTATTCCGGAAAACGAGGAGTTTACCTTAGAACAGCTTCCTGCAGCCGCTGCTTATATGGATCGGGCGATGATAGAATTTTTTAAGAATCTGGAAGGCGAGGATGGACAAAAGCTGGCTGAAGACCGTTACCAGCGGTTTAGGAGAATGTAATCATGAGCAGATATGAATCTCTGAGAATAGGAGAGCTAACAGTAGAAAAACCGGTGATTCAAGGCGGAATGGGTGTGGGCATCAGTCTTTCTTCTCTGGCCGGAGCTGTGGCGAAGGCAGGCGGATTGGGATTAATTTCCAGCGCTCAAATCGGATTTAAGGAACCGGATTTTCATGAGAATCCTAAGGCGGCCAATATGCGGGCTATGGCTTCAGAAATGGAAAAAGCCAGGGCCATTGCTCCGAATGGGGTCATAGGGTTTAACATTATGGTGGCAACGAGAGATTACCCGGAATATGTAAAGCAGGCAGTCAATGTGGGAGCAGATATTATTGTTTCCGGCGCAGGGCTTCCAGTTAGTCTTCCAGAGTATGTGAAAGGAAGCAAGGTAAAGATTGCTCCTATTGTTTCTTCACCAAAATCTGCTTCGGTGATCTGTAAGATGTGGGACAGGAAGTACCACAGAGCGCCTGATCTGGTAGTGATCGAGGGACCATTAGCAGGAGGAC
This sequence comes from Candidatus Cottocaccamicrobium excrementipullorum, assembly GCA_018713255.1. GTDB lineage: Bacteria > Bacillota > Clostridia > Lachnospirales > Lachnospiraceae > Caccovicinus > Caccovicinus excrementipullorum. The sequence goes on along the minus strand of DVFL01000020.1, from coordinate 42,356 downwards.
ATTTGGGATTTTCAAGAGAAGAGCTTTCCAAGTTCCATGCTGACAGAGAAGATACGGATCAGACTTATGACCAGGCGGCATACGATCAGGAAATTAGGGATATCCTGGAAGTAGTGGCTGAATACGGAGAAAAGTATGGCTGCCATATTCCTGTGGTCAGCGCCGGCGGCGTATTTTCCCGTGAGGATATGGCTCACCATATGTCCTTGGGTGTGGACGGCGTGCAGGTGGGAACCCGCTTTGTTACCACAGAGGAATGTGATGCGGCCCAGGCTTATAAGGATGCTTATCTGAAAGCAGAGAAGAAGGATATTGTCATTGTGAAAAGCCCGGTGGGAATGCCGGGAAGGGCGATCCGAAATCATTTCCTGGAGGAAATGGAGACTAAGCCGGAAAAAATTACCCGCTGTTTCCGCTGCCTAGAGCATTGCAATCCATTAACCGCTCCCTACTGTATTACCATGGCATTAATCAGGGCGGCTTTAGGACAGGTGGATGACGCTCTGCTGTTTTGCGGATATAACGCTTACCGGTGTCATAAAATGGAGACGGCAGCAGAAATTATTGCAGATTTATGCGGAGAAGAACATTAAAAGAAAGCGCTGGAGAATCAGTGCTGAGAGAGGCGCCTTGGCGGTCTTAAGGGAGGAGAGACTGTCAAGGTGTTTTTGAATTTAAGAATAAAATACATTGCTGAAGAATAGGGATGAAGGAGAAAGGTTGCTGGGAAAACTTTGCCTTCATTTTTTTATTAGGAGAATGGATTATGCTGAATTATCTCTGGGCGGGAATGATTCTTTTTGGAATCTTGTGGGGAACGGTAAATGGAAGGCTGGATCAGGTAACGTTGGGGGCGATTAACGGAGCTGGGGAAGGGGTGGCCCTAGGGATCACCATGCTGGGAATACTGTCTTTTTGGAATGGGATATTGAATATTGGTCAGGCCTCAGGCCTGGTAACCTGGCTTGCAGGAAAAATGGATCCCGTGCTTACTTTCCTTTTTCCTTCTCTGGAAAAAGATCATCCGGCCAGAGAGTATATTGCAGTTAATATGATTGCTAATCTTCTCGGGCTGGGAAGCGCGGCAACACCAGCTGGGCTTAAGGCCATGGAAGAACTGGAAAAGCTGGAAGAAGACAGAAGAGCCGGGCGGGCGCCAGGACCCCGTCGAACGCCAGGTACAGCCGGAAATGAAATGTGTACGTTTTTGATTGTGAACATCTCTTCCCTGCAGCTTATTCCTGTAACCATCATTGCGTATCGGAGCCAGTACGGCAGTGCAGATCCGGCGGGAATTACAGGGCCGGCGCTGCTGGCTACGGGGATAAGTACGGCGGCAGGGGTAATTTTTTGCAGAATGATGGATAAAAATGTCAAAAAATATTGAGAGAAAAGATAAAATGTGAAAGTTTTGTGTTTTTCTTCAGATTTATGCTAAAAATATGTTAAGATATAAAAATAATCCTGAGGTCAAAAATTTTTATCTCTTATGAAGTAAAGGGCATGAACGTGAAAAACATGAGAAAGAAAATAGGGATTATCATCGGCTTTTTGTCACCGGTGGTGATGTTCTGTGTTTTTGAGTGGTTTACAGGGAATCTTTTGGAGATTGAATGGATTTACCGCATTTTGAACTTGATGCTATTTTTCCTGATCTATTTTATGGTATTTTCTTTTACCAATTCTATGAGGGCAGGATTTACTGTGCTGAATGGAATTTTTACTGTTTGGGCAGCTGCAGAGTATTATGTAATGGAATTTCGCGGACGCCCGATTATGATTTGGGATATTTTAGCTTTTCGCACAGCTATGACGGTGGCGGATGCTTATCAGTATGATCTTACGCCAAGAATAATCATTGGAATTGGCATCATAATAATTTGGACTGGATTAATATGGATGTTTCCGGCAAAGCTTCCTTCCAGAAAAGCAGTGAGGGCGGCTGCGGCCTTCCTTTCTGCAGGAGGGATGGGAATATTTCTTCTGGTCTTTTTCCAATATGGAATCAGCGCTCTGGGGATGGAAATTAATATGTGGCTTCCCAGTTGGTCCTATGGGCAATACGGTTACCTGCTGTCTACTCTCCGTATGATAGATTATTTGTCTGTAGATTCGCCGGAAGGGTATTCTCTGGAGACAGTCCAGAAAATAGAGCAAGAGATTCAGACGGGGGAGGAGGAAGATACGCCTATTTGGGATGGGGGAGAAGATATTGTGCCCGTCAACATTATCTGTATCATGAATGAAAGTTATTCGGATCTGCGGGTAATCGGAGATTTTTCTACTGATATTCCCTTTATGTCTTTCTATGATTCTCTTGAGGAAAACTGCATTAAGGGAGAGCTTTATATGCCAGTGTTTGGGTCTATGACCAGCAATTCAGAGTTTGAGTTTCTGACGGGAAATTCCATTGCGTTTACTCCCAGCGGCTCAGTGCCATACCAGATTTATATGCGCAATCCCAGCTGGGGGCTGGCAAGTATGCTGAAGGAACAGGGGTATCGTACAGTAGCTGTCCATTCGAATGAAAAGACAAACTGGAACCGTGATGAGGCTTATAAGAGTCTGCAGTTCGATGAATTTTACGGCATTGAATTTTTTCAAGATTCGCCGACCATCAGGGGGTATGTATCGGATTTGGGGGATTATGAAAAAATCATTTCTTTGACAGAAGGAAAGGAAGAAGGGCAGCCGCTTTTTATTTTTAATGTAACGATGCAGAATCATGGGGGATACGAAACGGATTATGAAAGCACGGTTCATCTAACTGAAATTGAGGGAATGGAAATGACAGAGCAGTATCTTTCGCTGATCAGGGAATCTGACCAGGCTTTAGCATTTTTGCTGGGTTATTATGAACAGATTGATGAACCAACGATGATTGTATTCTTTGGGGATCACCAGCCGGCGGTGGAAGAAGAATTTTATGAAGCAGTTTGTCAATGTGCTCTTGACGAATTGTCTCAGGAGGATTATGTTAGACGGTATATTACGCCGTTTTTTATCTGGACAAACTATGAGACGAAATCCATGACCAAGGAGAGAATGAGCGCTCAATTTCTGGCTTGTGCAGTGTTGGAGCGTGCAAATCTGAAATGGTCGGAATTTTTTTCTTTTCTTCGGCAGATGTACCGGCAGACTCCTGTTGTTCACGTAAGCGGGTATTATACCAGTCAGTGGAGATGGGGGAGCTGGAGGGGATGGGAAGAAAAACGGGAGTACCCTATGTTTCACCAGTTTGATCTGCTTCAGTATCATAACCTGTTTGCCAGAAATCGTTTGGACAGAATATTTACTATTGACGGTGGATGAGGAGGAGAATCATGAAGCCAATTACCGTACTGTGTTATGAGAAGTGCTCAACTTGCCGGAAAGCTCTTAAATGGCTGGACAGCCAGAACATTCCTTATGCGGTCCGCTCCATTAAGGAGGAAAATCCAACCTTTCAGGAGCTGAAGGACTGGCATAAACGAAGCGGGCTTCCCCTAAAAAAATTTTTTAATACCAGCGGGAATTTATATAAAGAAATGAAGCTTAAGGACAAGCTGCCAGAGATGAGTGAAGAAGAACAGCTTGCCCTTCTGGCTTCTGACGGCATGCTGGTAAAACGGCCTTTGGTTGTTTGGGAGGATGGAGTATTGGTAGGATTTAAAGAGGATCAATGGGAGTTACTGCACCAGCTCATCTAATGAACCAAACCGGTAGCCCATTTCTTCCCACTTCGTCAGCAGCTCATCTAAAATCTGACCGTTGGTGTTGGAAGTGCTGTGAAGAAGAACCACGGCTCCGGGATGAATTCGGCCAAGAAGCTTTTTAAAGGCCTCTTCTTTTGAGGGCTGCTGATTTTCGTACCAGTCTACGTAAGCCAGACTCCAGAAAAATGTCTGATAGCCCATATCACAGGCCATTTTCAGATTTTCTTCACTGTATTTTCCCTGGGGAGGCCGGTAATATTTTTTCATCGGTTCTCCCGTAATTTCTGTATAAAGGGTTTCCAGATCATTTAATTCTTGTTCAAAAGCTTCTTTTGTGGAAAGTTTAGACATATCCGGGTGGTGGAAGGTATGATTTCCTACGATGTGGCCTTCCGCCGCCATTCTTTTTACCAGTTCAGGACTGGTTTTCAGATAATTTCCCACCAGAAAAAATGCAGCAGGAGCCTGATGTTTTTTTAGGGCATCCAAAATAAGCTCGGTGTTTCCGTTTTCGTATCCGGCATCGAAGGTAAGATATAAGACTTTTTCTTCAGTATCTGCTGCATAATAAGCGTTGAACCGCTTTAAGTAATCCATGGAGGCGTTGGCTACAGGCGGCTTTCCTTCTTCCTGAAAACTTAATCCCCAGTTTTCTTCAGATGGCAGAAGGAAAGAGGCAGCGGCGGTGTTTGTCTTGTGGATAGCCTGAGATAAGGCGGCGGGGGTGAAGGTTTTGGCGGCCATGCGTCCGGCAAGAAAGGAAAAAATAAACAGGGAGGCAGTGAAGAATGCAGTTCTTCGGTGGAATCGGAACATAAGAATACCTGGAGAAAATGGGAGTTGATTCATTTATATTCTGAACAAATAAAAATCATGAGTGAAGAAGGAAAAGGGATTCCGTTTTTGGAAAAAAGAGGTACAATGAAAGAGATATGGAAGGATGATTAGAAAATACACAGGAGGATAATGATGAATATTACATTTTTAGAGCCGTTAGGAATACCCCAGGAAAAGCTGGCCCAGCTGGTAGAAACAGCAGTGGGGACAGAACCGAAGATCACCTATTATAACGATCGGATCGAAGATCCGGAAGTGCTGATGGAAAGAAGCCAGGGAGCGGATTGTGTGGTTCTTTCTAATATGAAGTATGGACGAGATATTATTTCTCGATGCCCAGATCTGAAAATGATCTGCGTGGCCTTTACTGGTGTGGACCTAGTGGATGTGGATTACTGTCGGGAAAAAGGGATTACTGTCTGCAACTGCGCTGGCTATTCCACTGTGGCGGTAGCAGATCTGGTTTTTGGTTTTGTCATTGATCTCGCCAGAAATGTGATTGCCTGCAACGATGCGGTGCGCCGGGGCGGAACCAAGGCAGGCCTGGTAGGCTTTGAACTGGAAGGAAAGCGGTTTGGCGTAATTGGAGCAGGGGCCATTGGCACCAGAGTCCTGAACATTGCCCAGGCCTTTGGCTGTGAAACGGTGGCTTACAGCCGGTCGGAAAAGGAAATTCCTGGCGTAAAATTTTTATCTTTGGAAGAACTGCTGAAAACCAGCGATATTGTTTCTCTCCATGTGCCGCAGACTCCAGAAACCTTAGGAATGATGGGGCGTGATCAATTTGCCCTGATGAAAGAAAGCGCGCTGTTTATCAACACCGCAAGAGGGCCGGTAGTGGACAGTCAAGCATTGGCAGAGGCGCTGAATACGGGTAAAATTGCCGGAGCTGCAGTGGACGTTTTTGAGATGGAGCCGCCGGTTCCTGAGGATCATGTGCTTCTTAAGGCGAAGAATCTCATTGCCACGCCGCACGTGGCCTTTGCCTCTCGTCAGGCCTTCGAAAAGAGGGCGGTGATTGTGGCGGAAAATATTAAGAAGTGGATGGAAGGCAGACCTCAGAACGTAATCTGCTGACAGACAGTCTATGAAGGAAAGTGAAAAACTGGGGAAAGGAAAGGATCGAGAATGGACAGAAAAACCGCAAGAAAGCGGGCAGAAGAACTGGTAGGAAAAATGACCCTGGAAGAGAAAGCCTCACAGCTTCGCTATGACGCTCCGGCCATTGAACGGCTGGGAATTCCGGCTTACAACTGGTGGAACGAGGCCCTTCATGGGGTGGCCAGAGCCGGAACGGCTACCATGTTTCCTCAGGCCATCGGGATGGCCGCCTGCTTCGACGAGAAGCTGATGAAAGAAATCGGCAGCTGCATCGGAGACGAGGGAAGGGCCAAATATAATGAAGAAAGCAAAAGGGGAGACCGCGGGATCTATAAGGGACTGACCTTCTGGTCTCCTAATGTGAATATTTTCCGGGATCCCCGCTGGGGCAGAGGACATGAGACTTACGGTGAGGATCCTTATCTTACCGCCAGGCTGGGGGTGAATTTTATCCAGGGTCTCCAGGGAGAAGGAGAGTATATGAAAGCCGCCGCCTGCGCCAAGCATTTTGCCGTTCACTCAGGGCCGGAGGCTCTCCGCCATGAGTTTGACGCCAGAGTCAGCAAAAAGGATCTGGAAGAAACTTATCTTCCAGCATTTGAGGCCTGCGTTAAGGAAGGAAAAGCAGAAGCGGTAATGGGGGCCTACAACCGCACCAATGGAGAACCATGCTGCGCAAGCCATCAGCTGATCGGGGAATATCTCCGGGGAAAATGGGGATTTGAAGGCCATTTTGTCTCAGACTGCTGGGCCATCCGGGATTTCCATGAACGGCATAAGGTTACCAGCCGTCCTGAAGAATCGGTAAAAATGGCGCTGGAGGCAGGATGCGATATTAACTGCGGGTGTACCTACCAGCGGATATTGGATGCGGTGAAGGAAGGGCTGCTGGATGAACAGTACGTTACTCAGTCCTGCATCCGGGCTTTTACTACTCGGTTCCTTCTTGGCATGTATGATTCCACAGAATATGATTCCTTAAATTTCCTAGATGTGGAAAGTCCCGAACATCTTAAGCTGGCCAGCCAAGCCGCCAGGGAAAGCATAGTGCTGCTGAAAAATGATGGGATCCTGCCTCTTCAGAAAGAAAATCTTCGGACCATCGGCGTAATCGGCCCCAATGCCAACAGCCGCCGGGCTCTGGAGGGAAATTACCACGGAACCGCCTCCCGGTATGTTACGGTCCTTGAAGGAATTCAGAAGATGGCAGGGGAGGAAGTCCGGGTACTGTATTCGGAGGGATGCCATCTGTATCTTGACCGGCTGGAGGGCCAGGCAGAGCATGGCTGTATTGACCGTCTGGCGGAAGCGAAGACCGTTGCAGCCTATTCAGATGTTGTGATTCTGGTGATCGGCCTGGATGAGACGCTGGAGGGAGAAGAAGGAGATACGGGAAATTCTTATGCTTCCGGCGATAAAGCAGATCTGGAATTTCCAGAGTCCCAGAGGAAGTTAATGGAAACTCTGTTTAAGACGGGAAAGCCTGTGGTGGTGGTGAACATGACCGGTTCAGCCATGGATCTTCGCCTGGCTCAGGAGGAGGCAGCGGCAGTTCTTCAGGCCTGGTATCCGGGAGCCGGCGGCGGTGAAGATGTGGCGGCGGTGCTGTTTGGTGAGTGTTCGCCTTCTGGAAAGCTTCCGGTAACCTTCTACGAAAGCTGTGATGACCTGCCGGAATTTACAGATTACGCCATGAAAAACAGGACTTACCGGTATTATGAAGGAAAACCGCTCTATCCATTCGGGTACGGCCTTACTTATGGAGACTGCAGGATTTCTGATCTGAGGGCAGAAGTGGGAAAGAGGGAAGATGGAGAGTTTGATGGCGTGACGGCAGTGGTGACAGCGGAAAACCGGGGAAAAAGGGATACGGAAGAAGTGGTGCAGATTTACCTTAAGGATGAGGAGTATCCCCTTGCCGTTCCTCATCCCTGTCTAAGCGCCTTTGCCAGAATCAGCCTGAAAGCAGGGGAGAGAAAGACGATGCAGATTAAGGTGGGAAAGGACCGGTTTACCAGTGTGGATGAAGAAGGAATCCGTGAAATCCGCAGCAGCCGGTTTACCCTTTATGCCGGTTTCTCCCAGCCTGACGAACGCAGCCGGGAGCTGACCGGGCATGAAACAAAAACAGCGGAAATTCAGCTTGTATAATTCGGAGACGGAATAGATAAGCTGCTTCAGGACGGGATGATTCATCATAATTGATGCCATCAGTTTCTTGAAGCAGCTTTTGCTTATTCATTTTCGTTTCTGTAAGAGAATTTTCGAAAATGAAAATTTATTTACATTTTACATAAAGATGATGGAATTATTTACATTACCTGCCTATAATTAAGACTGTAATTGAAAAAAATTAACAGTTTAAACATGGAGGTAAATCCCAATGAGCGCGAAAAAGAACAGCGGCATTACCCAGTCACAGAAGTTGATGGTGTTTGTGCTGACCATGTCCCTGTATGGACTGGCCACATTGATCACGGAACTGATTCCAAAGTTTCAGGTGGGAATTGTAGAATTTTCCGTAGAGTATTTTCTGTTTATTCCTCTTTCCCTGGCCATGCTTTTTGATCCTTTGTCAGCTGCTCTTGGAGCATCTACAGGAGAGCTGGTATTCAGTGAAATTATGCTGGGGCAGTTCGGAGGGCTTGGTGAACTGGAAAAATTCCTTACGGTAACCATCGGCGTATATATCGCGGGACGGCTGGTACGAGATCCGAAAAACATTAAGGCAGTAGGCGCCGCCGCTATTTTGGGAGTGATTCTGCAGCAGTTTATGGGAACGGTGGTGGATATTGTAAAGGTACAGACTGCAGTATCAGAATTCGAAGCTGTTCCCGGCCTTCCAGAAAGCGTATTTTTCACAGAGGGCTTTGCCTTTTTAAATGATGTGCTTTTCTCTGGTATTTTTTTCTGCATGCTGCCTACCATGTATCTGGTTCCTAGATTATATGGGAAGATCGAACCTCTTCTTGGGATGAAGCCCAGAACGGCAGAGGACAAAAACCAGGAGCCGGTGATTCCCGCTAAGGTGGCCGTGCTTTCGATCATCGGATTTGCTGCGGCAATCGGAGCAGAATACCTGGCGGAAAGCGGGTTCCAGATCATTGACTGGGAAGCTTCCTGGGCAGAAAGCGCCGGAGCCATGGGAACGGGCATGCTTGTGGCGGCAGTGATTGCTTTGATTGTGATTTTCTGGATGAAGCGCAATTCCCAGTTAAGAAGCGCCGCGTAAACATCCCAAAGAATGCTGCAAAAAGGGAACAGGAGAGCTTTCATGATACAGATTAAAGACTTAAGTTTTACCTATCCTGGCGCAGAAGAACCGGTATTAAACCATGTGAATCTTCATGTGGAAAAGGGCGACTTCCTTGCGGTCATTGGAAATAATGGCTGCGGGAAGTCTACTTTGTGCAAAACCTTAAATGGTCTGATTCCTCATTTTATTACCGGAGATCTGGAGGGAAAGGTTCTTATTGATGGAAAAGACACTACGGAACAGAATGTAGGCGATCTGGCAAGAAAAGTGGGTTATGTCTATCAAGATTTTGAAAATCAGATTGTTCGTCCTACGGTTCTGGATGATGCTTCTTTTGCCTGTCTGAATTACGGGCTGGAAGATTATAAAGAGCGAGGGAGAAAAAGTCTGGCGTTATGCGGATTAGAGGGACGAGAAGAGGATTTTATCTGGCAGCTTTCCGGAGGCCAGAAACATCTTCTGGCTCTGGCGGGAGCTTTGGCCATGGAGCCGGAGATTTTGATTCTGGACGAGCCCATTGCCCAGCTGGATCCTTTCCACGCCAGGGAAACTTATGAGATTTTAAGACAGCTGAATCAGGAGATGGGGAAAACCATTATCGTGATTGAGCACCACACGGAATATATCGCAGAATACTGCCGGAACGCGGTGCTGATGCGGGAGGGGCGTATCTTATGGAAGCTGGAGGCCAGAGAAGCCCTGCGCCGGGTGAAGGATCTGGAAGAGAGCAATATTTTCCCGCCTCAGGTGGCGGTGGCTGCGGCCCGGCTTCAGGAGCAGGGGCTCATCCCTTCAGACGCAGTCCTTCCCACTACCGTGGAAGAGGGAAAAGAAATATTTAAGGACTGCATATTCTGGCCCTGTATCCATCGTCATCAAAGTCCCGTGGAATATGGGGAGACGGTGGCAGATCTTCAGAATATTCAGGTGGGATACCGTGAGGTAAAAGGCGGAAAACGCCGGATTTTCCAGGACTTTTCCTTGAAAATCAGAAGAGGGGAAAAGATTGCCTTGATTGGCTCCAATGGAGCGGGAAAGTCTACCTTAATGAAGCTTCTCATTGGATTAATGAAGCCGGAATCTGGAAACATCTTCCTTCAGGGACAGAATACCCGGAAAATGAGTCCGGAGGAAATGTCCCAGCTGATCTCCATGGTCTATCAAAATCCAGAGGAAATGTTCATTAAGGATTCGATAGAAGGAGATATTGCTTATGCCATGAAGGTACGTCAGATTCCCCAATGGAAAGAGCGGACAGAGGAGTTGCTGGCTCAGTTCAATCTCACTTCTATTAAAAACAGGGACGGCCGCCTTCTTTCCGGAGGCCAGATGCGGAGAGCTTCTTTAGCCATTGGCATTGCCTTGAATCCGGGGATTCTTCTTTTAGATGAGCCTACAGCCAATCTGGATATTGCCACCCGCCATGAAATTATGAAAACCCTTCAGATGCTGAAGGATGTGACGGAAACGGTGATGATCGCTACTCACGACATGCAGCTGGTATGTCAGTGGGCGGAGCGGATTTTGGTACTAAAGGATGGAAAGCTCATTGCCGATGGCTCCAGAGAAGAAATTTTTCAGAATCGGCAGGTGGCTGAGCTGGTGGGAATTCGTCCGCCGGAAATTTTTGCTATGGGAAAGGCCATGTGTGAAGAAGCGGACTGCTACACTATCGAGGAATTTGTCAGCTGCTTTCAGGAAAGGAATGAAGAAGGCTTATGTTAGAAAAGTTGTCAGAGAATCTGTTTGATAAGTTGTCCATTGATTTTCTGCGCAATCAGGTCTTAAAAAACGCATACGGAAATAATGATACGGTGATTGCCGCCTTAGATCCAAGGATTCTGCTTCTGTGGTACCTGTTTTTTGGCCTGGTGCCCTGGTTTATGGACAATGTGGCGCTGCTTTTGGGAATGTTTTTTCTGGTAGCGGTGACTACCCGGTTGGCCAAAATCGCGCCGCTGGTGCTGTTTTTATTTTGTCTGGGTATATTTTCCCAGACAGGATATTTGCTGATTATTTCTTTGTTTTTCGGAGGAAATGGAGAAACGGTGCTTCCCCTGTTAATCATGACGCTGAAGGTGGCTGTGGTCTCCCTTGCCTCGGTTACGGTATTTTCCGGGCTGGACCCTGACCGGCTGGCCAACGGCCTGGAATGGTTCGGATGTCCGGAACGTTTTTCTTTTTCGATTTCCTTCGGCTATCGGATGCTGCCCATTTTAATGGAAGAATTCCAGAATATTCTTCTGTCTTACCGTCTTCGGGGCAATGCGCCGAGAAAAGAGGGGATCGGAGGAAAGGTGAAGTGGCTGGTCTATCAGGTAAAGGTGATCATTATGGCCTTTTATCCCCTGATGCTGAACACGGCCAAACGTTCCCGGACTACAGTGGAAGCCCTGGAAATCAAGGGATACCGCTACGCCTCCCAGAATATGGCGGTTAAGAGGATTCGCCTGGCTTCTCTGAGGCTGGGCCAGAAGGATTTTTATTTCGTGGGAATTTCGACTCTCTGGACAGCGGCCTGCTTTTGGATGGCCTGGCAATTTTAGTGAGGAAGGAGAAGAAACAATGAAGATTGATTTTCATACCCATGGAAAACTGGCGAAAAAACTGCCCTTTTCCAAGGTATATACCAACTGGCTTTTCGGGGAAGCCCAACATGCGGGGCTGGATGCCATCTGCCTGACGGAACATTTTAATACTCTGGGATTTGACCAGGTATACCGCTATATTGCGGAGAATTTTCAGCGGGATGAGGATACTTTTCTGGCAGGAGGACTGCGGATCTTTCCAGGAATGGAGACGGATATCGCGGAAGGGGGACACATCCTAACCATTGGCCGAATGGAGGATATTCTTGAACTGAACCGGAGGCTTGAGCCTTATAAAGAAAAAGAAAAATTTCTTCCTTTTCATCAGCTTATTTCTCTTCTGCGGGAATATCCTGTGATTGTGGGAGCAGGCCATCCTTACCGGGAGGGCGGTCATATTCCGGAACTTCCCCGAGAACTTCTTCTGCAGTTTGATTTTCTGGATTTAAATGGAAAAGATCTGGCACAAGACAGGGAAAGAACAGAAAAACAGGTATACACTCTGGGCCAGGAGCTGGGAATTCCCGTGGTAACGGGAAGCGACACCCATCAGGCATTTCAGTACGGCTGTGTGAATACCAGATTTAGCCGGACTATCCGTACCATTGAGGGATTAAAAGAAGCTGTCCGTGAAGGGCGTTATGAGATCTGGATTTCTGAAAACATTGCCTTTCAGGTAAAGACTGCGGGAATGCTGAAGACTGCGTTAAAGGAGATCCACAGCCTGGGAGGAGATTACGTTTCCGTACTGACCAGATCATAACCGTTAGAAAGTAACTGTTACGTTAGAAAAATGATAAAAAGGCGGTATTAGCCGGGAAGCTCCTGGCTGTACCGCTTTTTCATGTTGTGAAGCCGACTTAGCCGCTCTACTGCCTCATCTCCTAAAGAGGAGGCCATTTCCAGAATGAGAGCATCCACAACAGCGGCAGCGGCAGCCATGGAATGGTATTCCTCCGGCTCGCCCCGGTACACGAACAGCTGAATGTCGGCGGAGGGTTCTGTTTCAGCAAATAAAGTGCTGGTAAACAGAATGGTAGAGCAGCCGGCTGCTTTTCCTTCCTTCAGAAGAATGCGGGACTCTCTGGGAAGTTTCTGAAAGCCGAAGGTAAGAACGGCGTCTCCCTGCTTTGCCTGGGACAGTTCTTCGAAGAGCTCAGAGCCTCCAGAAGGAACAAGACATATTGTTTTGCCGAACCGTCTCAGGCGGAAAGCCAGAAGCTGGGCCATTGACCGGGAGGCGCCCTTGCCGTGAATGAAAATCACGGAAGCCTGGCACAGAGTGGAAACTGCCTGGCTGAAGGCCTTCCGATCGATCAGCTCCAGGGTTTTGCGGATGCAGGTCTGCTGAAAGGAAAGAAAGCTGTCCAGCCCCAAACTGCTGTGGGATGAGATGGAGCCTTTCAGTTTTTCCGCTGGTCCCGTTCCCTCGAAGGCCCTTGCTGCCGCTGCTTTTAATTCTTTAAAATCATCATAGCCGGCATGGCGGGCGAATCGGGAAATGGTGGCATCGGAAACTTCCAGCCGTCTGGCCAGCTGAGAGATGGAGAGGGTGAGAAAGCTGCTGGGATTCTGGCAGATAAATTCAATAATCTGCTGTTCCGTTTTTGTATAATTGGCCTCTGGGGACAAAAAGGTAAGAGAATGCATTAGTATAACCTCCAACAGGCATTATAGCATTGCATATTGGAGAATTCCAGAAAAACAAAAGGATTCTTGTGTAAAGTTTTTGCAAAACCAGACATATATTGTGGAAAACCAAAGGGAAAAGAGAAGATCATGTGGATATCCTTTTTTCTCTGGCTGTCTTCGGCCTTGATGCCTTTCGCCGTGTTTTATCTGGTGGCTTTCGGTATCCTGGCCAGGCGGCCGGTGTTCTCTGATTTTCTGGAAGGAGCCAGGGAGGGAATGAAGATTACGGCGGAGCTTCTTCCTACGCTCATTGGACTGATGGCTTCAGTGAGCGTGCTGAGAGCTTCAGGTTTCCTGGATTTTCTGTCAGAACTGCTGGCAGCGCCCGCTGGACTGCTCAAAATTCCTGCACAAGTAGTTCCGGTAGCCATTCTCCGTCTCGTCTCCAACTCTGCTGCGGTGAGTCTGATGCTGGATATTTTCCGGGAGCAGGGGCCGGACAGCGCTGCGGGGATGACGGCGTCTCTGCTTTTGGGCTGCACGGAAACGGTATTTTATTGTCTGAGCATTTATTTCGGACGGGTGGGAATCCGGAAAACCCGGTTTACCCTTCCCGGCGCTCTCCTGGCCACAGCCGCGGGGATCGGGGCCAGCATATGGCTGGGAGGAAGGCTGGGAGCTTAAAGGCAGATAAACGTTGCAAATCCGGGGGTTGTCGGCTATAATCAATGTGTTGGTTTGAAGAACCCTGCGGAAAGGAATACACATGGAAAATCATACAAGCAAGTATACAAAATTCCGGGAGCAGTACCCGGAATTTATTTATCATAATGTTGTAATAGAAGAAGGGGAAACCTGTCTTAAGATCAGCTTTCAGTTTTCCATCCCAGGACTTAAGGAATTTTGTCCCAGATGGATATTTCCTAAGCCTGCCCATAGAAAGACGGCAGATGATCCTCTGCTGAGAGAAATGGCCTTTTCTCTGGGCATGACTGAACTGGTAAGCTATTGGAAGATTACCTGTTCTCCCAAGGTGAAGGTGCTGGCCGGGACCTTGGGGGATGAACAGAAGGCCTGGTGGAAGGATTTATATTTTAACGGCCTGGGAGAATTTTTTTACGTTAATGGAATCCGGGAAGCGGAGATAGAGAACTTTATGACTATTGAGGCAGAGGCGCCGGAAGGAGAGGCTGGCCTTAAGGGAGAAAAACCTAATGCTGCCGAGGCTGAAATTTCTCGTCATCCTGGAGTGTTGGTGCCGGTGGGAGGCGGAAAGGATTCGGCGGTGACCCTTGAGCTGTTAAAAAAAGCCGGCGCTGAAATCTGGGCTTACATCATTAATCCCAGAGGGGCCACCCTTGAGACGGTAAAGGCAGCCGGTCTTTCCAACGATCGGGTAATTCAGGTGAGCCGTACCTTGGACCAGAATATGCTGGAGCTGAACCGGCAGGGATACTTAAATGGACACACGCCTTTTTCTGCAATTGTGGCCTTTTCTTCCCTGATTGCTGCCAGACTGTACGATCTGCCCTATATTGCTTTGTCCAATGAGTCCAGCGCCAATGAGAGCACCGTTTCCGGCAGCACGGTAAATCATCAGTATTCGAAGAGTTTTCAATTTGAGCAGGATTTCCACCGGTATGCCGCAGACTATCTTCCAGGAAGCGCCTATTATTTCAGTCTGCTGCGTCCTTTAAGCGAATTTCAGATTGCCCGGTATTTTGCAGGACTTAAGCAGTATCACCAGATTTTTCGAAGCTGCAACGTGGGGAGCAAGACGGACAGCTGGTGCGGACATTGTCCCAAATGCCTGTTTGTCTGCCTGATTCTTTCTCCATTTCTTAACCGGGAAGAGGTAAAGGAAATTTTTGGACGGGATATGCTGGAGGATAAGGAGCTTAAAGACACCTTGGAGAAACTCACGGGAATTCAGGAGGAAAAACCTTTCGAGTGCGTGGGAAGCCGAAGCGAGGTGAACACGGCCATTGCCATTACCATTCAGAAGCTGGAGGAGAAGGGAGAAAAACTTCCTTGGCTGTTGGAATATTATAAAACTACGGATCTTTATGAGCAGTACCGCGTTCATCCGGATGCTTATGATACGTATTTTGACCAGGAAAACCTGGTGCCGGATGAATGGCTGTCTCTGGTAAAGAAAACCTGTGCCCAGAGATAGATTGGAGGACTTATGACAAGAATCGATCCCTGGGTAAAGGGGAAAAAAGTACTGCTTTTAGGATTTGGGCGTGAGGGACAGTCTACTTATCGGATGTTGTCCCGCACTAAAGCGTATAAAGAACTCGCCATTGCCGATCAGAATACAGAGAAGGCCTGGCTTCCTGATCCAGATGTAACCTGGATTACTGGGCCGGATTATCAGAAGTGCCTGGATGATTATGATGTGGTGTTTAAGAGTCCGGGAATTGTTCTGGAACGGCCCGTTGATACGTACCGCTGTCAGATGATTTCTCAGACAGAGGTATTTTTCCAGCTGTTCAGAGACCAGATTATCGGCATTACCGGTACTAAAGGAAAAAGCACCACCACCTCTCTTTTATATCATATTTTAAAATCGGCAGGAAGAAAGACGATGATTGCGGGAAATATCGGGATTCCCGCCTTTGATCATGTAGACGAAGTGGAGCCAGATACGGTGATTGTGTTTGAACTTTCCTGTCACCAGCTGGAGTATATGACGGTTTCTCCTCACATCGCAGTTCTTTTGAATATTCATGAGGAGCATCTTGATCATTACGGCACCATGGAAAAGTATGTGGCAGCTAAGGAAAATATTTACCGCAACCAGAGGCCGGAGGATATTCTGATCTGTTCCAGACAGTGTCTGCCTCGGGAAGGGGCCTGCCCCTCTCGAGTGATTTCTGTTGCCGATCTGGGAGAGACTCATCCAGGGCCAAATGCCGAAGGGGAAGTGAGTCTTCAGGGAGAGGAGATTTTTTATCCGGGAGGAAGCTATCTGATTCCCTGGAAAGATATCCGGCTGCTGGGCCATCATAACTACTTTGATATTGCTGTGGTCTATGAAGTCTGCCGGCTGCTTAATCTTTCTGATGAGCAGTTTTCGGAAGGACTGAAGAGCTTTACGCCCCTTCCTCACCGGCTGTTTTATCTTGGAGAAAAAGATGGGGTGCGGTATTACGATGATTCTATTTCCACCATCTGCGATACCACCATCCAGGCCTTAAATACATTGAAGGATGCAGATACCGTTTTGATCGGCGGCATGGACCGGGGAATTGATTACACTGATCTGATCCGTTATTTGTCAGAGAGTCCAGTAGCTCATATTATTCTGATGGAAGCCACAGGAAAGCGGATTTTCCAGGAGATTGGGGAATGGAAGGACTTTAAACATCCAGAGCGTCTAGTGCTGACTAAGCATTTGGAGGAAGCAGTTGAGATGGCTCGTATTCTGACAAGGAAAGGATGCAGCTGCGTACTGTCGCCGGCTGCAGCCAGCTATGGAATCTTTAAAAATTTTGAAGAGCGGGGAGAAGCATTTGCCGCTCTTGTGATGGGGAAGCAGGAAAAAAGCGGGAAAAATTAAGGGAAAATCACAAAAAAATCACAAGCTTGTAAGAATTTCCTAAGGATTACCCGGTTGTGAAACAACAGAAAATCAGTTATAATCAGCAGGTACGTTTAAACGAAGGCTGAGAAAGGAATACGCGTGGACAGTTACGGGACGCTTAACGAGGTGTTGGTAAATCTGTTTCGGGATGTGCTGGAGATTGAGCAGAAAGCGCTTAGCTGCTCAGAATTTCAGGATTTGACGAATAACGATATGCATGTGATTGAAGCAATCGGCATGAATGAGCCGAAAAACATGTCGACCATTGCCAGAATATTGTCTGTTACTGTGGGTACTTTAACCATTGCCATGAACAGTCTGGTGAAAAAAGGCTATGTCACCCGGCAGCGAGGACAAACGGACCGGCGCGTGGTTTATATCTCGCTTTCAGAAAAAGGAAAAGCGGCTTACGCTCATCACGCAAAATTTCATCAGGAGATGATAGACGGCGTTGTAAATCAGCTGACGGAGGATGAACTGAGCGCGTTGACGAAAGCTCTTGCTTGTCTGGATCGTTGGTTCCGGGAAAAAGAGAAAGATTAAGGAGGCTTTAAAACATGAAAAAATATATGACTCTTCTGGCTGCTGTGGTGGCTGCCGTATCTTTGGCTGCCTGTACTCCTACAACGGAGAAAAATGCTTCCACCGCCGGCACGCCTACTTCAGAGGCCTTTAAGGCTGATACCATGGAGGAGAGAAATAAAGGCAATGAGAACCTGCCTGTCCAGGCCGCCATTTCGATTTACCAGATTAATGATGACAGGAGCGGGCTGGAGCAGAAGATGGATTCTTTGGAGACGGAGGATGTGGAACCTCAGGGCCTGATTGATAAAATGATTGAGTACGGCATTTTAGATGAGGGCACTCAGGTGCTTAGTTTTGAGAATACAGATGGAAAAGGCGTGCTGAATTTAAATCAGATTACCAGCCAGGAAGATCCTTTTGAGATTCGTCTGGTGGTGGAATCTATTGTGAATACCTTTACTGAGAATTTTGAGCTGGAAGGCGGTCTGATTCTTCAGGAGAATGGTCAAGTATATACCATTGACTCTGTAGAAGCGGATGAGGACGGCACCATGTACTATGATGATGCTTATGATGAGATGATTTAATTCATCTAAAGGAAAAATGAAAAAGTAAAACGCCATCAGGACTGGCAGGAAGATTTCGCTGCTGTCCTGATGGCGTTTTTTGCTGCTTTTTAATATGG
Source organism: Candidatus Cottocaccamicrobium excrementipullorum (assembly GCA_018713255.1). GTDB lineage: Bacteria > Bacillota > Clostridia > Lachnospirales > Lachnospiraceae > Caccovicinus > Caccovicinus excrementipullorum. The sequence continues at coordinate 24,448 of DVFL01000020.1, read as the reverse complement.
GCAAAAATTAATCGGAAAACAGAAGTTCCGGCCCATTTTCACCATGAAGCTTCATCACCCGCTGATTCCGGCTTCCTCGGAACTTTAAAGTAATATCCGCCTCTTCCTGGATAAATTCACCGTCCACCAGCACATCGATGCAGGTTAACAGTTCATCTGTAGCCTGGCAGTGAGCCCGTCCCTTGGGATCGAGAAGATCGGTTTCATAGGTATATCCGGTATAGCACCAGATATCTTTTTGGGGAAAGCGTTTTTTAAATTCTCTTACCAGAGGCAGAAGGCCTTCTTGGTTTTCTGGTTCCAGGGGTTCTCCTCCCAAAAGGGAAAGTCCTTTAATATATCCTGGTTTGCAGGAATCAAGAATTTTTTCCATGGTTTCCTCAGTGAACTCATTTCCGTATTGAAAATCCCAGGCGATTTGATTGAAACATCCTTTGCACCGATGAGTACATCCGGATACAAACAGGCTGGTGCGTACGCCCAACCCGTTTGCAATATCATAATATTTAATTTCTGCGTAATTCATAAGCCTGTTTCCCTCCTGGCTACAGGTGCATTACCCTTTCACGAATTTCCTGGGTTCTTCCCTGATTCCAGAATTGGGTGCCGATATAACCGCAGGTCCGTCTGGCTACGTTCATTTTGTTCTGATCCCGGTTGCCGCAATGAGGACATTCCCAAATCAGCTTATGGTGTTCATCTTCAACAATCTGAATTTCTCCGTCATAGCCGCATACCTGGCAGTAATCACTTTTTGTGTTCAGCTCAGCATACATAATGTGATCATAAATGTGCTGCATTACCGCCAAAACGGCATCAATATTATTCTGCATGTTAGGAACTTCCACATAGCTGATGGCGCCGCCGGGAGACAGCTCCTGGAACTGGGCCTCAAAAGTGAGCTTGTCAAAGGCATTAATGGGTTCCGTTACATGAACATGGTAGCTGTTGGTAATGTAGTTTTTGTCAGTAACTCCAGGAATAACGCCGAAGCGGTCCTGAAGGCATTTAGCAAATTTATAGGTAGTGGACTCCAGAGGAGTTCCGTAAAGGCTGAAGGAAATATTGGTTTCATCCGCCCATTTTCTGCAGGCTTCGTTTAAATGATTCATTATTTCCAGCGCGAAAGGCGTAGCATCAGGATCAGTATGAGATTTTCCCGTCATGTAGCGGACGCATTCGCACAATCCTGCGTAGCCTAAGGAGATGGTGGAATAGCCGTTGTAAAGAAGCTTGTCAATGGTTTCTCCCTTCTTTAACCGGGCCAGAGCGCCGTTCTGCCATAAAATCGGAGCGACGTCAGATGGGGTTCCTTTTAACCGGTTGTGGCGGCACATTAAGGCTCTGCGGCACAGTTCCAGCCGCTCGTCCATAATCTCCCAGAATTTATCCATGTCCTGGCCGGAAGAACAAGCAACATCCACCAGATTAATGGTTACTACGCCCTGATTGAACCGGCCGTAGAATTTTGGCTTGTTGTTTTCATCATGATATACCGTAAGGAAGGAACGGCAGCCCATGCAGGGATAACAGTTTCCGTCCTTTAACTGCTTCATGATTTTTTCGGATATGTAATCGGGAACCAGGCGTTTTGCCGTGCAGCGGGCTGCTAACTTTGTTAATTCCCAATAAGGAGAGTCTTCATGGATATTATCCTCTTCCAGCACATAAATCAGTTTTGGAAAAGCAGGAGTAATATAAACGCCCTGCTCATTTTTTACGCCTTGAATTCGCTGGCGAAGCATTTCCTCGATGATCAGTGCCAAGTCATTTCTCAGCTGTCCTTCCGGCACTTCATCCAGGTACATAAATACGGTAACGAAAGGTGCCTGGCCGTTGGTGGTCATTAAGGTGATTACCTGGTACTGAATCATCTGAACGCCCTGCTTGATTTCCCGCCGAACCCGCATTTCTGCAATTTTGGCGATCATCTCCTCATCTGTGTCAATATGCTGGGCTTCCAGCTCGTTTTTTACCTCCCGGCGGAATTTCTGCCGGCTGATTTCCACGAAAGGAGCAAGATGAGACAAGGTGATGCTCTGTCCGCCATACTGGGAGCTGGCGATCTGGGCGATAGCCTGAGTGGCAATGTTGCAGGCGGTGGAGAAGGAGTGGGGCTTCTCAATCATCGTTTCACTGATGATGGTGCCGTTCTGCAGCATATCTTCCAGGTTGACCAGGCAGCAGTTGTGCATATGCTGAGCAAAATAATCGGCATCATGGAAATGGATAATCCCTTTTTCATGAGCTTCTACAATGTCCTCCGGCAGAAGGAACCGCTTGGTAATATCTTTGCTGACTTCGCCGGCCATATAATCTCGCTGTACGCTGTTAACCACAGGGTTTTTATTGGAGTTTTCCTGAAGCACTTCCTCGTTGCTGCACTCTAACAGGGACAGGATCTGCTTGTCGGTGGAATTGGACTTGCGGACAAGCTCTCTTTTATAGCGGTAGGTGATGTAATTGGCAGCCAGCTTATAGGCTTTCTGCTTCATGATCTCCTCTTCCACCATATCCTGAATCTCCTCCACGTTGGGGCTGCGCTTTAACTGGCTGCACTGACCGGTTACGTGATGGGCGATAGTGTGGATCTGGCTTTCGGAAAGCCGGTCGCCCTCCTGAACGCTGGTATTTGCCTTTTTTACGGCATCTTCTATCTTTACGGCGTCAAAGGGAACTTCCATGCCGCTTCGCTTAATAATGTTCATTCCAATTCATTCCTCCATTATATTGTGTATCAATTCGCTCTCATAATCTACATATAGTATTATAATCAAAGTTTCCATTTTGACAAGAGGACATATTGTATAAAAAAGTACAAGATATTTTCAGAGCAGGTAGCAGGGATACCAGGGAATCAGCCGGGGCTTACCGGCTCAGTGAACTCATGTTCTGCTGTACAATCCAGTTATCCAGCCGGTTTCGAAGCAGAGAAAAGGGGCCGGGACCGGTTTCCAGGAGAAAACGGTGAAATTCCATTTCTTGAAAGGCGTCTCCAAGCACATCCCTTGCTCTGGATTTCATCTGGCGGATTTCCAGATAGCCGGTGCAATAAGAAAGGCTTAACCCAGGAGCATAAGCCGCTCTCCGGTATAAGGCCTCCCAGACCTGTTCTTGGTCCACCTGGTAGTAACCGGCCAGAAAGTCTTTTACTTCATCAACACCCCAGCCATAATAATTTACCTGAATGTCGATGAGCCCTTGAATAGCAAGGGAGGAAGAGTAGGATAATCTGGCCAGCTGTTTGGCTTCACGGGAAAGGCCGTTGTCAAAAGAGAGGGCATAGCTTCTGGCATAGGCGTCCCAGCCTCTTTCCCAGCCGGGAAAAGAGAGGAGAGCTTGAACCTTTTCAGAATCCAGGCTGCGGCGGTAAGCTTCTCGGTAGAAACTTCCCGGATATCCTTTTTCTGCTAAAGCAGGGTAAAGACTGTCCGGATTTCCTGCCGTCTGCCAGTCAATCCAAAGGGTAGAATGTTCTAAGGGTTCATTGAGGGCTGGAGGCTGCCAGCAGGGAAGATCCCAGAGCGGAGAAAGTTCCTGGGAAAGAACTTCTGGATGAAGACTTTCTTCGTCCAGCGCAGGGAAATACTTGTTTGTTTCTGCAGCCAGAAACGAGAGGAGGGATTCAGGATTCCCAAACTCTTGCGAAAAATGAATTTCTGCCATCAGTTCAGGGGATTGGGCCAAAAGCTCATTCATGGTTTTTGTGTTCCGCTGAAGCTGCTCTTCCAGGGCGGATTTCAGCTGAGATAAATCTTCAAAGGAGGTTCCTGTTTCTGTGAGTACCAGATACTCATAATATTTCCTTCCTCCTTCCAGGCGCCAGAGTCCTTCCTCCTGGTCTGCCCGGGGCGGCAGGCTTTTCAGCGCTTGGGAAAGCTGCTGGTAGGCGGGGATCACAAATTCAGTGACTGCCTGGGCATGACGCTCTTCATAGGCCTGTCTCTCCTGATCAGAAAGACCAGGAAGGTGATCAAGCTGCAGGAGAAAAGACTGGGTCAGTCCGTTGTGATCCGGATCAAGGCAATAAGGTGCACAGGCTGCCTGAGCATCCTCCAGCCATGAACTGGTGAAAGAGATTTCCTGCTGCTGGCCGATATACTGAACCAGGTCGTTAAACAGGCGAGGAAGGTCCTCAAGGAGAGAAAAATATTCTTCCACATCTTCCGGTTCTGTAAAGGAAAGCTGTCCCAATATCCGCGGAATTTTTGTCATAAGTCCTGTTTCTGGAGAAAGGAAGGTTAGAAGACGGAAGGATTCCAGTCCTTCTCCTTTCATCTGGCTGTCTGCGTAGAAGGAGAGAAGGTCATATAAATTCTGCTGAGGATAATCCAGAGCAGTCTTGTCCAGAAGATCAAGCTGAAACCGCAGGGATTTTGCCATATCTACTTGATGATTCCAGGGATTTTCTGAGACATCAGGGAGGGAGGGAGAACAAGCTTCGATCCCTTCTGCCTCTGGGTCGGAAAGAATCCGGCGCTGGGTAAGATAATCTTGAGACGCCATCCACTGAAAGAAATCGTTAGTAATCTGGGAAAACTCCTGGGCAGTGTCTTCTTTGTCTGGCAGAGCGTCCGGTTGGGGACTGCAGCCTCCCAGACACAAAGAAAGCGCCGCCAGCAGCCCGGCACCTGCGGTCAGAACATTTCTGCAGTTTGGTAACTTCATCATGATTCCTCCATAGATCATAAAAGCCGCCGGGACAGAATAAATCTGCCGAAAGAAAACAGGCGGCCGGCACGATAACGCAAATTAATGCCATTATATAGTATATTCAGCAGGAAAACAAGATATGAGGCTCTTGACAAAAGCTTTTTCACCCACTACACTAAAGTCAAGTGAAAAGAACAAGGCTGTGAAGAGAAGAGTAGCCGGAGGTACCATGAACAGAGACTCCTGCAGGGTGAGAGAGGAGCATGAGGAAAACTGGTGAAGATGGACTTGGAGCTTTGGGGCTGAGCGTAAGGCGTAAGGTCCCGACGGGTTCACCCGTTATCGTGAGAGGCTGTGGTTAAGACATTTGGACAGGGGAATAACCGGCAGCCAGAATGAGGCTGGCCCATAAGGGCCGCGAATTAAAGTGGTACCACGGGATGAACTCGTCTTTAAGCAATTAAAGGCGGGTTTTTTTTCGCAATACGCTCCGCAGAGGCGTTTGTGCCGGCACAAGCGGAGTGTTGCCGGGCAGCAGCCGCTGGCAGTAACTCACTTAAGAAATCAGGGTTTATTGGGAAAGGAAGGAATGAATATGTGTACAAACTGCAAAAAGCCGTACTATATTACTACGGCCATCGCCTATACTTCAGGCAAACCTCATATTGGAAATACTTATGAAATCGTTCTGGCAGACAGCATCGCACGTTTCCGCAGAGCAGAGGGATATGACGTAAGATTTCAGACTGGTACGGATGAGCATGGTCAGAAAATCGAGGAGAAGGCAGAAGCGGCCGGAGTAAGTCCTAAAGCTTTTGTGGATCAGGTGGCAGGACAGATCAAAGAAATCTGGGACCTGATGAATACCTCTTATGACAAATTTATCCGCACCACAGATCCGGACCATGAGGCTCAGGTTCAGAAAATCTTCAAGAAGCTTTATGATCAGGGAGATATTTATAAAGGATATTATGAAGGTCTTTACTGTACGCCCTGCGAGTCCTTCTTCACCGAATCGCAGCTGGTGGACGGCAAATGCCCTGACTGCGGACGCCCGGTAAAGCCGGCAAAGGAAGAGGCTTATTTCTTCCGCATGAGCAAATATGCTCCCAGGCTGATTGAATATATCAACACTCATCCTGAGTTTATTCAGCCGGTTTCCCGGAAAAATGAAATGATGAATAATTTCCTGCTGCCTGGACTTCAGGATCTTTGTGTATCCCGGACCTCCTTCAGCTGGGGAATTCCTGTTTCCTTTGACCCAAAGCATGTAACGTACGTGTGGCTGGACGCGCTGACCAATTACATTACTGGCCTGGGATATGACTGCGACGGCAATCATGGGGAGCTGTTTAAGAAATATTGGCCGGCGGATCTTCATTTGATTGGAAAAGATATTATCCGTTTCCATACAATCTATTGGCCGATCTTTTTAATGGCGCTGGATCTGCCTCTGCCTAAGCAGGTATTCGGTCATCCCTGGCTTCTTCAGGGAGACGGAAAAATGAGCAAATCCAAAGGAAACGTACTTTACGCTGATGATCTGGTAAATGTATTCGGCGTAGATGCGGTTCGTTACTTTGTGCTTCATGAAATGCCCTTTGAAAATGACGGAGTGATTTCCTGGGAATTAATGGTAGAACGAATGAATTCTGATTTAGCGAATATTCTGGGGAATCTGGTGAATCGTACGATTTCCATGACCAACAAATACTTTGGCGGCGTGGTGGAGAATAAAGAAGCTGCCCAGGGAGATGAAATTTCCCTGGATGAGGATCTTAAGGCTTCTGTTCTGGCTTCCGTTCAGAAAACGGTGGCAAAAATGGGCCAGCTTCGGGTGGCGGATGCTATTACTGCAATTTTTGAGATTTTCCGCCGGTGCAACAAATACATTGATGAGACCATGCCTTGGGCATTGGCAAAGGATGAGGCGAAGAAAGACCGTCTGGCAACGGTGCTTTATAATCTGACGGAAGCCATTGTCATCGGCGCTTCGCTTCTGGAATCCTTTATGCCTGAAACTTCTGAGAAAATTCTGGCTCAGTTAAATGCAGAGAAGCGGGATCTTCAGGCTATGGATTCCTTTGGCAAGTATCCTTCTGGCACCAAGGTTACGGAAAAGCCGGAAATTTTATTTGCACGTCTGGATTTAAAAGAAGTGCTGGCAAAGGCAGAGGAAATTCAGAAAGCTCAGATGGCGGCTCATGGGGCAGAAACAGGTGAAGCTGCCAAGGAAGAAGAAAAAGAACAGGTTATTGATCTGGAGCAAAAGCCGGAGATTACTTACGATGATTTCGCTAAGCTGCAGTTTCAGGTTGGAGAGATTATTGCTTGTGAGGCAGTCCCCAAGTCTAAAAAGCTTCTCTGCTCCCAAGTTAAGGTAGGAAGTCAGGTTCGGCAGATTGTCAGCGGCATCAAGGCTCACTATACGCCGGAAGAGATGGTGGGCAAAAAAGTGATGGTGGTGACTAACTTAAAGCCGGCTAAGCTTGCAGGCGTTCTTTCTGAGGGCATGCTCTTATGCGCTGAAGACAGCGAGGGGAATCTGGCGTTGATGAAGCCGGAGAAGGATATGCCTGCCGGAGCAGAAATCTGCTGATGAATACGGTTCCTATCCAGAGCTATTCTTCCGGAAAACGAGGCCGGGGAGGCCTGTCCTTTGCCAGAGGCTTCAGAAGGGGCCGGGGGGGAATAAGTGGATCAGAGCTTAAGCTTTTGGCGGTAATTCTGATGACCCTTGATCATATTGGACTTACCCTGGTAGAACAGGGAGCTCTGGGAGGCGGTCTGCAAACGGCGCCTGCAGTCTGGTGGTACGTGGACTTGCTTCTTCAGGGACTTGGCCGTTTGGCTTTTCCTATCTTTGCCTTTTTTGTGGCGGAGGGAGCGTTCTATACCAGGCATAAGAAGGAATATGGGCTTCGGCTTCTTATCTTTGCCCTGATCTCAGAAATCCCCTTTGATCTGGCAATATTTGGGCAGCCTGTTTATTTAGGCTGTCAGAATGTAATGTTTACCTTTTTGCTGGCCTATATCAGTATTTTGGGCATTCAGAAAAATGCCAGAAGGCCAGTGCTGAAAGTTTTATGCGGAGTGGCCGGATGTGCGGCGGGAGCTGTTTTTCAGACAGATTACGGAGCCGTGGGAGTCCTGATGGTGATTCTGCTTTATCTTCTCAAAGGAAGCAGTTTCCGAACTCTGGCGGGGGTAATTGTCGCAGGGCTGGACAGTATCGGCTGGTTTGGGCTGGCTGCTCTGGCTTTCGTTCCCCTTCATTTTTATCATGAAGAGAGAGGACGCTTTCCTGGAAAATATTTTTTCTATTATTACTATCCAGCCCACCTGCTGGTGCTGTTTTTGCTTCTTCGGATAATTTTCCGCTGAGTTGAACAACAAGGAAATGGTTATCGTTTGAAAGAGCAGAAGGTTGATGAGAGAGGAATTTTATGATATTTGACACACATGCACATTATGATGACGAAGCCTTTGACCAGGACAGGGAGGAGCTAATCTCCTCCCTGCCGGCAGCAGGAATCAGGGCGGTGGTAAATGTTGGCGCCAGTTTAGAAAGCACGAGAAAAACTCTTGCGCTTTCCCATTGTTATTCCATTTTTTATGCGGCTTTAGGGGTTCATCCTAACGAGTGCGCTGATCTTAAAGAGGAGGATATGGATTGGCTTAAGCTTCAGGCTAAAGATCCGAAGGCGGTGGCGATTGGAGAGATCGGTTTGGATTATCATTGGGATGAACCGGGAGAGACGGTTCAGAAAAAGTGGTTTTCCCGTCAGCTGGAGCTGGCTGCCCAGCTGAAGCTTCCTGTGGTGATTCACAGCCGGGATGCAGCGAAAGATACTCTGGATGTGATGAAGGGAGAACGGGCCGAGGAGATCGGCGGAGTGATCCACTGTTTTTCTTATGGAAAGGAAATGGCAAGAGAGTATTTGAACATGGGATTTTATTTGGGAATCGGCGGTGTGGCAACTTTCCAAAATGGGAAAAAATTAAAAGAAGTAATTCAGTATGCTCCTATGGACCGCTTGGTTCTGGAGACGGACTGTCCTTATCTGGCGCCCGTTCCTTATCGGGGAAAACGGAATTCTTCCCTGAATCTTCCCCTGGTCATTGACGCTGTTGCTCAGATTAAGCATTTAGAGAAGGAAAAGGTGGAGCAGATTGCCTGGGAGAATTCTCTTCGTCTTTACGGTCTTCAGACCAAAGATATTCTCCAGGGAAGCTCATTGGAAATGGAATGAATAAGCAGCAAAAACTGCCGGAGGGCAGAGCTGAGAAAGGATAAATAAATGGCAGATTTGGGAAATCCCAGGAATACCATTGCAGTAATACAGAAGTATCAGTTTGTTTTTCAAAAGAAATTTGGACAGAATTTTCTGATTGATCCCCATGTGCTGGAGAAAATTATAAGCGCAGCCGGCATTACTTCCCAGGACTGCGTTTTGGAAATCGGACCGGGAATCGGTACCATGACCCAGTGTTTGGCAGAACATGCCAGATGGGTGGTGGCGGTGGAGATTGATCAGAACCTGATTCCTATTCTGAAGGAAACCCTGGAAGGATATTCAAATGTCACCGTAATTAATCAGGATATTTTGAAAACGGATATTCATGAATTAGTGCGTCAGTACAATGAAGGGCGGGCCATTAAAGTGGCGGCAAATCTGCCTTACTACATTACTACGCCGATTATTATGGGGCTGTTTGAAAGTCAGGTACCGATTGAAAATATTACTATTATGGTGCAGAAAGAAGTGGCGGACCGGATGCAGGCAAAGCCGGGTTCTAAAGATTACGGGGCCTTATCCCTGGCTGTGCAGTATTATGCAGAACCTTATCTTGTGGCCAATGTACCGCCAAACTGTTTTATGCCCCGCCCAAAGGTGGGCTCAGCAGTGATTCGCCTGACAAAGCATCAGACACCGCCGGTTAAGGTAAAGGACGAAAAACTCCTTTTCCGTCTGATTCGGGCATCTTTTAATCAGCGGAGAAAAACTCTGCAGAATGGTCTGAATAATTCTCCCGAAATTCCTTATTCCAAGGAACAGATTCTGGCAGCGATTGAGTCTCAGAATCTGCCGGCGACCATAAGAGGAGAGGCTTTGACCTTAGAGCAGTTTGCCGGCCTGGCAGATTTTTTTACCGGTCTTTCCTAACTGCGTTTGATCTTAGCATCGGCATTCCTGAACAGGATGCTGTCATCAGAAAATAAAAAATCCGGCAGAGCCGCCGGCGGACAGAAATGTCTGCCGGCGGCTTTTTGCCGGATGACTGTAATATGGGGAATTACAGGTCAAATTTGTCAAACTTTGAAAGGGCTGCTTCATCTGCAACAACCGTAACATCATTGTGCATCTGGAGAATAGAAGCCGGTACATGAGGAGTAACCGGACCGCAGAGAGCTTCGTGAAGAATCTGGGCCTTATCCTCGCCGCTTGCAATGAGAAGAATTTTCTTGGCCTGCATAATGGTTTTAATGCCCATGGTATAGGCCTGCTTCGGTACATCATCGATGGATGCGAAGAAACGTTTATTGGCTTCGATCGTGCTGGGCTGCAGGTCCACGCAGTGGGTTCCTTTCTCAAAAGCTTCCTCCGGTTCGTTAAAGCCAATGTGACCATTGTGTCCAAGGCCTAAAAGCTGCAGATCTACGCCGCCTAAATCCCGAATAACCTGATCATAACGGGCTGCTTCTGCTGCGCTGTCTGGGTTCATGCCGTCGGGAATATTGGTATTTGCCATATCGATGTTAATGTCTTTAAAGAAATTATGATACATGAAGTAGTAATAGCTCTGGTCGTTATCTTTTGTCAATCCTCTGTACTCATCCAAATTAGCTGTGTGCACTTCGGAAAAATCCAGATCTCCCTTGCGGTACCATTCAATCAGCTGTTGATAGGTTCCAATCGGAGTTGAGCCTGTAGCCAGACCCAGAACACAGTTGGGCTTCATAATTACCTGCGCAGAAATAATATTGGCAGCCTTGCGGCTCATGTCCTTATAATCTTTTGCCCGATAAAGCCTCATACTAGATATCCTCCTGAAAATGAAAAAATTTTTAATAAATTATCTGACTAAAGAATACCATTTTCAAAGCATAATTTCAATGGATATTTGCATAAAATAAGAATAAAAGCGGTGGAAACCGGACAGCATCCGGACCGCTGCAAGGCGGCTAAATAGGACAGGAGGGCAATATGGCAGAATATCGAAGGCTGATCTCATACATTTACGAATACGAAGGAAAGACAAAAGGGAAAAATGTGGGCTTTGTGAAGCTGGAAGCACGGAACGGCATGTGCAGGCTGAATGTAAATGTGAAAAAGCTGTATATGAGCGGCAAAGAGATGGGAGTATATCTGCTTACTGGCAGGAGGGAACTTTTTCTTGGCAATATTTTTCTCCGAAACGGCTGCGGAGAATTTCGGGCGGTGGTTCAAGTGTCCGACGTGGAAAAATCCGGGGAAACGATGGACGAGTGTTACGGCCTGACGATCCATGAAAAGGATGACAGCTGGCGGTCTTATACCACAATCTGGGAAGACGGGGTGGCTCAGGCAGCCCAGCTTACTTTGGAATCTGTAACATCAGATAATGTGGTGGAAAAACAGGTGGAAATGGGAAAGGTAGACAGGATAGCGCCGGATCTTCCCCAGCCTCAGGAGCATGTTAAAACGCCGGCTTCTTGTTCCCAGCCAGTTCCAGAGGAGTTTCCAGGACAGCATCCAGCAGAGGAACCTTTTCGTTTCCCTGAGGAGGAGCCAAAAGATTCTCCATCCCCGCCGCCATTGGAAACACCTGGGAAAGAACCGGAAGAAGTGCCGTCTGTCTCTGCTGAAGAAGGACAGATGGAGAATGCGCAGAAATCAGAGGAACAGCCATTGCGGCCGTGGCATGAAACGGTGTGGCGTTTGGGAACCCCCATGACGCCGCAGGCAAAGCTGGAGGGGCAGAAAGCTTCTTGGTCAGAATCTGCCCCTCAGCAGTCTCAGGATCTAGAGCTTAAACAGCCTGAGGAAAAGGCAGAAGGAGCCAGCAGAGACTCTCGGAAAGAGCCTGAAATCCCGAATTTTGAGATGGGGCAGCTGGAGATGGAAACGAGGAATCCTGAGGAGCCGTTAATTGAGCCAGAGGGGCAAAAAGAAGAGAAGAAGCCGGTAATTCATCAGTATCGGGAGGAACCGATGATAATTGGAGATCCGGAAGCATTAGCAAAACTGGATGCAGAGGAGGAAAAGGAAAAACAGGTTCCTGTTTGGGAGTTTTTATCGGGGACATATCCGAAAATTCAGGCGTTTGACAGTGAACATGGTTGTCAGGTCCTGGTGATTAAGCCAAAGGATATTGGTCTTCTTCCCCGGGAGACCTGGATATATGGAAATAACAGCTTCCTCCTGCACGGTTATTACAACTACCGGTACTTGATTGTAGCCCGACTGGAGAATCCCAAGGGACGGCCGCGGTACATACTGGGAGTTCCAGGTCATTATTACAGCAATGAAAAATACATGGCCTCCATGTTCGGATTTCCTCATTTTGTGCTGTCAAAAAAGCAGCCGGCGAAGGATGGGCGGTTTGGATATTGGTACACAGATATCCATCTGGAAGAGGAGGCTGCGGCAGAAAGGGCGGCGAAATAAGAGATGTCTTTTCCTTTTTCTCTTTTTTGTGTATAATGGAGTTTGCAGCAAGGAATGAACGATAAAAGGAATTGACACAAACCATGGAAAAGATAAGAACGCCTCTTTTAACGGAGGACGAGAAATACATGAAAGAAGCAATCCGGCAGGCCAGGAAGGCAGAAAGCCTTGGAGAAGTGCCGATTGGCTGTGTGATTGTCTACCAAGGAAAGATCATTGGCAGAGGATATAACCGGAGGATGATTGATCATACCGTGCTGGCCCACGGGGAGATTATTGCGATGAAAAAAGCCTGCAGAAAGATGGGAGATTGGAGACTGGAAGGGTGCAGGATATACATTACCCTTGAGCCTTGTCCCATGTGTGCAGGAGCTATTGTCCAGGCCAGGATTCCTGAAGTGGTGATCGGCTCCATGAATCCTAAGGCGGGATGCGCCGGCTCTGTTTTAGATCTTCTTCATCAGGAGGGATTTAATCATCGCTGTCAGGTAAAAACCGGTGTTCTGCAAGAAGAGTGTTCGGCGATGATGACTGGATTTTTTCGGCAGCTGAGGGAAGCGGGAAAACAGAAAAAGAAAGAGGAAAGAAGAAAAAAAGAGGAAGCGGCAAAGCTTCTTGACAGAGAATAAGGGATATGTTATAGTGATAACCTAAAATTTGATGTGGATTTTTCTGGGTTATCCATTTTTCGCCACACAGCCATTTTGAGAGGGCTGTGTGGCTTTTTTTTGCCGCCGAAAAAAGGCTGGAGAGATAACGGAAAGGAGAGTATGATGAATGAACAATTTATGAAAGAAAAACCAGTTCTGCCGCTGATTGTTTCCATGGCTCTTCCCATGGTGATATCGATGTTGGTTAATTCCCTGTATAATATTGTGGACAGTTTTTTTGTGGCGAAGATCAGTGAAGATGCCATGACTGCTCTTTCTTTGGTATATCCGGTACAGAATTTAATTAATGCAGTGGGAATCGGTTTTGGAATCGGGATTAACGCCATTATTGCCCTTCATCTGGGAGCGGGAGATAAGGTCAAGGCAAATAGGGCTGCATCTCACGGCCTTTTCTTAGGAGCAGTTCACGGCGTGATTCTGACAGTTGGAAGCATTGCGGTGATGCCTGCTTTCCTGGCCATGTTTACTTCTTCCCGCACGGTAATTGATCTGGGCCTTCGGTATTCCACCATTGCATTTGCCTTTTCTCTGATCATTGTTCTGGGAGTTTCTTTCGAGAAAATTTTTCAGGCTGTGGGAAGCATGAAAACTACGATGGCGGCGTTGATGAGCGGCTGCATTGCCAATATTATTCTTGATCCGATACTGATTTTCGGTTTGGGACCTTTTCCGGAAATGGGAATTGAAGGGGCAGCTTTGGCTACTGGACTGGGGCAGGTGCTGACGCTGGCAATTTATCTGGCTGTTTATTTTCTTCGTCCGCTTCCTGTCCGCATCAGTTTTAAGGATTTGAAGCCGGACTGGAAGTTAGACTTCAGACTGTACTCAGTGGGAATTCCGGCTACCTTGAATATGGCGTTGTCCTCGCTGCTGATTTCTTCTCTGAATACGATATTGGCCGTATATTCTCAGGGCTATATTGTGATTCTGGGAATTTATTATAAGCTTCAGACCTTTCTTTACTTGCCAGCAAATGGAATCATTCAGGGAATGCGGCCTGTTATCGGCTATAACTTCGGAGCAGGGGAGAAGGAACGAGTAAGGAAAATTTATGGGGTGACTCTGGTGCTGAGCGGATTAATTATGGTGCTGGGAACCATTATCTGCCTGGTATTTCCTGGCCCATTAATGGAGCTGTTTACCTCCAGTCAGGAAACCATTCAAGCCGGAGAAAAGGCTCTGCGTATTATCAGCGCAGGATTTATTATATCTGCAGTGTCGGTAACCTCTTCTGGAGCACTGGAAGGAATTGGAAAGGGCGGACCTTCTCTGGTGATTTCTCTGTGCCGCTATACTTTAGTGATTATTCCTGCCGCCTTCATCTTAAGCAGAATGCTGGGGCCGGAGGGCGTATGGCATGCTTTTTGGATTACGGAGGCAGTTACTGCCCTGGTATCCATTCTTGTCTGCCGGAAGATAATTGGACTGGGAGGAAGGTTTTCTGGTAAAGAAGGTGATAGAACTAAAGCCTTCCTGGGGAAATGATGAATCTTCCCGGAATGAAAGATGAAATGAGGCGCCAAGATGCTTCTGGCGGCAGCGAATACTTGACAAAATCCTGTTTGCAGGGTATACTAAACAAGCTATCCCTGAATCAGGGAACCCTTAAATTTGTCATAAATTTTCCACGCAGCCGGGGAGATAGCGGTGCCCTGTACTTGCAATCCGCTCCAGCAAGGGTGATATCCTGCCTCGGGCTTGTATGGGGCAGAGCTGCCTTAAGTAAGTGGCGTTGACGTTTGGGTCTTGCGCAACAGAAATTTGTGAACCGTGTCAGGGCAGGAATGCAGCAGCACTAAGCAAAACCTTCTGTGTGACGCGAGGCAGCCTGGGCCGAGTTAACTGCTTAAGTAACGTCTGTGTCTGCGGTTCAAAGCAGGATGCGTGGATAAAATTATAAAAGGCGGCGATGGCTGAGTGCCATCGCCGCCTTTAATTTTGCCTTGCCCCTGCCTGGGCTTTGCGGTATAATTGTTACGGTACAGCCTAAAATAATCAGACAGAAAATAACCCATGGAAATGTATTGTGATAAACCATATAAAGAAAGGAAAAAGGCTCATGAGAAGAATCGGAATGTTAACCAGCGGAGGCGACTGCCAGTGCCTGAACGCGACCATGCGCGGCGTGGCAAAATCATTGTATAACATGTTTGATGATGTGGAAATTATCGGTTTCGAGGATGGATATAAGGGCCTGATGTACGCCGATTACCGTATTATGAAACCGGAAGACTTTTCTGGCATTCTGACGAAAGGCGGAACGATTTTGGGAACTTCCCGGCAGCCTTTTAAGATGATGCGTGTGCCAGATGAAAATGGTTTGGACAAGGTAGAATCCATGAAGCATACCTATAAAAAGCTGAAACTGGAGTGCCTTGTGGTTCTTGGAGGAAATGGGAGCCAGAAGACCGCTAACCTTCTTCGTGAAGAGGGCCTGAATATTGTATCTCTTCCTAAGACCATTGACAATGATTTGTGGGGTACGGATATGACCTTTGGATTTTACAGCGCAGTCAATATTGCGACTCAGGCCATTGACTGTATTCATACCACCGCATCTTCCCATGGAAGGATTTTTATTGTGGAGATCATGGGCCATAAGGTAGGATGGGTTACTTTATATGCAGGAATTGCCGGCGGTGCAGATATTATTCTTCTCCCGGAGATCCCTTATGATATTCAGGTGATCAGCGATGCGGTTCAGCGCCGGGCAAAGGAAGGAAAACGGTTTTCTATTTTGGCTGTGGCAGAAGGCGCTATTTCCAAAGAAGATGCCAGCCTGAGCAAAAAAGAGCTGAAGAAAAAGAAGGAGAGCGGCATGCAGTATCCGTCTGCTGCTTACGAAATCGGCGCTAGATTAGAAGAACTTACAGGCCAGGAAGTCCGGGTTACTGTTCCTGGGCATACCCAGAGAGGCGGAGAACCCTGTCCTTACGACCGCGTGCTTTCTACCCAGTTAGGTGCAGCGGCAGCAGAGCTGATCCGCAATCAGGAGTATGGCTATATGGTCTGCGTAAAGAACAACGAGATAGACAAAATTCCCCTGTCTGAAATTGCAGGAAAATTAAAATACGTTGATCCCAACAGCGCCATTATTCGCCAGGCAAAGGCGGTAGGCATCAGTTTTGGAGACGAGTAAAGAGACCACAAGGGGTTAAGCATTCATGTCATATACTGCATTATATCGAAAATGGCGGCCCGCTACGTTTCAGGATGTAAAAGGCCAGGATCATATTGTTACCACGCTGAAAAATCAAGTAATCTCAGGCAGAATCGGTCATGCTTATCTGCTTTGCGGCACTAGAGGAACCGGAAAGACCAGTGTGGCGAAGATTATGGCCAGGGCGGTGAACTGTGAACATCCGGTGGATGGAAGTCCATGCAACGAATGTGCCATCTGCCGGGGAATTGCAGAAGGCTCATCCATGAATGTGGTGGAAATCGATGCGGCTTCCAATAATGGCGTGGAAAACATTCGGGATATTAGAGAGCAGGTTCAGTATCCGCCCACAGAAGGGAAGTATCGGGTTTATATCATTGACGAAGTTCATATGCTTTCGATTGGGGCTTTTAACGCATTGCTGAAAACTCTGGAGGAGCCTCCGTCCTATGTAATCTTTATTCTGGCCACCACGGAGGTGCATAAAATTCCGGTGACGATTCTTTCACGGTGTCAGCGGTATGATTTTAAGCGTATTCCAGCGGAGACCATTGCCGCCAGGCTCAAGGAAGTGGCTAAGGCGGAAAATATTGTAATAGAAGACCGGGCGGTTTCTTATCTGGCTAAAGCGGCTGACGGAGCATTTCGCGATGCCCTCAGCCTGCTGGATCAGTGTGTAACGTTTCATTTCGGGGAAACTTTGACCTATGATCATGTGCTGGACATCCTGGGAGCTGTGGACCAAACCATATTTTCCAGGATGTTTAATGCTGTCGTTCAGGGAAAAACAAAAGATGCGATTCTTCTGCTCGAAGAGATGGTAGTCCAGGGCAGGGAGCTGGGACAATTTGTTAATGATTTCATTTGGTATCTGCGCAATTTGTTGTTGATTCAGACTGCTGAGGATGCCAGAGAACTGGTTGATATGTCTGAAGACAACTTAAGGCAATTGGAGGAAGATGGGAAGAAGACAGATGCCAATACGCTGATTCGTTATATCCGGGTACTCTCTCAGCTGAGCAATCAATTAAGATATGCCAGCCAGAAGCGGATTTTAATTGAAATTGCGCTGATTAAGTTGACAAAACCTCAGATGGAGTCTAATATAGATTCTTTATTAGAACGGATTGAGCAGCTGGAAGCTAAGATGGAAGAGGGAATTCCGGCAGCGCCGTCTTTTCCTGTAAATGCTTCTGCAGCGGTTAATGCAGGGAGCCAAGGAGAGGAGGCGCCTGGAGAGCCTCCCAGACAGGTGTCCATTCCGCCGGCTCAGCTGGAGGATCTTAATTTGATTCGGAATGAGTGGGGGAATATTGTCCGCCAGATGGGCATGTCCATCAGGCCAAGTTTTCGGGACACCGTTGTAGAACCCAGCGGAGACAGCTGTTTATGCATTGTCTTTTCTGATCCCATCAACTATGCCATTGGAAACCGGCCCAGCGTTATCGGCAGTCTGGAACGGTTTGTGGCGGAAAAGTACGGAAAAACCATTTATTTTAAAACCCGTCAGAGAGAGCGGGGAGAACGGACGAACACAATTTATGTCAGCGATGAAGAATTGAAAGAAAAGATCCATATGGATATTTCGATAGAGGAGGAATAAATTTATGGCAAAGAGAGGCGGTTTTCCTGGGGGCGCTATTCCGGGAAATATGAACAATTTAATGAAGCAGGCGCAGCGGATGCAGCGCCAGATGGAGGAAACTAATAAGGAGCTTGAGGCAAAAGAGTATACGGCATCTGCCGGAGGCGGAGCAGTGACGGTAACTGTATCAGGAAAGAAAGAAGTGGTTTCAGTTAAGCTTGCGCCGGAAGTGGTGGATCCGGATGATATTGAGATGCTGGAAGACCTGATTATGGCGGCTACGAATGAGGCATTCCGTCAGATGGAGGAATCCAATGCTCAGGCGATGGCTAAGCTTACCGGGGGCTTGTCCGGTTTAGGCGGAGGCTTCCCGTTCTAATGGATTATTACAGCAGTCAAATTACAAAGCTTATAGAGGAATTATCAAAGCTTCCCGGAGTGGGAGCCAAATCTGCCCAGAGGCTTGCTTTTCATATTATCAGCATGCCTAAGGAACAGGTGGACAGGCTGGCTGGAGCCATTACCGATGCGAAGAATAACCTGCATTACTGCCGGGAATGCTTTACTTTGACAGATCGGGAAATTTGTCCCATCTGCAGCAGCCCGGAAAGAGACCATGAAACCATTATGGTGGTGGAAAATACCAGAGATCTGGCTGCTTACGAAAAAACAGGAAAATATCAGGGCGTGTACCACGTTCTTCACGGAGCCATTTCTCCCATGCTTGGAATCGGACCAAATGATATCCGGCTCAAAGAGCTGATGCAGCGGCTTCAGGGGGATGTGAAAGAAGTGATCATCGCCACCAATTCCAGCCTGGAGGGAGAAACCACAGCTATGTATATCAGTAAATTAATCAAGCCCACCGGGATAAAGGTAAGCCGGATCGCCAGCGGCGTTCCGGTTGGGGGAGATTTGGAATATATTGACGAGGTTACCCTCCTTCGGGCGTTAGAAGGCAGGGTGGAACTGTGATTTGAAAGCCCGGCGTGTCTGACCAGACAGGCGGAAGAAGGGTTAGGAGATGCAAAAGAATGGATAAATACGAGTTTAACATTAAAGTAGAACAGATTAAAAAACTGGTAAATAAAGGGGACTTTGAGACGGCGATGAAGATTGCAGACACCATTGACTGGCGGCGGGTGCGCAATGCCAATCTTTTGTCCATGATCGCCTCTGTCTACGAGAAAAATGAAGAGTATCAGGAGGCGAAGGATATTCTTCTGATTGCTTTCGAGAGAGCCCCCATTGGAAAGCGCCTTTTATATAAGCTGACTCAGCTGGCGCTGAAGCAGGGAAATATTCAGGAAGCTGAAAATTATTATCGGGAATTTTGCGAACTGGCAGGAGACGATTCTCGCCAGGATATTTTGCGTTATCTTATTTTAAAAGCCAAGGGAGCTCCTATTGAACAGCTGATTCATTCCCTGGAGAGCTATACCAGCACGGAGCTGGATGAAAAATGGCTGTATGAATTAGCGGATCTTTATCATCAAGCGGGAATGGCGGACCAGTGTGTGAAAACCTGTGATAAGATTATGCTGATGTTTGGACTGGGACAGTATGTGGATAAGGCTATGGAGCTTAAGCTTCAATATGCGCCGTTAACCAAATACCAGATGGATCTGGTGGAAAACCGTGACAAATATGAAGCAAAATTAAGACAGGTAGAGGAAAACAGCACAGAGTCCGGCTATCTTCCTTCAGAAGAAGAGGAATCTCCTCAGGAGAAGCAGGCCTTAAAAGCGCGGATTGAGGCTGCAGAATCAAAAATTACAGGAGCGCCTTACCAGCAGCCGGTTCAGGAGATGGCTCCAGAAGGCGTCAGCGGCTACGCGCCTGTTCGCACTAAGACAGAGCCAACCCCTATTCCCGTACCTGCGCCTTCACCGGAAATGCTCCGTCCGGGAGCAGTGAAAAAGCCAGAAGCGGCAGCAGCTGTTCAGCCTCAGCATCCTACAGACAGTGAGCTGAAGCCTGCAGATTTTGCTCGTCATGCTTCTCCTGCAGCCGCTCCTGGAAAGGCAGGGGATCAAGTTGTGCCTTCAGGAGTGCAGCAGCCGGCATCAGAGGGCGGGGTGACTGGTTATTCTTCTCAGCCGGCATTCCGCCAGGAGACGGTGCCTTCTGGTACAGAAGTGACGGCGGAAGAGAAGCTGGTGGCCAGCGTGAAAGAAGCGGAAGTGGAAGCAAGCCTGGCGGAAGAAATGTCTAAACTTTCCATGGAAGGCTACGCAGAAGAACCGCAAAAAGCTCAGACTAGAGTTTTGAATGATGTGAAGGATCTGAAAAATACAGAAGCATTGGCGGATAAAACCCGTATTCTTGATGATATTCGTCATATTCAGGCAGTAAGACAGGCGGAAGAACAGTCTCCTGTTCAGGGAACGGGACAGGTTCAGCCGGCAACCTTCTGCCATATGATGGCAGAAGCCAGAACTCCGGAAAAAGGGCTGGAGATTGCTGTGGAGGCATTAAAAGCAGCGCACAGAATTTTGGGAGAAAAGCATCCGGTGGCGAAAATCACTGGTGAACGGCTGAATCAAAGGGGCGTTCTGGCCAGTGCAGGAAAATTATCGGGAAAAGATTTGATTGTGGAAAATGCAGGAGATCTTACAGATGAGATGCTGGAAGAACTGAATCAGCTTCTCGCAGGGGATCAAAGCGGAATGACAGCTGTGCTGATTGACAATGCCCGTCAGATTGATGGAATCCGCAAGGCTAATCCCTCTTTGGCAGGCAAGTTTCAGATTGTAGAGTCCCTGGAGGATGCAGAAGCATTTTTGGAGAAAGTGGCAGAGAAAAAGAACCGGCAGAAGGCGGCTGTGTCCGCAGCACCTGCCCAGGCTCCAGTTGCTCCTGCTGCTGCTTCCGATATTCCAAAGGAGGAGCCAGCTCCTTCTAAAACTCGTGTAGAAGTCCCGGAAATCGCTCAGATTGATCAGCTGCTGTATCAGGATGCAAGCCGGCCGATGGGACCTGGAATGGTACAGCCGAAGGAAGACAGTTCTTCGGACAATTCTTCTCAGGAAAGTTCAGCGCCTGCATCTGTCCAGAATGATGAAAACCGGGTGATGGATATTGATGAGTTTGCTCAATATTGCTGTCATTATGCAAGTCAGATTGACTGCAGTATTACCGGGAAAAGCATGTTGGCTCTTTATGAGCGGATTGAAATGATGGAAGAGGACGGCGTAGCGCTGACCAAGACAGCGGCAGAAGATTTGATTGAAGAAGCAGCTGACAAGGCGGAGAAGCCTTCTTTGGGCAAGCGGATTACCGGCTTATTTTCCTCAAAATATGATAAAGACGGTTTGCTGATTTTAAAGGAAGAGCATTTTATCTGATATGAAGATTCGACTGATCGCACTGGATTTTGACGGCACATTGCTGAATGAAGAAAAAAAACTGTCTGAAGGAAATCGAGAGGCCATAGAGGAATGCTTGGCACGGGGCATTTATATTATACCGGCTACTGGAAGGACGGCCAGCGGAATTCCCGGGTTTATCCGGGAAATCCCAGGCATTCGCTATGCTATTCTTACCAATGGCGCCAAGGTCATGGATCTTCAGGAGAACAAGATAATTTCCCAAGAACTGATTGACTGGGAGCTTGCCCGGAAAATTCTTACATTTTTATCTGATTTTCCAGTGGCTTATGATCCTTATGTTGAGGGAAGAGGAAAAATGGAAGCCCGTTTCCGGGATCATCTGGAGAATTACGGCGTTCCGCCTGTGATGAGACAGATGGTTCGTTCCACCCGGGATGAGGTGGAAGATGAGATTCAGCTGCTTAGCCAGAGACGATGCGCCGTAGAAAAAATCAATGTTTTTACGGCGGACAGAAAGCTGAGGCAGGATTTGTGGAATCAGCTGTCTTCCTGTGCCAGAATTAAGGTAACTTCTTCTTTGGAATATAATCTGGAGATCAATGCGGCGTCGGCAACGAAGGGAGAAGGTCTTGCTCGGCTGGCTGGGTATCTGGGAATACGGATGGAAGAAACGATGGCCTGCGGTGATGGAACAAATGACCTTTCGATGATTCAAGCTGCTGGAATTGGCGTAGCCATGGAAAATGCCATGGATGCGGTGAAAGAACAGGCGGATTACATTACTTTATCCAATGAACATGACGGAGTGGCGGCGGCCATTCGACGTTTTGCTTTAAATTAAACCACTTTTGCATTTATCCCCTTGGTCTGCAAAATAAGATTCGCAGACCGAGGGGATTCTTTTCTATTGGGACTTGCGGAAAAGAGAAAACCTGCCTTATAATGGACGGATAGAATAAAATAGTTCAAATTCAAAAAAGAGGAGGAATTTGAAATGCTGAAAGTAGGAATTTTAGGGGCTGGAAACATTGCGGGAACAATGGCCCGTACCTTAAGGCAGATGAAAGACGTAGAATGCTGCGCTGTGGCGGCAAGAGATGCTGACCGGGCGAAGGCCTTTGCAGAAACCTATGGTTTTGCTGAGGCTTATGGCTCTTATGAGGAAATGCTTGAGCATTCCCAGGCGGAATTGATTTATGTTGCGACCCCTCATTCCCATCATTATGCCCATGTAAAAATGTGCTTGGAACACGGTAAGCATGTGCTGTGCGAAAAAGCGTTTATGTTAAATGAAAAACAGGCGGAAGAAGTTTTTGCCATGGCAAAAGAACGCGGACTGCTTCTTACAGAAGCGATCTGGACGAGGTATATGCCTATTCGGAAAACTTTGGATCAGGTTCTTGCCAGCGGGATCATTGGGAAGCCTTGCATGCTTACGGCTAATTTGGGCTATGTGACCAGTCACAAAGAAAGAATAAAAAAACTGGAGCTTGGAGGCGGGGCCCTGCTGGATGTTGGAGTATATACGCTGAATTTTGCCTCTATGGTTTTTGGAAATGGGGTAAAAGAAATTAAAGGCCAGGCGGTATTCAATGAAGACGGGGCAGATATGCAGAACAGTGTGACGCTGATTTATGAAGATGGCCGGATGGCGGTATTAAACAGCACAGCCATGGGACGAAGTGACCGAAGCGGTGTGATTTATGGAGATAAAGGATATATTGTAGCCGCTAACATTAACAACTGCCAGGGCTTTAAGGTGTACAACACATCTGATGAACTGCTGGCATCTTATGACCGCCCTGAGCAAATCAGCGGCTATGAGTATCAGGTAATAGCCTGCCAAGAAGCCATTGAGAAGGGGGCGCTGGAATGTCCTCAGATGCCTCATGAAGAAAGCCTGACGATTATGCGCTGGATGGATAATTTGAGAGCGCAGTGGGGCATGAAGTTCCCGGGAGAATAATAGGGCAGGTGCACCGGAACAGGGAGAAAGGGGTACAATAAGCGGAGGGGAATTTGACGAGAATGAGGTGATTAAAATGGATGCAGCAGCATTTTTAGAGGATAACTGGCTTTCTGTGGTGGTAGCCGGTTATTTGATTGGAATGACCCTGTACGGGCATTACCGGGGGTTTCTTAAGCTGGTGATATCTATGACCGCTTTGATAATCTCACTGATAGCAGTGCGTATTCTTATGCCCCAGGTGACAGATTTTTTGCGGGATAATACAGGTATTCATCAGTGGATGGAAGAAAATATGCTGAATGCAGTGGGACTTGAAACTGGGGGTCAAGAAATCAGCCAGGCTTTGCTTCCGGCTGAACAGAGATCGATAATCGAGGGGATATCCCTGCCAGAATCGCTGAAAGAAGCGCTGATTGAAAATAATAATGAGGAGATCTATCAGATGCTGGGGGTAGATCAGTTTGTGGATTACATTGGAAGTTTTCTCGCAGACCGAATCATCAATACGCTGGCATTCATTTTGTTGTTCCTCTTAGTGTATGTTGCGGTAAGAGTATTAGCTCATCTCTTGGATCTGGTGGCAAAGCTCCCGGTTTTATCGGGAATTAACCAGATTGCGGGGGCTGTTTTGGGGCTTTGCTTAGGATTGTTTTATTTCTGGATATTCTGCTTGGTGCTGAATCTTTTTGTCAGCACCCAGTGGGGGCAGTATTTGATTAATGACATAGAGAATACGCCCTGGATATCTTTCCTTTACCGAAACAATCTTCTGTCCGGCTTGCTGATCAGCGTGATCTGGAATTTGCTTTAACCATCTGTTCTTGCTTTTTTGCGATGGAAAAGAGGATCATCGGCTTCCAATGCAATGGAATTGAATGCACAATTAATACAATTTAGAGATTTGAAGATAAAAGACTGAGAAAAAGGGCGCGCAGGCGCCCTTTTTATAAACCACAAAATATAGAGAAAATCAAGGAAAAATAGCACATTTAGTGGAACAGCAAAAACTCAAAAAAATTGTTTAAAAAAACAGCACAAATCCCTTGACATTCTCCAGCTATAATGTTATAGTAGGATTCACCACGAGAGTGGTTCATTTTTTTTCTGTTTTCAAAATTGCCAGATCAAATTGATCAAATAAATTTTGAAAAAACTGCTTGACAGATTGGAAGCAACGTGATAAGATATAACACGCTGCTGAGAACGAAAGCAGTGAGCAAGAAAAATAAATGAAAAAAGTTGTTGACAAACTCGAAAGAATGTGATAACATAAACGAGTTGCTCCTGAGAGATCAGGACGGACAACAACGAAAGATGAACCTTGAGAATTGAAGATTGAATCATACACAGACCCTGAAAATTCTGAAAGACAGGGCTAGAGGATAGCCTTGAATTTGAGAAAAAATTCAGAACAAAACCTAAAGTA
>DVFL01000019.1 GCA_018713255.1 Candidatus Cottocaccamicrobium excrementipullorum | reverse complement strand
TTTGCCCGGAACCGCTATGACAGCGCACGATATAAAAATATTTTGAAGAAGAACGGTGTCAAGGTTATTTCCGCAAGAGAAAATATCTCTGAGGGAAGCGAGGGAATTATACTGGAAGCCATGCTTGAGGGGTATGCGGAATATTACTCTGCCGAACTCTCCGAAAAAGTTATCCGGGGCTTGACCGACAATGCGCTGAAATGCAAATACAACGGTGGCACTGTCCCAATGGGTTATTACATTGACGAACAGCAGTATTATCAAATCGACCCTAAAACCGCCCCGGTAGTATTGGAAATGTTTACAAGATACAGCGAGGGAGCAACTATGCAGGAGCTTGTCAATCTGTTGAACAGCCGGGGGATGCGTTCCATTCGTGGCGGGAAAATCACACTGAATATTATGAACCACCTGTTGAAGAACCGCCGCTATATGGGCGAATACAGCTATCGTGATGTAGTTAAGGAGGACGGTATTCCGGCGATTGTCCCAAAAGATTTATTTGAACGGGTACAGGAACGGCTGGCGAAAAATAAAAAGGCTCCTGCCCGTCACAAAGCAGAGGACGATTATTTGTTGACAACGAAGCTGTATTGCGGGAAATGCGGCTCTTTCATGGTAGGAGAAAGCGGCACAAGCCACACAATGAAAGTACACCGCTATTATCGTTGTGTGAATACCAAGAAAAAGAAACTCTGCGACAAGAAAGCGGTCAAGAAAGACTGGATTGAAGATTTAGTTGTCAGCTACACTATGAAAGCGATTATGAATGATAAAGTCATGGAATGGCTGATTGATACGCTTATGGAATTGCAGAAAAGAGAAAGTACCGACCTGCCTCTTTTGAAAAAACAGCTTGCAGAAACGGAAAAAGGCATTAACAATATGCTCAACGCCATTCAAGCCGGGATTTTCACACCGTCCACCAAGCAAAGGCTGGATGAGTTGGAGGAAACCAAGAGCCAGCTTGAAATCAGTATTTTGCAGGAAGAAATGCACAAGCCCATGCTTACAAGAGAACAGATAGCCTTCTTTATTTACCGTTTCCGAAAATTTGATGTGACAAAGCGGGAACAGCGGCAGAGGCTGATTGACAGTTTTGTCAATGCGGTGTATCTTTATGAGGACAAGATAATCCTTACTTTTAACTATAAGGACGGTTCCAAGACTATTACGCTGGCGGAGGTTGAGGGTTCGGATTTATCCGTACTCGGTGCATTGGTACGAACCATAAGGGATTAAATCTGGAGATGGGTGAGTTTAGCTGAGGAGTTTATCCTCCGTTGATGTCGAAAGAAAAGGGGCAGTATTATGAGGTGCTGCCCCTTTTCCTTTTCTTAGATTCAGGATGTAATTTCTTAATGGTTCGTGATATAATTTCAGAAAAATAAAATTTCAGAATTGAAGGATATGCTTATGGCGGCAAAAATATTTGTTCATGGTTCAGGACATAAAGCATCAAGCTGGAATGGGGTTATTGCACAGATGACAGACAAGGAAGATATTTTTTGTCCTGAATTATCTTCTCTTCTCGAAGGGAAGGAAGCTGATTATGCTGATTTGTATTCCGCTTTTGCGAAATACTGCAGTAAGATTCAGGGGCCGGTGCATTTGTGCGGGATTTCATTAGGCGGCATTTTGGCTCTGAATTATGCGCTGGATTTTCCGAAAAAAGTAAAAACATTAGTCCTAATTGGAACGCCATATAAGATTCCGAAAATTGCATTTGGAATTCAAAGGGTGATCTTCAGGCTGCTGCTGAAATCAGTTTTTGAGGAGATGGCATTTAATAAACGGGACACGTTTGTTTTAGGAAATTCCATGAAGAATCTGGATTTCAGCGATGCAGTAAGTAAAATCACATGCCCGGCGCTGATTCTTTGCGGGGAAAAGGACAGCGCGAATCGAAAGGCTGCGGATTTTCTGGGACGGAACATGAAAAATGCAGAATTGAAAATAATTGAACATACCGGGCATGTTGTAAATGAAGAAAGTCCAAAGATATTGGCAAAGATATTAAGTGAATACTATGTGACGGCGGAAAAAGGGGATAGTTCCTTTGAAAACTATCCGCAGTAACTGGCGCAGCTGCGGACTGTTTTTGGCAGCAGGAAAGCATAGCAGGAAAGTCCGGGGGAAGGAAAAGAAGAGGAAATCCATGGAACCTTATTATTATGACCATATGACAAAAATAGAACAGGCTGCTTATCGGGCGATGAAAAACGGAATTTCATCGCTTCAGACGGAATTTGCCGTGCCTTATCTGGACAGCCGCCAGCTGGGAGAAATCTTTTTCCGGCTTCGGCTTGACTGTCCGGAGATTTTTTGGGCGTCAGGCTTTCGGCTCCGTCATTATCCGGGAAGTGAAAATGCAGAATTCTATCCGGATTATCTGTTTGATAAGGGAAAGGTGAAGGATCACCAGAAGGCCATGACTTCTCGGGTAGAAAAGCTGGCCAGACCTGCAGAAGGGCAGAAGGAGTGGGAAAAAGAACGATATATTCATGATTTGATCTGTTCTTCTGTCCGGTATGATAAGCTGAAAAAAGCCTATTCCCATGAAATCATCGGCCCTTTGGGCCAGGGAGTAGGGGTATGTGAAGGGATTGCCAAGACGGTGAAAGTTCTCTGTGACCGTCTTGGAATCTGGTGCATTATTGCGGTATCTGAGGCTAATCCGGAGAAAAATATTAAGTACCGCCATGCCTGGAACGTGGTGCGTATTGACGGAAAATATTACCATTTGGATGCTACTTTTGACAACAGTTTGGGGAACGGGAGAGAAATCCGCTATGACTATTTTAACCTGAGCAGCAGACAGCTGGCCAGGGATCATGAACCGGTGATGTATCCGGTGCCGGAATGCAGCGATGGGGATCATTTTTATTATCGGGAGAAGAAGCTTTCGTTTACCAAGATGGAAGAGGTGAGCAAACGGGCGGTTCAGGCTGCCAGGAAGGGAAAGATTTTCTGCTTTCACTGGCGGGGCGGCAGTCTGACCAGGGAAACGCTGAAAGAAATTTTAACTGTATTGGAGAGGGCGGCGGAGGAACGGGAGAAACACGCCAGAGTCCGTCTTAACTGGCCTCAGGCAGTACTTTCAGTATCCTTTGAAGAAAGACTGCCGGAACTGGCCTGCACGGTGCAGGAGGCCAATGAAGGGGAAATGGATGGGGAAAGAAACTGATAAGATATCATTAAGGAGCAGCTGTTTTGTAAATGTTTGATTTACATGTAGCTGCTCCGTTTTGTTGACTACTATGATCGAGTTGTTACAGAAGCTGCCCGCCGGAGGTCCTCTCTTCCATACTCAGGTGGTGATTGGTTTTTACGACATAAGTAATGGAATCACAGCGGACAGTTGTGGAAGAAAAATGAATGGGAATCCCTTCTGGATCGTAGGCAGTCTTTTCAATATAAAACAAGGGATCGCCGATGACACATTGCAGCAGAGCGGCATTGGTGTCGTCGGCCAGAATTCCGTTGAGTTCCATTGTGGCAGAATCAATATTAATGTTGTAGTCTTCTTTTAAAATGTGATAAAGCGGTTTTTCAGAAACTGCTTTTTGGATAAAATCCGGAAATCTCGCCTCTGATACAAAGATTCGGTCGATGCCGATAGGACGTGCGTCAGCCCACATCACTCGTTCCACGCTGAGTACAGCATTTCCTTCTTCAATTCCTAAATGACTGGCTAGGAAAGAATCAGCAGGAATATTTTTTACGGCAAGGACTTTTTGACCGTGGGTGTGCCCCATAGAGGACAGAGAATCGGCAAAGCCCTTGGATTCAGAAATCACAACCTTATCCTTCTGCGGAAGAACAAAGGTTCCTTTTCCCTGGACTTTTTGCACTAAACCGTCCTGGGACAGTTTTTCCATCGCCTTTCGTATTGTAATTTTGCTTACCTTATATTTTTCACTTAGTTCCACTTCTGTGGGGAGCTTGTCGCCAACTTTATAAATATGAGTTTGGATATCACTTCTGATGGCGGCATCAATCTGAAGATACAGCGGTTTTGCACTTTTTGAATTCATAAATTAACTCTCCTTATGCCAAAACATTATAACACATCTTATGATGATTAGCAATTTTGCATTTTGATCAAAAAGTTAAAAAAAACTCTTGCATTTATAGTACTTTATAATTATAATAAGATACATAAAGTTATATAATGATATATAATCAATAATACGAAAAGGAGAACAGGTATGAGAAAAGAACATTTTGACCAGATTAGCTGTGCGGTGGAGGCTTTGAAGGAAAAGGAAACGGTAAATGCGGTTTATTTTGTAGCCTGCGGGGGATCTCAGGCGGTTTTGATGGCGGGGCAGTATATATTTGATAAGGAAACCAATGTTCCCAGCCATGTGTATACGGCCAATGAGTTTGTTTATGACACGCCTGCGAGCCTGAATGAGCATTCTTTGGTAATTTCCTGCTCACATTCAGGAAATACTCCAGAAACGGTGGAGGCCACTCGTATGGCAAGAGAAAAAGGAGCTATGACCATTGCTTTGTCTAACGCTGAAGGTTCTGAGCTGTGGAATGCTGCAGAATATCCAGTACATTATGACTGGGGGAAAGAAGTCAGCGATAGTGATAAGAATAAGGGGATTTTATATGGCCTGCTATTTAGCCTTTTAATGGTTTTGCAGCCCAAGGAGAAATGGGATGTTTGTCTTAAGGAGTTAGAGAAACTTACGGAATTATCTCTTATGGCCAAGGAGCAGTACAGGGAGCAGTCCCTTCGCTGGGCCAAGGAGAATAAGCGGGAGAAGATAATTTATACCATTGGAAGCGGAATTAATTATGGCGAGGTGTATTCTACGGCTATGTGCTGGTTTATGGAGATGCAGTGGATTCATTCCGGCTGCATTCACTCTGGCGATTATTTCCACGGTCCCTTTGAGGTTACAGATTATGATGTTCCATTTTTGCTAGTAAAGAGCATCGGAAATACCCGCTTCCTGGATCAAAGAGTGGAGAATTTCAGCACAAAGTTCAGTAATAAGATGTTGATTTTAGATCAGCAGGATCTGCCTTTGGAAGGTGTAGCTGAGGAAGCAAAGCCTTATCTGGCGGCGATTTTATCAGGGGTTGTCATTCGGGAGTTTGTAGAGGCGATTGCCTTTGAGCGAGGACATTCATTGGATGTGCGCCGTTATATGTGGCAGATGAAGTATTAAATCGGAGAGCAATATGATGAAGGGAGACGGCTGAAATGGAGCTTAAACTGGTGATTTTTGATGTGGACGGTTTGCTGCTGGATACAGAAAGGGTCTGGAAAACGGCGTGGCAGGAGACGGCCGCCGCTCTTCATCTTCCCATTGATGCTCAAGGATTTGATCAATTAGTTGGACGAAATGGCCGGGATTATGAGGAAGGGCTGAAAAAAATTCTTGGGGATCAATGGGATACGAAAATGTTTATGGCAGAAATGCGCCGAATTGGAATGAAGAAGCTGGAAACAGAGCTCAGGTTAAAGCCAGGAGCGAGAGAAATTTTAGAGTATCTTAAAGAAGAACGAATAAGCCGGGCGGTGGCGACGGCAACATCTAGAATATTGACAGAGGAACGGCTTAACCGGATGAAGATACAATCTTTCTTTTCTTGCATTTGCTGCGGAGATGAGATTTGCCGCAGAAAACCTTTTCCAGATATTTATTTAAAGGTGCTGGAGACTACAGGATGTTCTTCAAAGAATGCATTGGTGCTGGAAGATTCTCCGGTCGGAGTGGAGGCGGCTTTTCGGGCCCAAATTCCCTGTATAATGATTCCGGATATTATCCAGCCGGGGCTAAAGGAGAGAAAAAGGGCAGAAGATATTGTGGAATCGTTATTTGACGCAAAGAAAAGAATTGAAGAGCGGCTCTGTCGGGTGTAAAATTTCCAAAGACAATCGTATCTGGCGGGAATGTGGTGAACAGGCTGAGATAGCTAGGAGGAAAAGGGAAGATGGAAGAATTTGATGTGCTGCTGCTTACTCACGGCGAGCTGGCAAAGGGATATTGGCATACCTTGAAGATGATTTTGAATATGGATGAGTCAAAGCTGGATGTGCTGTGCCTGAAAGAAGGAGAGAGTCCGGAGGAATTCGAAGGCCGGATTGAAGAAAATCTTGAGAAGTACCACCAGAACAAAAAGATAGTGATTCTGCTGGATATACCGGGAGGAACGCCGGCCAATGTGGCGCTTCGGTTTATGTCAGACTCCAGAAAGCTAATTGCAGGAACGAATTTGGTGATTGCCATGGAAGTAATGATGGAAAAGCTTAATCATACTCCTTGGGAGAATTTGGACCTGGATCAGATTATTGAAGATGGCAAAAATAGCATTGTGTATTATAACAGACTTGTGAAGGAGGAATAAACAGGATGATTAAATTAATAAGGGTAGATCATAGGCTGCTTCATGGACAAGTTATTTTTTCGTGGACCAGACAAATGGCAATTAATCATATTATTGTGGCTGATGATAAAGTGCCCGGAGATCCTATCGGGAAAATGGCACTGTCCATTGCTAAACCGGCAGGATGCACATTGGATATTATTCCTTTTTCTCAGCTGAGCAAATCAGTGGAAACTCATCAGAATCAGAATATTATGATTATTGTAAAAGGACCAGAAGAGGCGAAAACTTTGTGTCAAATTCTTCCGGAAGTTAAGAAAATTAATTACGGAGGCGTGGCAAAGAAGCCAGGATCAAAGGAATACGGAAAGGCAGTGTATTTGAATGAAAATGAGCTTAAGGCGACCCGGGAGATTTTGGAAAAAGGAGTAGAAATCTACATTCAGCAGGTTCCTACCGCTTCTGTAGAGCATGCTGATTTTTCAAAATAACAAGCGTTCGGCAGAGGAAGGAGAATCATTGTGTTAATTCAAGCAATTTTATTAGGACTGGTTGGAGTGGTCGGCGTAATCGATTCACGGCTGATTGGACGACAGAATATTGGCCGGCCTCTGATCTTAAGTACTTTGGCAGGACTGGCGCTAGGTGATTTGCGGACAGGAATTATCCTGGGGGCCAGTTTGGAGCTGATTTCCATGGGATTTGTGGCTATAGGAGCGGCAGGTCCGCCTAATATGCAGTTTGGCAGCATTATTGCTACGGCGTTTGTTATTCTTTCAGGTGCCACAACAGAAACGGCGTTAACGATTGCCATTCCTGTAGCAGTAATTGGTGAGTTTATGAGTGTGATCATGCGGATTATTATTGCTCAGTTTTCCCATGTGGCAGATGCAGCCATTGAGGCAGGGAATTACGCGAGAGCAAAGCATATACATATCTGGTGGTCATTTACGCTGAATGCTTTTATTTATTTTGTTCCGATTTTCTTAACTGTGTATTTAGGTACCGGAATTGTGGAAACCTTAGTAAATGCTATTCCTGAAGTGGTTACCAATGGGTTGACGGTGGCTGGAAATTTGCTTTCTGCATTAGGATTTGCCATGCTGTTAAGCACCATGCTTTCCAGGAAACTGTTCCCTTATTTTTTGTTTGGTTTTCTGGTGGTGGCATACTCAGGCCTGGATCTGATTGGCTTGACACTGTTTGCATGCATCTTGGCTTTTATACTGGACAAGGTGTCTTACGGAAGAGGGGAGGGCGTACAAAATGGATAATCGTGATCAAGGAATTCAAAATGAAATGATTACAAAGAAGGATCTTCGGCATCTGTTTCTTCGTTCCTGGACCATTATGTGTTCTTGGAATTATGAGCGGCAGATGCATATGGGATTTATGTACGGTATGGCTCCGATTTTGGACAAGTTATATAAAAACAAGCCTGAGGAGCGAAAAGAAGCATATCGCCGTCATATGGAATTTTTTAATTGTACTCCTCAGATGACCGGTTTTATTATGGGACTGGCGGCCTCCATGGAGGAGCAGAATGCGAAAGCGGAAGATGATTCTTTTCAGGCAGAATCGATTTCCATGGTAAAGACCAGTTTGATGGGGCCATTTGCTGGAATTGGTGATAGTTTCTTTCAGGGAACTCTACGAATTATTACTTTTGGCATCGGCTTGTCATTTGCTCAGCAAGGCAGCGTCTTAGGACCGATATTAGCGGTACTGCTGTTTGCCGTTCCGTCTATTTTGTTGGGATATTATGGTACAGTTTTAGGATATGAATCGGGAAATAAATATCTGGCGAAACTTTATCAGGAAGGGATTATGGATCGTGTAATGCAGTTTGCTTCTATTGTAGGCCTGGCTGTGGTAGGCGGAATGGTAGCCAGCATGGTAACTATTACTACGCCCCTTACCTTTACTACTGGAGGAACAGAACTGGTTCTGCAGGATATGCTTGATTCCATCTTCCCCAAACTGCTGCCTCTTATTTTTACACTGGGGATTTACAGTTTGATTCAGAAAAAAGTTAACACCAATCTGCTGCTGTTGGGAATTGTGATCTGCGGCATCATTCTGGGGGCTTTTGGGATTCTTTAATCATAAAAATACAGCCATAAAAATAGGGGACATATCAGAAAGTGATATGCTCCCTATTTTTTGTTATGCCAGAAAATCTGATGCAGCCTTCAGCCCATAAGCCGGTGCAGCAGTAAGCACGGCCCGGTTTACTGCATGGGCCATGACCTGGGCGCCGAGGGTGTAAATCACATCAGGTGCCGCCTCTACTTCGCCGGATGCCATTACAAAAATCGTATCTCCATCGGCGCTTAAATGGACCGGGCGGATGGATTGGGCGTAGCCGTTATGAGCGATGGAAGCGGCCTTGGTGCACTGGTCTTTATTCAGCTTGGCGTTGGTAATAACGCAGCCGATGGTGGTATTTCCCTGCCAGAGATTCCAGGCACGTTCCATCTCTTCATACATGGACAGGCGGGTATCGGCAAATCCTGTATGATCTTTGGTTAAAAGTCCGGCCAGAATTTTGCCTGTTTCACAGTCAATCACATCTCCAAGGGCATTTACCGCCACAATGGCGGCGCATTTTATTTTTCCCACTTGAACGGCGTAAATTCCCAGACCGGATTTCATCATATCCGCGGTGTTGTGAAATTTGCCTACGGTAGCGCCGGTTCCTGCACCTACGTTTCCTTCTTTGGGCGGGGTTCCCAGATAAGCGTTTTCACAGGCCGCATAGCCCATTGCTTTATCTGGCCGATGGTGGAAGCTGACTAATTCCAGATCAAAAAGGGAAGCGCCGCACACCAGGGGAACTTTTCCCACTCCTGTGTCGAAGCCGGCGCCCCGTTCTTCCAGAAAGGTCATGGCGCCGTCTCCTGCTGCCAGGCCGAAGGCGCTGCCGCCAGAGAGCATCACACAGTTAATCTGCTGAACTGTGGTATCTGGACGGAGGAGCGCAAGTTCTCTGGTGGCAGGACCTCCGCCCCGCACATCCACCCCTGCCCAGGCTCCCTGTTCGCAGAGGATGGCGGTGCATCCTGTAGCGTGAACCGGATCTTGGGCATGACCGATGCGAAAAGCGGTAAGCTGAGATACGTCGATTTCCTTGATCATGAAAAATATCCTCCTTCTCTCCTTGCTTTCTTCTCTCCATTATACTACATTTTCTGCCATTGTCCTATGAGAACGCAGGGAAAAAGAGAGTGGAAAAAGGAAGGGAAGATGTATTGATTTTGTTTCTTAAGGTAGGGTATAATAGCTCCAGATTTTAAGCAGCCTGGGCAGCTGGAAGATTTTTCGGAGGCTCTGGATGAAGAAAGGGCAGGGAAATGAGGACAGATGGATCAGATCAATGAGCTGGGGGCAGGAGCGGTGAACGGGAAGGAACCCCTGGAATTGGAGGAAAAAGAAGCCATGGAAACAGCGCTGCTTGCAGGGCATATCCTTCTGGAAAACGGAGCGGAGATTTCCCGGGTGGAGGAAACCATAGACCGGATCTGCCGCCATTACGGTGTGAAATCAGGAAATGCCTTTGTGCTGAGCAACGGCATTTTTATTACTGCTGGGAGCGAGAAAGAAGGATATTTTGCCAAAGTGCAGCATATTCCCGTAAGCGGAACCCATTTAAACCGCGTGGCGGCGGTAAATCAGCTTTCTAGGGAGATGGAAGAGGGGCGTTATACCATCTGGCAGTTAAAGGAAGCCTTAGAGAGCATCAAATCCATGCCGGAAAAACGGAAAAGCACTCAGATCCTTGCCTCTGGGGTGGGAATCGCTGCTTTTTGCTGTCTTTTCGGCGGAGACGGATGGGATATGGCGGCGGCTTTTCTGGCAGGTCTTCTGTTATACGGGTATCTGTTGTTTATCAGCGGACCGTATTTGTCTAAGATTGTAGGAAATATCGGCGGAGGCGCTCTGGTGACGATGGTCTGCGCTCTTTGTTATTTCAAGGGACTGGGAAATCACTTGAATTTTATGATTATTGGTTCCATGATGCCTTTAATTCCTGGGGTAGCGTTTACCAACGGCATTCGAGATATTGCAGATGGAGATTATATTTCTGGTTCTGTACGCATGCTGGACGCTCTTTTGGTGTTTTTCTGTATTGCAATCGGCGTAGGCATGGCTTTTTCTGTGATCACAAAACTGACAGGAGGAATTCCCTTATGATGGGGCAGGTTTTGGCGGCCATGGTGGGAACGGTGGCCTTTTCCCTTCTCTTTGGCGTTCCTAGAACTTATTATCCTTACTGCGGGTTGATTGGCGGGGCCGGATGGCTGGTATATTCTCTTGGAGCCGGCGTATGGGAACCGGAAGGGGCGGCTCTTTTTGCCACTCTTGTGGTTATGCTTCTGTCGCGGATTGCGGCAGTGCGCCAGCGGTGCCCGGCCACAATTTTTCTGATTTCCGGGATCTTTCCCTTAGTTCCGGGCGCGGGAATTTACTGGACATCTTATTATATTGTGACGGACCAGCTGAATCTGGCCCTTCATACAGGCTATGAAGCGGTAAAAACGGCGGTGGCGATTGTGCTGGGAATTGTATTTGTATTTGAACTTCCTCAGAGAATTTTTGCAGTTTTCAGAAAGAGGAAAAATCACATTAAGACTGCAGGCTGATGGCTGCAGAAGAGGATAAAAATGAACATCAGGAGGATATGAGAATGGAAGAACAGAGAAAGAAAACTCTTCGGATGGTAATGCTGTCCATGATGGTGGCAATCGGCGTGGTGATTTCGCCGATCCTGCGGATTGAGGGAATGTGTCCCACGGCTCATTTGGTGAATATTGTGTGTTCAGTGCTTTTAGGACCATGGTATTCTCTTTTGTGTGCCTGTATGATTGGAATTATCCGCATGATGTTTATGGGCATTCCGCCCCTGGCGCTGACCGGGGCGGTGTTCGGCGCTTTTTTATCCGGCGTTCTTTACCGGCTGTCTAAAGGAAAGATCATTTGCGCGGTGCTGGGGGAAATTATCGGAACTGGCATTATCGGCTCCATGGTGTCTTATCCGGTGATGGCTTTTTTGATGGGAAGGGATGGATTGACGGCATTTTATTATACGCCCATGTTTTTATCTGCCACCACTATGGGAGGAATTGTAGCTTATCTATTTTTAAAGTCCTTAAGCCGGTCAGGGCTTCTGGCAAAATTTCAATGGAATCTGGGAGCGAAAGTATATGATAAAGGAAGAGAAGCTGTTAAGCCTGCGAAAGTATATTAAAGAAAAAAGACCGCTTGTGCACTGCATCACCAATCCAATTTCCATTAACGGCTGCGCCAATATGATTTTGGCAGTGGGAGCCCGGCCCATTATGGCAGAGCATCCCCTGGAGGTTGAGGAAATTACTTCTTCAGCAGAGGCTTTAATGCTTAATCTGGGAAATATTACGGATGTCCGAATGGAATCCATGAAACGTTCTTTGCGAATAGCCAGGGAAAGAAAGATCCCGGTTATCCTTGATCTGGTGGGAATCTCCTGCAGCAGGCTGCGCCGGAAATTTGCCCAGGAACTTTATGAGATTGGCGGAATCTGGATTTTGAAAGGGAATATGTCAGAGCTTCTTACGGCGGCGGGGCTTCCTTCCCACAGCATCGGGGTGGATGCAGGAAAGGAGGATGCCCTGGGAGAACATAATTTTTTCAAGACAGCAGAGGCTTTTAATCGTCTTGCCAGAACCCATGGATGCGTGGTTATGGCTTCAGGCAAGGAAGATCTAATTGCCGACGGCAGCCAGGTATACCTTGTGGGAAACGGCGGGGAAATGCTTTCTGGAATCACGGGAAGCGGCTGCATGCAGGGCGCTCTGGGCGCAGCCTTTCTGACGGGAAAGGATCCTTTGCATGCGGCTGTGCTTGGCGCTGTCCTGATGGGAGAAGGGGGAGAACTGGCCCAGGAACAGGCAAAAGGGCCGGGAAGCTTTCAGGCGGCCCTTTTGGATGAAATTGCAGGAATCAGCGACAGCCGTTTCCTGGAAATGGCCAGAATCCGCCAGGGCTGATCAGACTAACGATGCGGCTGCCTGTTTCCGATAAGCATTAGGGCTGACGCCGTAATATTTTAAAAACAGTTTTCCGTAATAGCTGGGATGACTGAAGCCGCAGGCGGCGGTAATGTTGGTAATGCTTTCGCTGGTGCAGGTTAACATTCGGCAGCTGACTTTCAGCCGATATTGATTCAGATAAACCACCGGGGAGAGCTGGAGATACCGGTTAAACAAGCTGCAGCACTTGCTCCGGCTTACTTTTCCCGCCCGGGCAATTTCCTCCAGGGTGATTTTCTCAGGATAATTCTGGGCGATAAACGACACCATATCCTTTAGTGCGGCAAGGTCCGGAGAGTTCTGTCCTGGAGAGCCGGCCTCCTGCATCTGGGGAAGGCGGATCAGTCTGGCAAAAAACAGCTGAACCAGGCCGGCGATTTCCAGGGGAAAGCCCGGGGAATTTTCGCTTTTTAATTGGGCTGCTTCCAGCAGAAAACAGGAAATGGTTTCATAAAAGGAGTCTCCAGGAGAAAATATCAGGTACTCCGGTGCCTTCTTGCTTAAGTAGGGCTGAATAAAAAGACGCCGGAGAGCTGCATTTTCCGGGAAAAAGCTGGGATGGAAAATCAGGCATAAAAAGCGGCAGTCCTGCCGGAGATAAGAAGAGCCGAAGTGCATCTGGCGGGAATTGACAAAGAGGCAGTCCTTTTCCTTTAACAGAATCCGCTGACCGTTGATTTGATAATACATCTGGCCTTTTTCAATTCGTACCAGCTCCAGATCTTCATGCCAGTGTCCCATGGCTTTCATATTCGGATAATCTTTCAGCTGACGCAGACGCAGATAAAGGGGAATGCCCGGCAAGTCGTAGCGGATAACTTCGGAAGCATCTTTCATCAAATCCAGAGAAGTGTCCTGAAACAATCTGGAATTCATCTGTTTTCCTCCTGTTTGAAAATCTTTATAAAAATACGATTTTACTATTATTTCTGGAATATTGTCATAGAATCCGGAAAATTTGGATGATATGATTATACACGGTGTTAGATGAAGAGAGCAAGAAAAAGATGGAGGAAGGGGTTGTGGAGGGAAAGAAAACGTTTTATCGGAAGCTGTGGGCCCTGGTGTTTCCCATTGCAGTACAGAATCTGATGACGGCGCTGGTCAGTGCGTCTGATGCATTAATGCTGGGATTTTTGAATCAAAGCTCCTTGTCTGCAGTATCGCTGGCCTCGCAGGTACAGTTTATTTTGAATCTGTTTTATGCTGCCATTA
Organism: Candidatus Cottocaccamicrobium excrementipullorum; assembly: GCA_018713255.1. Taxonomy (GTDB): domain Bacteria; phylum Bacillota; class Clostridia; order Lachnospirales; family Lachnospiraceae; genus Caccovicinus; species Caccovicinus excrementipullorum. The sequence goes on along the minus strand of DVFL01000019.1, from coordinate 232,900 downwards.
CCATTGGCGTGACAGTGCTGGCAGCACAGTATTGGGGAAAGAAAGATACAGAGGCGGTAGAGCAGGTGCTGGCAGCGGCCCTCAGGCTTTCTATTGGTGTTTCGGCAGCGTTCTTTCTGGGGGCATTATGTATCCCAGAAGGACTAATGAGAATTTTTACTAATGATGATCAGCTCATTGGTCTGGGCGGAGTTTATTTGAGAACGGTAAGCTGGTCCTATTTATTTACCGGGATTTCGCAAGTTTATTTGTGCATCATGAAAAACAGCGGGCGAGCATTCAGCAGTACTCTTTATGGGTCAGTGGCAGTGATCTTGAATATTTTTCTTAATGCCCTTCTGATTTATGGTTTGCTGGGGTTCCCCAAAATGGAAATTGGGGGAGCAGCGGCAGCTACGACCATATCACGAGGAGCAGAACTCTTCTGCGTGATCATGGAAAACCGGAAGCCAAATGTGGTGAAAATTCGGAAATCTTATTTACTTTCCGGAGACTTGCCGATCCGCCGGGATTTTTACCGGTATACTGGACCCGTAATGATCAATGAACTGGTGTGGGGCTGCGGATTTACCATGTTTTCTGTGATTCTGGGGCATATGGGAAGTGACGCGGTGGCAGCAAATTCCATTGCCAACATCGCCAAGAATCTGATTTCCTGCCTTTGTCTGGGAATCGGCACAGGGAGCGGAATTATAGTGGGAAATGAACTGGGGAAAGGAAATCTTGAGCTGGCAAAGGAGTACGGCAGCCGGCTGTGCAGGATCTCTTTGGGGGCAGGAGTTATTTCCGGTCTTATTCTGCTGGGAGCAAGTCCGCTGATTTTTGCCTTTGCAGGAAATTTAAGCCTTCAGGCCAGACAGTACTTGCAGATTATGCTGTTTATCTGCTCTTATTATTTGGTGGGAAAAGCCATCAATTCCACCGTGGTGGCGGGGATCTTTTGCGCAGGCGGAGATACCCGTTTTGGACCGGTTTGTGATTTTGCAGCAATGTGGCTGATTATTGTGCCCATAGGATTCGGAGCGGCATTTTTGTTTCATCTTCCCGTTCCTGTGGTGTATTTTTTGTTGAATCTGGATGAGTTTGTGAAGCTTCCGGCAGTTTACTGGTGGTATAAAAAGTACCGGTGGGTAAAAAACTTGACGGCGGCGTAAGAAAATAAATGAACAGCAGGAGGAAAAAAGATTATGGATAACCGAACAAGAAGAGATGCAGGACTGCCTTATATTTCTGATGCGTCCGTTATGGAGGAACAGAAAGTTTGCAGAAGAATTTTGCAGCGGCTAAATACGGTAGATCGGGGAGATTTTGAGGCCATTGGTCAGATCATTCAGGAACTTTTCGGAAAATCAGAGAACGCCTTTGTAAATCCGCCTTTTTACTGCGATTATGGATCTCACATTGAGGTGGGAAAAAACTTCTTTGCCAATTACAACTGCACCATTCTTGATGTGGCCAAGGTGAAAATCGGCGATAACTGTCAGATGGCCCCCAACGTGACGATCTACACTGCCGGTCATCCCCTTCATCCCGATTCCCGAAATTCTTTGTATGAGTACGGCATTGAAGTGACGATTGGAGATAATGTATGGATCGGAGGAAATACGGTAATCCTTCCAGGCGTTCATATTGGCAATAACGTGGTAATCGGCGCAGGAAGCGTAGTGACGAAAGATATTCCCAGCTGGTCTCTGGCGGCGGGAAATCCATGCCGGGTGCTTCGCCAAATTACGGAGGAGGACCGGAAATATTATTATAAAAACAGACAGTTTGATGAAGAAGCCTGGGAGGATATCTGCCGGATGCAGAAAGAACAGGAAAAATAACAAGAGAAAGGACGGCCGCAGAGGATAAAGTCCTGCAAAACGGTCTATACTAAAGCAGGACTAAACTCCAGGAGGTGATGACGATGAGTCCAAAAGAGCTGTCCTATATTGAGGATGCTTTAGGCCACGAAAAGTTTTTAAAGTCTCAGTGTGATCAGGCGGCCCAGAATCTTAAGGATCCGGAGCTGCAGGCTTATGCCAGGGAGCTGGCAAAGCAGCACGATCAGACCTTCAGCAATTTGTATCATCTTGTGTAAGGAGGAGCATTGTGGAAGACAAAGACATTATGGAAAGCCTGCTTCTGACCACAAAGGGAGTGTGCGATCTGTACCTTCATGGGACCATTGAATCCCCTACGGCGAATGTGCATCAGGTATTTGACCATGCCTTAAACAGCAGCCTTTGCATCCAGAAAGAAATTTATCAAAAGATGTCCGCCAGAGGCTGGTACAGTCAGGATACAGCAGATCAGGCAAAAGTATTAAAAGTGAAAAATCAGTTTGCAGGAATGCAGTGAGAAGAATAGGATAAGATTAAGAAAAGCGGAAAGCCATTTCAGGAGTAAAAACTGAGATGGCTTTCCGTTTTTTACAGGACTGGCTTGTGCTTTATACCGTTTTCAAGGGATGGTGACAGGCACAGAAGCGTCCGCCTCCCATGTCTTGATATTCCGGACAGATGTTGATGCATTCTTCTGTTGCATAGGGGCATCTGGTATGGAAGCGGCAGCCGCTGGGCGGATTAATGGGGCTTGGGATTTCTCCTGTCAGCGGTTCCTTATCCTCTCTTCTTTGCTCAGGATCAGGGATTGGCACAGAATCGAGAAGACATTGGGTATAAGGATGAAGCGGATGCTGGTACACTTCTTCTGAAGGCCCTATCTCACAAAGCCGTCCCAGGAACATAACACAGACACGATCAGAAATATAACGCACAACGGACAGATCATGAGAAATAAACAAATAAGTCAGATTTCTTTCTTTCTGCAGATCTTTAAGGAGATTCAGGATCTGTGCTTGGATTGATACATCGAGAGCGGAAACGGGCTCATCGCAGATGACCAGTTCTGGATTTACAGACAATGCTCTGGCAATACCGATACGCTGCCGCTGGCCGCCGGAAAATTGATGAGGATATCGGTTAAAATATTCTGGACGAACGCCTACATCTTTCATCAGCTTTTGCACCTGCATTTGCAGTTCTCTTTTGTTTTTGTACATATGATGGATCTGCATGGGTTCACCAATGATTTCTCCTACCTTCATCCGTGGATCAAGGCAGGAAAAAGGATCCTGAAAGATAATCTGTACACTTTTATAGAGATCTCTCAGCTGTTTTTTGCTGCACTGGCTTAAATCAATTCCTTTAAAAGTCGTTTTGCCGGAGGTAGGTTCAATCAGCCGGATCAGGACTCTTCCCAGTGTGGATTTGCCGCATCCAGATTCGCCTACCAGTGCCAGAGTTTCACCGCGGTAGATCTCCAGATTGACATCGTCTACAGCGCTGACGATTCCGCCGTTAACTTGAAAGCTTTTCTTTAAGTGCTCTGCCTGCAATAGAATTTCCTGACCGCTCATAGTTTTCCTCCTTCCGTCACCTGATGATTATTCATGCAGCAGCGTATCAGGTGACCATTTCCCAGGTCTGTCAGTGCGGGGATGCTTTCATGGCATTTAGAGCAAGCATAATCGCATCTGGGAGCAAAGCGGCATCCATCAGGCAGCTTTAACAGGTCTGGGACCATTCCTTTAATATTATAAAGGCGTCCTTGTCCAGACTGCATCTTGGGCAAGGACTGCAGCAATCCCTTTGTGTAAGGATGCATAGGATGCTTGAACAGCTCATACACATCGGCACATTCCACCACCTGCCCTGCATACATAACGTAAACATAGTCGCATATCTCTGCGACAACGCCCAGATTATGCGTGATCATTAAGATAGATGTGCCATTCTCTCTCTGCAGCTTTTTCATTAAGTGGATAATTTGAGCTTCTATTGTTACATCGAGAGCAGTGGTAGGTTCATCAGCAATTAAAAGATCAGGCTTGCATGCCATGGCCATAGCAATCATGATTCTCTGGCGCAGTCCTCCTGACAGTTGATGAGGATAATTATAGTAGCGGCGCTGGGGATCAGGAATTCCTACTTCGGTGAAGAGTTTCAGGACTCGTTCTTTTGCCTGTTCTTTGCTGATGTGTTCATGAATGAACATGGCTTCTGATACTTGTTTTCCCACTGTTTCAACAGGATTTAAAGAAGTCATTGGCTCTTGGAAAATAATAGATAACCGATTGCCGCATAGCTTACGGTATTCTTTACGGTTAAGTTCTAAAAGATTTTTTCCGTGAAAAAGAATCTCACCTTGAACAATTTTTCCTGGGTTTGCGATCAATCCCATAATTGACATAGCGGTCATGCTTTTGCCGCATCCGGATTCACCAACCAATCCCACGGTCTTGCCTGCAGGAATAGTAATATCGACACCGTCTACAGCTTTTACAACGCCGGCTTTAGTAAAAAAATGGGTATGCAGATCACGAACCTCCAGGAGAGCTTCTTTTGATTGTTCTTTGTTCATCGCAGACACCCCCTTTTTTATTCTCTGCAGATAAGGTCCCGCAAAATGTTGTTATTGGCTGCTTCCAACAGCATCTGATCTGCAGCCGGTTCTTTGCAGCTTAACCGGATTTTTCCGTTTACCTTGACGGTGCATTTTCCACATGCAGCCTGTTTGCAGGCTGCGTGGTTAAAATATGCCAGTGAGTTATCCAGATGTTCATAAATATAGTTCAGTACATTCATTACAGATACAACTTCATCATCTTCAAATACTGCCACATAAGGTTGTTCCCACTGCTCGCCGTTCTCATTCTGGCGTTTCACAATTACGTGATATTCTTTCATCTGCCAAACCTCCTTACTCCAGCATTTCTACGATTTGCTCAATATATTCCGGATAATCCAGACAGCCAGAAGCTGGCTTGGTTTTAGTCAGCACAGCCGGAACTTTTTGCGCCTGCATATCCTTTCCCTGCAGGACAATGTTGCACAGAAAATGGTCATTATCGGTTTTAAAGTAATCGCTGCGAATGTGAACACCGCGGCTTTCTTTTCGGAGCATAGCAGACTTGACAATAGCTTTTGCAACTGGAATCATATTACGAAGCTCCAAATATTCTCGCCACTGCCGGTTATATACCCGACTGTCATCATGAAAAGCAATATTTTCCTCCTCGTTTTGAAGTTGTTCCAGTTGGGCGAGGGCATCTGTAAGCTTTTTTTCACAGCGAATAACAGGAAGGCTCTCTGCTGTAATTTCGTGGAGTTTTTGTTTCTGCTCATTGGGAGAAATTCCATTTTTTCTTCCGAATGGAGCAAGAAGTTCGCTTTCCGTCTTTTCCGTGTCAGAACTTGTAATTAGAGGCATGGATCTGCCGGAGGCAAACATAGCGGCGCTGATTCCGGCTTGTGCACCTTCTACTAACATTTCCGTAGTTGCTGCTGATACTCGATTTGCGCCAAACATACCGCCGCTGCATTCTCCGGCTGCAAACAGCCCGGGCAAGCTGGTATGCCCCTTGGCATTGATTCGGATTCCGCCTTCAAAATAGTGAGCTGCAGGCTGCACCACTAAAGATTTTCCTGATTCGAAAATTTTCATAATATCAGCGTAAATGCCTTTTTTCAAAGAAGGAAGATCATGATATAATTCTTCCAGAATTTCCTGAGGATGATCTGGTAAAGAGAAATAAACGCCGCCGTGTTTCGTCCCTTTTCCTGCCAAAATTTCAGATTGGACGGCATAGGATAAGAGCATTTTATTCCATTCGCTTTCCAAGGCCAGCTGTTCTGCTTTGGGTGACAGGTATTTATGGATGAAGGTTTTTCCATATTTATTCAGGAGAGAACCATATCCGGTGGTGACAAAAATATAAGGAAGAATATTTCCTTTATACATGGTGGGATATTTTGTAACCGTAGGGCAGAAAGAGATCATTTCCATATCAATAAGCTCAGCTCCGGCTCTCCAGGCAGCACCTTGCCCTTCGCCGCACAGATCAGTAGAGCCGCTGTTTTCAGCAAATATATTATGAGCTCCTCCGGTACAAAGAATTACAGCCTTTGCAGGTATTGCTTTTACCTCCCCAGTCATCAGATCAACACAGATCACGCCGCTTGCTTGTCCGTTTTTGACGATTAAATCGGTAAACAGAGTATTCTGCATAAATTCCACGCCGTATTCTCTGGCTTTTCCATACAATGTATCAAGAATGTCAGAACCAAATACAGAAATTTCACGGTCGCCCTCCATCCCACGAACCTTTAATCCCCATTGTACTAGTTCCGTAACCCGCTGGCCAGCTGTTTCCGTAAACATCTGGAGCATTTCTTGATTGTTTAAATAAAAACCTTCTTTTACTAATTCTTCAAACCAGCGTTCTGGAGTATCATCTTTTAGGCTGCTGCTGATTCCAAGCTTGGCCAATGTGGCTCCGTCACAGGCAATATCGGCACTGATATTAGCGCCCGCTAAAAGAGTTGCTCCGCTTCTCTTGGCGCTTCCACGGCATACCACCAGGGTTTTTCCATGACAAGATGCGGCACCGATTGCTGCCCGAAGACCGCCGCCGCCGCTCCCGATTACCACAACATCATACGTACCTTCTATTTTCATAAAATTTTCTCCCATTCTTCTAAACTAATAATGGTATCAAAAGCTGTATTAGCATGTTTTGCAAGATAATCTGCAGCTTCCTTTCCATATTCCTGTTCAAAACGATTTAACACGAGAGCCGAAACCTCTTCGCCTTCTTTGCCGAATACACCTTTTGCAGTGGCTGAAAACACATGATATACGTGGGCGCAGTGATAATCCATTGGCATTCTGATATCCTTACGTTCCGCAGTGAGGTTGTCTGCTTTTTCCAGAATATCTGGCTGAATTTTTTCATCCTGGCGGAAATAGAAGCGGCAGCAAGAGCCGTAATGCTGAGTGGATGTGGTATCCAGGTGAAGACGGGGGCAGAAACCGCGGACGATAGCTTTGTCAATTTCTCTGCAATAGACAACCCCGCATTCTTTTAAATTTTTCCTGGAAAATATATCTGCCCAGGGACATTGCGTTACCTGTTCGTTTACGGCGGAAGAATCTGCCCACATCTTTACTTGGAAAAATTCAGGCGTTGAACTGTATTCTCCATAGGCAAAATAGGATTCTAGATTTAAGGGCTGCCCGTCTTTAATGGCGCGCATGGCCATTCTCTTGCCGCGTTGTTCTCCGTAAGTGCGGGTGGCTTGGATAAAGGTTTCCAATCCGCGGTCTCCCCATTGTTTTGTCAATATCCGAAAATACTCGCTTACAATCCATGCATGGTGATGTTCTGTCCATTTCATTTTTCAGTCCTCCTATTTTTTTTGCCGGGGATCTAAAGCGTCCCGAACACCGTCCCCCATCAGATTAAAGGAAAGGGAGGTGAGCATAATCGCAAACCCTGGTGCCATTACCATCCATGGAGCTTTACGCATGTATTCTCTGGCATCGGAGAGCATTGATCCCCATTCTGGAGTGGGTGGCTGAACGCCAAGGCCGATAAAACTAAGTCCTGCAGCAATCATAATCACGGAGGAAAGACTGATTGTTGCTTCTACAATAATCGGTCCCATGCAGTTAGGTATGATATGTCGAAAGATAATATGCAAGTTAGTCGCTCCATTGGACTTGGCTGCTTCAATGTAATCCATGGTGGCAACGCTCATAACAGTGGCGCGGACAACCCGGGTAAAATAAGGCATCATTGTGATTCCTACTGCCATGATCAAGTTCCACATTCCGTTTCCTAAAGCAGAAACAATAGATAAGGAGAACAGCAGCGGAGGAAGGCACATGAATACATCGACAATTCGCATAACCACAGTATCAATCATTCCGCCGAAATAACCACACAGCACGCCTAGAAACATACCTACCACACAGGCAATAAAAATTGTTGCAAAAGCAATCAGCAGAGAAGTACGTGCTCCCCAGATAATCCGGGCGAAAATATCTCTGCCATACCCATCTGTACCAAACCAATGCTCAGAGTTGGGAGCTAATGTGCGGATGTCGAGATTTTGCGTGATTACGATATCATAATTTGAAATCAGCGGAGCAAAGATGGCTGTGCCAACAATAATAAGCAAAATTACCATACCCAGGACTGCAGTTTTATTTTCACAAAAACGGTGCCAGAATTCAAATTTTTCCTGCTCGATAAATTCTTCATCTTCCGAGGGAATTCTGTTTGGTTTTCCTTCCACGGGAATAGCGGGTTCTTTTTTTCGCCAATGCATCATGAACCTTTCACCTCCGTTCCTTTATCTGCTGCTTTTTTTTCTTTGATGTAATTTGTACGAACTCGAGGATCAATGAAGGTGTAAGCTACGTCCACTACCAGCAGAATTAGACAGAACATAGCGGCAATTACCAGCGTTCCAGCCATTACCTGAGGAACATCTTTTGTTCGAATGGAGGAAACCACCATGTTTCCAAGACCAGGAAGAGAGAATACCGTTTCTGTAACCACAGAACCGCCAAGCAGGCTGCCGAAATTAGAACCAATTACTGTAATGATTGGCATTAATGCATTTTTTAAGGCATGCTTCCAAATAACACCGCTTTCCTGCAATCCTTTTGCTCTGGCAGTGCGAATATAGTCCTGATTAATCGTATCCAGCATGGCAGAACGTGTCATTCGTATTACTTCTGCCAGCGAAGGAAGAGACAAGGCAATCACTGGCATTACGTAGGATTTCCATCCGTCCGTTACCCCGTAGGAGGGGAGCCATCCAAGATTCTGTGCAAAAAGCAGCATCATCATCAGGCCAAGCCAAAAGCTGGGAATGGAAGCTGCGCACATAGAGAATACCGTAAGAAACTTGTCAATAAACTTGTATTGTTTTACTGCGGAGATTATGCCGAGCAGTAAACCGAATATGATTACAACGATAATGCTGGAGACTGCCAGTGTTAAAGTTACAGGCAGCCGTGCCTCGATTTCAAGGAAAACTGACTGTTGACTTCTGTAGGAAACGCCGAAATTTCCATGAAATACACCTTTCATATAATCCAAATACTGGACAAGAAAGGGCTTGTTTAATCCCAGTTCCTCTCTCAGCTGTTCCAATGCAGAATCAGGAGCGCTGGCGCCCAGCATCAGACGAGCCGGATCAGATGGAGTTAGATATAAAATTCCGTATACAATAAAGGATACAGCAATCATAATCGGGATTAAAATCAGAATACGTTTGATTACATATTTGACCATTCATTTTCCCTCCATAATAGGCTGCTCTCAGTTGGAGAACCTCCTATTTTTACAAAAGCTGCTGCAGAATGTGCCTTTTAAGTATTTCAGTGCCTAGCCAGCCATGGAAATACTTGGGGCAACATTTTGCAACAGCCCTTTCTGTTATGTATCTTATCTATAGATGGATTAATTCCAAGAATAATCCCAGAAGTGGTATTCCTGAGAAGCAACTGCTTTTACTCCCTGCAAGTTAGGATTGTATACAACACTTGTGGGCAGCCAGTACAAAGGAATGTAGTAAGCTTCTTCAGACAGAATTTGATTGATCTGCTGATAGATACCGTCTCTCACACTGCTGTCCAGTTCAGTTCTGGCCTGCTCCAGCAGAGAATCAATTTCTGGGTTGTTTACCTGTGATACATTAAAGGTTCCAGCTTCCGAATGGAACATGTCGTAATAGCAGGTATCTGTATTATTTACTTCTACCGGGTAACCGCCGCGGCTGACGTCATAATTGCCATCGGTAAAGTTTGCCCACCAGGTTCCGTTTTCAACTTCTTCCAAAGTCAGGTTAACGCCTACTTGTGCCCACTGGGACTGCAGGGTTTCTCCCAGTTTCTTATTGTCTGCTGAGGATGCGTAATAGAACGTCAAATCCAAGTTATCAGCGCCGGCTTCTTGAAGCATCTGTTTTGCCAGCTCTGGATTATAGTCATATTTGGTGATATCATCCGTATAGCCTTCCCAGCCTTCTTTGATACTGAAATAACCTAAGGTTCCGGTTCCTTCGGTGATTACAGTATTTAAAGCTTCACGGTCGGTAGCATAAGACAGGGCCTGCCGGATCTCTTTGCTGAGTCTCTGGCTGTTGAAGTTTACATAGTAGAAGCTGTTGCCAGTTGTAGTATCTGTACCAAGATTGCCATCGTCTACAGCCTGCTGATAAGTAAGAACAGATAATGCAGGACCGTATGCCAGATCTGCCTCGCCCGTTTCCAGAGCAACCAGTGCAGTATTAGTATCTGATACAAAGTTTACTGTAATGTTAGAAATTGCGGGAGCCTCTCCCCAGTAATTTTCATTTGCTTCCAGCGTTACATTCTGTCCGGCTGTCCAGCTGGTCAGCTTATAGGGGCCTGATCCGATGGGGTTGCGCGCAAAAACTTCATAGTCAGTGCTGTTGTAATAATCCGCATCAATAATTGCGCAATATCTCAGCATATTTAAGAATTTTGCGTAGGCATATTTCAGATTGATTGTTACAGTATTTTCATCTACTACTTCTACGCTATCAATGGAGAAAGATGCAAACTGCATCCAGGATTCATCTCGGAATCGTTCGACTGACAGGGCCACGTCATCAGCATCCAATTTATCGCCGTTGCTGAAATAAACGTCATCCCGAAGCGTAAAGGTATAAGAAGTTCCGTCATCTGTAGTCCAGTCGGTTGCAATGGAGCCGCTGACATTACCATTTTCGTCTGCCACTACCAGGTAATCAAAAATGTTCTGGCAGAATGCAATTTCTGCACTGGACGGCAGAGCCATTGGATCCAGAGTAGAAAATTCTGCAGAGATGATAACAGTCATATCATCTTTGTCAGCTGTTTCTGTGCCGGCAGCGCTGCTCTCGCTGCTGCTAGTGCTGTTTGTGCTGCTGTTTCCGCCTCCACATGCTGACAGGGATAAAATCATAGGCAGGCATAAGAGCAATGAGACAATTTTTTTCATCGATTTTCCTCCTTTTTACATTAATGCGATGATCTGGTCTTCGGTGCGGTTACGTACTCGGTCAAGAACATTCTCGCACCATGCTTTGTCATGATAGCAGCCATCCTTTACTACGGCCAGATAGGATCTTGCATTAGACACATTTTCCAGCGGATTTTTTTCCATAATCAAAAGATCTGCATCCATTCCTTCCTTAAGCATTCCTACATGATCGTCAATGCCAAGATTTTTAGCACCATTAACACAACCACATTTAATTGCTTCATAAGGAGTGAAGCCGAAATAATGCACCAGATGCTCCAGTTCATTATAAATGGAAAAGCCGCCTACAACTCCTGGATTCGGCACGTCTGTGCCAAGCATTACCCGGTCAGAATGTTTGTTGAAGATTTTTTGGCGTTCGATTTCTTCCATAAAGTCATAGTTGTCATAACGATGTTTATCAATTCGCCACTGGGTAATTTTCTTCCAGTCTTTCATCCAGTAAGGATTCATGTATTCTGCATAAGGAACTGCACAGACATCATTTCTTTGGTGGCAAAACTTTTCAATGGTTAAGGCTACTTCTACAGTGGGGCAAGTCCATACTCCTGATTCAGCTAACATAATGATGTCTTCCTCATGTTGGGTATCCGGCAGGCAGCTGATGTGTTCAAGTGCATAATATCCGCTTTCTGCTAATTCGCGGAATGATACATTGTAATTGCCATGTCCTACCACCTTAATGCCTAACTCATTAGCCGTTCGCATAATCTCGAAAAATGCGTCTCTTGGGATGCTGGGATAAGTTTTCACCATTTGGTAGCCGTCCCGGAAGCAGTCAATGACCGCTTGATGTCCTTCTTCAGGTGTCTGAACGATTTTAGAGCCTTCCCAATAGGTTACCCCATCAGTCAAAGGGCCGGTGGAATAAACATGGGGACCTGGACGTTCACCCCGGTCAATTTCCCGAATCCATTGCTGGGTTTCATCCATCCCCCACATATTGCGGGCAGTTGTAACACCGCAGGCAATCAGCATTTCCGTAATGTCATCTGCATCCATGTGAATATGACAGTCGAATAATCCAGGCATGATGAATTTCCCGGTCATGTCTTTTTCCTGTACATCGGAAATGTCAATATGCTTTGCGATCTTATAGATCTTTCCGTTTGCAATAAACATATCCATATCATACAGGACCTGATCGTTTTCCATGGTAATCAGATTTGCATGACGCAAAATATAGATGGAATTGTCAACACGATGCATAAGTATCCCTTCCTTCCTTTTTCTTTTTTATAGCAGCTCAGCAGTTAGATTTGCCGAAAGGCTGCTTCTATTTCAGGTATTCCTGTAAATAGCTGGTATAATGTGAAACAAATTGTAAAATAATATCCCGCTCTCTTTGATCCAGGTTTCGAAAATATTCATATGTATTTAAGCTTACTCTTTGGTGGAACTGGTAGTGTCCTTCGTAGGCTTTCTGTCCAAGCGGTGTTACACGATAGAAAATTTCTTTGTGGTTATCTTCATTTTGGTATCGTTCAAGCAGTCCCATCTCCACCAGGCGATTGGCGACTTTGGAAAAAGTACCTTTCCATAAGCCTGTTTTTACTGAAAGCTCATAAGCATTTAATTTGGGATGATTAGCAACTACTTCAAGTAGATGAATTTCTCGAGGCAGCATTTCAATTCCAATTCCATAGTCCCGGCGCTTTTTTTCAACGAGTTCTCTGCAGTTGCAGAGCTGCACCATCGCTTCATCCATTTCTTTAATAAAATTGTCCATTGAAAATGTCCTTCCTTTTTGATTTGTGATGATATCACTTTAAAACACTAAAATCAAGACGAAAAAGTAAAAATGTTTTCATGGAAACCATTTTCGCTGATTTGCATAATAAATATGCAATAAAATTGTATATTTTAACTATAAAAATTATGGGCTTGCAAAAAAAGCAGGAGATTATCTCCTGCTGGCATTGTGTTGATTGTATCCCTCCACTGTTCTTACCCCAAATCCGCTTCCTAGTTTCCCGCCTTTCAAAAGATATTCCCTGGCCTTTTTTTGCAGACTGGTGTTGGATGGATAGAGGGAGGGATCACTGCATATTTTTCCAAAAATTCGTTCCTCTCCCTGCCGTGACGAAAGGTCTACCGATTTTAGAGAAAAGAGATGCTGGAATTGGATAATGTTGCTCTCCGGAGGAAGGAGGGTCTGGAGACCGGGAAAGAGAAGCCAGGAGGAGCAGGTGAACAGGGAAAAAGAGTCGTGAAAAAAGTCTTTTGCCTGATCAAATGAGGCGAAAACCTCCTTAATGGCCAGCGGACCGCCTTCGGGGATGTGAACCTTCAGACAGGGGATTTCTCCCAGAAAAGAAGGTTCAAATTGAAGACGGCCGAGACGGAAGAGTTCCATATGCAGGCTTTTGGCTATCCAGTTTCCTTCGGATAAGCCTGGAAATCCGTTTTTTTTCCGACAGTCGGCAGCCCAGATGGAGATGTCGGAAAGGGTTTGAAAAAAGATTTGTCTGGAAATTCCCTTTTCCTGAAATGCTTCAAAACGATCGGCGCCCAGCCGGGTAAAGAAGCAGAGAAGCCAGAGCATCTGCTGTTCTTTCCTTCCCTTTTGATTGACTGCATCCCAGAAAGCTTGGGGATGATTAAGAAAAAGCTGTTTTTGACCGGTGTACTCCTCAGGGGAAAGGGAAAAGCTCAGTACGGTTTTCTGATCGGCCTGGGAAAGTCCGATGCCATCCATAAATTCCTGTAATTTCATTGCTCATTGCTCCTTTCTACCGGTGGTTTCCAACAATTTCTTTCATTTCCTGCTCCTTTTTCTCTATATCCTGTGCCAGGGCAAACTGGGCTTTGGCCCGGGTTAGATTGTGGCCTGGAAAAGCAGTTTTAAAGTAAATGTCTCCTTCCAGATAGTCTGTGAGGAAACGAATGCCGCATTCCATGGTCATTAACCAGGCTCCGTAGGGGAGAAGATCAAGTTCTTTATCAGTGAGCGAACCTTGGAGCCCTTCCAGATATCCTTTCGTGTATGCGTCAAATAAGGAAAGCGAAAGAGCGACTCGGGAAAGGTCAGGTTCATCTTCCGGAGCAGCAGAGGCGCCGAAGCGGATGGCGTCGCCAAAATCATAGAGGGAAAGACCTGGCATAATGGTATCCAAATCGATAACACAGACTGCTTTTCGGGTGAATCGGTCGAAGAGAACATTGTTAAGTTTAGTGTCATTGTGAGTTACCCGCAGGGGGAGCGCTCCATCCTCCAGCAGATGAAGAGCCAGGGACAGTTTTTCCTGGCGGAGGGCGGCAAACTGAAGCAGTGAAACAACCTGGGAAGCTCTGCCGAAAGCGTCAGTTTCTGCAGCGGTGCAGAGAGCCTGATACCGTCTGGGGGTGTGGTGGAAATAGGGAATAGACTGATGGAGAGTATGGGCAGGATATTCGGAAAGCAGGTATTGAAAATCGCCGAAAGCGCGGCCGCTTTCCTGCAGATCTGCCTCAGACTCTGCCTGCTCAAGGCATAAGGTATTTTCCAGAAACGGAAAACAGCGCCAGCAGCCTCCCTCCTGGTCTGTATACAGATTTTGGCCTGGAGCGGGTTCGATTAACGTGAGGGTTTCTCTTGCCGCATCTCGGTTCAAGGATTTAAGCTTGCGAGATAAATAAGAGGTGACACCGCTGATATTTTCCATCAAGGCCAGGGGATCATTAAAAACATGCTGGTTGATCCGCTGGAGAATATAACGGCTGATTTCTCTTTTATTTTCCAGAGAAACCAGAAAGGTATCGTTGATATGTCCGTTGCCGTAACTGGCGGCGGACAACATTTTTCCTTCTGGAAAAAAGAAGGCACAAGCGTTTTGAATCAGAATGTCTAAAGGTTTATCGTTCATCCTTATCCTCCTGTTGCCGGAAAAGGGCACTGCCGGCAGAAATGATATTTAATGTTATGATAGCCTTTCCTTTGACGGAAGGACAGGGAATATCGTATAATTTTCAGCAGAAATGGATATTTTCTAAAGTGTGTTGCAGAAAGAAGGATAACATGTGGAATGAGACGAAAACAGAACTGAAAACAGAGGGCGGAGAGAGCACATGGATTACCTTGCGCCAGATTCTCCGGGAGCTTCATCAAGTATCTGGTTTCCGCATTGCCGTTTATGACAGTGTTTCGAGGCAAGAGGTCTGCGCCTGGCCGGAGGAGATTCTTCCCTTATGCAGAGCGATTCAGAAAAATTCCCAGGGGCTGAAGTGCTGCAGGGAAAATGATGAAAAAGCGTTTGATTATGTAGAGAAAACAGGCAAGGTAAAAATTTACCGGTGTCATGGAGGGTTATATGAGGCGGTGGCGCCGTTATATGACGGGGATTTCCTTTCCGGCTATTTGATGATGGGACAAACCCTGGATTCCAGAAAATTCAGCCGGAATCAGGTAATGCACCGGGCTGAGGAGTTTGTGCCGGAAAAAGAACAGCTGGAGAAGCTGGTAGATAAAATTCCTGACAGAAGCCTGGAGCAGATCCGCTCTTGTATTCGGATTATGGAAATCTGCGCCGGGTATATTACCTTGAGCCGCCGGTATCAGACTGGAGAACAACGGCCGATCTGGCAGGTACGGCGGTATTTGGAGGAAAATTATACGGAAGAGATTACCATTGATTTGCTATGCAGAATGTTTCATATGAGCCGGGCTTCCCTGACGGGAGAATTCCGCCAGGCCTGGGGCACCTCCATTCATCAATATGTGATGAAGCTGCGTCTTGACCAAGCGGAAATTCTTTTAAATCGTCCAGGTCTTTCCATTGGAGAAATCGCGGAGCGCTGTGGATTTTCTGATCCTAATTATTTTACCAGGGCTTTTCGGAAACGTTATGGCGCTGCTCCTTCCCAATACCGAAAGTCTAATTTCCCAAAAATGTCTTAAGATCCTGTTCTGCCGTGGTGATGCTGCCGATTCCGAAGTTTTCCACCAAAACATTTGCTACATTTGGGGATAAAAAGGCAGGAAGGGTGGGGCCAAGGTGGATATTTTTCACTCCAAGGGAGAGCAGGGCCAGAAGCACGATCACGGCCTTCTGTTCGTACCAGGCAATATTGTAAATAATGGGGAGATCGTTAATGTCTTCCAGTCCAAAGACCTCCTTAAGTTTTAAGGCAATCACGGCCAGGGAATAGGAGTCGTTGCACTGTCCGGCATCTAAAACCCGGGGAATTCCGTTAATGTCTCCGAGATTCAGTTTATTGTATTTGTATTTGGCGCATCCTGCTGTAAGAATTACGGCATCTTTGGGCAATCCTTTGGCAAATTCCGTGTAGTATTCTCTGGATTTTGCCCGCCCGTCACAGCCGGCCATTACGACAAAGGATTTGATGGCGCCGGATTTAACGGCTTCTACAATCTTGTCTGCTAAAGCCAGTACCTGAGCGTGGGCAAAACCGCCGATGATCTGCCCTTCTTCAATAGGAGTGGGAGGCGGACAGGTTTTGGCTTGATTGATGAGAGGGGTAAAATCCTTTTTCTCGCCGATTCCGCCTGGAATGTGGGAACATCCTGGATATCCGGCGGCCCCTGTGGTGTAAAGCCGGTTTTTGTAGCTGTCCTTAGGCGGAACGATGCAGTTGGTAGTCATTAAGATAGGGCCGTTGAACTGTTCAAACTCTTCCTTTTGTTTCCACCAGGCATTGCCGTAATTGCCCACGAAGTTAGGGTATTTTTTAAAGGCAGGGTAATAATGGGCAGGGAGCATTTCTGAATGGGTGTAAACATCTACTCCCGTTCCCTGAGTCTGTTCCAGAAGCATTTCCAAATCTCTCAGATCGTGGCCGGATACCAAAATTCCTGGACGGCTGCCCGTTCCGATGTTTACTGAAGTGATTTCTGGATTTCCATAAGCCTTTGTGTTTGCCTGGTCTAAAAGGGCCATGGCCTTAACGCCCCAGCTGCCTGTTTCCAAGGCAAGGGCAGTCAGATCGTTGACCGTCAGAGCATCCTCCAGGGTGGCTGCCAGAGCCTTCTGCAGGAAGGCATCGATTTCCGGATCATCAGCCAGCAGCACATTGGCATGTTTGGAATAGGCGGAGAGGCCTTTTAATCCATAGGTGATCAGTTCACGAAGGCTGCGGATGTCCTGGTCTTTTGTGGAGAGAACTCCAGTCTCAGCAGCTTTTGCGGCAAATTCTTCTCTGGCGCCGGACCAGAGGGCTGCCTCCGGGAGACCGGAGGAATCTGCCAGCTGACGAATAAGGCCTTCTTTGACTGAAAGCGTCTCCTCGATTCTGGCGATGATGGCTTCCTTGTGAAAGTTGGCGTTGGTAATGGTGGTAAACAGGTTGAGGGTAATCAGGTGATTAATGTCTAAGGAAACCTCTTTGCCTTCCTGGCGAAGGGCAGTGGTCACAGCGCTTAGTCCTTTGGTTGCGTAAACCAGCAGATCCTGCATCGCAGCAACGTCCGGCTTTTTGCCGCAGACGCCGGATTGGGTACAGCCTTTGCATCCTGCGGTTTCCTGACATTGATAACAAAACATTTTATTTTCCATAGATTCCTCCTAGTTTGCAAGATTGTTGTTGCGTGGATGACTGAAGTATACTATAGTGGTGAAAATAAAACTGTTGTTTCTACAACGAAAAGGAGAAATCATGGAGAAAGATCTTTTTGCCAATGCTCCTCTTTTTCAGGGCTTTGAGCCAGGGGAAAGGGAGAAAATTCTGAACTGTCTTCAGGGAAAATCCAGAACTTATGAGAAAGACGAATTGATTCTGCGGGCGGGAGATGTGGTTTCTGCCTTGGGGATGGTACTCTCTGGAAGTGTATTGATTGAAAATGACGATGTGTGGGGAAACCGAAGTGTGCTGGATAAAGCAGGTCCGGGACAGATTTTTGCGGAGACCTATGCCTGTGTGCCGGGGGAACGGCTGATGGTGAATGTGCGGGCAGCGGAAAATACCCAGGTTCTCTTCCTGGATATTAGAAAGGTCCTTTCACTGTGCCCCAGACTTTGCAGTTTCCATCATCAGCTGATTCGCAATCTTCTGTTGATATCTTCCCAGAAAAACTTAACGCTGTCTAGAAGGATTTTCAATACTTCATCAAAAACCATTCGAGGAAGACTTTTATCTTATTTATCTTATGAAGCGCTGAAGCATGGTTCCAGAGAGTTTTCCATTCCCTTTAACCGGCAGCAGCTGGCAGATTATTTGGGAGTGGATCGGTCTGCGCTGTCTGCGGAGCTGGGGAAAATGCAGCGGGACGGCTTAATTCAGGTGAAGCGAAAGGACTTTTGGCTGATAGGCGGAGAGTTTCCGGTATCTTAATGAAAAAGGCTTCAGCGGCAGGCTGAAGCCTTAGACAAGGACGGCGGATGTTTTAAGAGGCTCCTTAACCTTGAAGTCTGGCAGCGAAATCTGCCATAGCTTCAGAAATGTTCAGCTGCTGGGGACAGACGGCCTCGCAGCTGCGGCAGCCGATGCAGGAAGAAGGCTGTTTGTCTTCCGGGATGGCAGCCAGCGCCATAGGGGCGATGAAGCCTCCGCCGGTAAAGGCGTGTTCATTGTAAAGAGACAGAAGCTTCGGAATGTCCAAGCCCTGGGGACAATGAGATACGCAGTAATGGCAGGCGGTGCAGGGAAGGGCAGTTTTGCTGACCATGCTTTTTGCCAGATTCATCAGACTGTCCATTTCCTGGTCAGACAGGGGTTTTTCTGTTTCGAAGGTAGCCAGATTAGCCTTAAGCTGATCCAGGTCAGACATGCCGGAGAGAATCATGGTAACTCCAGGAACGGACTGAAGGAAACGGAAAGCCCATCCGGGAATTTCTTCTTCTGGACGAAGCTGCTTGAGCACAGCGGCTTCCTCCTCAGAGAGCCGGGCCAGCCGTCCGCCCCGGAGCGGTTCCATTACCCATACAGGAATATGATATTCTGCCAGCAGGGCGGTTTTTTCCTTGGCGTTCTGAAATTCCCAATCGATGTAATTAAGCTGGAGCTGACAAAATTCCATATGTTTTCCCACCGCTTCCAGAAAGCGTTTCAGCACCGGCATAGCGCCGTGGCAGGAAAAGCCCAGATGACGGATTCGTCCATTCTTTTTTTGCTCCAGAAGATAGGACAAGATGCCATATCTTGGATCCAAATAAGCGTCAATGTTCATTTCACACACATTATGGAAAAGATAAAAATCAAAATATTCAACGCCGCATTTCTTTAATTGTTCCTCAAAAATTTCTTCTACCTTATCCATATTGGCCAGGTCGTAACCTGGAAATTTATCTGCCAGATAAAACTGATCCCTGGGATAAGAGGTCAGGGCCCGTCCGAGGATGGTTTCTGAGTGACCGTCATGGTATCCCCAGGCAGTATCGTAATAATTAATGCCGTGTTCCATGGCGCAGTGGATGATGGCAGCGGCAGCTTCTTCATCTACGGCAGAGTCGTTTCCCTGAAGAACGGGAAGACGCATACAGCCCATGCCAAGAGCAGACAGTTTAAGATCCTGAAATTCTTTGTAAATCATAATGGTCATACTCCTTTCCGTTGACTTTGTGATTGCAGCTTTAATTCCTTTTTTATTATAATGGATAAAGAGAGATTATGGCAAATAAGTTTTACTAAATTGCAAAGTTATCAGACGAAACAAAAAGACACAAAAAATTCACAAATTATTAGCACTCACCTCTTGACAGTGCTAATAATAAGTGGTATAACGTATTCAGAACGAAGGAAGAGAGAAAGAAAGGGTTCTAAAAAGGATCTGAAAGCTCTTGAAACATCCCGGTTCCAGGAAAACAAGGTTGATACATAATGGTTTAGGATAGAAAAGGAGCGATGATTTATGTTAATGCCTAGTATTTTTGGTGAAGATTTATTTGATGATTTTATGAGAGATTTTCCGTTCTATGATGACAGAGACAGCAGAAAGGCTGAGAAAAAGCTTTATGGTCATCACGCAAAGAACTTGATGAAGACAGATATTAAGGAGACCGATACCGCTTATGAGCTGGAGATGGATCTGCCAGGATTTACTAAGGACGAAGTAAAGGTATCCTTGGAGGATGGTTATCTGACCGTCAGCGCCGCTAAGGGACTGGATCAGGATGAGCAGGAAAAGAAGTCCGGCCGCTATATTCGGAGGGAACGTTATGCAGGTGCCTGCGAGCGTACCTTCTATGTAGGCGAGGATGTGACCGAGACGGAGATCAAAGGTGAGTTTAAGCATGGTATTCTGAAACTCACGATTCCGAAAAAGGAAGCAAAGCCTGCTGTTGAGCAGAAGAAATATATTTCGATTGAATAATTCCGTAGATGCTGAAATTGAATGAGAAAAAGAAGAAAGGCCGCTGCAGATTGCAGCGGCTTTTTTTCTTGCAAAAAAAGGACAGCATGCAAGTCAAAGGGGGAAGATCTGAAAAAGAAGAAAATACGTCTTCTTAATGACTTGACTTATGCTGTCCTTTTAGGAAGGATAGGTAAAAAATAAGAAAAGTTTGGGGGCCGGATGGCTTCAGCCATCCGGTATGAGTATGAAAAAGTATTTTTTGTTGCCTTTTTTAGCAACTGTCATCAGTATAGAAGAAAAATGTGTCTGGATTGTGACAGGAACCTTTAAAAAATATAAATTTGTGAAAAAAAAGTTTAACATTTCTTTCAGGAAATCTGGCTGAAAGGTTCGATGGTAGGCACAGCTCCTCCTTGGCCAGAGGAATCCGGACCGGCGGAAACAGGATCTTTAGGCTGGGGAACAGGAGAAGGTTCTTCCTGGCTGCTAACCGGAGCGCTGGTTTCCGCGGATGATTCTTTGGCTGTGGTTTCTGCAGAAGAGGTTTCTGCTGGTGCAGCAGTTTCTGGAACTGAAGCAGAGGAGGTTTCCTTTGAAGAATTTTCGTTCCCCTTATCTTCGCTGGTTTCTCGTCCTTCTTCTGCTGGACGGCTTTCGGATGAAGTGTTTTTGTGTTCCTCTGGATCAGCCTGGCCTGGAATATAATCTGCAGGCATTCCGTCTACGGTAGGTGCCGGTGTCTCTGCCGGAGATTCTGTCTCATCGGGAGAGAGCTTTTCTGTACCGGTGTTCCGGCGGATGACAGGTGCATGTCCTAAATAAGTTTTTTCGTGATCCTTTACCCGCTCGATTTCTACTCCGTCTTTAGAAACAATCTTATAGGTTACCCAGGTGCTTCCCTGAGAACCTGCCTTATCTAGCTTTTCTGTGCCTGGGTCCAGGGTCGGATCTTCAATATAAGTAGGCTCTGGCGGATCCAGCTCTTTTACTTTTTCGGAATAAAGATCCCATGTGATGCCTTCTTCCAGCACAGGAATGCCGTAGATGGATACGGTGGCTTTCTGGTTGGAATAGCTGGCCCGGATGCCGACAGCGCCCTCAGAAGTGTTCACAAACCGGAAATCCGGAAGTTCCCAGCTGATGGTAGCGTCCTGGCCAGGGGTAACGTAATTGGGCTCAAAGGTATGGGAGCGGCGGTAAGTAATTTCCATTCCAGATTGGAAAGCCACCCGGTAAAGGGTGCTGGAGATCTGGCAGACGCCGCCTCCCAGTTCCTGGACCACCTCGCCGCTGTTGTATGCTGCTGCTGCCTGGTATCCTTTTTCTGCAGTTCGTTCGCCCACAACAGCGTTAAAGGAGAATTCTTCCCCAGGCTGAAGGATAGTGCCGTTTAAGGCGTCGGCAGCAAGCTTTACGTTAGTATTTCGTTTGGCGTTGTTAGTCGTTGTGGTGGTAAATGTCGCCAGGGTTTTGTACTTGGACTGCACGGCGCTGTCCGCTTCTGGCTGGGCTTCAGAAGCATAAGCGGTGATCACCGCATCGTACTGCTTATTTTTCAGGGCGCTGCGAAGATCCTGAGACAGCTGGTCCTGATCTACCGTAAGGCCGGCGGAGCCTTCGGTAAATACGAATTTCCCTGTCTGGCTATCAAAGTGATCCAGCGTGCTGTTTTTAGGCGGGGTGGCTAAGCGGGACGCCAGTGCGGCGGTTTCTTCCTGGATAACATCTTCCATATCCTGAAAATCGAAAGTGTAGCTGCCGCCCTGAGTGTTCTGGCAGGCATCCTCCAGAAGCCGTCTGGTTTTAATTTCAATTAAGTTGGACACTGGGACGGTTTTCTCTTCGCAGACTGCAGTCATGGACCAGGAATAGGGGGCGATAATGGCGTCCACTGCCTGATCAAAGGTGAGGCCATCCAGGGAGATCCCATTTACGGTTAGATGACCAGAGGGCATGGAAAGAGCGCTGCCTTCTTGACTGGTTTCAGCAGGAGAAGAGGAATCCCGGCCGCAGGATTTTAATGTCAGGATGATGACCAGGATAAGAAAAAGAACAAGGGCCAGCATGCATCCTTTTATCAGAAGCTGCCTTTCCCTGTCCTTTTTTCTCATGGACCTCCGGCGGGAGGAATAATGGGTGTTTCGTTGTGGAGATTTTCGATTTGTCATGCTTGATCTTGCCTTTCTATAAATGTGTTCCCGCCCTTTTTTGGCAAGGAGGACGGGAAGATACAGCTAACCTATTGTACCATTCCTACATTGGGATTATATAAGAAGGCCTGTTATGCTGTCAAGAAGCATTGCAATCTCTTTCTTCCCATTATATAATCATAACAGTTCATAACCTTGAGAAGACAGCGATGAAGATCTTCGGGGAGAGAGGAGAAGAGATGGAATTATTGATCATTATTGTTCAGGAAGTGGATTATGAGCGCCTTTCCATTGTGTTTAAGCAGCACCGGATTCTGGCTACCAAGTTTGCCACGGAGGGATTGTATTTAAATAAACGGAATGTTACGCTGATGGTCTGCGTGGAAAAATCCAGGGAGGAAGAAATTCTTCAGTATATTCGTCAAAACTGTACCGAACGAGTGGAAGAATGTAAAGTCTCCGAGTATAATGGCCGGACCATGGTGGATGTAATCAAGGGAGTGAAAGTGGGAGGAGCCACTGTTTTTAAGGTAGATGTGGAAAAGCTATGGAAGTATTAATCCCGGGGAATGGGGACGCCGCCGAAAGTTTACTGCCGAACAAAATTTTACTTTTTACCGAAAAAGATCTATAATACGGAAAGCGGAAAAGGTATATTCACTGCAAAAAAGGGGAATACATTGGGTGGGAAATTAAGAAAACAGGAGGCGGAATATGTTTAAGGCATTAGAAGAAAAAGCAGAAGAGAAAGCCATGGTCCAGTTTCTCAGCCGTTTTACGGATTACCCGTTTCTCGTGAAATTTAAAGACAGCGAGTATCCCATAGGGGAGGGCAAGCCTGCTTTTACCGTTGATTTCAAAGAAGCCATTCCAGTGGCGAAGCTGCTGAACAGCACATCCCTGGCCTTAGGCGAGGCGTACATGGACGGAGATCTGGAAATTGAAGGAAATTTGTATGAAGCTCTGGATCATTTCTTGGGACAAATGGGAAAATTTTCCACGGACGAGCACGCGCTGAAAAAGCTGATGTTTACTTCCTCTTCCAAGAAAAATCAGGAGAAAGAAGTTACCAGCCATTATGACATTGGCAATGATTTTTATAAGCTTTGGCTGGACGAAACCATGAGCTATTCCTGCGCATATTTTAAGCATCCGGATGATTCATTGTATCAGGCTCAGGTCAATAAGGTAGATTATATTCTGGAGAAGCTGCATCTCGAAGAAGGCATGAGCCTTCTGGATATTGGATGCGGATGGGGATTCCTTCTGATTGAGGCGGCGAAAAAATATAAGATTAAAGGCACGGGAATTACCTTGAGCCATGAGCAGTGCAAGGAGTTTGAGCGTCGGATTAAAGAACAGGGACTGGAAGATTATCTTCAGGTGAAGCGTATGGATTATCGGGATCTTCCGGCAAGCGGCATGAAATTTGACCGGGTAGTCAGCGTGGGCATGGTTGAACATGTGGGACGGGAGAACTATAAGCTGTTTGTGGACTGTGTTGATCAGGTCATGAAGGACGGTGGCCTTTTCCTGCTTCATTTTATCAGCGCGCTGAAAGAGCATCCGGGAGATCCCTGGATTAAGAAATATATTTTCCCCGGCGGAGTAGTGCCCAGCCTGCGGGAGATGATCAACTGTCTGTCCGAGGATAATTTCCATACATTAGATGTGGAGAATCTGCGGCTTCATTATAATAAGACTCTCCTTTGCTGGGAGAAGAATTTTACGGAGCATCTGGACCAGATTCGCGGGATGTTTGATGAGCGGTTTATCCGCATGTGGGATTTATATTTGTCAGCCTGCGCCGCTACTTTCCACAATGGAATTATAGATATTCATCAGATCTTGGTTTCTAAGGGAGTAAACAACACAATTCCAATGGTTAGATGGTATTAATTGAACACTGTGATGTCAGTTAACTGCAGCAGCACCAGAAAACGGCGCCGAAAAGGACTTCGTTTTCTGGTGCTGCTGTCTTTTCGTTGCAATTTCCGGGAGATCATACTATAATAATATATTGCCTGTTTAGGAATAAAATGGGGCTGATATTCTTTCGCAGGTGAAAAAGCAAATACACAAGTTAGGGGAAATTAGGTATGGAGAGAGAAAAATTTGGCTCCCGGTTAGGCTTTATTTTGGTGTCTGCCGGCTGTGCCATCGGTTTGGGGAATGTGTGGAAATTCCCGTATCTGTGCGGAGAGTATGGAGGGGCGGCTTTTATTCTGATTTATCTGTGTTTCCTTCTGATGTTGGGGATTCCCGTTCTGGTGTGCGAGTTTGCCATTGGGCGATGCAGCCGTCAGAGCGTGGCGACAGGGTTTGAAAAGCTTGAGCCGGCGGGAGGACATTTCCATTGGATGAAATGGATCGGAATTTTGGGATGCTATCTGCTGATGATGTTTTATACTATGGTAGGAGGCTGGATGCTTTATTATTGCTGGCGCAGCCTTCGCGGAGAGTTTATGGGAGCATCGACGGAATATGTGACCGGTGCCTTTAATTCCATGCTGGCAGATGCGCCTACCATGATTTTCTGGACGCTTTTGGTCTGCGTAGCCTGTTTTGCCGTATGTGCTATGGGATTAAAAAACGGCATTGAAAAAGTGTCCAAGGTAATGATGGCGGCGCTGCTGATGATTATGCTGGTGATGGCAGTTCACTCGGTGTTAATGGATGGAGCGGAAGCTGGACTGCGGTTTTATCTGATTCCTGATTTTAAAAAGATGGTGGAAAATGGTATTGGAAATGTGGTGTTCGGCGCCTTAAGTCAGTCCTTCTTTACCTTATCCATCGGAATCGGCGCCATGATGATTTTCGGAAGCTATATGCCTAAGGAGAGAAGCCTTACGGGCGAGGCCATCAGCATCACAGTGCTGGATACTTCCGTTGCATTGATGGCTGGATTTATTATTATTCCTTCTTGCTTTGCCTTTGGCATTGAGCCAGGCTCCGGCCCCAGTCTGGTATTTATCACCCTGCCGAATATTTTTGCGCAGATGGCGGGGGGCGCCGTATGGAGCGCGTTGTTCTTCCTGTTTTTGTCCTTTGCAGCGCTGACGACCATTATTGCGGTGTTTGAAAATCTGATTTCGTTTAATATTGACCTTTTCGGCTGGTCAAGAAAAAAGAGCGTTTTGGTTTGCGCTGCGGCGATTATGGTGCTGAGCATGCCCTGTGTTCTGGGCTTTAACCTGCTTTCCGGGATTGCGCCTTTAGGACAGGGAACAACCATTATGGATTTTGAGGACTTTATTGTGTCCAACAATCTGCTTCCTTTAGGAAGTTTAGGCTATGTACTGTTCTGTACCAGAAGGAACGGATGGGGATGGATGAATTTCCTGAAGGAAGCAAATGCAGGAGAAGGAATTCATTTCCCGGCAGGACTGAAGTGGTATGTGTCCTACTGCATCCCGCTGATCATTTTGATCATTTATCTGAAGGGGTATTACGATATGTTTAAAGGCGGAAGCACTCTCCGTCTTGTTGGATGGATGGCAGTTGCCCTGTGCTTCCTGGCCTTCGTATTTGCCAGCGCCTGTACCATGGGAAAAAAGGCGAAAAGGTAAACTCTTTGCCAGGGGATAGGGATTGCGCTTTTTGCCGATCTGTAGTAAACTATTTTCATCGACTTTTGTTCTGAAGTCTGAAAATTTGTCTAAAAAGGAGAAGATTCATATGAAGATTGCATTAATCAACGAAAACAGCCAGGCGGCGAAAAATGAGATGATTTGTGATAATTTAAAGAAAATCGTAGAGCCTATGGGCCATACGGTATATAACTACGGCATGTATACAGCAGAGGATGAGACTCAGCTTACCTACGTAATGAACGGCCTTCTGGCAGCGATTCTGCTGAATTCTAAGGCTGCTGATTACGTAGTAACCGGATGCGGAACCGGCGAAGGCGCTATGCTGGCGCTGAATGCATTCCCCGGCGTGCTTTGCGGACATATTGTAGATGCTGAGGATGCTTACATGTTTGCGCAGATTAATGACGGCAACGCCATTGCCCTTCCTTTTGCAAAGGGCTTCGGCTGGGGCGCTGAGCTTCGTCTCCAGTACATCTTTGAGAAGCTGTTCGGCTGCGAGAGCGGCGGCGGATATCCTAAGGAGAGAGTTGTTCCTGAGCAGAGAAATAAAAAGATCCTGGATGGAGTAAAGGAGATCACCCATAAGGATATGCTGACCATCTTAAAGGAAATTGATCAGGATTTCTTAAAGACCACCATCAGCGGACCGAAGTTCAAGGAGTATTTCTTTGCTAACTGCCAGGTTCCGGAGATTGCTGAGTACATTAAGAGCGTTCTGGACTAATTTCTGGAATGATGTTGGCGGGGAAAGCCCGGGAGAGGAAGGCAGCAGAAGTCTGCAGGATACTTGTGGATAAGCCAGAATCAGGAGGTGCAACCATGACGAAGATCATTACCATAAGCAGAGAGTTTGGAAGTGGAGGACGAGAGCTGGGGCGCCGGCTGGCGGACCGGCTGGGAATTCCTTTTTACGATAAAGAGCTGATTCGGATGGCGGCGGACGACATTGAAATCGAAGAGCATATTTTCGAGATGTACGATGAAGCATTCATGGAGAAAAAAGAGGTGGAATACACGCCGTTCTCCTCTGTCTATGAAGTGCCCATGTCTGACCAGACCTTCATGGCCCAGTCCAGAGTGATCCGGCGCCTGGCCCAGCACGGTCCTTGTGTGATTGTCGGGCGATGCGCCGATATGGTGCTGAAGGACGAGCAGTGCCTGAATCTTTTTATCTACGCCAGCTTTAAAAAGAGAGTGCAGCGGCTTATGGCCCTGCAGAATCTTCCGGAGACGGAGCTTCGCCAGATGGAGAAGAAAGTACGGGAGATTGACCAAAAGAGGCGGGATTACTATCAGTATTATACCGGCAACGAGTGGGGAAAGCCCCAGAATTACCACCTTTGCCTGGACAGCCATAAGGCAGGAATGGACGCCTGCATTGATGCGGCGATGGCTTATATGGCTCATTTAGACTGATTGACCTGAAGCAAGAGAAAAAATAGAAGGATAACAGAAAACTGCCGCAGAACTTCTGCGGCAGTTTTTGCCTGAAAAACCGGAGGAGAAATCATGGAAGTACGAATTCCCTGTATGGAATTAGGACAGATTGCATCCAGCGGACAATGCTTTCGGATGAGGAAAACAGAAGCGGGAAGTTTCCTGATCTTGGCTGCAGACCGGTACTTGGAAATTCAGCCGGCAAAAGAGCATGGGGACCGGTATCTTCTTTCCTGCAGTCAGGAAGAATGGGAAGGGTTTTGGCGGCAGTATTTTGATTTGGATACAGATTATCAGGAGGCTGTCCGACGAATTGATCCGGAAGATCATTATCTGATGAAGGCGGCTCAGACCGGATGGGGACTCCGAATTCTGCGTCAGGATCTGTGGGAAATGATCATTACCTTTATTATTTCCCAGAGAAATAATATCCCCAGAATCCGCCGGTGTGTGGAAGCGGTCTGCAGCCGTTTTGGCGAAGAAAGGGAACAGGCGGGAGGACAGCGTTACTTTGCCTTTCCTCAGCCGAAAGCGTTAAAAGAGGCTTCCCTCCAGGAATTGAGGGAATGCGGACTGGGGTATCGGGCAGAGTACATTCAGGAAACTGCCAGAATGGTGGAAGAGGGAGAATGCAGTCTTAGCGGGCTGAAAGACCTGAATCATCAGGAGGCTCTTTTGGAACTGCTTAAGCTTCGCGGCGTGGGGATTAAGGTGGCGGAATGCGTCTGTTTGTTCGGCCTGCATCATCTGGATGCCTTTCCTGTGGACACTCATATTGCGCAGGTGTTAAAGACCCATTATCCCCAGGGTTTTCCCTTTGCGCGTTATCAACAATATTCTGGAATTCTGCAGCAGTATATTTTTTATTATGAAACAGCAGGAAAAAGCCGGAAAGAGGGAGAAGAAGGATGATAATCAGAAAAGCAGAGAAAAAGGATATGGAAGAACTGCTGAAGCTTTACGCAAGGGCAAGGGCGTTTATGAAGGAAACCGGAAATCCAAATCAGTGGAAGGACAGTTATCCTCAGCCGGAGGTGGTAGAAAAGGGGATTCAGGAAGGAAAAGCTTATGTGGCCCTGGCAGAAGGGCTCGAGGAAAGCGGAGAGGAGGGATCCGTCCAAAAGGGAGAGATTCTGGGAACCTTTTATTTTGCCATAGAGGAGGATCCTTCTTATCAGCGGATTGAAGGCGGAAGCTGGCTGAATGCCCAGCCTTATGGCGTGATACATCGGGTGGCTTCTTCCGGCAGAGGGAAGGGATTTTCTGCCGCTTGTTTTGCCTGGGCTGCACAGCAATGTCTCAAGGCAGGATGCGGGAATCTGCGCATTGACACCCATGAAGACAACCGGGTGATGCAGCATGTGCTGGAAAAGAATGGGTTTTCTTATTGCGGGAGAATTTATCTGGCAGACGGAAGCCCAAGATTAGCTTATCAAAAGGTCCTCGGATAAGGAGAGCGGAATTTTCGGGGAGAATTTGCTGAAGAATAAGGCTGCCTGCAGAATATATTTTCTGCAGGCAGCCTTATTTGCCATGAATTCTAGTGAATAATCGTGCGGTTTCCCCTGCCGCTTCGTAAGTACGGGGGAAGAGGGCGAATCTCAATCACGATATTGGCCAGCGAAGAGAACATATTGATCTTTTCCGGATTAGAAGAGGTCAAGGTTTCGTGGATCTCCCTGAGAAAATCCGTTACGCTGGTACATTTGGGAAGGCCCAGAATGTTAAGGCCTTCAGGACCGTATTTTTCAAAGGTTTCTTCAACAGACAGGATTTCGATGGATTTAATGGTGCCGTAGAGCACTACATTGGAATACTCTTCAAAGGCTACCTGAACTACTCTTCCCACCAGTTCAGCATGTCTGGCCGGGTCGGTAGATGTCATGCTTGGGGAACACCAATAATCGATTACTGTTAAATTATTTTTTTCATAATTAAGAGCCGTCTGCGCCCACGATTCGTTCATGGTGGGCAGAGAGAGGGCGTTTTGTCTTACAAGCGCCATTTTTGTACCTCCTGCTTTGCGTTTACGCTTATTATAACACGGGACAGATTTTCTGTTAAGTGGTTTATCACAGCGGTTCAAGGAGAACCCTTCGCTGTCGTTAGAATATCCGTTGCAAATCACCAGAGATGTGCTATACTAAACCCCGAAACAATATGAATGCATCCGGGGATTTTGGGGAAAGAATGGAGAAATCCAGGGTGGATTCAAGAAAAGGCGGGGGTATACAAATGAAAAAGTCTTATGAGATGGACATGTGCAATGGTCCGCTGCTGGGAAAGATCCTGATTTATGCGATTCCGTTGATGCTTTCCAGCATTCTGCAGCTTCTGTTTAATGCGGCTGATGTGATTGTGGTAGGCCGGTTTGCCGGGCATGAGTCCCTGGCAGCGGTTGGTTCTACCAGCTCGCTGATTAATCTTCTGATCAATGTGTTTATTGGATTGTCAGTAGGAGCGAATGTGCTGGTAGCTCAGTATTTCGGCGCCAGAAAGGATGAACAGGTAAGCGAAACAGTTCATACGGCAGTAACCATCAGCCTGATCTGCGGCACCGGGCTGATCTTTGTGGGCTTTCTGCTTTCTGGTCCTTTGCTGAGACTGATGGGAACGCCGGATGAGGTGCTTCCTAAGGCTGTGCTTTATATGCGGATTTATTTTGCTGGAATGCCGGTTCTGATGTTGTACAACTTCGGTGCGGCAATTCTTAGGGCGGTGGGAGATACCAGGAGACCGCTGCTGTATCTGATTATTGCAGGTATTACCAATGCGGTGTTGAATCTGGTGTTTGTGATTCAGTTTCACATGGATGTGGCAGGAGTAGCTCTGGCCACAGTGATTTCCGAGTGCATCTCTGCAGTTTTAGTATGCCGGTGTCTGATGAAAACAGACAGTTCTTACCGTCTGGTACTGTCCCGGTTGGGGGTGAAGGCAGAGGTGTTAAAGCGGATTGCCAAGATTGGTCTTCCGGCAGGATTCCAGGGAGCGGTATTCTCCATTTCAAATGTGCTGATCCAGTCCTCCATCAATGGGTTCGGTTCGGTGGCCATGGCGGGGAGCACGGCTTCCAGCAACCTGGAGGGCTTCGTATATAATGCCATGAATGCCCTCTACCAGACGAATTTAAGCTTTACCAGCCAGAACCTGGGAGGCGGAAAATACAGCCGGATTAATCGAGTGCTGATTTTGTGCCTGGCAGTGGTGACGGCGGTGGGCGTGACCGTTGGAGGAGGCTTCGTTCTGGCTGGGCATCAGCTCCTTAGGATTTATTCTACAGATCCGGAGGTGATTCGGTATGGCTTTATGCGGCTTACGATTATCTGCGGAACGTATTTTTTGTGCGGCTGGATGGATGTGCTGGTGGGAAGCCTTAGAGGGCTGGGGTACTCGGTTTTCCCGATGCTGGTGTCGCTTACAGGCGCCTGCGGCTTGAGAATCCTCTGGATCTTTACGATTTTCCAGTGGCAGCATACTTTATTTGTGCTGTATTTGTCCTATCCGGTGAGCTGGATCATTACCGCATCGGCTCATCTGATCTGCTTCCTTCTGGTGCGCAGGCGGCTTCCTAAAAAGGACAGCGTGTCTCTGGCAAAAGCGGCGTAAAGCAGGCTGGAGGAAGAATTGCCGGTTATGGCTGCTGGGGCAGGTCCGGCTGAACCATGGCGTGCTGTTCCCGGTATTCCTTTGGAGAGATGCCGTATTCTTTCTTAAAGGCACGATAAAATGCGGTATAATCATGAAATCCATATTGCTGACAAATTTTTGCAAATGCCATTCCTGAAAGAATGGCATTTTTGCATGCGTGAAGACGTTTTTTCAGGATATACTGATGGAGAGAGATTCCCATCCGATCCTTGAATACATGAGAAATGTGGTATTTGCTGACGAAAAAAAAGCTGGCCAGCCGGTCTAAGGATAAATCCTCTTCTAAATGCTGGTTGATATAGTCGCAGAGGCTGGCGTAGAGGGCGGATTCATAGGAGGCAGAAACCGGGTGTTCCAAATCATAAGTCAGCCGGTTTAAATAAACCAGAAAGGAACAGATCCCCAGGCGCAGGGTGATGGAGCGGAATGGACGGGCGCCCTGCTTTTCTTCCATGATTTCCATAAGGAGCCCCAAGGTTTCCTGGGCTGTAATGGAATCTGTTTTCAGATGGAGGCCCTTCCGCTCTTGGGCTAGACGGAAGGCATAGCCGAAGCCCTCTGAATCTTCCTGGCACAGAGAATGAAAGAAGGGACGACTGAACCACAGGACAAAACGCCGGTAGGGGAGGCTGGAGGAAACTTTCTCTGCATTGTGAAGAATTCCCGGAGGAATCAGCAGATAGTCTCCTGGCTCAAGATGATGGAGCTGGTTCCCCAGAAGATATTCTGCCTGACCTTCTAAAAAGAAATAGAATTCATAATAGTCATGGGCGTGAGGTTCTACGTGGGAGAGACTGGTGTCTTTATAGTAGAATATTTCAAAGTCTTCGGACTTCATGTACTGCCTTGCATCAAAGCCGGTAGAAAGCTCTTTTTTCACGGGAGACCTCCTCAATCTTCAAGAATGATGTGGGAAAAGGAAAAAATACAGATTATTTTGCAAGAATGAAAATATTGTATCACGAAACAGCAAGTTTTGCAATGTAAGCAACAACTCTTACACTGGTCAGAAAAAGAGGACTCTTGTATAATAAAACCATCAACAAAGAAGTCCAGAGAGCAAGGAAAAACAATATTATGTAAGGAGGATTTGCATCATGAAATTATCATTCAGATGGTACGGAGAAGACGACAAGGTGACCTTGGAAAAGATCCGTCAGATTCCGGGAATGCATTCCATTGTGACGGCAGTTTATGATGTGCCGGTAGGCGAAGTGTGGAGCAGAGAAAGCATTGCCGCATTGAAACAGCAGGTAGAGGATGCAGGACTTCATTTTGAGGTTATCGAGAGTATTCCTGTTCATGAGGACATTAAGCTGGGAAAACCCACCAGAGACCGTTATATTGAAAATTACTGTGAAAATATCCGCAGAGTAGCCGAGGCAGGGGTAAAGTGCATCTGCTACAATTTCATGCCGGTATTTGACTGGACCAGAACCCAGCTTGATCATGAGCTGGCAGACGGTTCCACCTCCCTGGTTTACTATCAGGATCAGGTAGACAAGGTTAACCCCTTGGAGAGCGACAGCGACTTGACTCTTCCAGGGTGGGACGCCAGCTATACCAGAGAAGAGCTGAAGGAAGTTGTGGCAGAATACAATGCCATGACGGAAGAAGATCTTTGGAATAATCTGAAATATTTCCTGGAGCGGATTATCCCTGTGGCGGCGGAGTGCGATGTGAATATGGCGATTCATGAGGATGATCCCTGCTGGAGCATTTTTGGACTTCCCCGGATTATTACTGATGAGAAGAATCTGGACCGGTTTTTAAAACTGGTGGATGACAAGCACAACGGAATTACCTTGTGCACCGGTTCTTTGGGCTGTTCCAACAAAAACGATGTTGTCAAGATGGCGGCCAAATATGCAGCCATGGGACGGATTCATTTTGTCCACATGAGGAATGTGGCCATCCTTCCGGACAATCAGGGCTTTGAGGAGAGGGCTCATTTATCTTCCTGCGGTTCCCTGGACAT
This sequence comes from Candidatus Cottocaccamicrobium excrementipullorum, assembly GCA_018713255.1. Lineage (GTDB taxonomy): Bacteria > Bacillota > Clostridia > Lachnospirales > Lachnospiraceae > Caccovicinus > Caccovicinus excrementipullorum. Next base: position 199,980 of record DVFL01000019.1, on the reverse strand, counting down.
GTTTGCAATCGCCAAAGCGCTTTATGATAATGGCTTTGACGGCTATGTAAGACCAGATCACGGACGGATGATCTGGGGTGAGACGGGACGTGCCGGATATGGGCTGTATGACCGGGCTCTGGGCGCTACTTACCTTAACGGTCTGTTTGAGGCGATTGAGAAAATGAGTCAGAAATAGGCAGAGGGCCGAACCATGGCTGATTCTAGGAGAAGGAGAAAATACCTATGGCATTATCATTTGGAACTGATTTAACAGGAAAAACAGCAGTCATTACAGGCGCAGGGGGAGTGCTCTGCGGAATGTTTGCAAGGACGTTGGCAGAAGCAGGGGCAAAAATCGCAGTGCTGGATTTAAATGAAGAAGCGGCTGAGAAGGTGGCGCAGGAGATTCGAGAGGCAGGCGGGGAGGCTAAAGCTTATAAAGCTAACGTGCTGGATAAAGAGAACCTGGAGCAGGTTCATGCCAAAGTCCTTTCTGAGCTGGGGCCATGTGATATTCTGATCAATGGAGCCGGAGGAAATAATCCCAGGGCTACCACCACAAAAGAGTATTTTGAGATAGGGGACATTGAATCAGACACCATTTCTTTCTTTGATTTGGATCAGAAGGGCGTGGAGTTTGTCTTTAATTTAAATTTTATCGGAACGCTGCTTCCCAGCCAGGTATTTGCCCGAGATATGATCGGAAGAGAGGGATGCAATATTTTAAATGTTTCTTCCATGAATGCATTTACTCCGCTGACAAAGATTCCCGCCTACAGCGGGGCTAAGGCGGCCATCAGCAACTTTACCCAGTGGCTGGCGGTGCATTTTTCCAAGGTGGGCATCAGAGTAAATGCCATTGCCCCTGGATTCTTTGTGACTAAGCAGAATGAAAAGCTTTTGTTCAACGATGACGGCACTCCGACTGCCAGAACGGCGAAGATTCTTGCTGCGACGCCTATGGGGCGGTTCGGTGAGGCGGAGGAATTAAACGGCGCTCTGCTGTTTTTGCTGAACAATCAGGCCGCAGGTTTTATTACTGGGGTGGTGATCCCGGTTGACGGAGGATTTGCTGCCTATTCCGGCGTATAACACGACTGCTGGATCAGTTTTCATGGAGGATGCCGGACGGGGGTGAATGATTAAATCAGGAAAAGGGTCAGTCAGAGAAGGAGCAGATTTCTGACTGGCCCTTTCTTTGCGGGAAAGCCAGAGGGAGAACTTGAAGAAGTTTAGGGTCTGTGTTACACTGAAATCAGCTGCTTTCGCCGAGTGAAGGGCAGGCGGAGCAGGAATTGGTGGAAGGAGCCTTGGCGAATGATAAAAATTACGTACATTGGTCACAGTGGATTTATGGTGGAGACGAAAAGCTGCCAGATCCTGTTTGACTATTATGTGGGAGAGCTTCCCATGCCGGCGGGGGACAAGCCGCTCTATGTATTTGCCAGCCACCGTCACGGGGATCATTATAATCCGGAGATTTTCTCTCTTACCCGGACGTTGCCGCAGGTACGGTATATTTTTTCACGGGATATCTGGCGCAGCCGGGTTCCGGAATGGGCCTGGAACAAGCTGATACAGCTTAAACCCAGGCAGGAGTGGCAGGATGAAGAAATCCATGTTTTGGCGCTGAAGTCTACTGATGAAGGAGTGGCGTTTCTGGTGGAAGCAGGAGATGGAACTTGGACGCTGTATCATGCCGGGGACTTGAATGATTGGCGATGGGAGGGAGAACCGGAAGGCTGGAATCAGCAGATGCAGGTAAATTATCGAAAAAATCTGGAGCCTCTCTCCGGCAAAACCATTGACGCAGCATTTCTTCCCCTGGATCCCAGACAGGAAAAGGATTATTGTCTTGGGATGGATTATTTTTTGGAAAATTTTCATCCCCGGAAAGCTTATCCCATGCATTGCTGGGAAAATTATAACATTATAGACCGGTGGCTGGAGGAGCACTCTGACAGCCCTTATCGGGACCGTGTGGTGAAGATCAGCCGGCGGGGCGAGGTGTTTATGCAAAAGGAGGAAAATTCATGAAATTTCAGTTTGTTCATTATAATTATAATGTGGTGGATCTGGAACGGTCTATTCAGTTTTATGAGGAGGCGCTGGGCCTGAAAGAAGTACGCCGGAAAGAGGCAGAGGATGGAAGCTTTATTTTAGTATATATGGGAGACGGCGCCACAGGATTTACTTTGGAATTAACCTGGCTGAGAGACTGGGAAAAGGATCATTACGATTTGGGAGACAACGAGATTCATCTGGCTTTTTCCGTGGATGATATGGAAGCAGCTTATCAAAAGCATAAAGAAATGGGATGCATCTGTTTCGAGAACCCGAAGATGGGGATTTATTTTATTAATGACCCTGATGGATACTGGCTGGAGATTGTGCCGGCAAAATAGGAAAAAGAAACATGAACAGAGATTAAAAAAAGGAGAGATGTCCGGTGAGTGGAATGCAGACGAAAATGGTCCAGCTTGCAGACTGGATCTATGCGATTGACCAGCAGATGGTTCGGGCTTATGTTTTGGTTGGAAAACAGCAGGTCCTCTGCCTGGATACGTCCGCTTTCAGTGCCTGAAGGAAGGGGACTGTTTGGATCTGGGAGGGAAACGCTTTTTGGTGCTTCACTGTCCAGGACATACTCCTGGTTCCATTGCCCTTTTGGATGAAGAGGAAAAACTTTTATTTTCCGGTGATACGGTATCCCTTGGGCCGGTGTATATGTTTGGCCGGAACCGCCGTCCTTCCGTTTATCTGGAAACTTTAAAGAGACTTTGGACTATGGCAGAAGAGGGAAGATTTTCGCTGGTTTATCCACATCACAATACTGCGCCGATTCCGGCGGAGAAGATCAGAACACTGATTGAGTGTATGGAGGGAATTCTCCAGGGTACGCTGGATGGGGAACCGGCAGGACTGAAAATTCCAGGCAGTGAGATGGTAAAGCTTTACCAGAAGGAAGACTGCGGGATCTACTATTAACTTACTGGGCACAGCGGTCAAAAACCACAAAAACAGGAGCAAAGGCATACTTGATCAGCATGCTTTCGCCCCTGTTTTTTATTGACGGAATCAGTACTCCGCTTCATAAAAAGCAGCTAGGGAATGGAATGATAGATCTGCCCTGGTTCCAGGGAAATCCCTTTATAATAAGCCAGTTCGCTGACGGTCACCAGCTGGAAGCCTTGGGCGGTGAGTGCAGGAACCAGAGCTTCCACTGCTTCTGCTGTGGAAGTGTATAATTCATGCATAAGAATAATATCTCCGTCCTTAACCTTTCCCAGCACTGCATTAATGACAGACTGAGCGTTCCGGTGCTTCCAGTCGTTGGTATCAACGTTCCAAAGGATCACCGGCATCTTTACGTTGGCCATTACCGTGGCATTTTTGTATCCGCCGGGAAGACGCATCAACACAGGACGAACACCGGAAACCGCTTCGATGGTGTTGTTGCAGGCTTCTACTTGAGCTCTGACCGCCTCTGCCCCCAGCTGATGGAGATATTTGTGGTCCTGAGTATGATTGGCCACCTCAAACCCTTCCTTGACCATCCGCTGTACTTCAGTCTGGTAGGAAGGTACCCGGCTGCCGACCATAAAGAAGGTGCATCGGCCGCCATATTGATTCATTACGTCCATAATCCGATTCCCCACCGGAGCATAAGGACCGTCATCAAAGGTCAAAGCAATCATAGGCTTAGACGGATCCAGGGTGCGGATGCCGGGAGATGGGCTGCTTTGAACTGGAGCGGAGGATAAGGTTTCCCCTGCAAGGCGGACCGCCTCGGATACGGAATTTTGAAGGTTCTCAGCTGCCTGGCTAACCTGTGCGTCGGAGATCATCCCGGCCTCCGAGGAGATGTATCGAGTGGTCTGTCCATCGCCGCCCACCTGAATGATGGCGGTGGCAGTTCCTTCTTCAGCAGCGTATGCCGGAAAACTAAGGGCAGGCCCTCCAAGGCAGCAAGAGAAAACCGCAGCCAGAACTAAGGTTTTCAGCTTTTTCTTCATCAACTAAAATCCCCCTTGTGAAAATTTTGCTGTACGTCCTACATTTTACAATGAAAAACAGCAGGATACAAGCAGGGAGATAAATTTAATAGGAATTTTTAAGAAAACCGTCAGTTCTTTAGTTAACCTTTAGAAAGTGGCTGCCCCCAGGGAGTTAAGAGCGCCTGGATAACGGCCTCCGCACTTTTTTCTTCTGCCAGAAGAGTCAGATTTGGCTGATGGATATGTTCCAGATAGTGGGCGTCGGAATTGCTGATAATCCGGCAATTTTCCAGATACGGATGATCCTTTTTCAGCTGATGCAGCGTTTTCAGATTTTTCACCTCGGCTGTGGTAAAACAGCTGTCTGGAGGAATCTGCCCCAGGCTGGCAATCAGACTGTTGGAGGATTTGTCGATATGGGCGGGAAACATGATTCCGCCGTAGGACAGGACCAGTTCCCAAAGCCCTTCGAAGGAGATTTCCGTACTGTTGATCAAAAGATTAGGAACGGAGCCGGAGATTTCATCATCTAATCCGCGGATCAGCTGCCGCCCGAAAATTGCTTCGTTGTTGGGAAACGGCATCAGACGGCGGTAAACATAATGGTCAAAATCCATAGCCTCTTCTAAATGAGGAAAGAGACAGACTGCGTGGATTTCTTCAGAGGTGGTAAGTTCCATGCCGGGAATCGCCAGGACGCCGTATTCTTCCGCTGCTGCCATCAGGGCCGGGCAATTTTTGCAGGAGTTATGGTCGGTAAGGGCGATAACATCCAGACCAAGAACTGCCGCCATGCCGGCAATGTTCCATGGGGTCATTTCTTCATCTCCGCAGGGGGATAGGCAGGAGTGAAGATGGAGATCATAAGTGAGGCTGATCATAAGGAAGCCTCCGAAAGCTGCTGATGGATGGCCAGAGCCGCTGCAAATATGGGCAGCTGGGTTTTCAGTACGGTTATTCCCTGGACTTTGGCTTTTGCTTGGGCGGCCTCATCCAGACTGCAGCCTTCTGCCAGGATGACGCAGGCGGCGTCAGTGAGGGAGGCAACTGCCAGTGTGTTCATATTTCCCATTACAGTTACCCAGGCGCATCCTGCCGGCGCCTTTCCCATGGCCATGCTGAGCAGGTCGCAGCAGAAAGGAACGGTGATTTCCCTCTGGGTATCTTCTCCTTCATTGACCAGCGTAAATAATCCGCTGTGAATTAATTGATCAACGGTAAACATATCAGCCCTCCTCCTTTTCCTTCTCCTCCCGGTTGTCCAGAAGACTCATTTCATCGGAAATCCGGTGGATGTATTCCTTCAGCAGCCGGAGAGTTTCCTGGCCTCCTTTCTCGCCTTCCGCCAGGTCGTCAGCTAAAAGAGAAACTTCCTCTGAAAGCTTGTGAAGATTCTCTCTAAGGTAATATACGCAGTCTGTTTCCTGAGCCTGGCCGCGGACAATGTCTTCTGCCAGGGCCTTGCAGGTAGGGGCGCCGCAGGAGCCGCAGTCTAAGCCGGGAAGCTTTTTGCACAGCCGCTCCACCTGATTGAGGCGGATGAAGCTTTCTGTCATGGTATCTCCCAGGCGGAAAACCGGTTCATACTGCACGCCGGTGGTCCAGGGAATGACTTCTTCTGCATTTTGGGTCATATGGGTTCTGGCTACAGGCATGTACCGGCGGAGCCGTTTTAATTTTGTTTCCGCCACATAGGGATTTTCTACAGTGAGAACGCCGCCGACACAGCCGCCGTTGCAGGCGTTCAGCTCAATAAAGTCCAGATTGGTAAATTTCTGGTCTTCCAGATCCTCCAGCACCCGGATTACATTTTCAATTCCATCGGCTGCCAGATAGTTTTCCGACAGCAGTCCGCTGGATTCCCCGCCGCTGCGTCCCCAGCTGATGCCGATTTTGCCGGAGGTGCCGATTTCCGGGTAATCCTTCCCCACTGCTTTCATTCGGGAGAGAAGCTGGGGATAAACGTCCTTAATGGCAAGAACCCGGTCTACCTGGCTCCGCTCGTTCCCAAGAGGTGCTTTCACGTAGGTCACTTTGGAGGGGCAGGGGGAGATAAAGAAGATGCCGATTTTTTCTCTGGGCAGTCCGGTTTTCTCCATGGCCTGGCGGACAGCCAGCATAGCAGCCACTTCCACCGGCGGATTAAGAGGAAGCATGTGAGGAATCAGATTGGGGAAGCGGACACGGATTAAGCGCACCACTGAGGGGCAGGCTGTACTGATAATGGGAAGCTGGTCGCCGTGTTCGGCAATATATGTCCTGGTGGCCTCGGATACCAGCTCTGCCGCTGCGCTGACCTCAAATACATCATCAAAACCCATAAGAAGCAGGGCGTTTAATACAATGTTCACGTCATCCAGATTGTTAAACTGACTGTAAAGACTAGGTGCAGGAAGAGCCACCGTGTATTCATACTGGCGGATGGCCTCGATCTTGTCATAAATAGCATATTTTGCATGATGAGGACAGACACGAATGCATTCTCCACAGTCGATGCAGAATTTGCTGTTGATCTGCGCCTTTTTGTTCCGAACCCGGATGGCCTCTGTGGGACAGCGTTTAATGCAGTTGATGCAGCCTTTACAGAGCTGGGAATCCAGGCGGACAGAATGATAAAACTTATCCATTAAATCTTCACCACCATTGTGATCTTTGTGCCTACACCGATCTGTGTCTGGATATCCATCTCATCGGTGTATTTTTTCATGTTGGGCAGGCCCATTCCAGCTCCGAACCCTAAGGAGCGGACCTCGTCCGGCGCGGTGGAGTATCCGGCCTGCATGGCTAGCTCCACATCTGGAATTCCAGGCCCCACATCGTCAAGTACCATAATTATCTTCTCCGGGGTGATGTCCACATCAATCTGGCCGCCTTTAGCGTGAATCACCATATTGATTTCGCCTTCGTACATGGCAATGGCTGTTTTGCGCACGGCTTCCGGGCTGATTCCAAGCTGCTTCAGTTTTTTCTTTACATCGCTGCTGGCTTCTCCTGCCCGGGTGAAGTCATCTGGAGAAATAATATAAGTTAAGTGAATGGCATCATCCATTAAATTGCACCTCCGCCAAGCCCGGCTGCATAAAGCATGCCGCATGATGAAAACATTCTGTGGCCTGTGGCCAGGACCACAAGTCCACGTTCTTTGGCCATCTGGATAATGGAATCGTCCGGCTTTTTTCCACGGACAAAAATGACGCAGACAATATCCAGCATTTCTGCCGTGCGGATAACCTGGGGATTGCACAGTCCCGTTAAAAGAATAGAGTGATCTTTAGAGAAGGCCAGCACATCGCTCATCATATCTGAGCCGCAGGCGGAGCGGACTTCCTGGTCCATCAAGTCTTCACCCGCAAGTACCCGGGCATTTAAGATATCTCGTACATCTTTTACAGTCATAAAAGAAATCTCCTTTTTTCAATGTGGACAATAAAACAGGCGCTTTCCCGCCGAGGAAGGGCGGGAAAGCGAAGAAAATCGTTATTCACATTATACTGCTAAACTAAATGGGGAACAAGAAAATTCGTCAGAATGACGGAAGAAAAGATGCTGAGGGCAATTCATAGATCCATGCCTTCGCACTAAAATCCCTGTCTGCCCTTCCGTATTCGGAAATAATTTTTGCCGAGGAAGGAAATGCTGGCTGGATATTGTGTGAATGTTCAAAACGATGAAGGATAATAAGCCTGCGGCTGTTCCATTGGCGGATAACCAGCTGTTCTCCCTGGGGATGGTTGTAGCTTTCGGTGCTGCAGGTTCTTTGGATGGTGACCCCGTGTTTGATGATATCCGCGGCTTTCTGGTAAAATCTAATTCCCTCCTGGATCAGCTGCCATTGTTTTTCAGAAAGATCGCAGATGTCTCCGCTGAGGCACATTCTGCCTAAGAAGGTGGAGATCATTGAGTAATAGATCCGCTCCTCGCTGTCATTTGCCCGTATTACTGCCCAGATTTGGCTTTGGTCCGGGCGGATGACTGCATGGAGATTGGCGGCAATTAACGGGATGGACAGTGCTTCATGAGCATCGGAAAAGCTGGCCTGGCTGACCAGTTCCATCATGGAAGGCTCCAGACGATGGCCCCCGCTGGAACAATTTTCGATTACAATATTTGGAATTTCCTGACGAATTCGTTGAAAGAATTTTTGGCTTGCTGCAATTTTCCGGTAAAGGCTCTCTCCCAGACTGTCTCCGCCGTCGCACCCCATTCCCATGGTTTCGTTATAATCAATTTTCACATAGCCGAAACCGCAGTCCTTTAAGGTGCGGATGACTTTTTGGTCCAGGTAATCCGTTACCCAGGGATCTTCCATATCCCAGAATCTCCGCTGGCCGACGGTCAGGGGAAGTCCGTCCTTTTTTACCAGATGAGCGGTGTTTTGATAGCTTTTGCTTTGATCTGCCACATTTTCTGCTTCGAACCATAGGCCAGGGATCATTCCTTTAGAACGGATATAGTCTGCAGCCTGCTTCAGCCCTCCTGGGAAAGTTTCCTGATTGACCTCCCAGTCTCCGATATTTCGGTACCAGTCCTTTGCGCCTCCGTACCAGCCGCAGTCGATCACCAGATAGCGGATTCCCTTTCCGGCAATTTTATCGCAAATTTTTTGGATGTTTTTCAAGGAAGGATTTCCCCAGGTGGTGCAGAATTCATTAAAGACAATGCCCATGTCTTCATCGGCCGGAGAGATCTGAGGATGCTGGGCTTTCACCAGCTTATCACAGATTTCATATAGAGAATTTCCTTCTGCAATTACTGCTTCTGGGGAGCGAAAATGTTCTCCAGGGGTAAGTTTTTTCATCCAATGGCCGAAATCTCTGTCTGCCAGCCCTCCGGTGACGGTAAGCTGCTGGCTTTCGCTGCAAAGAATTTCCATCTGCCATGAGGAGGCGCAGTATAGCTGGATGCCTAAAAACTTTCCGGTGGAAGTGTTTTCCAGGGCCAGAAAAGGAAAGTATTTTCGAACGGGCATGGACCCTACATTTCCGAATTTTTCGATCCGTACTCCGGCTCCGCTCCAGGATTTTTCCAGATGCAGATCTTCTATGGTTTCCGTTCTCAGTTTTCCCTCTGCACTCCAAAACGACTGAAGACGGTGAATTTTATCGGCTTCTACATTGGTTAAGACGAAGGATGCCAGCATCTCCAGGGTAATCTCTTCTTGGCTTCCATTGTGTACCGTACTCCAGGTTCTAAGAGCGGCGCCGTCTTTTTTCTTATGTACGGTGAGGATAATTCCTCGTTCGTTTTGATATTGAGTTTTCTCCGGCGTTTCTGAAATGGGAGTAAAGCCTTTGATGGTTTTGCTTCCTGTCATTGTCAGGCCGCAGGAAAACCCGCCGGCATATTCATCTCCCGCCAGTTTCATTTCTGCATAGAATTCCATGTTGATTCACGGCTCCTTTCTCAATAAATTGGCTCAGGCATCAGAATAGTTCCCGGTATGCCTGAGCCAAATCAGATTTGCGGTTAAAGTTTCCAAGCGGCACAGCCGTGAGCGGGAAGGCGGAAAGCAATCTTCTTGCCGGAAAGAGGAAGCTTTTGTCCAGACCACAAATCCAGAAGACTGGACGGGGCCTGGTCCGGAAGCTTTTCCATGGAATCCATCAGTTCATTCCAGGCAAGAGACAGAGTACGCTCTTCGTCACTTAAATTAAAGAAGGCCAGATAGCTTTCTCCCGTTTCCGGATTTTCCGCGGCCCATACCGCCTCATTTTCTGTGAGCCAAAGCTGTCTGGCGGGGAAGGGAAGCAGGGAGAGAATACGGGGGTTCGTCAGCAGGGAAAGGGTCTGTTCATCCAGCATGGTCAGTTCTGCCCCCAGCATCAAGGGAGAACCAAAGATGCACCACAGAGTCATCATGGTTTTCTGCTCTTCAAAAGTAAAACGAGATTCTCTCTCCTGGCCGAAGCCTTTGCCAAGGCGGCCCATGGGAAGCATATCACAGTCAGGATAGCAGCCTGGAGATACGTGATTCTGCCATATCTGGCACCGGCGGAACATATCTTTAAGCAGATCCCAGCTGTCCCAGAAATCATCGGTGACTCTCCACATATTAGCATACTTTTCATAGTGCCAGGCCTGTTCGATGAGGGCTGGTCCGGGAGAAAGGGAGAGGACCATGGGACGGCCGCAATGCTGGATGGCGTTGGCCAGCATTTCAATTTCCGCCTTGCCGGCGAAGGGAGCGGCTCCCGAGGGAAAAAGCATATTGTTGTTGGTATTGCAGATATTATCGCATTTGATAAAGTCTACTCCCCAGGAGGCGTAAAGCTCCAGAAGAGAGTTATAGTAGGCCTGGCCTTCTGGGGTATTCCGCACGCCGTACATATCCGGATTCCAGCCGCAGATCGAATAAGGGTCGGCAATCTGATCGGCGGCAGCATCAGTTCCCTGAACCGCCATATGCAGATGAGCGGCCAGTCTTGGGATTCCCCGCATGATATGAATGCCGAATTTCAGTCCCAGGCTGTGGACGTATTCTGCTAATGGGGCGAATCCGCGGCCTCCCGCAGAAGAGGGGAATCTCTCCGGATCGGGAAGCAGCCGGGAATATTCATCCATTTCCAGATGAGAAAAGGGAATATACTGGAATTTATCCCGCATGGTTCCGGGGCGGGAAGCATACCATTGAATGTCCACTACCACATACTCCCAGCCAAAGGACTTTAAATGGGCGGCCATATAGTCGGCATTTTGCTTTACCTGCTCTTCATTGACTGTGGTGTCATAGTAATCATAGCTGTTCCAGCCCATAGGGGGGCGTGGGGCAAATGTGTTTTTATTCATCGTTCCTCCTTTGACCGCATCAGCGGCATCAATTAAGAAATTTGATCAGATGATTAAGGGCAGGCCGTCTTGTCCTGCCCTGTGAAATCTATTATAATAGGCGGATACAGGAAGAAAAAGAAGGATTATTTGATCAGAAAGGGTAATTTTTTGATGCTTTATGAACCAGGGATTTTTGGCGTATTAAATGCAGACGCCATGGAGAATGAACCCCTTCTTTTGCTGGATGGGGGAATAGAGCGGCGGCGGAATGAACCATATGATTTTGATAACCGAGCCAGGGGCTGTTTCGAAGGCTATTTGTTTCAATATACTCTTCGCGGAGAAGGGATTTTTATCCGGCAGGGAAGAGAATACCGGGTAAAGCCAGGATATGGATTTTTTGTCAATCTGCCGGAAGACAGCCGCTACTGCCTTCCAGATGAACCTGCGGCGGAGTGGGAGTTTCTTTATCTTCATTTTGCCGGCTCTGCGGTGGAACCCTTTTGGTCCAGACTTAAGGCTATGGGACGGGATCTGATTTTTCTGGACTTGGAGAGCGGGCCTGTACGGATGGCTGTGGAACTGCAGAAACGGCTTTCAAAGGGAGGAAGGCTTGAACGGTACGAGGGCGGAGAATTTCTTTACCGTTTTTTATGCGGCCTCCTGCGTCAAGCAGAAAATCCGGGACTGGAGGGAAAAAGTTTTCTGGCGGGACGGGCGGCAGAATACATGCGTCAGGAATTTTCTCGCCTTCAGGGGATCGAGGAAGTGGCTGCTGTTTTGAAGGTTTCCCCGGCGCATCTTTCCCGGTGCTTTAAGAAAGAGATGGGAATTCCTCCTATTGAATTTTTAACCCGGCAGCGGATCCAGGCAGCCATGAACCAGCTGCTGGGGACAGAAAAAACGGTGAAGGAAATTGCGGAAGAAAATGGTTTTGCCTGCGGCAATTATTTCAGCAAGGTTTTTCGCCGATATGCCGGCGTCAGTCCGGAAATTTACCGGAGAAGAAATCGGACTTAGCTATTTTTTACAGAAGAAAGTTTTCTCCTTTTTTGAGAAATATGAAATAATGTGGATTTTTTCACAATTACATGATAGAATATAGATACATTGCATAAAATGCAGTCAACATAAACCGGCTCCAGCTTCCTGGAGACCGGAAGGAGAGCGGCCCGCTTTTGCGGGAACGAAATAAGGAGGTTTCACCATGGCTTGCAAAAAACAAACAGTTCCCTTTTCCGGAACGAAGGAGCAGGAGGAAGCCCTGAAGAAGGCGATTTCTGAGCTGAAGGATACGCCTGGCGCACTGATGCCCATTATGCAGAAGGCTCAGGAGATTTACGGTTATCTTCCCATTGAAGTTCAGACCATGATTTCTGATGAGATGGAAATTCCCCTGGAGAAGGTTTACGGCGTAGCCACATTTTATTCGCAGTTTGCCCTTCAGCCTAAGGGCAAATATAAAATTTCTGTCTGTCTTGGCACAGCGTGCTACGTAAAAGGATCAGGCGCTATTTTCTCCAAGCTGGAGGAGATCCTGGGAATTACCAACGGGGAATGTACTCCGGACGGAAAGTTTTCTCTGGATTCCTGCCGCTGCGTAGGCGCCTGCGGACTGGCTCCGGTAATGATGATTAACGACGAGGTGTACGGCAGACTGGTTCCCGATGATATCCCTGGCATTTTAGCCAAATATAATTAGCTTATGATGCCGGAAATTTCCCTGAACATACTGGATGTGGCGGAGAATTCCACCAGGGCGGGAGCAACGCTTGTGGAGATTTCTATTTGTGCCGATACTGAAGCAGATACGCTTACTGTGGTGATTTCGGACAATGGATGCGGTATGACTCCAGAGCAGGTAAGTCAGGTGACGGATCCTTTCTATACCACCAGAACCACCAGAAAAGTGGGATTGGGGGTGCCTTTTTACAAATATGCGGCGGAGAGCACGGGGGGAAGCTTTTCCATCCAGTCGGAAAAAGGAAAAGGAACCCAGGTGAAAGCGGTGTTTGGCCTGTCTCATATCGACCGGATGCCTCTGGGAGATATCAGCAGCACGATTCATCTGCTGATTCTTTATCATCCGGAGACAGATTTCGTCTATACATACCAGGTTGATGGAAGAAAATTTACATTGGATACCAGGGAATTGAAAGAAATTCTAGGGGGAATTCCCTTTTCGGAACCGGAGATTTCCCAGTACATTGCGGAATTTCTTAAAGAAAATAAAGGTGAAGTTGATCAGGGCGCAGAGATTTAGGCGCCTGTTATACAGAACAGGAGGTTAGAATGAAAACTCTTGCAGAATTAAAAGCCATTCGCGACAGAATGCAGAATCAGGTAGGCCTTCGTGCAGAGGACCACAATCATATTCGGGTGGTAGTGGGCATGGCTACCTGCGGCATTGCCGCCGGAGCAAGACCGGTATTGACCGCACTCTCCAATGCCGTTCAGGAACGGGGACTTACCGATAAAATTGCGGTAACTCAGACCGGCTGCATCGGCCTGTGCCAGTATGAGCCTATTGTTGAGGTGATGGCGCCCGGCCAGCCTAAGGTAACGTATATTCGCATGACCCCGGAGAAAGCCATTGAAGTGCTGGACCGTCATCTTATGGGGGGACGGGTCATTGAAGAGTATACCTTAGGCTCAGCGGACATTAAATAAGGAGGAAGACGGATATGTATCGTTCACATGTGCTGGTCTGCGGGGGAACCGGATGTACTTCCTCGGGAAGCCCCCAGATTATTGAAAAACTGAAAGAAGAGATTGCAAAGCAGGGACTGCAGGATGAGGTGGCGGTGATTCAAACCGGCTGCCACGGCTTATGCGCCCTGGGTCCTATTATGATTGTTTATCCGGATGCCAGCTTTTATTCTATGGTAAAGGTGGAAGATATTCCGGAAATTGTGTCGGAGCATTTGTTAAAGGGCCGTGTAGTAACCCGTCTGCTCTACAAAGAAACGGTGACGACTACCGGCGTAAGAGCGCTGATTGATACCGATTTTTACAAAAAGCAGCACCGGGTTGCCCTTCGCAACTGCGGCGTCATTAATCCTGAAGTAATTGATGAGTACATTGGAACCGGCGGTTATGAAGCGCTGGGGAAGGTGCTGACGGAGATGACTCCGGAGGATGTGATTCAGATCCTTCTGGATTCTGGTCTTCGGGGAAGAGGCGGCGGCGGATTCCCTACAGGACTGAAGTGGAAGCTGGCCAGGCAGAATGATGGGGATCAGAAATATGTGTGCTGCAATGCCGATGAAGGCGACCCCGGCGCATTTATGGACCGTTCCGTACTGGAAGGCGATCCTCATGTGGTGCTGGAGGCTATGGCCATCGCCGGCTATGCCATCGGAGCCAATCAGGGCTATATTTATGTCCGGGCTGAGTATCCCATTGCAGTGGAGCGTCTTCAGATTGCCATCAAGCAGGCCAGAGAATATAACTTGTTAGGCAAGGATATTTTTGGAACCGGCTTTGATTTTGATATTGATCTGCGTCTTGGTGCAGGGGCCTTTGTCTGTGGTGAGGAGACGGCCTTGATGACCTCCATTGAAGGCAAGCGCGGCGAACCCCGTCCCCGTCCTCCTTATCCGGCCCAGAAGGGACTGTTCGGAAAACCAACGATTTTAAATAATGTGGAGACTTATGCCAATATTCCCCAGATTATTTTAAACGGTCCGGAATGGTTCGCTTCCATGGGAACGGAAAAATCTAAGGGAACTAAGGTATTCGCTCTGGGCGGAAAGATTCATAACACTGGCTTGGTGGAAATTCCCATGGGAACGACGCTGCGGGAGGTAATCGAGGAAATTGGCGGCGGCATTCCTAATGGAAAGAAGTTCAAGGCGGCCCAGACCGGCGGCCCCTCCGGCGGCTGTATTCCGGCTGAGCATTTTGACATTCCCATTGATTACGACAATCTGATTTCCATCGGTTCCATGATGGGATCTGGCGGACTGATCGTGATGGATGAAGACGACTGTATGGTGGATATTGCCAAGTTTTTCCTGGAGTTTACAGTAGAAGAATCCTGCGGCAAATGTACTCCCTGTCGGGTGGGAACCAAAAGAATGCTGGAGATCCTGGAAAAGATTACTAAGGGACAGGCCACCATGGAAGATTTGGATAAACTTGAGGAACTGTGTTATTACATTAAAGACAATTCTCTCTGCGGCCTGGGACAGACTGCGCCCAATCCAGTATTGTCTACACTTCGGTATTTCCGGGATGAGTATGAGGCGCATATCAAAGAGAAGAGATGTCCCGCTGGAGTCTGCAAGGCTCTTCTTTCCTATGTGATTGACCGGGATAAGTGCCGGGGCTGTACCCTTTGCGCCAAGACCTGTCCGGCCGGCGCCATTATGGGCAGCGTAAGGAATCCTCATGTTATCGATCCGGACAAGTGCGTAAAGTGCGGCGCTTGTATGGAAAAATGCCGGTTCGGCGCGATTTACAAGAAATAAGGGAGGGAAGAACAGATGGAGAATGTTACAATTAAAATCAACGGCATGGAAGTTTCCGCTCCAAAGGGTTCCACCATCCTGGAAGCGGCCAGACTGGCCCACATTGAGATTCCTACCCTGTGTTTCTTAAAGGAAATCAATGAAATCGGCGCCTGCCGTATTTGTGTAGTAGAAGTAAAGGGGGCAAGAAGCCTGGTTGCTTCCTGCGTGTATCCCATTAACGAGGGCATGGAGGTGTGGACCAATACGCCCAGAGTGCTGGAATCCAGAAAGAAGACGCTTCAGCTTCTTCTTTCCAATCATGACCGGAAATGCTTGTCCTGCGTAAGAAGCGGAAACTGCGAGCTGCAGCAGCTGGCCAAGGAGCTGGGCGTGGAGGATGAGAGCTATTACGATGGCGCCAGAACTCCTTCTGAGATTGATGATTCTGCAGCGCATATGATTCGCGACAATGCGAAATGTATTCTCTGCCGCCGCTGTGTGGCTATGTGCGAGAAGGTACAGGGCATCGGGGTCATTGGTCCTAACCAGAGAGGGTTTGCCACCAACATCGGCTCGGCCTTTGAGATGGGACTGGGAGAAACTTCCTGCGTTTCCTGCGGTCAGTGTATTGCAGTATGTCCTACGGGAGCCTTATATGAAAAATCCTGTATTGATGATGTGCTGGCGGCAATCCATGATCCTTCCAAGCATGTGATCGTACAGACTGCTCCCGCGGTACGGGCAGGTCTGGGTGAGGAATTCGGCTATCCCATCGGCACAGACGTACAGGGAAAGATGGCGGCAGCTCTGCGGCGCATCGGCTTTGACCGGGTATTCGACACCAACTTCGGCGCAGATTTAACCATCATGGAAGAGGCCCATGAGTTCCTTCACCGGGTGAAGAACGGAGGCGTGCTGCCCATGATTACTTCCTGTTCACCAGGATGGGTAAAATTCTGCGAACATTATTTCCCGGAAATGACGGAAAATCTGTCATCCTGCAAGTCGCCTCAGCAGATGTTCGGCGCCATTGCCAAGAGCTATTATGCAGAGAAGATGGGCATTGATCCTAAGGACATTGTATCTGTTTCTGTCATGCCATGTACTGCAAAGAAGTTCGAGATCGGCCGCCCGGACGAGGATGCCACCGGCTATCCGGATGTGGATTATACTATGACCACCAGAGAGCTGGCCAGAATGATTCGGAAACTGGGCATTCGGTTCAGAGAGCTTCCGGATGAGGAGTTCGATGTACCGCTGGGCATCAGCACCGGCGCGGCAGTGATTTTTGGCGCTACCGGCGGCGTGATGGAGGCAGCTTTAAGAACGGCCGTGGAGTCCTTGACGGGAGAGGAGCTGCCCAGCGTTGATTTTACTCAGGTCAGAGGAACAGAAGGCATCAAAGAAGCCTCTTATGAGGTGGCCGGCATGGAAGTGAAGGTGGCGGTTGCTTCTGGCTTGACCAATGCCAGAAAGCTGTTAAATATGGTGAAAAACGGGGAGGCCCAGTATCATTTTATTGAGATTATGGGATGTCCCGGAGGCTGTGTCAACGGCGGCGGACAGCCCCAGCAGCCGGGCTATGTGCGCAACACCACCGACATTCGGGCTTTAAGGGCTAAAGTGCTTTATGATCTGGATAAGAGCAATACAATCCGCAAGTCCCATGAAAATCCGGCCATTAAAGAGCTTTATTCCACTTACCTTGGAGAGCCGGGAAGCGAGAAGGCCCATCATCTCCTTCATACCACTTATGTGAAGAGAAAGATTAACGGGTAATTGGAGCATAAAAAATAAGATAAGGCGGATGGAAACAAAAACCAGCTTTGGGGCAGAAGCGTTTGCCCCAGGCTGGTTTTTTTGTCAGCGGGATAACATCTGTCAGATAAAAATTGCAATCGGAAAAGGATTGCGTTATAATCAGGGCAGATGGCAATATCTGGGATTAATTGCCCATCAAGCCCTGAAGCTGGGGAGCAAAAACAAAAAGGCAAAGAAAAAAGAAATGGAGAATGGCTATGGGAAAACCATCGTATGAGGAGACAAAGAAATACATTCGGGAGGGCCGGGCGGTTCTTGGAATGGAATTGGGGTCAACCACCATTAAGGCAGTGCTGCTGGGACCTGATCACATGCCGGCGGCATCGGGAAGCCACAGTTGGGAAAATCAGCTGGAGGAAGGCATCTGGACTTACTCATTGGAGGCAATCTGGGGAGGAATTCAGGATGCTTATGGGAAGTTAAGAAAGGATGTCCAGGAAAAGTATGGGGAGGAGATCCGCTCCTTAGGGGCCATGGGCATCAGCGCGATGATGCACGGCTATATGGTATTTGACCGTGAGGGAAAACTTTTAGTTCCTTTCCGCACCTGGCGGAACACGATTACAGGAGAAGCCTCCCGCAGGCTCACTGAGGCATTTCAGTATCCGGTGCCCCAGCGCTGGAGCATTGCTCATCTGTATCAGGCCATCCTCAACGGCGAGCCTCATGTTAAAAATATCGATTATATGATTACCCTGGAAGGATATGTGCACTGGAAGCTTACAGGCCGGAAAGTTCTGGGAATCGGTGATGTGGCGGGAATGTTTCCTGTAGATGAGGAAACCAGAGACTTTGACCGGGAAAAGATCCGGATTTTTGATCAGCTGGTGGAAGGGGAGAACCTTCCCTGGAAGCTGGAAGAGATCCTGCCGAAAGCCCTTGTCGCCGGTGAAGATGCAGGACTTTTGACGGAAGAAGGAGCGGCTCTGCTGGATGTAAGCGGAAATCTGGAGAGCGGTATTCCGATGTGTCCTCCAGAAGGAGACGCGGGAACTGGTATGACGGCTACCAACAGTGTACGGGTCCGTACCGGGAATGTGTCGGCGGGAACCAGCGTCTTTGCCATGGTAGTGCTGGAGCAGGGCCTGAAAAAAGTGCATCCGGAGATTGATTTGGTGACCACGCCGGCAGGACTTCCTGTAGCGATGGTTCACTGCAATAACTGTACGTCAGATTTAAATGCCTGGGTGGGATTGTTCCGGGAATTTGCAGAGAGCGCCGGCATGCATATGAGTGACAATGAGCTGTTTGGCCTTCTTTACCGAAAAGCCCTGGAAGGGGATAAGGACTGCGGCGGAATCTTTGCCTGCAATTATCTTTCTGGGGAGCATATCACCGGATTTGACGAAGGACGTCCTCTGGTGGCCAGACGGCCGGACAGCCATTTTAACCTGGCTAATTTTATGCGGGCGAATCTGTTCACCTCTTTGGCTACCTTGAAAACAGGACTGGATATCCTGCTGAAAGAAGAGCAGGTGAAGTTAGACTGCCTGTTCGGACATGGCGGCCTGTTTAAGACGGAGGATGTGGGACTTAAGGTAATGACCGCGGCTGCCGGCGTTCCCGTTTCAGTTCTGGAGACGGCAGGAGAAGGGGGAGCCTGGGGAATTGCCCTGTTAGCCTCCTATCTGCTGGAAAAGGAAGAAGGAGAAAGCCTGGAGGATTATCTGGATCAGAAGATTTTTGCCGGAAAGAAGGGTTCTAAGGGAGAGCCGGATCCAGAGGATGTGAAGGGATTTGCCGCATTTATGGACCGGTTTGCCAGAGGACTGGCCATTGAGCGTGCAGCGGTTTCCAGTTTAACGGAAGAAAACTAAAGGAAAATACTGAGGAAAGGGCCTGGCGGCCAGGCAGATTTGGAGGATAAGGAAATGCTGGAAGCGTTAAAGCAGCAGATTTATGAAGCGAATATGGAACTTCCCAAAAGGGGACTGGTAACCTATACCTGGGGAAATGTAAGCGGCATCGACCGGGAAAAAGGGTTGTTTGTCATTAAGCCCAGCGGTGTGGATTACGACAAAATGCGCCCAGAAGACATGGTGGTGATGGATCTGGACGGAAATCAGGTGGAGGGAAATCTTCGCCCTTCTTCGGATACGCCCACCCATCTGGAGCTGTATAAAGCCTTTAAGGAAATCGGCGGAATTGTTCATACCCATTCTACCTTTGCGACAGCCTGGGCTCAGGCGGGCAGAGGAATACCTTGTTACGGCACTACTCATGCAGATTATTTTTATGGGGAGATTCCCTGTGCCAGAAATCTGACGCCGGAGGAGATTGAAGAGGGGTATGAAAAGAATACCGGCCTGGTGATTGTGGAGACCTTTAAAGGCAGAAATCCTGTTTATGTACCGGGAGTTCTCTGCAAAAATCATGGGCCTTTTACCTGGGGAAAGGACGGAGCAGAGGCGGTGCACAACGCGGTGGTGCTGGAGGAGATTGCCAAGATGAATCTTCTCACCGAGCTGTTAAATCCAAATGGCGATAATCATACTCCTCAGGCCATGGAAGAGAAGCATTTTCTGAGAAAACATGGACCGGGAGCTTATTACGGGCAGAAATAGAATAATGACTTTTCCTGTGCTTCCAGCATCGGTGTACCGAGTGAACACCGATGCTGCCATCACAGGCGCGTGTCTTTAGACGGCTTCTCTATTTCTCATCCACTACCTGAAAGATGTAGAATTTCAGGTAATAAGAGGAATCTTCCCTGGACCAGAGAATGGGATGGTCTGGAGACTGGGTACGGTATTCTACCTGGCGGAGCCGTTTATGTACGCCAGCGGCTGCTTCTCCGATGGTTTTGGCGAAGAGCTGCGGGTTCATGAAATGTGAACAGGAGCAGGTGGCCAGAAAGCCTCCGTCCCGCACCAGCTTCATTCCTCGAAGATTGATTTCCCGGTAACCTTTTACGGCATTTTTTATGGAGTTCCGGGATTTTGTGAAGGCCGGAGGATCCAGAATCACTACGTCGAATTTCTTCCCTTCTGCTTCCAGCTGAGGGAGAAGTTCAAAAACATCGGCGCAGCGGAATAAAACCCGCTGAGAAAGGCCGTTTAAGGCGGCGTTTTCCCGGGCCTGGTCAATGGCCAGCTGGGAGGCATCTACTCCCAGAACAGAAGCGGCGCCGGCGATTCCGGCGTTTAAGGCGAAAGAGCCGGTGTGGGTAAAGCAGTCCAGTACTTCCTTACCGGGACAAAGCCGCTGGATAGCCAGCCGATTGTACTTTTGGTCCAGGAAAAATCCGGTTTTCTGTCCGTCTTTTACGTCCACAATGTAACGGACACCGTTTTCTCGAATTTCTACTTTTGTATCAAAGGGATCGCCGATAAAGCCTTTGTATCGCTCCATTCCTTCCTGAAGGCGGACTTTGGCGTCGCTGCGCTCATAAATTCCACGAATGATGATTCCGTCTTCGGCAAGAACTTTCTTTAACTTGTCCAAAATTACCATTTTCCAGCGGTCGATGCCTAAGGCAAGAGATTCTACCACCAGAATGTCTTCAAATTTGTCTACAACAATGCCGGGAAGAAAATCGGCTTCTCCGAAAATCAGCCGGCAGCTGGCGGTATCTACTGTGGCTTTTCGATATTCCCAGGCGCTGCGCACCCGCATTTCAATCCATGCTTCATCAACGTTCACTTCTTTTTTGCGGGTCATCATGCGGATGGAGATGGTGGATCGGCGGTTTAAGAAGCCCTGGCCAAGGGGATAACCGTCAAAATCCTGGACATTCACCATATCGCCGTCCTGGACATTCCCTTCAATCACATCGATTTCATTGTCATATATCCAGGCGCCGCCGGCTTTCAGCGTCCGCCCTGCGCCTTTTTTGATTCGTACAGTTCCAAGTTCCATGAAGTTCCTCCAATTCCCTTTATCTTGATCCATGCCGCTTGCAGGCGGCACTGTTTACTGCTGCCATTTTAACACAGGCAGGAATAAACCGCAAGGCGCGGCAATGAGATGAGTCAATCCCATTGTATTCCTGAGAAAAATACGGTAAAATAAGAATGCCGCAGAACAAAGCATTCTGCAGGCAAATCTTACCTTTGGAGGAAACGATATGGATGTGAATGATGCGCTGAATCTGCTTACTGCCGGCTTTTCCCTTATTGTGGGGATTTTGTTTTGGATTATCGGAATTGTGGGCAGGTGGAAAGTGTTTGAGAAGGCAGGAAAAGCTGGATGGAAAAGTCTGATCCCATTCTACAGCGGTTATTGTCTCTTTGATATTGCCATGGGAACAGGGTGGCTGTATATCCTTACCTTTATTCCTTTTATCGGTCTGGTGGTTTCTGTGATTTTGGCAGTTAATCTGGCCCGCGCTTTTGGATGCGGAACGATTATGGCTATTCTCATTTTTATTTTCCAGGATGTGATGCTGATTCCTCTGGGATTCGGAAATTATCAGTACCAGGGACCGGTTCATCGTTAAGTAAAAACTCCAGATTTTTCATGACGGGAAAGTCTGGAGTTTTTTTCACGGCAGTTTCCATGCACCGGCATTAGACATCCGGCGATTCCATCAAAGTCTGGCGGCGCATTGTGAGCAGCGGACAGCTGTTTTTGCTGAAAAGATCAATCAGGCGGGATTAAACGAAATGAAAGAAGAAAGAAACAACCAAGAGGAAATGACTGGGAAAACGGCGGAATGTAAGCCAGGTGAACAGATGAAATATCGTCTTGCGGACGCAATAAAGGAATGTATGCGGACCACGGCGGTGGATAAGATTACAGTAAAGCAGATTGTGGAGAACTGCGGGACTACCCGGCAGACCTTTTACCGCCATTTCCTGGACAAATATGATCTCATTAACTGGTATTTTGATAAGCTGGTGCAGATTTCCTTTGATCAGATGGGAAAGGGAAGCACCGTATATGAGGGACTGGTGAAGAAGTTCACCTTCATTCGCCAGGAACGAGTATTTTTTGCTGAAGCCTTTCGTTCTGACGACCAGAACTCTCTGAAGGAACACGATTTCGATTTGATCCTTCAGTTTTATTTGGATAAGATGATGGAAAAAACCAGGCGAAAGCCGGAGGAAGAGCTGGGCTTTCTGCTGGAAATGTATTGCCGGGGATCGGTGTATATGACTGTAAAATGGGTATTAACAGGGATGAAATTTACTCCTGAAGAACTGGCTGGATTTTTGGTGGAAGCGATGCCCAAGAAGCTGGAGGAGGAGTTTCGGCGTCTGGGGCTGCTGTAGAATGTTCTCTTTGTATTAACATAGGATAATGAAAAAATGGAAGAAATCCCTTATAGTAATAGTGATGTTGCAGAGGCGGTGCAGAACATGGTGACAGATGAATTTTTGACGAAGATACTGGGGCTGGAAGAGCCTGAGCTTGTTTGGCGAATAAGCCAGGCTGCGGAGATTCGTCAAGTAAAAAAGGGTCAGATTCTTTTTCGGGAAGGCGAAAAGCCTGGTTATGTGGCCATATTGGTCAGAGGGATATTTCGATGCTTTTTCCTTGACCTGGAGGGGAGAGATATTACCGATTGCCTGGTTTGGAAATGCGGGGAATCGCTGATGCCGGGATCAGATGTCCAGGGGCCTGCTCCGGCCAGCACGGAAGCTCTTTCAGATGGGGAGATTTTCTGCCTCCCAGTTGGAGAACTGATGGTGCTGCTTCGGCAGTATCCTGCGGTGATGGAGCTTTACAGTGCATTCCTTCTGCGGTCGGGAGAGTATCATATGGAGATCAAGCGGGTTATTTACGGGTACGATGCCATGGAGAGGTATCAGTGGTTTCTGGGAAAATATCCAGGGCTGATTCAGATGATTCCCAACCGCCATGTGGCGTCTTTTTTAAACATGACGCCGGTAACCTTGAGCCGAATTCGAAAACAGCTTCGAGAAGGAGCCAGAAGGGAAAAAAGCGCCGGAGCCTAGGATCTGGATTCGCAATGCAGCAGAGCGGTTCATGATTTTCTGCCAGGGAAACTGGCCCGGGGCGAGTTGGCAAAAATGCAGATGTTCAGAGAGAACAGGGCAGTCTCTCTGAAGAAAAGGCGGGGGATGAGTTAGAATATATCTGCAGCTTGGGGGAAGCTGCAGAGAACAGCTGCCAGTGCACGGAAAGGAAAATTTCAGGACCGCAGCAGTGCGGCAGGTTGCTGCAGGCAGGGCGGCGCTTCTTAAGAAGGAGGCGCCGCCCTGCCTTGTTTTCTGCTGTTTGCGGTCCCTTTTTTAAGAAGTTTAAGATTTCCATTCACCTTGAAAAGGCAGGGTGACAGAACTGCCGGATTGTAACTTCCTTTTCCTTCACGACTTTGTTATACTATTAACGAAGTGAAAATTATTACTTTCATGCAATGATGCAGTTTTTATAATTAATACGGAAAGAAAAGGAGAGAAATGCTATGGTAAATCGAATTGTGTTAAACGAAACATCTTATCATGGAGCAGGAGCGATTCAGGAGATTGCCAATGAGGCGAAAGGCCGCGGCTTTAAGAAAGCATTTGTATGTTCTGATCCAGATCTGATTAAATTTAATGTAACCAAGAAAGTGACCGATGTTCTTGAGAATGCAGGACTGATTTATGAAATTTATTCGAATATCAAGCCCAACCCTACGATTGAAAATGTCCAGACCGGTGTAGAGGCCTTTAAGGCATCTGGAGCAGATTATCTGATTGCCATTGGCGGAGGCTCTTCCATGGATACGGCTAAGGCCATCGGCATTATTGCGGCAAATCCTGAATTTGCGGATGTGGTTAGCTTGGAGGGGGTTGCTCCTACGAAGAATAAGTGCGTGCCGATTATTGCGGTTCCTACCACGGCCGGCACTGCTGCTGAGGTAACCATTAATTATGTGATTACTGATGCTGAGAAAAACCGGAAGATGGTTTGTGTGGATGTTCACGATATTCCGGTGGTAGCCATTGTTGACCCGGAGATGATGTCCTCCATGCCTAAGGGCCTTACTGCCGCGACAGGAATGGATGCGCTGACTCATGCCATTGAGGGCTACATTACCAAAGGAGCCTGGGAAATGACAGATATGTTCCATTTAAAAGCTATTGAGATTATTTCCAAATCTCTCCGGGATGCGGTGAACAATACCCCTGAAGGAAGAACGCAGATGGCGCTGGGACAGTATATTGCAGGTATGGGATTTTCTAATGTAGGATTGGGAATCGTACATTCCATGGCCCATCCTCTGGGAGCTTTATATGATACGCCCCACGGTGTAGCCAACGCTATTATTCTCCCCACTGTTATGGCGTATAACGCACCGGCTACTGGGGATAAGTATAAGTACATTGCTAAGGCAATGGGAGTAGAAGGAACAGAGGAAATGACCCAGGAAGAATATCGGAATGCAGCCATTGAGGCGGTGCGCAAGCTGTCTCAGGATGTAGGCATTCCGGCAGACTTGAAGGCAATTGTAAAGCCTGAGGATGTGCAGTTCTTGGCGGAGTCCGCTTATGCCGATGCATGCCGGCCGGGAAATCCAAGAGATACCTCTGTAGAGGAGATTAAGGAGCTGTATCTGTCCTTAATGTAATGTAAATCGGCAGAAGCCGCAGAGAACACCCAGGATGATCTCCAGGCAGCCTTTCCTTTTTTGTGTCGTCAGGGATTAACAGGTCTGATGATGCAAAAAAGAGAAGGGCTGCTTTTTTTTCGGGAAAACATTCTGCCCTCAGCTTTTTCGGAGCTGCCGGAAAAAAAGATAGCCCAAGAGGAGTGTCTGTGCTATGATAGAAAGGAGTCTGGCGGCAAGGTTGATTTCGCCGGGCAGGCAAAAGAAAAAAGGAGAATAAAGGAATGGATTTACTGAACCAAGTCATTACAAATGCCAGCAATTACCTCTGGAACGTGGTGCTGATCGTGCTGCTGTGCGGTACCGGGGTGTATTACACCATTCGCCTTCGTTTTGTGCAGGTGAGAAAGTTTAAAGAAGGGCTGATTCAAGTGTTCGGCCACATGATCTCTGGTGACAAGGCGGAGGGCGAAGGGGAGATGACCCCTTTCCAGTCTGTAGCAACGGCGATTGCTGCGCAGGTAGGCACGGGAAATCTTACAGGAGCGGCAACAGCCCTGTTAAGCGGCGGTCCGGGAGCAATTTTTTGGATGTGGGTAAGCGCCTTTTTCGGAATGTCTACGATCTATGCTGAAGCGGTACTGGCTCAGGAATATAAAACCGTGGAGAATGGCGAAGTAACAGGAGGCCCGGTATATTATATTCGTGCTGCATTTACCGGGAAATTCGGACGTTTTCTGGCCGGCTGTTTTGCCGTATTTATTATTGTGGCTCTGGGATTTTGCGGGAATATGGTTCAGTCCAATTCCATTGGAAGCGCATTCGTCCAGGTATTTTCTTCCAGAGGAATTCCTGTTCCGCCCTTGGCCATCGGCCTGGTGATTGCCGCGGCTGCTGCATTTATTTTTCTGGGGGGAGTGAATCGTCTGGCCTCGGTGGTGGAAAAAATGGTGCCTTTCATGGCGGGAATTTATATCATCGGGAGTTTGATCCTGATCCTGCTTCATGCAGGGCAGATTCCCCAGGCGCTGAGAATGATTCTGGTGGGGGCTTTTTCTCCTCAGGCAGTAGTAGGAGCCGGAGCTGGCATTACCGTGCGGGAGGCCATCCGGTACGGAGTAGCCAGAGGCCTGTTTTCCAATGAGGCCGGCATGGGTTCTACCCCTCATGCTCATGCCAGAGCTAAAGCGAAAAATCCTCATCAGCAGGGGCTGGCAGCGATGATCAGCGTGTTTATTGATACTTTTGTGATTTTGAATCTTACTGTGTTTTCTATTTTGACTACAGGGGCAATAGAAAGCGGAATGGAAGGAACAGCGCTGACTCAGGCAGCTTTTGACACCAGCTTTTCGGGGTTGGGAGATATTTTCGTGGCGGTGTGCCTGCTGTTTTTTGCTTTTTCTACGATTTTAGGCTGGCATTTCTTCGGATTGGTGAATGTAAAATATTTGCTGGGAGATAAGGTCTGCCGGCTGTACTCTCTTTTGGTGGTAGCCTTTGTGGTGATTGGATCGGTACTTAAGGTGAATCTGGTGTGGAATCTTTCCGATTTCTTTAATGGGCTGATGGTGATTCCGAATGCCCTGGCGCTCTGGGCGCTTTCTGGACAGGTGGTAAAGATTAACCGGAAATATCAAAACGCTTCTGCAGCAGAATCACAGAAAAAATAAAGGAGGCAGATAAAATGAAGGTTGGAATTGACATGGGGGGGATGTCCGTAAAGCTTGGACTGGTCAACGAAAAAAATGAAATAGCCGGTAAGCTTGTGATCCCCACCAGACTGGATGTCCCGGCAAGGGAGATGGTTTTGGATATGGCGGAAGCGGTGAAGACTTTATTGGCTGAAAATGGCCTTACTCTTTCTCAGATTCAGGGAATTGGAATCGGCAGTCCGGGAACCGTGGATCAGGAGGAAGGCACAATTCTGTATTCTAATAATTTTGACTGGGAAGATGTTCCGATTCTTTCCATAATGCGAGAAGCTCTCGGACCGGTTAAGCTGGATATTGCCAATGATGCAGACGCCGCAGCATTAGGGGAAGTCTGCGCGGGAGCTGCTGAAGGAGCAAAGAATGCCGTTCTTCTCACCTTGGGAACTGGAGTAGGCGGCGGAGTCATTATTAATCGGAAAATTTTCCGGGGCGGCGTAACCGGCGGCTGCGAACTGGGACATATGGTAATTGTGGAGAATGGAGAACGGTGTACCTGCGGACGGCGGGGATGTTTAGAAGCTTATGCTTCTGCTTCGGCGCTGTTAAGAATGGCCAGAAAGGCCGCGGCGGCTCATCCGGAATCCTTGATGAATCAGATGTGCGGCAATGATCTGGAAAAAATCAACGGCAAGATTCCTTTTGACGCGGCAGCGGCAGGAGACCAGATGGGGGCGGAGGTGGTTGAAACTTATGAAAATCACCTGGCCTGCGGAATCGCCAATCTGATTAATATTTTCCGGCCGGAGAAGGTAATTTTAGGAGGCGGCGTGGCGGCCCAGAAAGAAAACCTTACGGCGCCGGTGCAAAAGAAGGTGGATTCCATGTGCTTTGGAGGCAGGCATGGGAAAATTGCTCCCATTGTCACCTCGCGGCTGGGAAATGACGCAGGGATTATTGGGGCAGCGAATTTAATCGAAGACTAACATTCAGCGGCATCTGATCAAAAGAAAAAGGCGGCAGAACCCTTTTCTTCTGATCAGATGCCTTGTTTCGCAAAAAAAATCGGCGGAATTCGAAGAAAATCCAGGCTTTGCCGGTAAACTGGCAGAAAAAACATTGACGAATGGGAAAAGATATGGTATAGTAGACGGGCGAATGGAAGACAGGTCTTTTTTTTATGCCCAAAATAAAGAAAGGCCAAGCTAAAACGATAATTTTAAGTGGAGGTGGAAGTCGTGCGCACAAAGATCACACTGGCATGCACAGAATGCAAACAGCGCAATTACAACATGACCAAGGATAAGAAGACCCATCCAGACCGGATGGAGACGAAGAAGTACTGCAGATTCTGCAAGAGACATACGCTGCATAAGGAAACCAAGTAATATCCTCTGGATATTAGCTTCACTGTAAAGGATGTGTGACTATGGCAGATGAAAGTGCAGTAAAAGCTCCAGCCAAGGCGGACAAGAAAGCATCTAAGAAGAAAAAAAGCTTTTTTAAAGGCCTTAAGGCGGAGTACAAAAAAATAGTCTGGCCGGATCGGGAAACGGTGACCAAGCAGACCATTGTTGTACTGCTGGTATCCCTGGCTTTGGGCGTTCTCATCGGCGTCCTGGACATGATTTTCAAATTCGGTATTAATCTGATCATTTAATAAGGCAAAGGTGAAGAGATGTCAGAAGCAAAATGGTATGTAGTCCATACCTATTCAGGCTATGAAAACAAAGTAAAGGTTGACCTTGAAAAGACCATTGAGAACCGGAATCTGCAGGATCAGATCCTGGAGGTTTCCGTCCCGATGCTTGCAGTGACTGAGTTAAAGAACGGTCTGGAGAAGCAGGCAGACAAGAAGATGTTCCCCGGCTATGTGCTGGTGAAAATGGTGATGAACCAGGACACCTGGTTTGTCGTGCGGAACACCAGGGGCGTTACCGGATTCGTAGGTCCGGGTTCTGATCCCACTCCGTTAAGTGAGGAAGAGATGCTGAATCTGGGATTCCAGGAACAGAGCGAACCGGATCTGGTGGTTGACTTTGAGGTAGGCGATATGATTACCGTTATCGCCGGTGCATGGAAGGATACGGTGGGCGCAATTAAGTCCATCAACGAAGCCAAAAAGTCCATCACGATCAACGTGGAGATGTTCGGCCGGGAGACTCCGGTGGAATTAAACTTCAATGAGGTAAAGAAAATGTAGCATGGAATCGGCTTTTCCCGCTTTGGGGGAGAAAGCTGGTGGGAGGGAAAATCCCCGACAATACCACATAATTTAGGAGGTGCCTAAGATGGCAAAGAAAGTAACCGGATATATTAAATTACAGATTCCTGCTGGCAAGGCAACGCCAGCACCGCCAGTTGGTCCTGCTCTGGGACAGCATGGCGTTAATATTGTGCAGTTTACGAAGGAATTCAACGCCAGAACCGCTGATCAGGGCGATCTGATTATTCCTGTTGTAATTACCGTATATGCAGACAGAAGCTTCAGCTTCATTACCAAGACCCCGCCGGCTGCCGTTCTGTTAAAGAAGGCCTGCAAACTGAAATCCGGTTCTGCAGTTCCCAACAAGACTAAGGTAGCTACCATCAGCAAGGCTGAGCTGCAGAAGATTGCAGAGTTAAAGATGCCTGACTTAAATGCCGCTTCCGTTGAGGCTGCTATGAGCATGATCGCCGGAACCGCAAGAAGCATGGGCATTACCGTAGTTGACTAAGCCCACTGATTTGGACTGGCAGTTTGAAAACGTGGGAGGGAAAATCCCCGACATTACCACTAGGAGGTTATTTAGAAATGAAAAGAGGAAAAAGATACGCAGAAGCAGCTAAGGCTGTAGACCGTACCGTATTATACGATGCAGCAGATGCCATTTCTTTAGTAAAGAAGAACGCTTCTGCAAAGTTTGATGAGACCGTTGAGGTGCATATCCGGACTGGCTGTGACGGACGTCACGCTGAGCAGCAGATCCGTGGCGCAGTTGTTCTGCCTCATGGAACCGGAAAAGTAGTTCGTATCCTGGTATTCGCAAAGGGACCAAAGGCTGACGAGGCTGCAGCAGCAGGTGCAGATTACGTAGGCGCTGAGGAACTGATTCCGAAGATTCAGAACGACGGATGGCTGGATTTCGACGTTGTTGTTGCTACTCCTGATATGATGGGCGTAGTTGGACGTCTGGGCCGTGTGTTAGGACCTAAGGGCTTAATGCCAAACCCCAAGGCCGGAACCGTTACCATGGATGTAACCAAGGCTATCAACGACATCAAAGCTGGTAAGATCGAGTACAGACTTGATAAGAATAATATTGTGCATGTTCCGGTTGGCAAAGCTTCCTTCAGCGAGGAGCAGTTAGCGGACAACTTCCAGACGCTTATGGATGCAATCATTAAGGCTAAGCCAAGTTCCGTAAAGGGCGCTTACTTAAAGAGCGTTACCCTGACTTCTACGATGGGCCCTGGCGTGAAGTTAAATGTGGCAAAGCTGGTTAACTAATGGTTGACACCAGATAAATAATGTGATATAGTATTTCAGTATTTGACTGCCGAAGACAGCAGGTGCCGCAAGGCATAAGTTGTAAACGCCTGCCGAGGAATCTACAAAGCTCAAAAGAGAATTTTGTATTGCCTCTCTGTCTTAGGACAGAGAGGTTTTTTCGCAGTCTCCATTTCCTGAGGGGCGTAAGCCTTGAAGGAGGGGAAGCAGCAAAATGCTTTCCAAAAATAAAACAGGAGGTAAGAAACATGGCAAAAGTTGAATTAAAGCAGCCGATCGTTGACGAAATCGCTGCATTATTTGACGGCGCAGCTTCTGCGGTACTGGTTGATTACCGCGGCTTAACGGTTGAGCAGGATACTAACCTGAGAAAGCAGTTAAGAGAAGCAGGGGTAACCTACAAGGTATATAAGAACACCCTGATCAAGCGTGCCGCTGAGGGAACTCCTTTCGCAGCCTTAGAGCCGAACCTGGAAGGACCTACCGGTTTAGCAGTGTCCAAGACCGATGCTACCGCTCCTGCCAGAATCATGGCACAGTTCGCCAAGAATGCAGAAGCTCTGGAGTTAAAGGCCGGCGTTGTAGAAGGAACCTATTACGATCAGAAGGGAATTCAGGTGATTGCCACCATCCCGTCCAGAGAAGTACTGCTGGGCCGTCTGCTTGGAAGCATGCAGTCCCCCATTGCAAACTTCGCTCGTGTGCTTAATCAGATTGCTGAGAAAGGCGCTGAAGCTTAATTGGGAAAAATTCAGGCAGCCCCTTAAGGTCTGTCTGGGAGAACATTAATTTATTCTATTTAAACAGGAGGAAATAAAAATGGCAAAGTTAACCACCGCTGAGTTTATTGAAGCGATCAAGGAATTATCCGTATTAGAGTTAAATGAGTTAGTAAAGGCTTGCGAGGAAGAGTTCGGCGTATCCGCAGCAGCTGGCGTTGTTGTAGCAGCAGCTGGCGGCGCAGCTGAGGCAGCTGAGGAGAAGACCGAGTTCGACGTAGAGCTGACCGAAGTTGGCCCCAACAAGGTTAAGGTTATCAAGGTTGTTCGTGAAGTTACCGGCTTAGGCTTAAAGGAAGCTAAGGACGTTGTAGACGGCGCTCCGAAGGTAGTTAAGGCTGGCGCTTCCAAGGAAGAGGCTGAGGATATCAAGACCAAGTTAGAGGCTGAGGGAGCTAAGATTACCCTGAAGTAATTTAACTTCTTGACGAATAAAAGAACAAAAAACGCAGTTCCTGCATATTGCTGGAGCTGCGTTTTTTTGTTTTTGCGGAAATCGCCGCCCAAAAATCAGATCGAAACCGCCTTAATGTAAACATTCCAAACTGCTGTCAGAGCGGTTTGGATTGATTGCACAGTGCTTCAAATCTTTGCTCGAATTCTTGCTCAAATTTCTTTTCTTCCAATGAATTAGGGACAGGAATCTGGATGGTTTCATCCTTCCAGGAGGAAAGGTAAATGGCGTTGGACAGAAGCAGGCTTTTTCTTCCTTCTGCCCAGGGCGCGATGAGATCGGCTTCCTGAGAGGATAAAACGGCGGAGGCGAAATTGTGCAGCAGGGTGGTGTAGGCATCCGGGTCTTTTTCCATGGGGAAAGATTCCCAGGTTCCTGGAGGAACTTGAAAATCCTGGCCGGTTCCCGGCTGGTTTCGGTATTCGATTTCTGGCCGGTCCAATCGGCAGACTCTTATTTCCTCCGGCTCGCAGATGATCAGCCCATCGTCCATGGCGATTTCCAGCCGGTTAACTCCGGGAGCTTCTCCGGTGGAAGCAGTAAAAATGCCGGTAGCGCCGTTTCCCCATTCTAAATAGGCAGTAACTTCGTCTTCCACTTCGATGGGATGATATTTGCCGTTGTGACAAAATGCATGGGTGCGAACGGGCATGCCGCAGATCCATTGAAGCAGATCCAGATTGTGAGGACATTGATTTAACAGTGTTCCCCCTCCGTCCAGTTTCCAGCTTCCCCGCCAGGCAGTGCTCTGATAATAAGCGTTAGTGCGGTACCAGCTGGTGATTTCCCAGCTTACCCGTTTGATTTTACCCAGAGTTCCCCCTTGCACCAGCTGGCGGATTTTTTGATAAGCGGGGAAGGTGCGCTGCTGGAAAACAAACCCGCAGATCAGTTCGCTGGGTTTTGATTCTTCCAGAGTCCTGGCCTGACGGCTGAAGACGCCGGCTGGCTTGTCACAGAGAACATGAATCCCTCGTTTCATGGCCGCCAGAGCCTGCTCTTCATGGAACCGATGAGGCGTGGCGATGATCACTGCGTCCAGATGAAGTTCGCCTCGGTCAAGGGCTGAAAACAACTCTTCTGCAGAAGGATAAATGGGAAGCGTTTGGGGAAGGGTCAGATGAATGGCTGCCAGGGTTTCTTGTTTTACACGGGTGACGGCAGCCAGTTCCATGCCAGGGACTTTTCCGGCAAGCAGGATGGCGGCGTATTTGCTGCCCATTGTGCCCATGCCCAGGATTCCCGCTTTCAGTCTTTGGGATTGTGCCATGGTGAATACCTCCTGTTGATAAATTGATGATGATATTGTGAAAATGGGATAAATTATTTCCAGGGACGGGGAGAGGAACTGCGCTGGAACCATCCATTTGCCAGGAAAGCCTTTTCTGCCGCAAGATCCTTCTGAGGAGAAAGATCTTTTCCCGGCAGAACAGAAGGGGAGGACATGAGAAGCGCCAGATAAGCGTCCTCCAGGGCGTATTCCAGGGGATAGATCTCCTTGCCGGTGTCCAGATAAGTTTTCATGCCGGCAAGCATTTGGGCAATGGCGGTTTCGTCTTCAGGAAGACCGCAGGAGCCAAAGGGGGCGGTGTAAAGCGTTTCATCCTGAATGGAAATTTCCAGAATTTCGCCGGTAAGCGGATCTGCTTTGAATTGAAGCTTCTCTTTTTGGGGAAGATTGTCTTGATTTAAAAAATAAACCGTGTCATTGACTGCTTCGCCGCGGGTTCCGCGAAGATGGAGATTGCGGCTGCGTATGGGACTTCGGTACTGGTCGGACATAAAATCATAGAAAGCCAATTTTCCCTTTTCAAATTCAAAGGTGACCAGGCGCTGATCCTTAAGGGCAATTTTTCCGTCAGTAAATGTCTCATACCGGCTTTTTGTCTCGGTGACGGGCATCTGAAAGGTGTTTCCAGTAAGACGCACTTCCTCCAGACCGGTATTTAACAGGCAGCGGATGATGCTGGCGGCATGGTAATCATGCATCGCGGAAAGATAGAGGGATACCAGTTCTCCTAAGCGCCCGGATTTTGCCAGATTAATCATTGCTTGGTACCGGGGATAAAACTGATATTGTTCAGCTACCTGGAGCTGAACAGGTTTTTCCTTGTTCTGACGCATTTCCCAGAGCTTGGCTAATTGGGAGAAGGACAGTCCGGCAGGCGTTTCAGAAAGAACGGGGAAGCCCAGGTCCATCCAATGGACAACCGTGTCCCACATGTTGGTTTTGCTGACGGCAGAAACAATAAAATCTGGACAGGAACTGATTACTTCTTCTTCAGAAGTTACTGCGGGAATATGAAATTCCTGGGCGAAACGCTGGGCTTTTTCCTGGCTGCGGCAGCAAAGCGCGGTCAAAGTAAAATATTCCGGCAGTGCTTTTGCAATGCGGACGTAGAATAACGAACGCCAGCCAGAACCAATGATGGCAAATCTGATTTTTTTCATAAACGTTAACCTCTTGAATGCTTAAGTCGCAGGCAGCATTATATTCCCTGCTACCCGCGATAACGGTTTAAACAGGCAAAAATTTCCTGGCGTCTGGGCAGGCAAAGCCCCATGGCGGCATAGGAGGTGTCCCCGATGGAACTTAGACCTTCCCGGTTGATTTGATTCCACAGCTGATCTACGATCTGAACAATATTGAATCGGGAGAACAGGTCTTTGGAAACGCAGCAGCGCACCATCTGTGCCAGGGCGGCGGTCTGTTCGCTGTGAATTAACTGCTCCACAAAGCGAAGATCCACTTCCTCTTTTCCTACCTGAAGCGTGTCTTTGTGCACCTTGGTTTTGATCCGCTCCTCCCGGCCGCCTCTTCCTTCATGGCCCCGGCCTCGTCCGCGGTTGGGAATGGCATTTTCCGGCGGATATTGGGAAAGGGCTGCGCTGGAGTCTTTCCGCCCAGGAGAGACCGCGGCGGAGGCGCCGGAGGCAATCAGACGCCGCCCTGGGGATGGAAGACGAAATGCGGGAGCATGAACTGTGGGATCCTCACCAAACTGTCGGCAGGCTTCTTTTGCCCGTTCTGTGATATCAAAGGGACGGTAACAGTCCATCTGAATAATCGTGTCAGCAATGTAGAAATACGCTCCGGAGCTTCCCGCTACCATAACGGTAGAGACTCCGCCTTGTTCATAGAGCCCTTTTGCTCGTTCAATAAAGGGGGTAATGGGTTCTTTATCCCGGCTGATTACCTGCTGCATCAATTCGTCCCGGACCATAAAGTTAGTGGCGGAAGTATCCTCATCGATGAGAAATACCTTGCTGCCTGATTCCAGGCCTTCTACCACGGCTGCTGCCTGGGAAGTACTTCCGCTGGCGTCAGGGGTGGAGAAGTTTTTGGTATTCTTTTTGTTGGGCAGATCATTGATAAACAGGGAGATGTCCACGTTATTAATGCTTCTTCCGTCCTCTGCGCGCAGCTTCATGGCGGTGTCGTCGGTGATCACGTATTCTCTTCCGTCTCCGGCGATGTGATTGTAAACGCCAAGTTCAAGGGCTTTCAGCAAGGTGGATTTTCCGTGATAGCCCCCTCCCACAATTAAGGTGATGCCCCTGGGAATGCCCATGCCGGAAAGCTTTCCGTGATGGGGAAGGTCAAGGGTAAGGCGCAGGCTTTCAGGAGAGGTGAAGGGAACGCTTTCCTTCATAGGCCGGCTGGAGATCCCGCTTTCCCTGGCTAATACGGCCCCATCAGCCACAAAGGAGACCAGATTAAGCCGTTTTAACTCTTCGCGGATAAACTGCTGATCCTCTGCCAGCCAGGCAACTGCCTGAACTTCTTTAGGATTGCGGCTGCGGTAAAACAGCACATTTCTTACTGAACGGGGAAGAAAGTCAAATAAAATCCGAATCAGCTCGCCGGAGTTGATGGTTCTTCCAAAAGCAGGAAAGCCGATCTGAAAGCGAAGGGTGATTCCTTTCGGGCTGCATTCACAGGCGGTCCGGGAGAGAATTTCCGGCCCGGGAGTACTGATCGCCATCAGTCCGCTTTTTCCGGAACCTTTGGCTTTAAAATTAAATTGAGCGATTTCCCGTCCAAACTGGCGGACAAGATAATCCTCGAAGGCCGTTTTCTTCCAGGGCTGGTCGAATAAAGCGGCGGGATATCCAGCCTTCTGGTGGGATACGGCAACGCTTACTTTAGAGGGAGAGGCGAAAGGATCTCCCTGAACGTGATCAATGGATAAGGTGTAATCGCCGAAATCATAAAGCCCCTGGGCAGATTTGTAGGCCGGATAGCTTTTATGATCAATGGACTCTAAGAGACGGCGAAGATCTTGAGATTGTTTCATGTTGATTAACTCCTTTTTGTTCGATAACAGCTTTATTTTAGCACGGCAAACTTCTCTTTTATACTGATTTTCTGGCGAAAAATTTCAGAATATGATGAATGAAAAATGCCCCCAGGCAGGATGCCAGGAGATAAGCGAGATGTCCCCATCCATTTCCAAGAGCCAGAGAAATTTGATGAAAAACCGGCTGTTCAGAGGGGAAGAAACAGTTGATATAGAACATATCGGCGTAGCTGGCGGGATAAACCGTAAGCTGAACGGCGGTATTGATGAAGGTGGCCAGGAGGCAGAATGCAGCATAAAGGGGAATGATTTTGGCAAATCCGTGCTCTCCAAAGTCGGTAAGCCCCCGGAAAAAGCAGTACAATCCAATAAAGATCAGGAGAAAATGCCAGATAAAGCCGTGAAGGGTCAAGGCCCAGTAAGGATATAAGAATCCTTCCGGAAAGGATAGGGCCATAAAACCGCCGAGCAGCCCGAAATCCTGGAGAAAAGTGGCGCAGATTCCCCTGGCAGTTCCTGATGAGAGAACCGGTTTCTGTTCGGGGGCTGCATGCTGCGTCATCTTTCTTAACGGCGCAGTATTTCTTCTGCTGTGATTCAGGAAGGGAAAGATCAGACAAAGGTACATGGGAGTACTGCAGAGCTGAAAGGGGAAATACCACCAGTTGTAGGTCTTGTTGTTTACGAGAAAATACAGAAAAAGTTGTTTATATAGTTCGGAGCAAGCCAGAAAAAGGCCGCAGAAAAAAAGCACCCTTTCTGGTTTCACCGCATTGCGGCGAGAGAGCAGGCGGGCGGCTGCTGCTGCGGCTCCGATTCCCAGAGCGCCCAGCAGCAAATGAAAAGCGGAGTAAGGAGATGGAGTTGTCATCGGCCATGCAGTAGCAGAAAGAAGCCTTTCCAGAATGTTCAGCATAAAAAGCCTCCTTAAAAGCCCTTTCGGGCAGCCAGGGGAGTGAGCACATAAGAGAGGAACAGGATAAAGGATACTAAGGAAAATATACCTGCTCCGCATTTTGCGATCATCCGGTTAACCAGTCCATGGGAACTGCATAATGAGAAGCTGAGCTTGAATTTCAAGGGATAGAGAAGGCGCACTCCTTTATAATTCAGCAGATCCAATACAATATGAGATCCCATCCCAATAAAAAAGCCTGGAACCAGAGCGGGATAGATGTATCCGATGATTCCGCTTAATAAGACCAGACAGGGAAGAGAATGCATAAAGGAGCGGTGAGGCCGGGTTTTCCCCCAGGAGCACAGTACAAGGAGAGCCAGAAACCCGGAAATCAGCCGAAACCAGCTGCTTTCCCGATTGAAATTTCTTAAAATGCCCAGGTGGAACCAGAATTCCGCCAGACAGACCGCCAGCACGGACAATAAGGTCAGGGCCGTGATTTGATTTAAGGTTTCTCGGGAGTCCGAGGTGCTCACATCCACATCGCAGATTACCGCTCCAACGGCAGCGGCAGCAGTGCAGACCACCCATTTGCCAGGTGAATCTGGCCTTAACAGGCAGAGAGCAGCGGCGGTTCCCGCAGTTAAGTGCGTTTTTCCAGTCATAATGATTAGTCCTCTGTGTATGAATTCCGGCATGGCGCCGGTTTCCTTATCTTACCACAGTTTGGGAGAAAATTCCAGGGGGGAGAGAAGAAAATCAGGCCAAGGACAGCGCTGAACAGAATGACCTTCGGAACGCTGAATTTCCATTTATACTCTGTTTATTCTGAGCCAGGCAAGGGAAATGAGCCGGGATTTGTGCGTTCGGCAAAGATGAAAATAACTTCTCCTGGAATAACCGGCAAAATGCCACTTGATTATTTTCCAGAATACTATATAATGAATTAAGTTAGCAGTACATTTATAAACTTCACTGCATAAAATTGCAGCTGATTTGAGGAGGAAACGATTATGAAAAAGAGATTTTTAACTGCTGCGGCAGCAGCTATCTGCGCCGTGTCATTAGCAGCATGCGGAAGCTCTTCTACAGGAACGACCACTGCTGATACCACTGCAGCAGAAGCGGCAGAGGACACCACTGCGGCAGAGGGAGGGGACAGCGCTGCTGAGGAGACAGAAGCAGCAGAAGATGAGACGGAGGCTTCAGGCGGTACCTTGGTGATGGCAACCAATGCAGAGTTCCCGCCTTATGAGTATCACGACAGCAGCCAGGTTGGTCCTGATGGAAGTGATATTGTAGGGATTGATGCAGAGATTGCAGGAGCCATTGCTGATCAGATGGGAATGGATCTGGTGATTGAAGATATTGCTTTTGATTCTCTGATTCCTGAGCTGCAGTCTGGAAAGGCTGATTTCGTGGCGGCAGGAATGACGGTTACGGAAGATCGTCTGGTTAACGTAGATTTTTCTGATACATATGCTACGGCGGTTCAGTCCGTTATTGTTACCAATGACAGCGACATCGCTTCCGTAGATGATCTGGCTGGAAAGAAGATCGGCGTACAGCAGGGGACTACCGGCGACCTGTATGCTACCGATGATTTTGGTGATGAGAATGTTGACCGTTATCCCAAGGGAGTAGACGCGGTTCAGGCTCTGGTACAGGGCAAGGTAGACGCGGTGATCATCGACAACGAGCCGGCAAAGGTATTCGTTGGAGACAATGAGGGCTTAAAACTTCTGGATACTGCATATGCAGAGGAAGAGTATGCCATCGCCGTAAAGAAAGGAAATACGGAACTGCTGGATCAGATCAATGCTGCTATTGCTGAGCTGAAGGATTCCGGCGAGTTGGAGAGCATTGTTGCAAAGTATATTACTGCAGAATAATCAGCTGCTTGCCGCAATATGAAGGATCTTGCTGACACCCATGTTGCGGCAGCGTTTTTGTCTGAGAGGAAATTTCTGAGTTTCGGGTTTCCTGCCGGACAAAAACGCTGCCAAAGAAGGTTAGGTCTGACCGGGGAGAGGCAAAGCAAGGATAAAATAAGGAAAGGCAGGGGGATAAGGAGAAGATGAGTCAGGCGATTTACGATAATTTCATTAAAGATGACCGTTGGCGCTATATCACTGATGGCCTTCAGGTCACCCTGGAGGTTACTTTTTTTTCTGTACTCATTGGAATTGTCATCGGTTTTTTGGTAGCGGTGGTCCGCTCCACCTATGACAAAACAGGAAAACTGAAGGTGCTCAACGCAGTCTGCAAGGTATATTTAACCGTAATTCGAGGTACTCCGGTGCTGGTTCAGCTGATGATCATTTACTTCGTTATTTTTGGCTCGGTGAACATCAGTAAAGTGATCGTGGCGGTGATTTCTTTCGGAATCAATTCCGGCGCTTATGTGGCGGAGATTTTCCGAAGCGGCATTATGTCCATTGACCAAGGACAGTTTGAGGCGGGGCGCAGTCTGGGATTTAATTATGTGCAGACCATGTGGTATATTATTATGCCTCAGGCATTGAAAAATGTTTTGCCGGCGTTGGGAAATGAGTTTATTTCTCTGCTGAAGGAAACTTCCGTAGGAAGCTATATCGCCCTTCAGGACCTGACCAAGGGCGGCGATATTATTCGAAGCCGGACCTACGATGCATTTACCCCGTTAATTGCAGTAGCGCTGATTTACCTGGCATTGGTTATGCTGTTTAGCTGGCTGATCCAGATACTGGAGAGGAGGCTTCGCCAAAGTGAGCGTTAATCGAAGAGAACCATTGATCCGTGTGGAGAACCTGGGAAAGAAATTTGGCAGCAGTACAGTGCTGGAAGGGGTCAATGTAGATATTTACAAAGGTGATGTGGTATTTGTGGTTGGCCCTTCCGGTTCAGGAAAAAGTACCTTCCTTAGATGTTTAAACCGGCTGGAGGAACCTACTTCTGGTCACATTTACTTTGAAGGGACGGATATTACCGGGCCGAAAGTGGATATTGACCAGCACCGTCAGAAAATGGGGATGGTATTCCAGCAGTTTAATCTGTTTCCCCATATGAATATTATGAAGAACCTTACTCTGGCTCCCATGAAGCTGCAGAATAAAAGCAAGGAGGAGGCGGAAGCCACAGCCATGTCTCTCCTCCAGAGAGTAGGTCTGGCGGACCGAGCCGATGCTTATCCCAGCCAGCTTTCCGGCGGACAGAAGCAGCGAATTGCCATTGTACGGGCGCTGGCCATGAAGCCGGACGTAATGCTGTTTGACGAGCCTACTTCGGCTCTTGATCCGGAAATGGTTGGCGAAGTGCTGAATGTTATGAGAGAACTGGCCAGAGAGCATATGACAATGGTGGTGGTTACCCATGAGATGGGCTTTGCCAGAGAGGTAGCCACTCGGGTAATGTTTATGGAAGGCGGAAATTTCCTGGAAGAGGCTCCGCCGGAGGAATTCTTTGGACATCCAAAGAATGACAGATTAAAGTCGTTTTTAAGCAAGGTGCTGTAAAGCAGAATAACAAGATAAGGGCTGTCAGAAAAGCGGCCGCGAGAAGGCGGAGCGCGTCTGAACAGCCCTTTTATGCAAGACGGGAGAAAAAGAGCATGGCGTATTTTCCTTTATTTGTGGAGATGGAAGACAGACGATGCCTGATTATCGGCGGCGGGAAGGTGGCCTTTCGAAAGGCGGAAGCGATGGCGGAATATGGAGCCAGAGTACGGGTAATTGCTCCTGAAGTATGCAGGGAACTGCAGAAATTCGGGGAGGAAAAAGGAGAGATCTTTTTGCGGAAGGCAGAACCGTCTGATGCGGAATGGGCGGAGGTAGTAATCTGCGCTTCTGACGATCATCAGCTTCATGAAGAGGTGTTCGCTTTCTGCCGGGAGCGGAATATTCCTGTTAATACCGCGGATGATAAAGCTCTCTGCACCTTCTATTTTCCTGCTCTGGCCAGACAGAAAGATGTGGTGGTGGGAATTTCTACTGGAGGGCAAAGTCCGGCGGCTGCCAGATATTTGCGGGAACAGATACAAAAGCAGATTCCAGCATATTTTGGAGAGCTGGCAGAGACCCTGGGAAGATTTCGCCCTCTGGTTATGGAACAAATTGGAACCCAGAAAGAGCGGGAGGCTTTTTTTCGAGAGCTGCTTCAAAAAGGGCTTCAGCAGGAGGGACATCTTACCTGGCAGATGGTTCAGGAAGAATTAACGAACTGGGACGAGAGGAGAGATAAGGAAAGATGAAAACCGTAATTCAGCTGGGAAGCAGGGAGAGCCGGCTGGCGCTGGTTCAGACGGAACTGGCAGCTCAGGCATTAAAGGACGCTTTTCCGGAAATCCATACCAGAATAGTGGGGAGAAAAACCCTGGGGGACAAGATTTTGGACAAACCTCTTCTTTCCTTTGGCGGGAAGGGCGTGTTTATTTCGGAATTCGAGGAAGCTCTCCAAAGTCACGAGATAGATTTTGCCGTCCACAGCACGAAGGATCTTCCTGCTGTCCTTGGGGAAGGTCTGGGGATTCTGGCAGTGCTTCCGGGAGAGGATCCCAGAGACGTACTGGTAACCAGAAAAAAGGAGGGACTGTTAAACCAGCTTTCACAGGGAACAATCAAGCAGGTGAGCATCGGCACCTCCAGCCTTAGGCGGAAGCTGCAGATGGAAATCCTTGGAGAAAAACTCTGGCCGGGGACCAAGGTAGTGTGTGAAAATCTTCGGGGAAACGTGCTCACACGGCTTGACCGCCTGGATCAGGGAGAATTTGACGGAATTATTCTGGCGGCAGCAGGACTTAAACGGCTGGAGATTGAAACTCTTCGGCCGGATCAGTATGAGTTTTACTATTTTTCCACGGAGGAGATGATTCCTGCAGCGGGGCAGGGAATTTTGGCCATTGAAGGTTATGAGGGAAATCCAGCCAATGAGATGGCCAGAGCAATATGCCATCAAGAAACCTGGGTCCGTTTTCTGGGGGAGCGCCGGGTCCTTGAAGATTTAAATGCAGGATGTCATGAGCCCATCGGAGTACACTGCAGGCTGGAGTTAACCGGCTGGTTTCATGGAACGCTTACCCTGGAAGGAATCTTAAAGCGGGGAGAAATGGTGAGACGAGGAAAGAAGAAGGCGGCGTTTTCTTCCTGGGAAGAGGCATGTCAGGCCGTCTGCAGGGCGGCAGATGATTTGGCCCTGCTTTTAGAGGGGAAAGAAAGTACTTCTCCTGAGACGGCCAAAGGATTTGTGTGGCTGGTGGGAGCGGGGCCTGGAGACCCCGGCCTGATTACCGTAAAAGGGGCCAGGCTGCTGAAAAATTGCGACTGCATTGTCTATGATCATCTGGTGGACAAAGGGCTGCTGGATGTGAGAAGGGAAGGATGCCAGCTCCTTTTCGTGGGAAAGGAAAAGGGAAGGCATTCTATGGAGCAGGAGGAGATCAACCGCCTTCTGATTGCCAAAGCCCAGGAAGGAAAACAGGTAGTTCGGCTGAAGGGCGGAGATCCCTTTGTGTTTGGCCGGGGCGGAGAAGAGGCTTTGGCCCTGAATGCGGCGGGGATTCCCTGGCAGGTGGTGCCGGGAGTTACCTCGGCGGTGGCTGCACTGTCGGCGGCGGGAATTCCGATTACTCATCGAAGGGTAAGCCGCAGTTTTCATGTGATTACAGGTCATACCCGAAAGGATGGAGGCCTTCCAGAGGAGTTTTATCATCTGGGCAGCCAGGGAGGCACCAAGGTGTTTCTTATGGGGCTCAGCCATTTAAAAGAGATTGCAGATGGGCTTATCGCTCAGGGAGTCGATCCTATGACGCCGGCAGCAGTGATTCAGGAGGGAACTCTCCCCAGCCAGAGAACTGTCCGGGGAAAGCTTAAGGAAATCTGGGAAAAGACGAAGGCGGAAGGGCTTAAAGCGCCGGCAGTGATTGTAGTGGGAGAGACGGCGGGAATTGACCTGGCGCCGAAAAATGGATCTTCAGGAAATCTGGAGGGAGTGAGGGTTGGCATTACAGGGACGGCTCATCTGAAAGAGGAGCTGACTTCTTTGTTGGAACAGCAGGGAGCAAGGGTGAAGGTGCTGTGCTCCATGGAAGTTGTTCCCGTAAACCAACAGGAATGTGAGGAAAGTTTCCGCCGCTTAAAGGAATTTACCTGGCTGGTTTTTACCAGCGCAAATGGCATTCGCCTGTATCTGGAATGTCTGCAGAAGCTGTTGAAGGAAGGATCAGGACTGGATCTTCGGAGTTTTGCCCATCTAAAGTTAGGGGTGGTAGGCCGGGGAACTGGAGAAGAGCTCAGGCGGCACGGCCTCACATGGGATTATATGCCGGAAATTTTTAATACCAGAGAGCTTGCCAGAGGACTGGCGGCGAAACTCGGTCCAGAGGACCGAGTGCTGATTCCGCGGGCGGTTCAAGGTTCCAAGGAGCTGGGGGAGGTGCTGTCAGCTGCAGGTATTTCCTTTCAGGATCTTCCAATTTATGATGTAAGAGGAAAAGTGGAAGAAGCGGCGGGGGAAAGTGTTGATGTGGCGGTATTTGCCAGCGCCTCTGGAGTCCGTGCCTTTTTTGAAGGAGGAATGGAGCTGCCGGAGGATACGCCTGTAGTTTGTATCGGAGAAGCCTGTGAAAAAGCGCTGAAGGAATATGGACGGGAAGCTTGTGTGACAGCAAAAGAAGCCACTGTCCAGGGGCTTGTTCAGGCGGTTGTGGATCTGACCGGTTCCCGAAAGAGGAGCAAATAAGGCATAACACTTTCTTGGCGGAAATTTTTTGGAAAAATATGAAATATCCTGTCACATTTTTTCCTTTTATCCGATTATATGGTAAGAGTGAAGAGAAAACGGGCTTGGGGCTGCTTTCCCAGATCAAAGAAGGAGAGCGGACCTGCCTGGAGGGAACAGGAGTATGAATCAGGAGCTGCTCAGACAGCTGAGCGTGATTACGGAAGAGGAACAGGAAATATTAGGGGGACGGGGGGAGATCGACCGTTCTCGGTATACCCAGGGGAAAGGGATGGTTGTAGACTGCCGGAAGATGCTGGAGGCAGGAAAGCTGATTCAAATCAGGCCTCATACCCGGTTTATT
This sequence comes from Candidatus Cottocaccamicrobium excrementipullorum, assembly GCA_018713255.1. Classification (GTDB taxonomy): domain Bacteria; phylum Bacillota; class Clostridia; order Lachnospirales; family Lachnospiraceae; genus Caccovicinus; species Caccovicinus excrementipullorum. The sequence continues at coordinate 156,831 of DVFL01000019.1, read as the reverse complement.
CATTTCCCCAGGCACCGGCACAATTATATCGAAGTGATTTATATGTGCAAGGGACAGACTACTCACCGGATTGACGGCAGGGAGATTGTGCTGAAGGAGGGAGAACTCCTTTTTCTCAATCAGAATGCCCAGCAGGAAATTCTTCCCGCCGACAAGGAGGATGTAGCGGTTAATTTTATTATTCTTCCAGAGTTTTTTGACGTCGCCTTTAAGATGCTGGGAAAGGGAGAGAATCTGCTTCGTGATTTTCTGGTGGGGTGTCTTTGTGAAGGAGGAAGGTACGATAATTACCTTCATTTCCATGTGGCAGATGTGCTTCCGGTACAGAACCTGGTGGAAAATATGATCTGGACAATTCTCCATGACCAGCCAGATAAGCAGACCATTAACCAGACCACCATGGGCCTTTTGTTTATGCAGCTGACCTACTGTACAGATCGGCTGGAGACGGCGGGACAGTCCTTTGAACAGAATCTGGTGCTTCAGGTTCTCCGCTATATTGATGGGAATTATCGGGACGGTCAGCTGAAAACCTTAGCGGAGATGCTGGGATATGATGTGTACTGGCTGTCGCGGATGATCAAAAAGCTGACAGGGCGAAATTACAAGGAGCTGCTTCAGAGCAAACGGTTAAATCAAGCCGCTTATCTTCTCCAGAATACCAAAGCGGCAGTGGCGGAAATCAGCATTGCTGTGGGATATGACAATACCAGCTATTTTCACCGGATTTTCCGCAGCTACTATGGACTTTCGCCAAAAGAATACCGAAAGTCCGGCCAAAGCGCTACATAAAAAATACAAGGATAAATATGCAAATAAGGACGCAAATTTAATAAATTGGCGTCCTTATTTTTTTGTAGGTTTTCCGCTAAAATACAGACAGATAAGAGAAACGCCGGCCTTCGGCGGCGGGAAAGGCGGAAATCATGAGATCGTATTATCTGGCGGTAGACATCGGCGCTTCCAGCGGCCGGCATGTGCTGGGCTGGGTGGAAGAAGGAAAGTTGTGCCTGGAGGAGATGTACCGGTTTGAAAATGGAATGAAGCTTCAGGACGGGGTGCTTTGCTGGGATTTGGAAAAGCTGACGGAAGAAATTCTGGAAGGTATGAGGCGCTGTGCAAAGGCAAAAAAAATTCCGGTCTCCATGGGGATTGATACCTGGGCGGTAGATTTTGTGCTTCTGGATAAGGAGGACAGAATTCTGGGAAAGACAGCAGGATACCGGGACAGCCGGACAGAGGGAATGGACAAAGAGGTCTATAGAATCATTCCTCAGGAGGAGCTGTATTGTCGTACAGGCATTCAAAAACAAAGCTTCAATACGATTTTTCAGCTGATGTATCTTAAACTGAAGGAGCCGGAGATTCTTAATCAGGCGGAAAGTTTTCTGATGATACCGGACTATTTTCATTTTCGCCTGACCGGAAAGAAGCGTCAGGAATACACCAATGCCACCACCACTCAGCTGGTGAGGGCAGAAACCGGCCAGTGGGACCGAGAACTGATTCAGAAATTAGGATTTCCCCAGAAGCTGTTTACCCCTCTTTCCATGCCGAAAACAGTAGTGGGAGAGCTGAGTCCGGAGATTCAGCGGCAGGTGGGTTTTTCCTGTGAGGTAGTGCTTCCGGCTACGCATGACACCGCTTCAGCAGTTTTGGCAGTTCCTTCCTGGAAGGAGCCGGCGCTTTACATCAGCTCTGGCACCTGGTCTTTAATGGGAACAGAACAGATGAAGCCTGTCTGCACCAGAGCAAGTATGGAAGCTAACTTTACCAATGAAGGGGGCTATGATCACCGTTTTCGCTATTTGAAGAACATTATGGGACTCTGGATGATTCAATCCGTCCGCAGGGAGTTTGATCAGCTGTATTCTTACCAGGAAATTTGTTCCAATGCTGCCAAAGAAACCATTCCTTCTGTGGTGGACTGCAATGACGATCGTTTTCTGGCCCCGAACAGTATGGTCTGGGAGGTAAAGGAAGCCTGCAGAGAAAGCGGACAGCCGGTTCCTCAGACACCTTGGGAGATCAGTGCGGTGATCTACAACAGTCTGGCATCTTGCTATGGGCGGACGGCAGATGAAATTGAAGCCCTGACGGGGAATCATTTTTCCAGTATTCATGTGGTGGGGGGCGGCGCCAATGCTGATTACTTAAACCGGCTGACGGCAGCCCGCACTGGACGGAGAGTTTACGCCGGACCTGCAGAGGCCACGGCCATAGGAAATCTGGCGGCACAGATGATTCGGGATAATGTTTTTGACGGCGTGGAACAGGCCAGAGCATGTATTTTCCACTCGACAGATATTCGGACGTATGAACCGGAAGAGGGATAATTGGCATTTCCCTTGTGCAGCAGAGTGGTTGAACCAGAAAAGGAGAAGAAAAGCATGAACAAAGTAAAAGAACAGTACAAGATGGCAAAAGAGGTGTACGCCGCCGCCGGCGTAGATACAGACAAGGCGCTGGAGGCCTTAAAGCAGATTCCCATTTCCATGCATTGCTGGCAGGGGGATGATGTAATCGGATTTGACGGAGGAGGAGCCTTATCTGGAGGAATCCAAACTACGGGAAATTATCCGGGAAGGGCAAGAACTCCCCAGGAGCTGATGGAGGATATCGATAAGGCATTGAGCCTGATTCCAGGGAAACATCGGCTGAATCTTCATGCCAGTTATGCTATCTTTGAAGAAGGGGAGAAAGTTGACCGGGACAAGCTGGAACCCAGGCATTTTGCAAAATGGGTAGAATTCGCCCGTGAGAGAGGTTTGGGGCTGGACTTTAACCCGACCATGTTTTCTCATCCAAAGGCTGAAAATGCCACCTTGTCCAGTGAAGATCCTCAGATTCGAAAGTTCTGGATTGATCACTGCAAGGCATGCTTAAGAATTTCTGAATATTTTGCCAGAGAGTTAAACACTCATTGCACCATGAATATCTGGATTCCTGATGGGTTTAAGGATATTCCGGCAGACCGAACCGCTCCAAGAGCAAGACTTAAGGATTCACTGGATCAGATTCTCTCCATCGGTTATGACCGGAGCAAGGTTTATGTGGCGGTGGAATCCAAGGTCTTTGGCATCGGCATGGAAAGCTGCACGGTAGGTTCCCATGAATTTTACATGAATTATGCGGCGAAAAATGATCTTCTCTGCCTGCTGGACAACGGCCATTATCATCCGACAGAGTTGGTTTCTGATAAGATTTCTTCTATGCTGCTGTTTTACGATAAACTGGCTCTTCATGTAACCAGAGGAGTGCGCTGGGACAGCGATCATGTGGTTCTTTTGGATGACGAAACGAAAGAGATTGCCAAAGAGATTATCCGCGGAGGCGCAGATCGGGTGCTTTTGGCTCTGGACTTTTTTGATGCCAGCATTAACCGCATCAGCGCCTGGGTAGTGGGAATGCGGAACATGCAGAAAGCTCTGCTGAATGCTTTGCTGATGCCTCAGGAGAGATGGGCAAAGCTTCAGGAGGATCGGAACTTTACCCGGCTGATGATGGAGATGGAAGAGTTTAAGACGTATCCGATGGGAGCGGTATGGGATTACTTCTGTCAGGAAAACGGTGTTCCGGTAAAGGAAGAGTGGTTTGATGCAGTAATGGAGTATGAAAAGCAGGTCTTATCCAAACGATAAACGGCAGAACCAGAGGGGAAAGGCGAAAGCCGGAAAATGGAGGAAACATATGAAAGTATTAGATGCAGAATTTGTTCAGGGATTTATTCGCCTTTGCGACGATGGATTTCATCAGAATTGGCATGAGAGAAACGGAGGCAATTTAAGCTACCGGATTAAAGACGAGGAAATAAAATCGATAGAAGAAGAGCTGACTTACACTCAGCCCTGGCAGGCCATCGGAACTTCTGTTCCCAATCTGGCAGGAGAGTATTTTCTGGTGACGGGAAGCGGAAAGTATTTCCGGAATGTTATTCTTGATCCGGCGGCCAATATCTGTATTATTCAGCTGGATGAAACGGGAGAAAATTTCCGTATTGTGTGGGGGCTGGTAAAGGGAGGACGTCCTACCAGCGAGCTTCCTTCTCATCTGATGAATCTGGAGGTAAAGAAGCTGGCCACTAACGGCAGATACAGGGTGGTTTACCATGCCCATCCCACCAATATTATTGCGCTGACCTTTATCCTGCCCCTGGAGGATAAGGTATTTACCCGGGAGCTTTGGGAGATGGCAACGGAATGCCCGGTGGTATTTCCTGACGGCGTAGGCGTGGTAGGATGGATGGTTCCCGGCGGGCGGGAAATCGCAGTGGCCACCAGCGAGCTGATGAAGAAATATGATGTGGCGATCTGGGCTCACCACGGCATGTTCTGTTCCGGCGAGGATTTCGATCTGACTTTCGGTCTCATGCATACTGTGGAGAAGTCGGCGGAGATTCTGGTGAAGGTATTAAGTATTTCCCCAAACAAGCGTCAAACCATCAGCCCGCGGAATTTCAGGGAGCTGGCGAAGGATTTTAAGGTGACGCTGCCGGAGGAGTTTTTGTACGAGAAATAAAGCGGAATCTTCCAGAGATGGGATTTTTATGTTATAATGGCAAATATCATAAGGACGGTCAGCTGAAGTGTCAACTAAAGTACACTTTAGTTGACAGTCCTTATTTTGTCCTTTCTTATGGAGCAATTCCCACTTTTAATATATTTTTGAGATATCTCTAGTGATTTTCTTTAATTTTTTATATTTTCCCCCACTTTTATTAAAATCAAACAATGACAACTAAAGTGTAATTTAATTGTCACTAAAGCAAATTTTTCAGAAAAAAGAAAGCTCTTATAGAGCCGATTCCCAAGAAAGGAGCGGTTTTGGTGGAACAGTGCTCATCTGCACCGTTTTATGCTTGTTTCCTGGGGGATTTTTCTTTATATTATGGCGGGGCGCAAATTTGGGGAAAAAGAAGTTATCAGAAAAAATACGTGCAGATTTTGATGGCTCTGCTGAAAGGGGGAAAGAGAGGCGTTTCAAGGCAGGAGCTGTTGGCGATTGTCTGGAATAAAGAGGAAGAGAGCAGGCGGGGGAGGAACAATCTGAACCAGCATTTGTACTATCTGCGCAAATTTCTTTCTGCGCTGAACCTTCCCAGGGGAAAATATGTAGTTCGTGAACGGTACAAATATTATTTTACCCTTGATTACCAGATTCAAAGCGATACAGAGCATCTTGACCAGGTGCTGGAGAAGCTGAGAAATGCATCGGATTCTTCTAAAGCCTGCCTGCTGCGGGAATTCTGCAGAAGCTATACCGGAGATTTTCTGCCGGAGCTTCGGCAAGCGGTGTGGGCGGAAGAATCAAGAGCTTATTATCATAGGCAGTACTTCTCCTGCCTTAGGCGGCTGTGCCGGATTTTGGAGGAACAGAAAGAATATGACGAGCTCCTTAAGCTGTGCACATCCGCCGCTCGGATTTATCCTTATGACCAGTGGCAGCTGGTGCAGCTTCGATGCCTGACGGCAATGAAACGATATGAAGAGGCTTTTACCCTCTATGAAAGGACGATATCCTGCTTTGAACGGAATTTTGGAATTCATGTAGAGGAAAAAGCAGCAGCTGACTGCTGGAGCAATCTGAAGCTTACTTCTAATGGAGCTGGCGCATTAATCAGGATACAGGATGAACTGAGGGAAAAAACAAGGGAGGAAGGCGCTTATTTTTGCAGTGTTCTCAGTTTTGGAGATCTTTATCGGATTGTGACGAGAATGAAAGAGCGAAGAAAAATAGAGCCTTTTTTGCTGGTCTGTACCCTTGGCGGAAATGAGACGGAAGAAGCAGAAGAGGAGTGGATAGAAAAATTGCGCTGCTTTTTGCAGGAAAATCTTCGGCGTGGGGATGTTTACGCCAGATACAGCAAACGCCAGTTCCTTGTACTGTTGGCGGAGGCCAAAGAAGCACCGGAAATTGAAAAACGGCTGCTGGACAAATGGCAGGCTGTAAATTCGGCTGGGACAATGAAATATGTGCTGACAGTTCGGAGATTAGAAGAAAAAAACGCCCGGAAGCCGTAGGCTGAAGGGCGTCTTTTGGTTGGAAAAAGGGAAACGGATTAAATCAATAAAGGAATCAGCTTCCCGCAGGCAATGAGGATGGAGGCGGATGCCACAATGGTTTTCAGCAGATTCTGATTGATTTTGGGGGCATAACGGCTTCCGGCATAGACTCCTGCGCCGTGAAGAATTAAGACCAGGGGCAGAAGCCTGAAAAGGGAAGAGACGTCAGAAGCCGCATAAAAATATCCGGCAATAGAAGGAATGGCAATAAAAATAGAATCGAAAAGAGCAATTCCTACCGCCATGTGGGCGGGAAAACCCAGAGTGGTGAGAAGAGGCATCACCAGAACCGGCCCGCCGGCGCCGGAGGCAGCGCAGACTGCTCCGGTGGTCAGACCAAGAATAAGATACAACAGGATGCTTTTCCAATCTATTGTTTCGGATCTGCCGCTTTTTGCAGAAGCAGACGGCTTATTTTGATGCTTAGCCAACCATTCTCTTACCAGGATGGAAACGCCGGAAAGCAGCACTACCAGGTAGAGAATCAGCTTGATCATTTCTTCTGAAATCAGGAGATTCAGTTTAACACCGAAAATGGCGCCCACCAGACTTCCTGCAGAAAGAATGAATGCGGCTGGAAGGGTTAAGTTTCCGCTTCGGAAATAATTAAAGGAGCCAAGAATGCCGGAAATCAAAAAGGCGGCGAAGCTTAAGGCCAGGGCATCGGCGGCGGGCAGATTCAGAAATCCCGTGTAGAACATGGGAAGGAGAAAGCCGGCGATTCCAGTAAGGCCAATGCAGACTCCCACAATCAGATTAACGGCCATAATCAACAATGTACTCATGATCCCGCTTCCTTTTTCTCTTTCTGTTTATTGTTTTCTCGTGCCGGCGCAAAAGAAGAAAGGCTGCCGGCATATTTTCTTGCTTCGTAAAGAATCTTTTCCTGATCCAGGGTAAGGATCTGCCGGTCTTTCATCACAAGGTTTCCATTGATCACCATGTCGTTTACGTCTCCTGCGGTGACGGACTCTACCAGAGTATTGGACAGGCTGCCGGTGGGATACAGATGAGGCTGGTCCAGATTGATGGTAATAAAATCGGCGGCGGAGCCTTCTTTCATTTGCCCTCCTTCTGGAATTCCCATGATCTCATAACCTTTTTGCGTTGCCATGGAAAGGATCTGCAGAGCCGGCATAATCGCTGGATCGCTGGAAGCCACGCCCCATTTCAGATTCATCACAGACCGGAAGATTTTCATCTCGTTCCAGAGACTCAGTCCGCCATGAGCAGCGCCGTCCGTTCCCAACCCCACAGTGATGCCGCGGCTTAATAGTCCTGGAGCATCAGGAGCGCCTTTGCCGCAGTTGCTGAATGGGCAGTGGCAGACCTTGCAGTGGTTGGCAGCCAGCAGATCCTTTTCATGGTCGGAAAGAAGGATACTGTGTGCACTTAAAAATCCTGGGCTTAAAATATTTAAGGATTCCAGGTATTCCACCGGCCGCATGGCATAATGCTGGAGAAAATAATTTACTTCATTAGGATATTCGTTCATATGGGCCTGAAGAAGCGTGTTTCGCTCTGCAGCCCGCTCTCCTGCCATGGCAATAAGCCGGGGAGAACAGGAGATCAGAGAACGAAGGGAGTAAGCTACCTTGAGGAGACCCCGCTGATGGAAGGCGTCATAGAGCCGGTCGGTCTGGGCAATAGCCTCCTCGGCAGTCTGGGCAATGGTTTCTGGCAGGCCAGGCTGATCCATGGTGGAGGCAGAAAGAATGCCCCGGAGCCCGGAAGCGGCATAGACCTCTGCGGCGGATTCCATATAATAGCTTCCTGCATCGATGAAGGCGCCGGTGCCGGAAAGGATCATTTCCAGAGCTGCCAGTTCAGCGCTTAAGGTCATGCGTTCCGGCGTCAAGGTGCTCTCAAAGGGGAGCATGATTCTGGTCCAGATCATGGGAAGGGCGTCTAAAATCTGCCCTTTCAGCAGCTGCTGTCCCGTATGCATATGGCAGTCAGCTAAAGGAGGCATAAGAAGCCGTCCGCTGCCATTAAGGATTCGGGCATGGGAGGACAGGTCAGGCTGATGAGGAATATGAGGACGAATGCTTTCCAGAATCCCGTCTTTGACGATTACATCTTGATGGTGATCAATGGTGCCGTCGGGCCGAAGGACGGCTGCATCAGATACAAATAAATCGGACATGGCATTTCTCCTTTCAGATGACATTGGTGAGAGAAAGCACGATCTGAGAAATAATGGCGGAGCCTAAAAAAGTTCCGGTCATGACGAAAACCCCTACCACAATCATTTTCCAACCCTGTTTGGCGAAAGTTTTTACCTGGTCGCCGATGGACATCCCGGCGTAGGCTCCCACCATGGTCAAGGGAGCGGTAAAATTAATCTTTCCTGTGGACTCAATGACAAATTCCCGCACAGGGGAAGCCGGACAGGCTGCCAGGAGACCGATAATCGAGACGAAAGCAACCACAGGAAGCTTTACAGGGATCAGTTTGCTGGCCACAAGGCCAAGAAAAGCAATGATCAGCAGAACTGCCACGCCGGGGAGAGAGTCAAAAAATCCCACCTGAAATCCCACAAAATTAGCCAGAGCCATGCCCAGCCCAGATAAAATAAACAGCACGATCCATTCAAGATAACGCATTATTTCTCCTCCTTAAGGTTTTCTCCTTTTGTTTTCAGAGCAAAGGGACGGAGCTTAGGCTCCAGCACTTTATACAGCCAGTTGCATAAGGGCAGGCCGATAAAGATGGTCATGTAAATGCCGTCAATGCCGGATAAGGTTTCACTGGCGCTGGCCAGGGCGGCGATCTGTTCTGCCATATCCGGGAAAATTGCGGTGAGGGAAGCGGTGGCGCTGGCCATCATAATTCCGGCTCCTGCACCGGAGGACATGGCCAGAGCGTAAGGGTGAAAGATTCCCAGGGCCGCGATAATCGATACCATGAAGCCGAAGTAAATCGTTCCTACCATGCCTCCGACCACATAGACGGAGAGACTTCCTCGGGTTTCTGGAGAATCAGGTCCGTTTATATCGGTAATCAGGGCCAGATTGCTTTCGCGGTTGATGGAATGGGTGGCGCCGATTGCTTCCCGCTTAAGGCCAAGGAGCAGCGCAATGGGCAGGGAAAGAAAGATGGTTCCCAGATTGCCGAATTCCTGAAGAATTAAAGCTGGACCGGCGGACAGCACTGTCTCCAGGCTGGCTCCCGCATTAATGCCAAGCTTGGCAATAAAAGGGCAGATGGCTACGATCACCAGTTTTGAGGCTGCTTTTACCTGCTTGCTGTTTAAAATTTTTGCTGCCTGGGGTCCTGAAAGTACTCCGAGAATCAGGGAATAGAAAATGGGGAACAGAATGAACCGTCCCGCTCCCAGGGGAATGTTGATCTGGCCGATGGAGTCGGCGATGAAAATGAAAATGAATGCCAGCAGGTAAATTTTCCATTCACTGCGGAAACGCTGGCCGATGGATGAATACTGATACTGCTTTTCCATATCTTTCCTCCTAAGTCACTGCAGATTGCTGCAATTCAAATTGAACCACTGGATTGTACCGTAATTAATGATGGAAAAAAAGGACAAATGGGACTTTTCAGAGATTTTTTTTCTGTATATAATGGTACAAGAGAAAAGGGACATAGGAGAAATGGGAGAAATGAATCTGAAAGAGCTGACAGAAGAGGTGCCTGGGCTGAAGGAATATCTCCGAAATATGCCGGAAGAACTGAATCACCGGCATACGATCCGGGTTTATCCCCCGGGAACCATTATTCATCAGAAAGATTTTAAACTGGATTACTTCGGCATTATTGCAAAGGGCGAGCACCGGGTGATTAACGAGTTTCAAAACGGAAATGTTTATATGATCGAGAAGAACGAACCCATTGATTTTGTGGGGGAGGTCACGATTTTGGCAGGGATGGAAAAAACCTCCGTGACGATTGAAACTTTGACGGAAACCACCGTGATTTATTTTCGGCGGAAGGATTTTGAAGACTGGATTGAAAAAGATATTCATTTTCTCCGTCTGGTAGCTGGAAAAGTGGCGTTTAAGCTTTATCGTTCCTCCTATAACCGGGGCGCCAGACTGTTTTATCCTCCCCAGTTTATTTTGCTGGATTATATTTTAAAATATGCGGCGGCAGAAGGGATTGACAGCCGGAGCCAGATTACGGTGAAGAGAACCAGGCAGCAGCTTTATGAAGAATGCGGAGTGACAGTAAAAACCTTGAACCGGACCATTAAGCGGCTGGAAGAGGATGGACTGGTGACCATGTGCCGGGGAAAGATGACCATGACCCAGGAGCAATACCATTTAGCAAGAAAACAGGTTCATCACTATGTAAATTATGACAGAAACCCGAAAGAGTAAACCTTCATGCCGCCTGTCCGGCGAAGGGATTTTTCGAGTAAATAATGGAGAACAGAGCAATGGAAAATAAAGAAAAAGAAAACAAAAAGGAAAACGCCGGCAGCCAGGCGGAGAAGCTGCTTTTAGAAAAACTCTCGGCAGCGAAAAAAGTTTTGGTTGGCATAGGAAATGAATGGGCGGTAAAAGGAAGTCTTAATGATCAGGAAAATGAACAGGTAAAGGGGGCTTATGAAGCGCTGGCCCGGCTTCTTTATGAGAAAGACTATTTTGTGGTTACCACAGCGACAGACGGTGAGATTTTTGCAGCCCATCTGGATTCTTCCCGAATTGTGGCTCCCTGCGGAAATGTTCATTGGAAGCAGTGCGGCGCCGGCTGTGCCGGGCAGCTGTGGAAGGAGGATGCCCCGGAGATTTGTCCGGTCTGCGGCGCCTCCCTGGTGGAAAATACAATTCATGCAGAGCATTACCTGGAAGAGGGCTATCTGCCTCAGTGGCAGGTTTATCAGAAATGGCTGGCGTCCACTGTGAATCAGGAGCTGGTGATTCTGGAACTTGGGGAAGGATTTTTGACTCCGACCGTCATCCGCTGGCCTTTTGAGAAAACCGTTTACTTTAACCGGAAAGCCTGGATGTTCCGGGTAAATGAAAATTTTTACCAGATTTCAGCAGAGATTAAGGACAGAGCATCAGCAGTTCATGAGAATTCTGTAAAATGGATCTCAGAACTTGTGCCAGTTTCTAAGCTGTGCTAAAATATTTCCGTATCAGACAGATTTTGGATAAAGGACGGGACGCCATGATAGGGATAATTGATTACGATGCAGGAAATATCAAAAGTGTGGAAAAAGCCGTAAATGCTCTTGGACAGGAGACGGTGGTGAGCCGAGATCCCCAGATGCTTTTGCAGGCGGATAAGGTGATTCTTCCAGGGGTAGGAGCTTTCGGCGACGCCATGGGAAGACTTCGGCAGTACGGTCTGGAAGAGGTGATTCGGGAAATTGCAGGCCGCGGCACTCCATTTTTAGGCATTTGTCTTGGGCTTCAGCTTTTGTTTGACAGCAGTGAGGAAAGTCCTGGAGTGAAGGGACTTGGGCTGCTTCCAGGGAAAATTCTTCGGATTCCGGAGAAGGAAGGCCTTAAGATTCCTCATATGGGATGGAATTCTTTGTCCATAAGGCCGGGGGCCAGATTATTTCGGGGAATTCCGGAGAATTCTTATGTGTATTTTGTCCATTCCTATTACCTGAAGGCAGAGGATGAATCCATTGTGGCGGCTTCTGCGGAATATGGCGTCCACATTCATGCATCGGTGGAAAAAGGCAATCTTTTCGCCTGCCAGTTCCATCCGGAGAAAAGCAGCAGCACAGGGCTTGCCATATTAAAGAACTTTATTGAGATTTCCTGAAGGAGGCGTCATGTTTACCAAACGAATTATACCTTGTTTAGATGTGAATAACGGCCGGGTTGTGAAGGGCGTAAATTTTGTAAACTTAAAAGATGCCGGGGATCCGGTGGAAATCGGAGCGGCTTACGATAAGGCGGGAGCCGATGAGCTGGTGTTTTTGGATATTACGGCTACTTCTGACGGAAGGGCTACTGTGGTGGAGATGGTCAGACGGGTGGCTGAACGGGTATTTATTCCCTTTACCGTTGGAGGAGGAATCCGCACGGTGGAAGACTTCCGCATGCTTTTGCGGGAAGGGGCAGATAAGATTTCCATTAATTCTTCTGCGATTAATACCCCGGAGCTGATTTCTCAGGCGGCAGACAAGTTCGGAAGCCAGTGTGTGGTAGTGGCTGTCGATGCAAAGCGGCGTCCCGACGGCTCCGGATGGAATGTATATAAAAACGGCGGCCGTTTGGATACAGGACTGGACGCAGTAGAATGGGCGGCGAAGGCCTGCCGCATGGGAGCCGGAGAGATTCTTTTGACCAGTATGGACTGCGATGGAACCAAGGCGGGGTATGATATTGCCCTCACCCGGGCGGTGGCGGACGCAGTAACGGTGCCGGTAATTGCCTCAGGAGGCGCAGGTACCATGGAACATTTTTATGATGCCCTTACGGAAGGCGGAGCAGATGCGGCTCTGGCAGCTTCTTTGTTCCATTATAAAGAGATGGAAATCATGGAGCTTAAAGAATATTTGCAGGGAAGAGGTCTTCCCATGCGTCTGGGGTAATCGGAAACTTCAGATGCAGAATGCTGATATTAAGATACGAAAGAAGGATGAGAATATGTCTGCGATTGACAATGACTGGCTGGAGCCATTAAAGGGGGAATTTAAAAAGCCGTATTATCGGAAGCTTTACAATACGGTTAAGCATGAATATGAAACCAGAAGAATTTTTCCGGCGCCTGACGATATTTTCAATGCATTTGCTTTTACTCCCCTGCATAAAGTGAAAGTAGTGATTTTGGGGCAGGATCCTTACCACGGCGAAGGTCAGGCTCACGGCCTTTGCTTTTCAGTAAAACCAGATGTGGAAATCCCCCCTTCCCTGGTTAATATTTACCAGGAGCTGAAGGATGATTTAGGATGTTATATCCCGGATAACGGCTATCTGAAAAAATGGGCAGATCAAGGAGTACTTCTGTTGAATACCGTTCTGACGGTTCGGGCCCATGCGGCTAATTCTCACCGGAACATTGGATGGGAAGAGTTTACCGATGCGGCTATCCGGGTACTGAATGAACAGGACCGGCCCATGGTTTTCCTTCTCTGGGGACGTCCTGCTCAGATGAAGAAAGTGATGTTAAATAATCCTAATCATCTGATTTTAGAGGCGCCTCATCCCAGCCCTCTGTCAGCTTACCGGGGATTTTTTGGCTGCCGTCATTTTAGCAAAACCAATCAATTCCTGAAGGAGCATGGCCTTGAGCCCATTGACTGGCAGATCGAAAATATTCATACTCCCGTCCCAGGACAATAGAGGAGAAGAGAATCAGGAATTCCAGCTGCGCCGCCGAAGAGTGAAGAGACGGCTAAAGGGCCGGCTGCCGGCGCACAAAGGTTACGATGGAGGATAAATCATGAGTTTAGTTGAAATCTTAAAAGTAATTGTCCAGGGAATTGTGGAAGGATTTACAGAATGGCTTCCGATCAGCAGCACAGGGCATATGATTCTGGTGGATGAAATCATTCATATGGATCAGCCGAAAGCTTATCTGGATGTGTTTTTTGTGGTGATTCAGCTGGGGGCCATTTTGGCGGTGGTGCTATTGTATTTTGACCGGCTGAATCCTTTCTCCCGGAGGAAAAAGAAGGCGGCGAGAGAGGCTACTTTGGTTTTGTGGCTTAAAATTATTGTGGCCTGCATTCCTGCGGCGGTGCTGGGCCTGCTGTTTAACGACTGGATGGAAGAGCATCTGATGAATGCTTACGTGGTAGCTGCAGCCTTGATTATTTACGGCGTGATTTTCATTGTGCTGGAGAATCGAAATCGAAATGCCCGGTTCCCCATTCAGAAAACGGGGCAGATTACTTTCCAGGTGGCTTTTTATATTGGCTTGTTTCAGCTGTTAAGCTTGATCCCAGGCACTTCTCGGTCTGGGTCGACAATTTTAGGCGCCATGATTTTAGGCTGTTCTCGCGGGGCGGCGGCGGAATTTTCCTTTTTCCTGGGAATTCCGGTGATGTTAGGCGCCAGCCTGCTGAAAATTGTTTCGTATTTTATGGACGGAAATGGATTTACTGGTCCTCAGGTATTTTACCTGATTCTTGGCATGGTGGTGGCCTTTTTCATGTCGGTGTATTCCATTAAGTTTTTGATGGGATATATTCGGAATCATGATTTTAAATTTTTCGGCTATTACCGGATTGTTCTGGGAATTGTGGTGCTGGCTTATTTTGGAATCACAGCGCTTGCCGTATAGAAAACAAATAGACCTGTAAAATAAGATTGAATCAAAAGGCTGCAGGAGAGCAGAATTCGCTCCTCTGCAGCCTTTTTGCAAAAGCAATTAAAGTCCTTCTGCAATTTCGTAAATCAGCCGTTCGGATTCCTCCCATCCCAGGCAGGGATCGGTGATGGATTTTCCATAGCAGCCGTCGCCGATTTTCTGAGCGCCGGGTTCAATATAACTTTCGATCATCAATCCTTTGACAAAATTCCGAATTTCAGATGCGTGCCGGCGGCTGTGAAGCACTTCCTTCGCGATACGAACCTGCTCCAGATATTTTTTGTTGGAGTTGGAATGATTAGTGTCTACGATGCAGGCGGGATTTTTCAGGTTTCCTCTCTCTGTATAAAGCTGGAGAAGCAGTTCCAGATCCTCAAAATGGTAGTTGGGAATGCACTGTCCATGCTTGTTTACCGCGCCTCTTAAGATGGTGTGGGTTAAAGGATTTCCTTCGGTTTTTACTTCCCATCCCCGGAAAATGAATTCGTGGCCGTGCTGAGCGGCGTAAACGGAATTCAGCATAACGGATAAATCGCCGCTGGTAGGGTTTTTCATGCCGACAGGCACATCACAGCCGCTGGATACCAGGCGATGGTACTGATTTTCCACAGACCGGGCCCCTACGGCGATGTAAGACATCATGTCGGATAAGTAGCGGAGATTTTCTGGATACAGCATCTCATCTGCGGTGGTCATTCCCGTTTCTCTCAGCACCCGCATGTGCATATGGCGGATAGCCAGAATACCTTCTAGCATGTTAGGCTTCTTGGAAGGGTCCGGCTGGTGAAGCATTCCTTTATAGCCTTCTCCTGTAGTACGAGGTTTATTGGTATATACCCGGGGGATAATCATAATCTTGTCAGCTACTTTTTCCTGAACTTTGGCCAGCCGGTTTGCATAATCGCAGACAGAATCCTCGTTGTCGGCAGAGCAGGGGCCGATAATCAGCAGAAAACGGTCGCTTTTTCCCGTAAAAATATCGGAAACTTCCTGGTCTTTCTTTTTCTTGATTTCTGCAAGCTCCAGGGGAAGGGGATACTGCTCGCGGATTTCTCCAGGACTGGGGAGCTTTGTAATAAATTCGAAACTCATAACGATAACCTCCATAAAGTGTCAATAAAATCTTAAGTAATGTAAGTCATTCGTAATTTGACCATTAATCATTGGTCAATTATAATATAAATGTAATCGGAAGGCAAGATAGCATCAATAAACATAAAAGGAGCAATAAACCATGAAGAAAAGAAATTTGATTTTAACTGCAGGTCTGGCAGTTGTATTAGGCACAGGAGCCGCAGCCGTTTCTTTCGGCGGAGCCAGACAGATTATTCGGATAGAAGAGGGAACCAGAGAAGTGACGGATATGGAAGATGGTCAGATTGTCGACATAGAAGGCGGCCAGGACCAGGTGCAGCAGCTTCAGCCTAACCGTATGTGGGGAACGGTGACGGAAACCCATGAAGGCGGATTCACTTTCAACAGCCAGACGGAAAATGGATATCAGGGAGATGTGGTGGTGCACATTGATCCGGAGCAGACGCTGGTGATTGACAGTGTTACCGGATTTCCGGCGGCTCAGGATCAGATCGCTGCAGGAAACATGATTTATGTTTATGCAGGTCCGGCGATGACCATGAGTCTTCCGCCTCAGACAACGGCGGCGGTGGTGTTTGTAAACGTGCCTGAAGACGGCAGCGCGCCTCTGTATGTGACGGCGGCGGACAGCCTCCAGGACAACGGTCAGGGCGGATACACCTTGACGACAGCAGACGGCCAGAGCATTATTATTCCGGCTGACTGCCCCATTATCCCCTACCTGACCAGACAGATGGTTACCCTTCAGGATATTACAGCAGGAAGAAAATGCATGATCTGGCTGGACGCATCAGGAGCAGCTTCTAATATTGTTCTGTTTAATCAATAATTTACGGCAATTCAGCCTTGACAAAGAAAGGGCGCACCGGTATAATGTAACTTAATTTCAGAGCAAGCCATGAGAAGAACAAGTAGTGTCATGCAGAAGCACACAGAAAGCAGCCGGCTGATGAGAGGCGCGTGGAAAGCAGGACATGAATACATCTTTGAGCTCCGCACCGAACAAGATTCATTTATGGTTTCAGTAGGCTGCGGCGGAACCTGCGCCCGTTATCGCGCTAGAGTATAGAGTGTTGTACTCGATAAGGCAGGCAGTGTGAGCTGTCTGTAAAGAAAGGTGGTAACACGGGATTTAGC
The DNA here is from genome assembly GCA_018713255.1 of Candidatus Cottocaccamicrobium excrementipullorum. GTDB lineage: Bacteria > Bacillota > Clostridia > Lachnospirales > Lachnospiraceae > Caccovicinus > Caccovicinus excrementipullorum. The sequence continues at coordinate 140,299 of DVFL01000019.1, read as the reverse complement.
CCCGTCCTTTCCGCGAAAGCGGCAGGACGGGGTTTTTTGCAGTTAGTACGGACCGTGGCTGTTGTGAAACTAAGAGAGAAAAAGGAGAAGAAATCATGCAGGTGTATGACGAGCTGGTAGCCAGAGGTCTGATTGCTCAGGTTACCAATGAAGAGGAAATCAGAAAAATGGTAAATGCGGGAAAGGCCGTATTTTATATCGGCTTTGATCCCACGGCGGACAGTCTTCATGTAGGACATTTTATGGCGCTGTGCCTGATGAAGCGTCTGCAGATGGCGGGAAATAAACCGATTGCCCTGTTAGGCGGCGGTACCGCTATGATCGGTGATCCGTCAGGACGGACGGATATGCGTCAGATGATGACCAGGGAAACCATTGATCATAATGTGGAGTGCTTTAAGAAACAGATGAGCCGTTTTATTGATTTTTCTGACGGCAAAGCGCTGCTGGTAAACAATGCAGATTGGCTGCTGGATTTAAATTACGTTCAGTTTCTTCGGGAAGTCGGCCCTCATTTCTCAGTTAACCGGATGCTGACGGCAGAATGCTACAAGCAGCGGATGGAGCGGGGATTAAGCTTCCTGGAATTTAACTATATGATCATGCAGAGCTACGATTTTTATGAGCTGTTTCTGCGTTATGGCTGCAATATGCAGTTCGGCGGCGATGATCAGTGGAGCAATATGTTAGGCGGTACGGAATTGATCCGCAGAAAGCTGGGCAAAGATGCTCACGCCATGACCATTACGCTGCTGCTGAATTCAGAAGGAAAGAAGATGGGCAAGACGCAGTCCGGCGCAGTATGGCTGGATCCCAACAAGACTTCTCCCTTCGACTTCTTCCAGTACTGGCGGAATGTGGCTGATGCAGACGTGCTGAAATGCCTGCGGATGTTAACCTTCCTTCCCTTAGAGCAGATCGATGAGATGGATCATTGGGAAGGCAGCCAGTTAAATCAGGCAAAAGAGATTCTGGCCTTCGAGCTGACCAAGCTGGTTCACGGCGAGGAAGAAGCGGTAAAGGCAAGAGAAGCTTCAAAGGCTCTTTTTGCCGGCGGCGGAGACGCCTCCAGCATGCCAAGCTACAGCCTGAAAGAAGAAGATTTCCGAGACGGCAAGATTGATATCCTGGGAGTACTGTCTGCTTCTGGATTGGCGGGGAGCCGTTCCGAGGCCCGCAGAAACGTGGAACAGGGAGGCGTTTCCGTGGACGGTGTCCAGGAGAAGGACGTTAAGAGAAGCTTTGTCAAGGAAGACTTTGCCGGAGACGGAAAAGTAATCAAGAGAGGCAAGAAGAACTTTATGCGGGTATTCTGGGAAGAGAAATAATCCTGGAAAAGCCAGAATATGATGAAGTCATAATAAGGAAGGGGGCTTATGGAATGACAAGACGAACATGGAAAAAGGCGGCGGCGCTGCTGGTGACCCTGACCATGACTTTCGCCGGCCCAGGCACCGTCTTTGCAGGACAATGGATGCAAAATGATGTGGGCTGGTGGTATCAGAATGATGACGGTTCTTATCCGGTAAATACCTGGTATCAGGATACAGATGGTTCCTGGTATTTCCTGAATGAGCAGGGATATATGATTTCCAACTGCTACCGGCAGGTGGACGGAAACTTTTATGCCTTTGGAAGAGATGGAAGATGGACTGGAGCCATGTTTTCCGACATTGCCCCAGGCGTGTGGAATGGCGGCAATTACAGCAACGACTGGTCAGGCTTTCATTTGAACGTGCCGGCAGGGTATCAGGTGATTACGGCAGCCCAGAGCGGCGTCATTGACTTATCTCAGACCATGGTGGAATTTGTGGTTTATACTCCAGACGGAACTGGTTCCGGCGTGGAGTTAGAGTATGCAGATGCCTACCGTTTCCCCGAGGGGGCCGATACCAGTCCGGAATATGTGGTGAGTTTTCAGAGCATGCTCCTTGCTATGGAGGGATATACCATTGAAGGAGTGGAAAGGGTGAAGATCGGCGGGAAGGAATATATAAAGCTTTCTGCTGACGGCGCCGGCCTGGTTAAGCGGGATTTTTACTGCCGAAAAGCAGGCACTCATTATTTTGAATGCCTTACTGCAATGTATTGGCTGGCCAGCCAGGATGCAGTAACATCACTGCTGGGAAACGTTTATTGAGAATAATTCTTGACAAGGCGCTGGTCATCCGATACAATAACGGGTAAACAGGTAAGGGAGTAGTTAGCACGCTGCCGGCGTGAGATATGGTCAACATACTGATAGGATTCTATCTGGCTTTATCGTAAGTAATGAGACTTATCTGCAGATTTTTCTGCAGGTAGGTCTCTTTTTTTGTGCGGTCAGTTCAGAAGAGGTCTTTCCTTGTCCGAAATCATAAGCCCGGCTGCTCCTGCCTGAAATGAAGCATACCGTCTGGAGGACGGAAATATTCATTACTACAACAGGAGGAAAAAAGATGTCGCTGGTAGAACTTTTTATTATTGCGGTGGGGCTGTCCATGGATGCGTTTGCCGTTGCAGTCTGTAAAGGGCTTTCTCTTCCCAAAATGGAGGCGAAGCATGCGGTGCTGGCCGGACTTTACTTTGGCCTTTTTCAGGCGCTGATGCCTTTGGCAGGATATCTTTTAGGCGTACAGTTTCAGAGCACCATTACATCCATTGATCATTGGGTGGCGTTTATTTTGCTGGGACTGATCGGCGTCAACATGATTAAAGAATCCAGAAGCCAGGAGGAAGAAGGAGATCCTTCTTTTGATGTGAAATCCATGCTGATTCTGGCGGTGGCCACCAGCATTGATGCCCTGGCGGTGGGCGTAACCTTCGCCTTCCTTCAGGTGCAGATTATTCCGGCAGTTACCTTAATCGGCATTACCACCTGCGTGCTGTCTATGGCAGGAGTGAAGATTGGCCATGTATTTGGAAGCCGGTACAAATCCAAGGCAGAATTGGCCGGAGGATTGATTTTAGTGCTGATGGGGACGAAAATTTTGCTGGAACATACGATTTTTGCCGCATAAAGGGCGGCAGAAGGGCGCTTTGTGCATTTTTCTGCTTGCAAAGGAAAGCCTGGTATGCTATGATATTTGCAATTCGTGAGTCAACAGCCGCTGTCTGACTGCCTGTGATAAGGCGGTCTGAGAGATGCGGCGCAACTGAAGGAGACGAGAAGTACTGCGGAATAAGTCAGGGAGAGGGAGCCGCAGATTGCAGGGAAACAACGGGGTTGTTCCGGAAACTGCCGTAACTGGCACCTATACCGCATTGATGTGCAGCGTTAGTCTGCCGGATGAGGGTGAAGGGCGGGGAAGGCAGCTTCTGCGGCACCCTGTTTTCTTTTATTCTTCTGTCAAGAAAGGAGATTCCCATGGCCAACAAGATCAGCGATGAGACCATTGAGTATGTAGGAATTCTGGCAAAGCTTGAGCTTTCTCCAGAGGAGAAGGAAGACGCCAAGGAAGACATGGCCAGAATGCTGGATTATATTGACAAGCTGAACGAACTGGATACAGAGGGCGTAGAGCCCATGTCTCATGTATTTCCGGTAAATAATGTTTTCCGGGAAGATGTGGTGGAAAACGGAGATGACCGGGAGAACATTCTGGCCAATGCTCCGGAGAAACGGGACGGAGCGTTTGTGGTTCCCAGAACAGTAGAGTAAGGAGTGAAAAATCATGAGCATATTAACCTTAACGGCTGTGGAGCTGGGAGAGCGGATCCGGGCTGGGGAAATTACTGCCCAGGAAGCCTGTGCGGCTGCGCTGGCCCAGATTAAAGCGGCAGAGCCTAAGATCAATGGGTTCGTAACCGTAGATGAAGAAGGGGCTCTTAAGCAGGCGGAAAAAGTGCAGCGGCAGATTGAAGAAGGTAAGCTTTCAGGACCTTTGGCCGGAGTGCCGGTAGGAATTAAGGATAACCTGTGTATTAAGGGGATGCGGACCACCTGCAGTTCCAAGATTTTATCGAATTTTGTTCCTACTTACACGGCGGAGGCTGTGGTTAATCTGGAGAAAGCCGGCGCTGTGATTTTGGGAAAAACCAACATGGATGAATTTGCCATGGGCAGCACCACGGAAACTTCTGCATTCGGAGTAACCAGAAACCCCTGGAACCTGGATCATGTTCCCGGCGGATCCTCTGGCGGGTCCTGCGCAGCGGTAGCCGCCAATGAGTGCTTTTATGCCCTTGGTTCAGATACCGGCGGTTCCATCCGCCAGCCCAGTTCCTTCTGCGGCGTGGTAGGAATCAAGCCTACTTACGGCACGGTATCCCGGTATGGCTTGGTGGCTTATGGTTCTTCCTTAGATCAGGTCGGCCCTATTGCCCGGAATGTAAGAGACTGTGTTACCGTTTTAGAGACGATTTCTTCTCATGATGCCAAGGATTCCACATCAGTGAGACGGCAGGATACGGATTTTACTTCTGCTCTCTCTCCGGAGGTGAAAGGATTAAGAATCGGCATTCCCAGAGATTATTTCAAAGAAGGATTGAACCCGGAAGTGAAGGAGGCTGTACTGAAGGCGGTTAAAGTCTTGACCGATCAGGGGGCCGTGGCGGAGGAGTTTGATTTAAGTCTGGTGGATTATGCTATTCCGGCTTATTATGTCATTGCTTCTGCGGAGGCCAGCTCCAATCTTTCTCGGTTTGACGGGGTAAAGTACGGGTACCGGGCAGAAGAGTATAATGGCCTTCACGACATGTACAAGAAAAGCCGGTCTCAGGGATTCGGTCCAGAAGTGAAGCGCAGGATTATGCTGGGATCCTTTGTGTTAAGTTCCGGCTATTATGATGCATATTACTTGAAAGCCTTAAGAACTAAAGCGCTGATTAAACAGGCGTTTGACCAGGCGTTTTCCCGATATGATATCATTATTGCTCCGGCATCACCGTATACGGCGCCGCGTCTGGGAGAATCCCTTAAGGATCCGCTGCAGATGTATCTTGGAGATATTTATACGATTTCTGTCAATCTGGCAGGTCTTCCCGGAATGACGGTTCCCTGCGGACAGGATAGTCAGGGACTGCCCATCGGCGTTCAGCTGATCGGAGACTGCTTCCAGGAAAAGAAGCTGATCCGGGCTGCCTGCGCCCTGGAGGAGAGCCGCGGTTATGAGTCTCCGGCTCTTGCAGGAGAATTGGAAAATTCCTGGAATGCTGAAGCAGGACAGAAAGAAGCAGCGGTCTGAGACAGAAAGGAGCCAAAGAGCCATGAGCAAACAATATGAAACCGTCATCGGTCTGGAGGTTCATGTGGAGCTTGCAACGAAGACCAAGATCTTCTGCTCCTGTTCCACCCAGTTCGGCGGCGAGCCAAACACCCATACCTGCCCGGTATGTACCGGCATGCCAGGTTCTCTCCCTGTATTAAACAAACAGGTGGTGGAGTATGCTCTTGCCGTGGGACTGGCCACTAACTGCCAGATCAACCAGTACTGCAAATTTGACCGGAAGAATTATTTTTATCCGGATAATCCTCAGAACTATCAGATTTCTCAGCTTTACCTTCCGATCTGCCACGACGGCTGGGTGGAGATTGAGACGGAGGCCGGGAAAAAGAAGGTGCGCATCCATGAAATTCATATGGAAGAGGATGCGGGAAAATTGATTCATGATGAGTGGGAGGACTGCTCTCTGGTGGATTTCAACCGCAGCGGCGTGCCGCTGATTGAAATTGTGTCGGAAGCGGATATGCGGAGTGCAGATGAGGTTATTGCTTATCTGGAAAAACTGCGGACAACCATTCAGTACCTGGGCGCCTCAGACTGTAAGCTTCAGGAAGGATCCATGCGGGCGGATGTTAACCTTTCTGTCCGGGAAGCAGGGCAGGAAAAGTTCGGAACCAGGACGGAAATGAAAAACTTAAATTCCTTCAGGGCCATTGCCAGAGCCATTGAAGGAGAGCGGGAACGGCAGATTGATCTCCTGGAGTCGGGAGAGCCGGTGGTTCAGGAAACCAGAAGGTGGGATGACGCTAAAGGAATTTCCCGCGCGATGCGTTCTAAGGAGGACGCTCAGGATTACCGGTATTTCCCAGACCCAGATCTGGTGCCGGTGGTGATTTCCGATGAGTGGCTGGAGAAGATCCGCAGGGCTCAGCCGGAAATGCGGGAGGAAAAAATGGCCCGCTATCAAGAAGAATTCGGTCTGCCTGCTTATGATGCCCAGATCCTGACAGGGAGCAAGCATCTGGCGGATTTGTTTGAGGCAGCTGCAGCCATCTGCGGCCGGCCTAAGGAAGTATCCAACTGGCTGATGGTAGAGGGCATGCGCCTGGCCAAAGAGCTTTCTATGGATGTGGATGAGATTTCTTTCTCACCGGAAAATCTGGCGGCACTGATTGGATTGGTGGAGAAAAATGTGATAAATCGTACTGTGGCTAAGGCAGTGTTTGAGGAAATTTTCAAATCCGACGTGGATCCAGAGAAATATGTGGAAGAAAAGGGCCTGAAGATGGTCAGCGATCAGGGCAGGCTGCGTCAGGTGATTGAAGAGATTATCGCTGCCAATCCTCAGTCTGTACAGGATTTTAAAAACGGCAAGGAAAAGGCCGCAGGATTTATTGTAGGCCAGACCATGCGGGCGATGAAAGGAAAGGCGGACCCGGCGGCGGTGAATCAGCTGGTAAAGGAGCTGTTAAGCCAGGCTTAGTCAAGGGCCTTAACCTTAATTTTATCCGCTGTTATGACAGCAGAAACAATAGATTAACCATATGGTCAGACCGGCGAAGAGCCAGTCTGCAGCAAGGAGGAAAAAATGAAGCCATACGCAGAAATGACAAAAGAGGAGCTGGCGTCCTTGAAGGAACAGCTGATGATTCAGTACAAAGAGTATCAGGAAAGAGGTTTAAACCTGAACATGTCCAGAGGCAAGCCCTGTATTGAGCAGCTGGATCTGTCCATGGGAATGATGGATGCGTTAACCAGCGGTGCAGATATGACCTGTGAGGACGGAACAGACTGCCGCAATTACGGCGTGCTGGATGGAATCCGGGAAGCCAAGGAATTAATTGGGGACATGATGGAAAATCCTGTGGATAATATTATTATTTATGGCAATTCCAGCTTAAATGTAATGTACGACACCATTTCCCGGTCCATGACCCATGGTGTGATGGGGAATACGCCTTGGTGCAAGCTGGATAAGGTAAAGTTTTTATGTCCTGTTCCTGGTTATGACCGCCATTTTGCCATTACTGAGTATTTTGGAATTGAGATGATTAATGTGCCCATGACGCCAACCGGCCCGGATATGGATATGGTAGAAGAGCTGGTGTCTTCTGATGAGGCCATTAAGGGAATCTGGTGCGTGCCCAAGTATTCTAATCCTCAGGGAATTTCTTATTCTGATGAGACTGTACGCCGCTTTGCACGGTTAAAGCCGGCGGCAAAGGATTTCCGAATTTACTGGGATAATGCTTACGGCGTTCATCATCTGTATGATCACGATCAGGATCATCTGATTGAGATCCTGGCAGAATGTAAGCGGGCAGGAAATCCTGACCTGGTATATAAGTTTGCCTCTACCTCAAAGATCAGCTTCCCTGGTTCTGGTATTGCCGCCATGGCTGCTTCTCAGAACAATCTGGAGGAAATTAAAAAGCAGCTGCAGATTCAGACCATTGGCCATGATAAGGTGAATCAGCTGCGTCATGTACGGTTCTTTAAAGATATTCACGGTCTGGTAGAGCATATGCGCAAGCATGCAGATATTCTTCGTCCCAAGTTTGAAACCGTGCTTCAGGTTCTGGACAATGAACTGGGCGGACTTGGAATCGGCGAATGGACGAAACCAAAGGGAGGATATTTTATCTCTTTTGATTCAATGGACGGCTGTGCAAAGCAGATCGTTGCAGCATGCAAGAAGGCTGGTGTGGTAATGACCGGAGCGGGAGCAACCTATCCTTATGGAAAGGATCCTCATGACAGCAATATCCGAATCGCGCCTACCTATCCTTCTCTGGAGGATCTGGACACAGCAATGCATATCTTCACTCTCTGCGTAAAAATTGCGTCAATTAACAAGCTGCTGGAAGAGGCATAAATCTTTCTGAAATAGATCATCAACTGCCGGCTCTGCGCCATGGATTGCCATGGTGTCAGGGCCGGCGCTTTTATGCCCAGAATCCTCCGGGAAATTGCTGTATCGGAAGGGGAAAGATGACAAAATGTTCTATACATTACCAGAAGAATATGTTAAAATGATGAAAAAATTCCAAGAAGGAAGAGAAAAATTATGCAAATTTACTGGGGTGATCTTCATAACCACTGTGGTATCACTTATGGGTATGGAAGCCAGGCAAATGCATTAGCCAGGGCTTCAGACCATTTGGATTTCTGCGCAATTACAGGCCATGCCATGTGGCCGGACATTGTGGAGCGGAATGAGGAAACTTCTTTTATTGTGGATTTTCATCAGGCTGGTTTTAAAAAGCTTCGGGATCATTGGGATGAGGTACGGAAAGAAATTGCAGAAGCTAATGGGCCGGATTTGGTTACCTTTCAGGCATATGAAATGCATTCCAGCAAATATGGAGATCATCACATCGTATCTCCAGATGACGGACTGCCGCTGATCTATCGGGATTCCCCTGGAGAATTGAAGAAGGACGTTGGCGTTCCCGCAATTACGATTGTTCACCATATTGGCTACCCGCCTTCTTATAGGGGAATTGATTGGTCGCTTTTTGATGAAAAGATAACACCTTTGGTGGAGGTGTGCTCTAAGCATGGCTGCGCCATGAGTGAGACGGCTCCCTTCCCTTATTATCATGATATGGGACCTAGAGATAGTCGGAATACTGTGTATGAAGGATTAAAAAGAGGATACCATTTTGGATTTGTGGGTTCTACAGATCACCATGCCGGATATCCTGGATCGTATGGAGATGGGAAGCTGGCAGTATTTGCAGAGACAAAAACAAGAGAAAAAATCTGGGAAGCATTGCTGCAAAGAAGAACTTATGCTGTAACGGGAGATCGCATTAGGTGTGAGTTCTCGGTTAATGGGGAAGCAATGGGAAGCATTTTGCCGACCTCCTCTAGACGGGAAATTCAGTGGAGAGCAGAAGCTTGTTATCCATTGAATAAAATCGTGCTGTATCGCAATCTAAAGCCGGTGCAGGTGATCTGCGGTGAATCTCTCCTTTCTCTCAGCCAGAAAAAAGGCAGGTATAAATTGCGGGTCGAAACGGGATGGGGGAATAATGAAGAGAAAGCTTATGAATGGCAGTGCCAGGCTCAAGTGGCAGATGGATCTTTTGTGGGAGCAGAACCGTGTTTCCGGGGGCGCAGCGTCCTTTCGCCCAAAGATACGGATACCAGTGGAGGCGATCAGGTTAACGATCTTCCTAACCGTATTCTTACCCTTACTTCGGATACCTGCAGCTGGCAATGTTTTACGCTGAAGAATATGACTACTCTTCATCCGCAGACTTGTGCAGTAATTTTGGAAATTGAGGGGGATTCTTCCACTGCTGTTTCGATTACCATAAACGGCAGAAAGGAAACAAGGACCATGGCCCAGCTTTTAGAGGCGGGCTATGCAGGCGAGATGAAGCCCTGGCATTCTCAGGCATATAAAGTTCATACGGCTGTTCCAGCCTGCCAATATCAGGTGACAGGGAACTTCTCCGATGTGGAAGAGAAAGGAAGCCAGAAAGAAGATTTTTATCATCTGGAAATTTCACAGCTTAACGGCCACTGGGCGTTTGTGACACCTATTTGGGTAGAGAGATAGAAAAAAGCTGCAGCCAGGCAAAATGAAAAACTTTTGCCTGGCTGTTTTTTGTTTTAAAATTTTCTGAAACAACAAATAATGTACAAGGAATGCTTTTTGCTGATTTAGAAGGTGTTCCAGTTTTCTTTTACATAATTCATTGCCAGTTCCACAAGGTATTTGTGGGGGGCTTCTGCGGACAGATCTTTGCGAAAAAGAATTGCATGAATCCGGTATAATTTTGGCTTAAGAGAAAAGTAAGTGATTAGAGGAGAGGGGGAGGCATAACCGGCAGGGATAAAACCTACCCCTATGTTGTTGGCGACCATATCCCAGATAGTTTGGGCGTGGCTGGTGCTGCATGCAAGCAGAGGAGAAAAATCTTTTCCCCAAAATTTATCCACAAGATAGCGAATGCAAGAGCCTTTTAGTTGCAGAATAAAGGGCGTATTGCCAAATATCTCAATAAGCTCCTGGCTGGTTAGGGAATGTTTGCCGGGAGGCAGAGATTGACAATATGGATGGGAACTTGATACGGCAAAAACAATTTCTTCTTTTTTTAGTTCTGTGTTCTGTGTTAAAGGAGAATTCAGGGAGTCTGTGGTAACAAATGCAATATCCACAGTCCCTTTGGACATTGATTCGCGCATCGTTCGCAGATTGCAGCTGTTCAGGGCAATCTCAACACGGGGGTAATATTTTCTAAAATCAATTAAGATCGAGGTGACCATTTGGAGAGCCCGTGATGAAGAGGTGCCGATGCTGATGCGGCTTGCAGTGGATAATCGTTTTACATCTTTTTCCAGCATACTGGTAAGAGAAAGTACCTTGCGGGCGTATTCGGCATATAAATTTCCGATGGGAGTTAAGGTGTATATCCCATTGATTCGTTGGAATAAAGGCGCTCCGATTTCTTGCTCCTGCTTACTTAGAAATTGACTTAGCGTAGGTTGGGAAATAAAAAGTTTGTCAGCGGCTCGGGTCATATTTCCGGTTTCTGCCAGAATCAAAATGTATTCTAGATATCGTGTATCCATAATAAACCTTCTTTCAAATTAGATCAATTATAAGCATTGCCTATAATAATAATAGGAACGGCTCATTGGAAAAAGTGTGCAAAAAGAATTATAATTAAGCCATAAAAATAGTAAAAATAAACATAATTTTAATTTGCAAAATGAAGAAAAATCAATAAAATATTATTTTTTTATTATATCAAATGAGAAAAATTATGAAAAGAGTAAAAGGGGTGAAACTTAAAAAATAGGTATAGTTTATATTTCATCCAAAAGGATACGATGTGCATAAAAAGAGAAGGGAGGTATACGGCAGAAAACTGCTGTAGTGGGAGAATGAAAACTTATATTGCGAGACGAACAGGACAAATGGTGATTATTCTGATTTTAATTTCAATCTTTACATTCTTGCTGGTGTCATTTATCCCCGGAGATCCGGTATATGCTATGCTGGGCGAGGAAGTATCTCAGGAAGAGTACGATAGAGTTTTTCATGAATTAAAGCTGGATCAGCCTGTAATTATCAGGTACTTTAGTTGGCTTGGAGATGCATTGCACGGCGATTTTGGGCAGTCAACACAGTTTCACGTTCCCACCGTTGATGTGTTGGCGGAAAGAGTTCCAATAACAATGTTTTTTTCTCTAAGTGCTTTTGTGATCAGTATACCCTTGGGCATCTTGTTTGGAGTAATTAGTGCAGTATACAGAGGAAAGCCGGCAGATACCATTGTAACATTAATTGCAAATATTACAGCCTGTCTTCCGCAGTTCTGGATAGCGTTGTTAGTGATGTATATTTTTGCTATGAGACTTGGCTGGCTTCCTTCCTATGGATTTACATGGTTTTCAAAAGATCTGGTTCTTGGAATCAGGCAAACGATAATGCCGTTATTCTGTCTTGCTCTTGGCGGAATTGCAACTACTACGAGGCAGACAAGATCCAGCATGCTGGAAGTAATTCGTCAGGACTATGTGAGAACAGCTAGAAGCAAAGGCCTTTCTCAGCGCAAGGTGATTTTTCTCCATGCGTTAAAGAATGCATTGATTCCTGTTATTACGATTTTGGGAATGCGCCTTGGATCAATGCTGGCAGGTTCTATGTTTGTGGAATCTGTATTTAATATTCCGGGAATGGGATCATTATTTGTAATTGCGATTCAGTCCAGAGATATCCCGGTTGTGCAGGCGTGCGTTCTAGTTACGGCTTTGGTTTCCTGTATCATTAATCTTTTAACGGATATTCTGTATGCGGTGGTAGATCCGAGAGTTCGGTACGAGTAAGGGAGGCTGCATGATGAAGAACAATGGAAGATGGAAAAAGACAGTAAAAACATTATTTGCCAGAAAAGTATCAATGGTCAGTGCAGTCGTGGTGGTTTTATTTATTCTGACAGCAATTTTTGCACCCTTTGTTGCGCCGTATGATCCAAACTATGCAGATTTCGCAGCATATCTTCAAGGTCCTAGTAAGACGCATCTGCTGGGAACGGATAATTATGGACGAGATGTTTTAAGCCGTATTATTTTCGGAACACGAGTAAGTTTAATTATTGGCGTTTTTGCAGTAATGATTGCTTGTGCGATTGGAACCTTTCTGGGAATGATTGCCGGATATTTTGGGGGAATTGTGGATGATATTATTACCCGGTTGATGGAAGCTGTACGTGCGATTCCGCAGATTATTTTGGCGATGGCATTAACGGCAGTGTTTGGAAGCGGCATTCGAAATTTGGCCATAATTTTGGGAATTTCTTCTATGGCTGGCTATGTTCGGATGATGCGTGGTCAGGTTTTGACGATTAAGCAGTCTGATTATATTATGGCGGGGAAACTTCAGGGAAATAAAAATTTCCGCTTGATGTTCCGGCATATTTTGCCGAACAGTATATCACCGATTATTGTAATGATGACTCAGCAGGTAGGTTCAACAATCCTGTCAGAGGCGGGATTAAGCTTCCTGGGACTTGGAATCAGTGCGCCAACGGCATCATGGGGGAGCATGGTAAGTGAAGGACGGCTTTTCCTTCTGCAGAATCCAGTGTTTGCCCTGACTCCTGGAATTTGTGTGGCGGTGCTGGTAATTAGCCTGAATATGTTCGGAGATGGTGTTCGTGATGCGCTGGATCCGAGATTGAGAGGCGAAGTGTAAAAGGAGGATGTCAGGATGGAACACTTGTTAGAGATAAAGAATATTCAAACTTGTTTTAAAACAGATGGACAGCTGGTGAAGGCTGTGGATGGTGTGTCCATGTACCTGGAACCGGGAGAAATTATTGGTGTAGTAGGCGAATCAGGAAGCGGAAAGTCCGTGACGATGATGAGCATGCTCCAGCTGATTACTTCGCCGGGAAAAATAACCGGCGGGGAAGTTTATATTCAAGGTGAAGAACGAAATATGCTGGAATTTGGGGCTGACAGTGAGGAGATGCGCCATATGCGAGGCGGAAAGGTGAGCATGATCTTCCAGGAGCCTATGACATCATTGAATCCTGTGTTAACCATAGGTTATCAGATTCAGGAAAACATTATGGAGCATCTTCACTTAAATAAAGAAGAGGCCAAAAAGAGAACCATTGAAATGCTGAAAATGGTTAATATACCGGATGCTGAGCAGAGATTTCATTATTATCCCCAGCAATTTTCTGGAGGAATGCGTCAGAGAATTATGATTGCGATGGCCATGTCATCTCAGCCGACGGTTCTTGTGGCAGATGAAGCGACCACTGCGCTGGATGTTACTACACAGGCGCAGCTTCTGGAGATGATTCGGGATATTGCAAAAAAGACCAATACGGCAGTGATTATTGTAACCCATAATCTTGGAATTGTCGCAAGGTTCGCGGAGCGGATTTATGTGATGTACTCTGGAAGTGTGGTTGAAACTACAGATACGAAACGGCTTTTTGCTAATCCAGAGCATCCTTATACTAGAGCACTTTTGCGTGCAATTCCAAGGCTGGATGATCCCAAGGATAGAATTTTGATTCCCATTGAAGGACTTCCGCCGAATCCAGCGACTCGTCCGGAGTATTGTCCTTTCTATGACCGGTGCGAATATCGGATGGATAAATGTAAATCGTGCAGCAAACCGCAGCTTCAGGAGATGGAGCCGGGGCATTTTGCGGCATGCCATTTGACGGAGGAAGAAAAAGAACGAAAAGCAAAAGAAATTTCCGAGAAAGAGATTAAACGTGCGCCTAAAATTACGATTGGCAAAGATTTATGCCTGGAAGTGCGGAATGTGAAAAAATATTTCCCCATTTACAGCGGACTGATGCGCAAAAAGGTAGGAGAAGTAAAGGCCATTGAAGATATTACATTCCGTGTTCATCAGGGAGAAACCTTGGGAATTGTAGGAGAGTCTGGATGTGGAAAAACTACGCTGGCAAGATGCATTATGCGGGTGTATGAGCCGGAAGATGGTGAAATTATCTTTGATGGAACAAACATTGCCAAATTTAATGACCGGCAAATGTATCCGTACCGCAGAAAAATTGCCATGATTTTTCAGGATCCGTTCTCTTCGCTGGACCCAAGACAGACGGCGGAATCTATTGTAGGGGAATCATTGCTGCTTCATAAGCTGGTGAAAAATCGGAAGGAATATGATGAAAGGGTAGATGAACTTTTCAGAATCGTTGGATTGGATCCTGCGCTGAAGTACCGAGTTCCTCATGAATTTTCCGGAGGTCAGAGACAAAGAATTGGAATTGCAAGAGCGCTTTCTTCTAATCCAGATATGATTATTTGCGATGAACCAATTTCTGCTTTGGATGTTTCTATTCAAGCTCAGATTATTAATCTTTTGGAGGATCTCCAGTCAAAATTAGGCTTGACGTATTTGTTTATTGCTCATGATCTGGCAGTAGTAAAACATATCAGCAATCGGATTTTGGTAATGTATCTGGGCCGGGTAGTGGAAATTGCAGACTGTGATGAATTGTACGAAAATACTCTCCATCCTTATACAAAAACTCTTCTCAGTGCAGTTCCAGTAGCAGATCCGGTAGTGGAAGAAATGAGAGAACGGATTCCTATTCGAGGCGAAGTACCAAGTTTGACCAATCGCCCATCAGGCTGTCCTTTCCATGACCGATGTGACCATGTATGTGAAAGATGCAGGAATGAAGTCCCGGTTCTGAAAAATGTAGGCGGAAATCATGAGGTAGCCTGTTTCCTATATGATAAGTAAAAAATGAAGATAAAAGGAGGAAGAATGATGAAGTTAACGAAGAAGATCTTGTCACTTGCACTTGCAGCTGCATTAACGGCAGGAATGACCGCTGGCTGTTCTGGCAGCGGGGGGACAACGGACACCACAGCGGCTCCTGCAAGTGATGCAGTTACGGAAGCGGCAGGAGAAACAGAAAACCAGGGAGAAGAAAGTGGAGGAGATGAAAGCGGCGGAGCTATTCAAGAAGGAGGAAGCCTGGTCATTGCTATTCCTCAGGTTCATAATACGTTCTTTATGCCTCAGTCTACCACGACCAGCGACCGTTTTGGCGCACAGCCTGTTTTGGAGTCATTAGGCCGCGCTGATGCAGAAGGAAACTATTATCCGTGGCTGGCGGAAGAATTTATTACAGATGAGGATAATTTAACCTTTACCATTAAACTAAGAGACGGCGTTAATTTTACCGATGGGTCGCCTTGCGATGCGGAAGCAGTTGCCTGGAATATTCAGCAGTATATTGACAATGGTAAAGCAAGCGAGATTGGTACTCCTAAAGAAATTCGAGTACTGGATGATTTAACGGTAGAAATCCAGTATAGTGAATGGGCAAATAACTGGGACAACGTAATTGGCGATGTTTATATTTGTTCGAAAGAAGCTTATGAGAAGAATGGTGAAGAGTGGTGTCAGACACATGCAGTTGGAACCGGGCCATTTCTTTTGGAATCTTTTGTAATGGATAATAAGATTACTTATACCAAGAATGAAAATTATCGAATTGAAGGACAGCCTTACCTGGATCGTCTGGAAATTGATATGATTACCGATATGAATACCATGATGTCCGCTCTGCTAAATAACGAAGTAGGTGTCGCCATGAAATTTGAAAACGAGGCGATTATCAACACCATTAAGCAGGCTGGTTTTGAAAGTATTGGTACTAGAAATGCTAATGTGGCGGACATTAAGCATATCATCTGGAACAGCAAGAGTGATAAGCATCCTATGGGAGATTTGAGAGTAAGGCAGGCTGTAATGCATGCAATTCAGTGGGATGACGTAGCCAAGGCATTATCTGGCGGACTTGGAGAAGCAACTCCTTTGTTCTGCACTAAGGATTCATGGGCGTATGCACCTGATGCAGAGTTTTACGAGTATGATCTGGATCTGGCGAAACAGCTCCTGGCAGAGGCCGGATATCCTGATGGATTTGAAACTACAATTTACACCAAAGCAACTGATAATGATACTGCAACTGCATTCCAGGCGATTTTAGCGCAGATTGGTATTAAGGCGGAGGTCAACACGGTTGACAGTTCTGTGCTTGCGGCAATGCAGGCGGAGGATGATATTGATGGATTTATTGCCAACCGCGGCGCCAGCAAGATGGACTTTACAAATAACTATATCCGTCTGTATTCTTCAGAGGGAATCAAGAATCATGGAATAATGCTGAGACCTCCGGAATTCGAGGAGCCGTTATTTGCCGCAAGAGCAGCAAAAACTTTGGAAGAAAAGAAGGAAAATCTGCAGAAAGCAGCAAAGGCGCTGGTTCCAGATTATGTTATGATTACACCTTTAGCTGTAGTATATTATGAGGCTTTTGCAGCTCCTGGTCTGGAAGACAGCGGAATTTATGAGGTAAGTCTGGAGCAGTGGACGCCAGAAGCAGCTCATTGGACGGAATAAATATCGTTAAAAGGGGATTGGATATGCTGGGAGATAAGATTAAAATACAGTCAAAAGTGGAGTCAGACTATACAGATGAGCAGTTATTGTTTATCAAGCAAATGGGAGTTAAATATGTTTATGTAATTTTTAAAGATGAACATACAGACTATGACTCAGTGATGCGTTTTATTGAACGGCTTCAGAAATTTGATTTAACAGTAACGGACGCTGGAAATGTTCATCTGTATAAAAATGATAAAATTCATCTTGGGCTTCCTGGACGTGATGAAGCGATTGAAGCTTACAATAATTTTAATCGAATTTTAGGAAAGGCAGGAATCCGCATTGGATATATGACCTGGGAGCCTAATCAGGTACTGACAACAGCCTTTAAAGTAAGCGAGCACACAAGCGGAGGAATCGGAAGAGTTGTAGATATTAAGGAAATGGAAAAAAGGCCATATACTCACGGGAGACTTTATACAAAAGATGAAATGTGGGAAAATTTTAAATATTTCCTGGACCGTGCACTGCCAGTTTGTGAAGAAGCAGATATTCGTATTGCGCTGCATCCTAATGATCCGCCGGTTGATTGCCTCGTGGGCATTTCCAATCTGATTACATCGGCAGAAGATTATAAGCATGCATTTGAACTTGCAGGAAACAGTCCTTACTTAGGGATGAAAATGTGTATTGGCTGTTGGCTGGAAGGCGGAGAACGATTTGGAAATGTAATGGAAGATATTCGGTACTTTGTAGAAAATAAGAAAGTTCTGCTGGTGCATTTTCGAAACGTGAGCAGTACAATTCCTTATTTCGAAGAAACCCTTCTGGAAAATGGTTATATGGATATGTATGAACTGATGAAGCAGTTTGTACGATATGATTATGATGGTATGATGCATGTGGACCATGTGCCGGTTTGGGGGAAAAGCGTAGGCGGAGAAAATTCTTCCTGGGCATATAGTACTGGATATATGAAAGCATTGCTGAATTGTGCAAAGTCGGACCTGAATCGTTCGGAGAAAAAATAATATGGTTAAATGTGGAGTAGGCAATAAAATAACACCTGAGTGGAGAGAACAGGATTGGATAATGGAGAAAGCACTGGCTGCCTTAAAGGCGCCGGTGCTCCATATCACAGACATAAAAAGCAGCAGAAGTGCCGGCGGGATTCATGATTATTATTCCAATGGAGATTATTGGTGGCCAAATCCTGACACATCGGACGGGCTTCCTTATATTCAGCGGGACGGCGAAACAAACCCGGATAATTTTAACGGCCATCGGATTATTTTACGGCAGATGCGCACCAATGTTGTGTTTTTAACATCTGCATATGTGCTGACGAAGGAGGAACGTTATGCTGAACGGGCGGTGCAGCACTTAAAAGAGTTCTTTTTAGATGAAAAAACTTATATGGCGCCTCATTTGTCCTATGCTCAGGCTATCTTAGGTGTCTGCCAGGGCAGAGGGATCGGAATTATTGATACACTTCATCTTGTGGATGTGGTTTTTGCCGCAGAAAAGTTAAAGTCCTCACCATATATGACAGAAGAAATCTATACAGGACTGAAACGATGGTTTGCCCGCTATTTAGGATGGATGCTGACGGACGTTAATGGAATTCAGGAGATGAATAAAGATAATAATCACGGAGTTTGCTTTTTTGTGCAGGCAGCAGCATTTGCAAGGTTTACAGATAATGAACGAATTGTAGATTTCTGCAGAGATTATTATAAAAAAGGTCTTTTGAAGCAGGAAGCAGACGATGGCTCTTTTCCAAGGGAATTGGGACGCACCAAACCTTACAATTACTCTATTTTTGTGGTGGACAACATGGTTTCATTGTGTCATATTCTGTCTTTGCCAGAGGATAATTTGTGGGAATACATATCTCCAGATGGAAAAAGCATTGTAAAGGCTTTAGATTTTATCACACCGTACCTCTTAGACAAGGAATCTTGGCCTTATCCGCCAGATGTAATGCATTTTGATGCGTTTCCGGCCAGGCATGGATTTTTGTTTCTGGCCGGATGTACTATGGGAATAAAGAAATTGCTGGATCTATACGATAGTCTGCCTCCAGAATCTTTGGATGAAGAAGCAAGAAGAAATATCGCGTCCAGACAGCCGATGCTTTGGGTGTGAGGAAATGTTAATTGGAAACGGGAACAGGGGGGCGTTCGGAAGGCGGAGCGGCCGCATGATTTTTGCGGGAAGCCTGTTCTTGGGAAAGGTTAATATGATTTAGTGGAGCCAATGCAGAAACAGAAATGGAATCTGCATTGGCTTTTTGGTTTTGATGGCTGCATTTCAGGGCGTATTCCCGAGGAGTCGTGCCGGTACACCGTTTAAACTGGCGGGAAAAATGGGTTGCATCGGAAAACCCGCATTCTGCCGCAATCTGTTTAATCTGGGCAGCTTGATTTGTGAGCAGGTATTGAGCGCGCTGTATCCTGGCCTGAATCAGATCGCTTCCGGGGGAAATATGAAAAAACTGATGATAGTACCGGTAAAACTGGCTTTTTTCCATGCCAGCCATCTGACTTAATTGTTGGATAGTCCAGGATTGTTGGCAGGAAGAAAGCATAGCAAGACGAATGCTTTGAAAGGTTTCCTCCAGCAGAGGAGAGCGAGAGTTATCTGGAGATTGATCAAGGCTCCTGGCGGTGAGAACCAGAAGGTTTTCTAGCAAACTGTCCAGTTCTGCTTCATAATATTGGCGGCGTTTGATCAATGCCTGGTAAATGGATTGAATCTGTCTGTCGATTTCAGAAACTGCTTCTGGATAAAATAAGGTATTTTCTGGAAGATGAAAAGATTCGACCAGATCTTCAGGCGCGGAAAAATGTACATAGCTGTTTTTGAAGGTTCGGAGAGCTTGGTAATCTTGGGGCGTGCCTGGCGTATAGAGAATACACGCGCCAGGGCGATTTTGGAAAGCCCCGCTGGGAAGGCGAAAGGCCATTTCTGTGTGGAGCAGCAGGAACAAATAATCCCCGCTTCCAGAGGGACGGTAAATACGGTCACAGTCCCGATTGAAATATTGAAAATTACAGTAATTCACCGTCATGAAAGTTCTGGTCATCTTGAGTTCTCCTTTTCCTGCAAAAGATATGATTATTTTATGTTTCATCGGAAGATATGTCAAGAATATGGGAAATTCCGCTCTTTTTTTTATGGTTAGTTATGGTAATCTATACTTACAAAAAGCACTGGGCATCAGCCGTCGATCATTGAAATGGCGGGTCCAAAATCAGGTAATGCACAGGCAGTGCGGCAAGAAGCCGGAAAAAGGAGGACTTCATGAAAAAGGCAGTAATCAGAACCGACCGTTATTTTATTACTGGTGACATTGATAAGCGGATCTATGGTTCATTTATTGAACATTTAGGAAGAGCAGTATATGAGGGAATTTATCAGCCGGGACATCAGGAGGCTGATGAGAGAGGGTTTAGAAAAGATACCCTGTCTCTGGTTAAGGAGCTGAATGTTCCTATCGTTCGCTATCCTGGCGGAAACTTTGTATCGGGATATCGTTGGGAAGATACGGTAGGACCAGTAAGCCAGCGTCCTGCAAGAGCGGAACTTGCCTGGAATGTGATTGAAACCAATGAGTTTGGCTTAAATGAGTTCGCAGACTGGTCCAAGCAGGCAGGAAGCGACATTATGATGGCAGTGAATCTGGGAACCAGAGGTGTTGAGGACGCAAAGAATGTGCTGGAGTACTGCAATTTTTCCGGCGGCACTTATTACAGCGACTTAAGAAAGAAACATGGGTATGAGGCGCCTCACAACATTAAGCTGTGGTGCCTGGGCAATGAGATGGACGGCCCTTGGCAGATCGGCCACAAGACGGCGGAAGAGTACGGTCGTCTGGCAGCAGAAACCGCTCACGTAATGAAGATGATGGATCCTTCCATTGAGCTGGTGGCCTGCGGAAGCTCAAATGCAGGCATGAAAACTTTCGGAAGCTGGGAGGCGACCGTTCTGGATCATGCATATGAGAATGTAGACTATCTGTCCCTTCATGTTTATTATGACAATAACCAGAATGACACTCCGGAATTCCTGGCGAAGAATCTGGATATGGATGAGTTTATCTCTACTGTAGTTTCTATCTGCGATTATGTAAAAGGCAAGAAGCACAGCAAGAAGCAGATCAATCTTTCCTTTGATGAGTGGAACGTATGGTATCACTCCAAAGAGGCGGATAAGTTAATCAAGCCTTGGAGCAAAGCACCGCACCAGCTGGAGGATGTGTATAATTTTGAAGATGCCCTTTTAGTGGGAAGCATGCTGATTACGCTCTTAAAGCACTGCGACCGGGTAAAGGTAGCCTGCCTGGCTCAGCTGGTAAATGTTATTGCGCCGATTATGACCTCTGACACTGGAGCATGGCGTCAGACCATTTTCTATCCTTTCCTTCACGCCAGCACCCTGGGCCGGGGCAAAGTGTTAACTACTCTTGTGGATGCTCCCTGCTACAGCGCGGGAAAATTTGATTGTGTACCTTATCTGGATGCAGTAATTACGGAAGATGAGGAGAATGAGACACTGACCGTGTTTGCTGTGAACAAAGATCTGGAAGAAGATATGGAAGTAAGCTGTGATCTGCGCCAGTACGAGGGCTATCAGGTGGCAAGACATATTGTCCTGACCAATGATGATTTAAAAGCTGTCAATACAGAGGAAGCGCCCAATACAGTAGCTCCTCAGGAGAACGGAGTATCCAAGATGGAGGACGGGATGCTCAGCGCTGTGTTAGGAAAGCATTCCTGGAATGTAATTGTGCTGAAGAAAGTAAGATAAACAGTATAAATGACAAAAATAAAAAACCTTCTGCGATGGAGGCGGTTGGGGAGAATGAAAAAGCATTCTCTAAAGCCGTCTGCAGTTTGCAGGAGGTTTTTTTGCATCAAGATTCTTCGGCGTCTTTCTTTGGAAGAGACAGACTGGAAATATGTTTTTTATAGTAACGGGCGGCTAAGCCGATCAGCTCCCGATAGTCCTCAAGTTTTGCATCGGATTTAATTAAAACTGCATGGAGCCGGATCATTTTAGGCGACAAAGCAAAATATTTGATGTTGGAATTTGCAGTCAGACGGGTAAGGGGGATGAAGCCCAGTCCCAGTCCGTTGGCTACCATGTCCAGAATGGTGGAGATGTCCGCTGCATTATGAATCCGATGATGATCGTAGAGATAATTCTGGAAAAAGTTATCTACCAGATATCGGATGCTGCTTCCCTGATAGGGCAGAATAAAAGGACAGGCAGGGAAGAGCTGAAGGATTTTTGGCGCGGTAAGTTTGGGAAAAGCAATTTCTCCATAGCGGGTGCAGGCCGGATGAGAAGATGGAGCAGCTAAAAAAAGCTCTTCCTTTGCTAAAACATGGAAAGGTCCATGGTACAGCTTGTCTGTATGGGCAGTGACGAAAACCAGGTCCATTTTTCTGTTTTCCAGAGAATAGATGGCGGTGTCAATGTTGGAACAGTCCAGGATACTTACGGCTTCTTCCGGATGCAGCGCCCGATATTTTGGGAGAATATCGTCCAGCATGCGGATTGCTGTAGCGGAGGTGGTTCCAATGCGGATTTCTTTTGGGGCAGAAAGCTCAGATAGTTTTTGAGTAAATTGTTTGGTTAATTGAATGATGTTTTGGGCGTATTCAATGTAGAGCTTTCCGGTGGCCGTAGGGATATATTTTCCGTTAGTACGGATAAACAATTTGGTTCCAAGACGTTTTTCTTCATGGGATAAAAACTGGCTTAAATTGGATTGGGAAATAAACAGCTTTTGGGCTGCTTTAGTCATATTCCCTGTTTCCTCCAGAGCAACCAGATATTCCAGATAGCGAAGATTAACCATATTAATTCCTCCTTGCTGCTGGTTCAAAAGCAAAATAAATTCTGGTGAAAAACCACAAACGGGCGAAATGACAACCAAAATTAATCATCAAAACTATCTAAAAAAAGAGAAATATCTTTGTGAATATTGTAAGATGAACTATTTAAAGCATTATAACAAATTTAGAAAATAAAGTAAACATGAACAAGTATTAATGGCATTAATACTTCTGTTCAGTTTTATATATTGGACAAAATGATGAGAAAAATATAAGATTATTACATAATAAATGTGCAAACAATATAAAGCGTTGAGGCAGACGACGAAATATTGTTGCAACAGTATACAAAAAAGGAGGAGGAAATGGGCAGATTTATATTAAAAAGAATCGGACAGACAATTATTGTACTTTTTATTGTGTCTGTATTTATTTTTCTTTTAGTATCATTCCTGCCGGGTGATCCGGTGTATGCAATGTTGGGCGGCGAGATCACACAGGAAACCTATGACAGATGGTATTATGAACTGGGGCTGGATAAGCCTTTGGTGCTGAGGTACCTGTCCTGGGTTGCCAATGCAATAAGGGGAAATCTGGGAACGTCGGCAAGTCAGCACAAGGCGGTGGTTGATGTACTGGCAGAGAGAGTGCCGATTACCATTTATTTTTCCTTGCTGTCATTTTTTATCAGCATTCCCATTGGTATTTTATTTGGAATTATCAGTGCAGTAAACCGAGGGAAGAAGATAGACAGTATTCTTACGACTTTTGCGAACGTATGCTGCTGTCTTCCTCAGTTCTTCTTAAGCGTGTTGTTTTTGTATTTATTTTCCATGCAGCTTCATTGGCTTCCCTCCTTCGGCTTTGTATGGCCCTGGGAAGATCTAAAACAAAGTCTGCTGCAGACGATCATGCCGTTGCTCTGTCTAACGATTGGCGGCATCGCATCGATTTGCCGTCAGACAAGATCCAGTATGCTGGAAGTAATCGGCCAGGATTATATTCGTACCGCCCGATCTAAAGGATTGGCGCAAAACAGGATTGTGTTTATTCATGCGATGAAAAATGCGTTGATTCCGGTTATTACATTAATGGGACTTCGTCTCGGCGGGTTGATCGGCGGCTCGATGTTTGTAGAATCAGTGTTTAATATTCCTGGCATGGGAACTCTTCTGGTTATGGCGATTAATGCACAGGATATTCCATTAATTCAGGGATGTGTATTGTTAATTGCTGTTGTTGCCTGTGTAGTAAATATCATTACTGATATTGTATATGCTGCAGTTGATCCAAGAATAAAGATGTAAGAGGTAGTGGAATGGAAAAACAAAATACAGTGGTTCAGGAACGGAAGGAAACCGACCGGAGCAGACGGGAAAAAGCGGTAAAATTCTTCCGGGTATTATTTAAACGAAAACTGGTTTTGGTCAGCGCCATTGGCCTGGTTTTGATCGTATTGATGGCGATATTCGCTCCCTTTCTTGCTCCTTACGATCCGAATGTACAGTCATTGATGGATGCACTGAAACCACCATGTGCTCAGTATCTCCTGGGAACAGATAATTTTGGCAGGGATGTGTTAAGCCGGATTATTTATGGCGCTAGGGTATCGCTGATTGTAGGCGTTTTAGCGGTGGGCATTGCCTGCGCTATTGGTACTTTCTTCGGTATGGTAGCCGGATTTTTCGGTGGAATTGTGGATGATGTAATTAATCGTATCAGTGAAGCAATTCGTTCGATTCCTCAGATTGTGCTGGCTATGGCTCTTTGTGCTGTGTTTGGCGGAGGCATCCTTAATCTGTCGATTATTTTGGGAATTTCCAATATGGCAGTTTATATCCGAATGATGAGAGGCCAGGTGCTTTCTATAAAGGAAACGGATTATGTCATGGCGGCTAAATTACAGGGAAATAAGAGTATGCGTCTGATGTTTAAGCATATTCTTCCTAACTGTATTTCTCCGATTATTGTACAGATGACTCTGCAGGTAGGCCAGACGATCCTTTCTGAAGCTGGTTTAAGTTTCTTAGGTCTGGGAATCAGTGCACCTACGGCTTCCTGGGGAAGCATTGTAAGTGACGGAAGAGTATATCTTCTGCAGAATCCCTTCTTCTCTCTGGCACCCGGCGTATGTATCGCGTTGCTGGTTATCTTCTTAAATACCGTTGGAGACGGCGTAAGAGATGCTCTGGATCCAAGAATGAGAGGCAGATTATGAAACATTTATTAGAAGTAAAAGATATCCATACCTGCTTTATGATGGAGGGAAAAAAGGTCCGGGCGGTTGACGGGGTTTCCTTTCATCTTGATCGGGGAGAGATTGTAGGTGTGGTAGGAGAGTCCGGAAGCGGAAAATCCGTTACCATGATGAGCGTGCTGCAGTTAGTAAGCGCACCTGGTTTTGTTGAATCTGGTACAGTTTATTTGGATGGAGAAGAAAAAAATCTTCTGGAATATGATACAAACAGTGAAAAAATGCGTTCAGTGCGGGGCGGGCGGATCGGCATGATCTTCCAGGAGCCCATGACTTCCCTAAATCCGGTATTAACCATCGGATTCCAGATTCAGGAAAATATCATGAAGCACCTGAATATGAACAGGGAAGAAGCGAAAGCACGCACCATTGAAATGTTAAAAATGGTGAAGATTCCCGATGCGGAACAGCGGTTTGATTATTATCCCCAGCAATTTTCCGGCGGCATGCGCCAGAGAATCATGATTGCCATGGCTATGTCCGCGAAGCCGGATATCCTGATTGCAGACGAGGCTACTACAGCATTGGATGTAACAACCCAGGCACAGCTTCTGGAGATGATTAGAACCATCGCCAAGGAAACCAACACGGCGGTAATCCTGGTTACCCACAATCTGGGAATTGTGGCCAGATTTGCAGAGAGAATCTATGTGATGTATTCTGGAAGCGTGGTGGAAACCGCAGGAACCAGAGACATTTTCAAAAAGTCAGAACATCCTTATACCAGAAGCCTTCTGCGGGCTATTCCAAGACTGGATGATCCCAAGGATAGAATTCTGATCCCCATTGAGGGCCTTCCGCCGAACCCAGCTCTTCGTCCAGATTATTGTCCTTTCTATGACCGGTGTGAATATCACAAGCCAGAATGCTGTCAGAAAAAGAAGCCTGACCTTGTGGAAGTAGAAAAGAATCATTA
This sequence comes from Candidatus Cottocaccamicrobium excrementipullorum, assembly GCA_018713255.1. Lineage (GTDB taxonomy): Bacteria > Bacillota > Clostridia > Lachnospirales > Lachnospiraceae > Caccovicinus > Caccovicinus excrementipullorum. The sequence goes on along the minus strand of DVFL01000019.1, from coordinate 114,726 downwards.
TTCCGCCTGCTGGCTGAGCAAAGAGGAGCTGCAGCAGAAGGAGATCGAGATTCAGAATGCTCCTAAAAAGGCCGCCCCTAAAAAGCAGATTGGAAAAGAAAATGTGTTGGAAGTGGTTAATGTCCGCAAATATTTCCCGGTTCTGAAAGGTATCATGAAGCGGAAGGTAGGAGAAGTAAAGGCCATTGAAGAGATTACCTTTAATCTGCGAAAAGGAGAAACCCTGGGGATTGTAGGAGAGTCTGGCTGCGGAAAGACCACCATGGCCAGATGTATTATGAGGGTGTACAAGCCAGAAGAAGGAGAAATTAAATTCTCTGGCGTAGATATTGCCAAAATGAAGGATAAGGAACTTCAGCCTTATCGAAGGAAGATCGCCATGATTTTCCAGGACCCATTTTCTTCATTAGATCCTCGGCAGACAGCAGGCTCTATTGTGGCGGAGTCCCTGATTATTAATAAATCCTGCAAGAGCCGGGCCGAATTGGAGCAGAGAGTAGATCAGCTATTTACGTTAGTTGGCCTTGATCCCGGACTTAAGGACAGAGTTCCTCATGAATTTTCCGGCGGACAGCGGCAGAGGCTGGGGATCGCCAGAGCCCTTTCTTCGGATCCAGATGTGATTATCTGTGATGAGCCCATTTCTGCTTTGGATGTGTCGATTCAGGCGCAGATTATCAATCTTTTGGAGGAATTGCAGGCAAAGCTTGGAGTAAGTTATTTGTTTATCGCTCATGACCTGGCGGTGGTTAAACATATCAGCGACAGAGTGCTGGTGATGTATCTTGGACGAATTGTGGAAATTGCAGATGCACATGAGCTTTATGCCAATCCGATGCACCCGTATACGGAAGCACTTCTTGCGGCAGTGCCGGAGGCAGATCCCGATGTGGAGGAGGGAAAAGCCGCAGTGCCCATTGCAGGAGAGGTTCCAAGTATTTTAAACCGTCCGAAGGGCTGTCCTTTCCATGACCGGTGCTCCAAGGCAACGGACAGATGCCGCCAGGAGGTTCCGAAATTGTTGGATAAAGGAAACGGGCATCAGGTAGCCTGCTTCTTATATCAATAACGAGGCGTGACAGTTCTAGACGGCTGGCAAAAAAATGCGCCGTCCAGAACTGCCGCAAAGTAATGTTCAAAACAAGCAGCAAAAATTTAATAAGGAGGGTATTATGTTTAAGAGAAAATTAAGACAAGCAGCCGGATTTTTCCTGGCAGCAACCATGGTGATGAGCACAGTAGGATGCTCTGGCGGTTCTTCATCTACCAACACCACAGCGGCATCAGAGGCTGCAGGTGAAACATCAGAAGCTGCAGGCGGTGAGAGCGCAGCAGAAAGCAGCGAGCCTGCTTCTGGAGGAAGCGTAACGATTTGTTATCCAGATACCTTTACCACTTGTTTCCTGCCTTTCTCCTCATCCACCGGCGATCGTTTCTTTGTTGCACCGGCCATTGAGTCTTTGGGAAGACAGGATATTGAAGGAAATATTTCTGGATGGCTGGCAGACAGCTTTACGGTGGATCAGGAAAATCTGACGGTAACCATTAAATTAAAAGAAGGAATTCAGTTCAGCGATGGCAGCGATTTTAACGCAGATGCAGTGATCTGGAATTTCGATAAAATGACAGAAGGCGGCAAGGCATCTGAGATCGGTTCTCCTACCTCTTATGAGAAGACCGATGACTATACAGTAGTGGTTCATTACGATGAATGGGCAAACAACTGGGAAACCGTATTATCTGAGGTTTATATTTACTGCCCCAATGCCTTTGAAGAAAACGGCGAAGATTGGGCCGCTATCAATGCAGTGGGAACTGGTCCATACATTATGACCGAGTATGTAAAAGAGGACCATATTTCCTATAAGAAGAACCCCAATTACTGGATCGAAGGAAAGCCTTATCTGGATGAGTTAAATATTGTATTTATGACAGATATCACCACTCAGCAGGCAGCATTTATGAATGGAGAGATTGATTTGCTTTCCACTAATGATGCAACCTTGACCCAGACTCTGATGAGCGCAGGATTTGAAAATATTGCTGCTCAGGCTCCTGATTTAGGCGCAATTAAATATATTATGTTTGCGTCTGGGGTAGAGGATTCTCCTTTCCATGATTTGAAGGTACGTCAGGCGGTATCTCATGCGATTGACTGGGACGGCTATGTTTATTCCTTAACTGGAAACCTGGGAATTAAGATCAGTCAGTTTGGCGTTCCCGGCGCTTGGTCTTATGATGACTCTGTGGAGCTTCCTGCTTATGACGTAGAACTGGCTAAGGAGCTTTTAGCAGAAGCTGGATATCCAGATGGATTTGATACCACGATTTCCACCATTTCTTCGAATAACAATATTGCAGTTCTGCTTCAGGCATCTTTAGCAGAAATCGGAATTAACGCAGAGATCAATGTAATGGAAGATTCTGCATTTAACGCAGAGAAGGCAGAAGGCACTTATGACGGCGGTATTATTACTGGGCAGGGTGCTTCCAAGCTTGACTTTACCAACAACTATATCCGTCTGTATTCAACAGAAGGTGTAAACTATCTGAATATGATGGATCATCCGGCAGATTATGAAGAGGCTCTGTTTGGCGCAAGAGCAGCAACAGATCTGGACGAGAAGAAAGCTCTGTTAAAGGAAGCTTCCAGAATGCTGACCAGCGATTATTGCCTGATTCTTCCCATGGCTGCAACCTTCTCTACCTGCTTCTCCAATGATAAGGTAGCCGATTCTGGAATTTATCAGACATCATCCGTTCTCTGGACGCCTGAGGACATTAAGATCGTAGAATAATAATAACGGGGGACTAGGATAATGCTTGGAGACAAAATTAAAGTACAGTCAAAGGTAGGATCAGATTATACGGATGAGCAGCTGCTGTTTATCAAGCAGATGGGCGTTGATTATGTATACGTGATCTTTAAAGATGAAGATTCAAATTATGATTCTGTAATGAAGTTTACGGAACGAGTAAGAAAAGCCGGACTTACGATTACAGATGCTGGGAATACCAACATTTATAAATGCGATAAAATTCACCTGGGACTTCCTGGACGAGATGAAGCCATTGAACGGTACAATGACTTTAACCGGATTTTAGCCAAGGCTGGAATTAAAATCGGCTATGCAACATGGGAGCCGAATCAGGTGCTGACCACCAAGTTTGCGGTGGGAAAGTATACAAGAGGAGCAATCGGAAGGATTGTGGATCTGGAAGAGATTAAGAGCCGGCCATATACTCATGGAAGACTGTATACGCAGGAAGAAATTTGGGAGAACTTCAAGTATTTCCTGGACCGGGTGCTTCCGGTGTGTGAGGAACTGGATTTTAAGATTGCTCTTCATCCAAACGACCCGCCGGTGGATTGTCTGGTTGGCATTTCTAATCTGATTACTTCCGCTGAATGCTATAAAAAAGCATTCGAGCTTTCTGGAAACAGTCCATACCTGGGCATGAAAATGTGCGTAGGCTGCTGGCTGGAAGGCGGAAAGAATTTTGGAAACATTTTGGATGATATCCGTTACTTTGTGGGCAATAAAAAAGTATTCTGCGTACACTTCCGCAATGTAAGCAGTCCTCTTCCGAATTTTGAAGAAACTCTTCTGGAGGATGGCTATATGGATATGTATCAGGTAATGAAAGCTTTTGTGGAAAATGATTATGATGGAGTTATGCATGTAGATCACGTTCCTGTATGGGTAGAAAGCTGCGGCGGCAGCGATGCTGCATGGGCATATTCTACGGGCTACATGAAGGCGCTGTTAAATTGTGCAAAGGCGGAAGTAAACCGTTAAAACCGAATATTCAAAAAAAGACGGCTGCAGGTTTTTTGCAGCTGTCTTTTTTTCGTTAACGGCAGGAAAGGGAAAAAACATTTTCAGAATTAAGAAAAGAGAACATATTCCCTGCTTGTATTTTTATAAAGAAATGTTAAAATAAGCGGTGTAACTGTTTTCAGTGAATAATTTTGCATAATGTATGGAGTGGAGGAAAGGTATGGATCATCTGGATTACCAGATTTTGGGGCTGCTTCGGAAGAATGGACGGGAGACAGCGTCAACAATCAGCAAGGAAATTCATTTGTCAGTCTCAGCTGTCCTTGACCGGATTAAAAAACTTGAAGAAAGCGGCGTGATTGAACAATATACGATTATTATTGGCGACAAGGCAATGGGGCAGAATGTAATGGCTCATATGGAGGTGAGCCTGGAGCATCCTAAGTATCAGGAGAAGTTTATCCAGGAGATTTGTGCCAATCCTAATGTGGTATCCTGCTGCTGCGTTACAGGGGAGTTTGATTTTTCTCTTCAGTTAACCTGCAGGGATTCAGAGGAGCTGGAAGCCGTGTATCGCAGGATTAAAGAAATCCCCGGCGTGTGGAATACCAGAACCCGGTATGTGCTGCGGGAGGTTAAAAATACGTATTCGGCGCTTCTGCCGCAGGTAAAGTGGGATATTGAACGGGAAGAGGAATAAAAGGTTAAGAATATTGGACAACACAGGAGACAAAAACCATGGAACTGGATATGACGAAGGGCCGGCCAGCCGGCCTGATTTTTCGCTTTGTGCTGCCCATTGTGGCAGGAAATATTCTTCAGCAGTTTTATAATATGGTAGATGCTGTGGTGGTAGGACGTTTTGTAGGCAGCCGTGCTCTGGCGGCAGTAGGCGCTACCAGCACGATTATGTTTTTAATCATCGGGTTTATGACGGGAATGACTTCTGGGTTTACGGTTCTTACTTCCCAGCGTTTTGGGGCGGGGGATATTAAGGGGATGAAGCGCAGTGTTGGAAACGGTGCGATTTTGTCAGTAATCATCACTGCAGTCCTTACCGTGATCAGTACTTTGGGAATGAGGGGACTGTTAAGGTTGATGAACACCCCTGAAGATATTTTTGAGGATGCTTACCGTTATATCTGGATCATTTGTGTGGGCCTTTGGGCGAATACTTTATACAATCTTTTAGCCAGTTTTCTGCGCAGCGTGGGAAACAGCCGGGTACCGCTGTATTTTCTGGCTCTTTCTGCTGGATGCAACGTAGTTCTGGATTTGGTTTTTGTGATCTGCTTTCAGATGGGAGTAGAGGGCGCAGCCTGGGCCACGGTGGTTTCTCAAGGGCTTTCCGGTCTGCTGTGCCTGCTTTACATTGCAAAAGCCGTTCCCCTTCTTCATCCGGAGCGGGAGCACTGGAGGCTCCATCCTGGAGACAGCCGGAACCAGATCTTGATCGGCATTCCCATGGCGCTGCAGTTTTCCATTACGGCAGTGGGAACCATTATTATGCAGTCGGCTCTTAATCTTTTTGGTTCTACGGCGGTAGCGGCCTATACTGCGGCAGGAAAGCTGCAGACGATTGCTTCTCAGCCTTTGGTGGCGATGGGACAGGCTCTGGCGCCTTATGCCGGGCAGAACAGCGGAAAAGGAGATTGGGGCAGAATCCGCCAGGGGGTGAGAGCTGCCGTGGTGATGAGCAGTATTTATGCAGTGATAGGGGGAATCCTTCTGGTGTGGATTACCCCATTGGGCGTACGGCTGTTTATTGCAGATGATTTAGAGCAGATTATGGGCTATGCCCAAACGTATATTAACATTTGCGTGATTTTCTTCATTCCTCTGGGATTGATTTTTATTTATCGAAATGTGCTCCAGGGCAGCGGTTTTGGCTTCCTGCCCATGATGGGCGGGGTTGTGGAGTTGGTAAGCCGGCTGATTGTGGCGATTGCAGCGGTTCGGTTTAACAGCTATGTAGGGGTATGTCTCTGCGATGCCGCGGCGTGGCTTACTGCGGGGCTTTTCCTTTTCGGGGCGTATTGGTATACTATGCGGTTTGTTGTTGGGAAAAAACTGAGGGGGGCGGTTTAGAATTTTTAAGGCGAAGAGAGAGGAGAAAAATGGAATGAACAATGGCAGGATCAGGGCATTAACGGGATTATGTCTGAGCGTTCTCTTGTTGGGAGGCTGCGGCCGGAGACAGGAACAGGAGCCCATCAGCCGGTCGGAATTTCTGTTAAATACTTTTGTGACAGTAACCATTTATGACAGCCAGGATGAGAGTCTTTTGGAGGATTGCCTGGATCTGTGCCGGGATTATGAAAATCTGCTGAGCGCCACCATTCCAGGCAGCGAAATCTACCAAATTAATCACAGAACCCCGGGAACAGAACGGGTTCAGGTATCGGAAGAAACGGCAAAGCTGATTGGAGAAGGCCTTTATTTTGGGGATTTGACAGATGGAGCCTTTGATATTACCATTGAACCGTTGTCCTCTCTCTGGGATTTTACCAGCGAAGATCCGGTCCTGCCTGATCCGGAAGCCATCCGTCAAGCGGCAAACAAGGTGGATTATCGGAAGGTACAGGTAGAGGGAAATGAGATTGTATTGTTGTCGCCGGATGTTTCTATTGACCTGGGAGCCATTGCCAAGGGATATATTGCAGACCGGATGAAGGATTATCTGCAGGAGCATGGGGTGGAGAGCGCCGTTTTGAATCTTGGAGGCAATGTGCTCTGCCTGGGAGAACGGCCGGATGGAACACCTTTTAGAATCGGGCTGCAGATGCCCTTCGAGGATCGGAATGAAACCATTGCGGCGTTGGAGATTAATGATCTTTCGGTAGTGACCTCTGGGGTGTATGAAAGACATTTTGTGATTGATGGGGTAAATTATCATCATATTTTAAATCCTCACAGCGGATATCCTTATGAGAACGGATTATTGTCCGTAACCATCGTTTCTCCGCGTTCTGTGGACGGAGATGCGTTAAGCACCTCCTGTTTTTCTCTTGGCTTGGAAAAGGGGATGGAGTTGGCAGAGTCCATGGAGGGGGTATATGCGTATTTTGTTACGGATGATTATGAAATTCATTATTCACAAGGAGCTGAAGAACTTTTGGACAAACAGCCCTCTGCTTAAACTGCTTTACTTTTAAAGGGGTCTATACTACAATAAAACTACTTGCATGAAGGAGAAGATTCATGATTCGCAGAATATGGGAAAAATGTGTAAATTATGAGACCGTCAGTTATTTTATCTGCGGAGTATTGACGACCTTGGTAGACTGGGGCGTGTTTGGTTTGCTGAACGAAGGGGTTCAGATGGATTACCGGATCTCCACTGCCATTTCCTGGTTTGGGGCGGTGGTCTTTGCCTATGTATCAAATAAGCTGGTAGTTTTTCGAAATTATCAGTTTCAGCCGGCCTATTTATGGAAAGAATGGTGGTCGTTTTTTGCGGCCCGGGCATTTTCAGGCATTCTCACCATGATTTTGATGATCGTTCTGGTAGATACGCTTAGCTGGGGAACCTTTTACTTGGGAGGGTTTGAGGCGGGACTTTATCTGGCCAAGGCGGTGGTTTCCGCGGTGAACCTTGTGGTGAATTATGTGTTCAGCAAACTGTGGATTTTTAAACGATAGGAAATAGCAGGACGAATAAGGGGAACAGGATATGGAAGCTCCAGATATTGAAACGATTTCTCAGGAATTGGAGGAAGCCGTATTGCAGATGGAAAATCGACAGACAAAAAAGAAACAGATGAAACCGGAGGAAGCAGCTGAAATTCAGGTGCCGGAGAAAAGGCCCAAAGAACGAATCGGCTTTCATGGACTGCATGATTCTCTCATCCGGCCGGGCGACGCTTATGTGGCGGCTTTTCTGGTGCCGGTGCTGATTATGGTGATCATTTTTATTCAAAGAGGGATTTTTCCCTTCGGAGAAGAAAGTTTCCTGCGGACGGATATGTATCATCAGTACGCTCCGTTTTTCTCGGAATTTCAGTATAAACTGAAAAACGGCGGGAGTCTTCTCTACAGCTGGGATGTGGGCCTGGGAGTGAATTTCTCTGCTCTTTATGCTTATTATCTGGCCAGCCCGTTTAACTGGCTTTTGATTTTCTGCCCGAAGAGCCTGATTATTGAATTCATGACGTATCTGATTGTGATTAAAATCGGCCTGGCAGGATTATCTCAAACCTATTATCTTCGAAAGCATTTCCGCTGTCATAATTTCGGTGCAGCCTTCTTCGGTATTTTTTATGCGCTTTCTGGCTATATGGCTGCTTACAGCTGGAATATTATGTGGCTGGACTGTATTGTGCTGTTTCCGCTGATTATGCTGGGGTTGGAGCGGCTGGTTAAAGAGAGGAAATGGGAGCTTTACTGTGTAAGTCTCGGACTGTCCATTCTTTCAAATTATTATATTTCCATCATGATCTGTATTTTCATGGTGATCTATTTCGTTTCCCTGCTTCTTCTGGAAAAGAGAAAATCCCTGAAAGAGTACGGTATCATTCTGGTTCAGTTCGTTCTCAGTTCCCTTGGGGCAGGCGGATTTGCCGGGGCAGTGCTGGTGCCTGAGGTGATGGCGCTGCAGTCAACTGCCTCAGGAAGTACTACTTTCCCGAAAACGTTTACCTCTTATTTTTCGATTATTGATATGATCGCAAGGCACATGGGAAATGTGCAGGTGGAGATTGGCCTGGACCACTGGCCGAATCTGTACTGCGGCGTGGCGGTACTGATGTTTGTTCTCATTTATTTTGCCTGCCGGACAATTCCGGCCAGGGAGAAGATGGTGTACGGAAGTCTTCTTCTGCTGTTTTATCTGAGCTTTTCTGTGAATGTGCTGAATTTTATCTGGCACGGATTTCATTATCCGAACAGTCTTCCCTGCCGCCAGTCTTTTATTTATATTTGTCTGGTGCTTACCATGTGTTTTCACGCCTACCGAAAGCTGGATACGGTGCCGTGGAAGCATATGGTTCTGGCTTTTTGGGGAGCGGCGGCCTTTGTGCTGATTGCCGAGCAGACGGTGACGGATGACGCGTTTCATTTCGCTGTCTTTTATGGGGCCATTTTGTTTTTGGCGTTGTATGCCGGTCTTCTTTATCTGTATCAGAAGGGAATTAACCGGAACGCTCTCCTGCTGCTGGCTCTTGGATTGGTATCTGTGGAGGCGGCTGTGAATACAACCATTACCAGTGTAACGACCACCAGCCGTTCAGCCTATATTTTAGATAACGAGGATGTAGAAAATCTTTTAGAATACTCTATTCCTAAGAATACTTTTTATCGGGTAGAAAAGGTAACCAGGAAGACAAAAAACGATGGGGCGTGGATGAATTTTCCTTCGGTTTCTCTGTTTTCCTCGGTGGCTAACGCAGATCTTTCTGCTCTCTTCCGTCAGCTGGGCTGTGAAAGCTCGACAAATGCCTACAGCATCACCGGAAGCACGCCGCTGGTGGACAGCCTTCTGTCCGTGCGGTACGGGCTGTATTCTGTGATTCCTCATGAGTCTGTTCTCAGAAATTTTCTGGCGGAGTCAGGAAGCACTTATCTTTATGAGAACATCTATACTTTGCCTCTTGCCTTTATGCTGCCGGATCAACTGGCCCAGGAATTTGATCCTTCTGCAGGAACCCCGGCGGAGGTGCAGAATCAGTTTGCAGATCTGGCCGGCTGCAGTCCGGTGCTTACTGATGCCTGGGGTGAGGTGAATGCCCAGAGCTTCAGCTTTACGGCAGAGGAGGATGGAGAGTACTACGTTTATGTAATCAATAAGGCGATCGACGAGGTCACGGTGGAGTATGAGGAGCAGAGCCGTACCTTTGAGAATGTGGACCGAGGATATTTCCTGGAAATCGGCTGGCTCAATGCGGGGGAGGAAATTACTGTTCACTGCGATGGAAATGAGATCCTGGACGCCAGAGCCTATCGATTTGATGAAAATGCTCTTGGACAGATTTACGAGAAGCTGTCCAAGGGAGGCATGACGGTGACCAGATGGCAGGATACCAGAATTGAAGGTTCAGTACAAGCGGCAGAGACTGGGACGATGTTTACCAGTATCCCTTATGATGAGGGCTGGACCGTTCTTGTGGATGGCACTCAGGTACAGACCAGGAAAATCATGGGAGCCTTTTTAGGATTTGATGTGCCCCAGGGAGGCCATCAGATTACCTTCACATATTTCCCGCCGGGACTTAAGGCGGGAATGGCCATCAGCGGAATCAGCATTCTCTTCATTGCCTTGGCCTTTGCCGGAAGCAGGCTGCGGCGAAACAAGAAGGGCGGGCCGGCCTCCGGTCTTTATCAGCAGGAGGAGCCGGAAGAAGGCTGGCTGGATGAAGATATTGATGAAGAGGAACTTGAAGATGAGATCAGCTGGACTCAAGGGCCCGGCTGAAAAAAGACAACCTGGAAGGAGACGATAAATCATGAAGCTTTGGGGCGGACGTTTTACGAAAGAAACCAATCAGTTAGTGCATAATTTTAATGAGTCTTTATCTTTTGATCAAAAATTTTACCGTCAGGACATTCAGGGCAGCATTGCCCATGTGACCATGCTGGCAAAGCAGGGAATTTTAAGTCAGGAGGATAAGGAAGCCATTGTCAGCGGGCTGGAAGGGATTCTGGCAGATCTTGAAACGGGAAAGCTGGTCATTGAGCCGGGGGCGGAGGATATCCACTCCTTTGTGGAGGAGAAACTGACGGAACGTATTGGAGAAGCAGGAAAACGGCTTCATACGGGACGAAGCCGAAATGATCAGGTGGCTTTGGATATGAAGCTTTATACCAGAGATCAGATTAAGGAGATGGATCAGCTCCTTTACAATCTGCTGGAGGAGCTGTTAAAGCGGATGGAGGAAAATCTGGACACTTATATGCCTGGGTTTACTCACCTGCAGAAGGCGCAGCCCATTACCCTGGCTCATCATCTTGGGGCGTATTTTGAAATGTTCAGCCGGGACAGAGGACGTCTTAAGGATATTTATGAACGAATGAATTACTGTCCTTTAGGCTCCGGCGCTCTGGCTGGAACCACATACCCCTTGGATCGGGAATATACAGCGCAGCTTCTTGGCTTTTATGGTCCCACCTTAAATTCTATGGATTCTGTGGCGGACAGAGATTATCTGATTGAATTGTTAGGCGCCATGTCGATTATTGCCATGCACTTAAGCCGGTTTTGTGAGGAAATTATTATCTGGAATACTAATGAATACCAGTTTGTGGAAATTGATGATTCGTATTCTACGGGAAGCAGCATTATGCCCCAGAAGAAGAATCCGGATATTGCAGAGCTGATTCGGGGAAAGACAGGAAGAGTTTACGGCGCCATGGTGGCCTTATTAACTACCATGAAAGGATTGCCTCTGGCTTATAATAAAGATATGCAGGAGGATAAGGAGCTTACGTTTGATGCCATGGATACCGTGAAGGGCTGTCTCCTTCTGTTTACGGGAATGATTTCTACCATGACCTTCCGAAAGGATGTGATGGAGAACAGCGCCAAGAAAGGATTTACCAATGCCACTGACGCGGCAGACTATCTGGTAAAGCATGGAGTTCCTTTCCGGGATGCTCATGGAATTGTGGGCCGTCTGGTACTGCACTGCCTGGATAAAGGAATTGCTCTGGACGATATGAGCCTGGAAGAATATCAGGCCATCAGCCCGGTATTCGAAGAGGATATTTATGACGCCATCAGTTTAAAGACCTGCGTGGAAAAACGGACTACCATCGGCGCGCCTGGAAGGGAAGCGATGGAGCAGGTGATAAAAGAATACAAAAAGCAGCTGGCGGAAAGAAAGGTTGTATAAAATTAATTAAGAAAAGCGAAAAATAGACTTTTTTTCGGGAAAAAGACAATTTTTTTCTGGAGTAATCCTTGTTATAATGGATAAAGTTACATTAAGAAGGTCTGAGACAGGGAGGAAATTTTATGTCAGATGTAAAAATTACCATACGGGACATGATGGGAGGCACCCGGGCAGAGGCTGAAGGAGAAGGCCAGGCTGTTTTGGTATTTAAGGAAGAGTACAACCCGGGAGATACCATTCATGTTTCGGTAAGCGACGTGAATCGGTTTTATGTAATCCGAATCGATGATGGAATGGATGAGGCAATGGTGTATCTGACCAGGCCATACCTTCTGTATACGATTCCCTTTGGCGATGCCCGCATTTCTTATAATCCCAAGGCATTTACCGGTGAGCGCCATTACCTGACCATCCGCCAGGCTGCGGACTTTGAGGTATCCGCTTATCGGAACCTGGCGAAAAACGTTATGGATCAGCACGGCAACAACGGCTGTTTTCCTCATGTCTTTGCCAATGTGGAAACCAGAGGCGAGGCGGTATTTGCGGCAAGAAACGCCATCGACGGGGTGATTGCCAATTCTTCTCATGGAAGGTGGCCTTTCCAGTCCTGGGGAATTAATATGCAGGATGATGCGGAGATTACCTTGGCCTTCGGCCGTCCGGTGGATTTTGACCGGATTGTGCTGTATACCCGGGCAGATTTTCCCCATGATAATTGGTGGACCAGCGCTACCTTTACTTTTTCTGATGGAAGCCGTGAAGTAGTTTCCATGGAAAAGAGCAGCCTGCCTCATGTGTTCTCCATTACCCGCAAAGGAATTACCTGGCTGAAGATGAGCAATATGATTAAGGCCGACGATCCCTCTCCCTTCCCGGCTTTAACCCAGATTGAAGTGTACGGAACAGAAAGCAGGTAAAGGAAAAGAAGAAAAAGCGGCATCCATACCGCCGATCCTCCGCTTATGCGGAGAATGGGGATATGGATGCCGCTTTTCTTTCTTTTATTTATTTATGCGTTTTTCTTTTCCTCGGCTTTCAGCTCGGCCATCTTCATGGCTCTTACCTTTAAGGGCAGGCCGAAGAGGGTGATGAAGCCGCTGGCGTCGTGATGATCGTAAAGGTCGCCGGTGGTGAAGGATGCCAGAGATTCATTATATAAAGAGTAGGGAGAAGTAGTGCCGGCTTTAATAATATTGCCTTTGTAAAGCTTGAACTTTACTTCACCGGTTACATACTTCTGGGTGGACTCAACGAAAGCCTGAACGGCTTCGCGGAGAGGAGTAAACCACTTGCCCTCGTATACAATCTGTGCCATCCGGTTGCCCATGTCTTTCTTAACGTCCATGGTTGCCCGGTCTAATACCAGCTCTTCCAGCTGACGATGAGCTTCCATCAGGATTGTTCCGCCGGGAGTTTCATAAACGCCTCTGGACTTCATGCCCACTACCCGGTTTTCTACAATGTCTACAATGCCGATGCCGTGCTTGCCGCCCAGCTCATTTAACTTGCGGATAATGTCGGAAACCTTCATTTTCTGGCCGTTTACGCTGGTAGGAACGCCGGCTTCAAAGGTCATTGTTACGTATTCTGGCTGGTCGGGAGCATCTTCCGGCGTTACGCCAAGAACCAGCATGTGCTTATAGTTAGGCTCGTTGGCCGGATCCTCCAGCTCAAGGCCCTCATGGCTGATATGCCATAAGTTGCGGTCGCGGCTGTAGCTGGAATCGGCAGAGAAAGGAAGGTTGATTCCTTTTTGACGGCAGTACTCCATCTCGTCTTCACGGGACTGGAAGGTCCAGAGATCAGTCATTCTCCAAGGTGCGATGATCTTTAAATCGGGAGCTAAGGCCATGATTCCCAGCTCGAAGCGGATCTGGTCATTGCCTTTTCCTGTCGCGCCGTGGCAGATGGCGGAAGCACCTTCTTTTCTGGCGATTTCCACCAGCTTTTTAACAATGGCCGGACGGGCCATGGAAGTGCCTAACAGGTATTTGTTTTCGTATACTGCGTCTGCTTTTACACAGGGCATAATGTAGTTGTCGCAGAAATCATCTACGATATCTTCAATATACAGTTTAGAGGCGCCGGAGATTTTTGCTCTTTCTTCCAAGCCGTCCAGCTCGTTTCCCTGACCGCAGTTAACGCAGCAGCAGATTACCTCATAATCAAAATGTTCTTTCAGCCACGGAATAACGGCGGTGGTGTCCAATCCGCCGGAGTAGGCTAAGATTACTTTTTCTTTCATGAATATTTCCTCCTGAAACTTTCCTTTGAGCTTTCATAAATATACAACATAAGTTGGGAAAATGCAAGAGAAAAATTTCTGCTTTCCAATGAGGCTGAGGGATGTTGGCGATCTTAAGCGAGTAGGGCGCACTTCTTAAGAAGAACCAGGACATTGAACCGAATTGGCCCGGAAGAAGGCGGTGAAAAAAGAGGTTGCATATTATGCATTGCAGATGTATAATTATAAAATCTTTTCCGAAAGGAGACAATGAGGCTTAGGCGGCATTTGGACTTTTCATTTTCGGAAAATGCTCTATAATGGAAACATAGCATCGGTGTTTCCCTGAACACTAAGGCTAACGAAAGAGGAGAAATAAAGAGATGATTAAAGTTGGAATAATTGGCGCTACCGGTTATGCCGGGGGTGAGCTGGCCAGACTGCTGCTTCAGCGGGATGATGTGGAAATTGTGTGGTTTGGGTCAAAAAGCTATGTAGGACAGAACTATGGAGACCTGTATCAGAATGTATATCAGTTTACAGACGGCGTATGCCAGGGAGATGATTTAGAGGAGCTTTCTCGTATGGCGGATGTGATCTTTACGGCTACGCCTCAAGGGTTCTGTGCATCGTCAATGAATGAAGAGATTCTTTCCAGAACGAAGGTCATTGATTTAAGCGCAGATTTCCGAATTAAGGATGTTTCTGTTTATGAGGAATGGTATAAGCTTCACCATGCCAGTCCTCAGTTTTTGGAAGAGGCGGTTTACGGTCTTCCTGAGATTAACCGGGAGAAAATCAAAAATGCCCGGTTGATTGCGAATCCCGGATGTTATCCTACCTGTTCCTTCTTATCAGTATATCCATTGGTAAAAGAAGGAATCATTGATCCGACTACGTTAATTATTGACGCCAAGTCTGGAGTTTCCGGTGCTGGCCGGGGAGCGAAGGTCAATAATCTTTACTGTGAAGTAAATGAAAGCATGAAGGCTTACGGTGTGGCATCTCACCGTCATACTCCGGAGATTGAGCAGCAGTTAAGCCTGGCGGCTGGGCGGCCGGTGGTGATCAGCTTTACTCCTCATCTGGCTCCCATGGACAGAGGAATTCTGGTGACTGCTTATGCTTCCTTAGCGAAAAACCTTTCTGAGGAAGAGATTCGTGCTGTTTATCAGGATTATTATGGCAGTGAAGAATTTGTGCGGGTATTAAAGCCCGGCGTCTGCCCGGAGACCCGGTGGGTGAAGGGAAGCAATTTTGTGGATGTGAATATTAAGACAGATCCCAGAACGGGACGAGTGATTATGATGGGCGCCATGGACAATATGGTAAAGGGAGCTGCCGGCCAGGCAATCCAGAATATGAATCTGATGTTCGGTCTGCCTGAGGACAAGGGGCTTAAGCTGGTTCCTATGTTCCCTTAATGATTTTATTTCGGGAAAAAGGAGAACCGCCGAAACAGCGGCAAAAAGGAGAGAAGTCAGTAGATTATGGCAGGCACATTAGACATTATTATTCGGGAGATGGTTCCGGAGGATTATGACGGGGTTTACCGGCTTTGGACGAAAATTCAGGGATTCGGAATCCGTTCCATTGATGATTCCAGAGAAGGGGTGGAGCGGTTTCTGCGGAGGAATCCAACTACCAGCGTGGTGGCGGTTCAGAACGGACAAATCATCGGAGATATTCTCTGCGGCCATGACGGCAGGACTGGATATTTTTATCATGTCTGTGTAGCGGAGCAGTACCGGAAGCATGGCATCGGCTACCGGATGGTTCATGTCTGCATGAAGGCATTGAAGCAGGAGGGGATCAATAAGATCAGCCTTATTGCCTTTAAATCCAATGAAGTGGGAAATGCTTTTTGGCAGGGATTAGGCTGGAACAGCCGGGACGATGTGAATTTTTATGATATTGTGCTGAATGAAGAAAATGTAACCCGGTTTGTGGAAAAAACAGGGGGGAAACAGTGAACGTCAGGATTTTAATGGATAATCATGCCGCTGAATCTTTTGCAGCGCAGTGGGGACTGGCGGTGTGGATTGAAGATAAAGGACGGAAGATCCTTCTGGATACAGGAAGCAACGGGGATTTTGTTCAAAATGCAGAGAAGATGGGGCTTCAGATAAAGGATGTGGAGTTTGGCGTGCTGTCCCATGCGCATTATGATCATGGAGACGGCATGGAAGCGTTTTTTGAACAGAATACTCAGGGAAAGTTTTATATTCGGAAAGGCGCAGAGGAAAATTATTATGATTTAAAGGGAGAGGAACCCAAATACATTGGATTAAAAAAGGGTACCTTAAACCGTTTTAAAGACCGGATCGTTTTTGTGGAGGGAGATTATGAACTCTTTCCCGGGGCATATTTGATTCCTCATAAGACGCCAGGACTGGAAGAAAAAGGGCGGAAGGTGGGAATGTTCTGCTGGAGAAACGGAGCTTGGCAGCCGGATTCCTTCGCCCATGAACAGAGCCTGGTGCTGGAGACGGAAAAGGGCTTGGTGATCTTTAACAGCTGCTGCCACGCTGGAGCAGATTGTGTAATTCGTGAAGTGATGAACACCTTTCCCAATCAACCGGTTTACGCGCTGATTGGAGGCTTCCATTTATACCGGTCTGAGGACTGGGAGGTGGAAAAACTGGCGGATAATATCCGCCGCACGGGAATCCAGAAGATTTGTACCGGCCACTGCACCGGAGACCGGGGAATGGAGATTTTAAAAGCAAAGCTGGGAGAACAGGCCAGACAGCTCTTTGCAGGAATGGTTTTGGAGCTGTAGCGGGAATGTGTTCTGACGGCCGGAAGGTGAAAAGAGCTGGAAAAAGACAGCGCGTCAGGCTGCCTTATGGCTGAGGAAAAGGAGGATGGACGAGAATGATCAAGAGGATTCAGGGCGGTGTTACTGCCGCGAAAGGATTTGAGGCTGCATCCACAGCGGCTGGGATTAAATACCAAAATCGGGAGGATATGGCGATGATTTACAGCCAGTCTCCCTGCAGGACGGCAGGAACGTTTACCACAAATGTGGTGAAAGCAGCTCCTGTAAAATGGGACAGAAACCAAGTGGAAAGCGGAAAGGACGCCCATGCGGTGGTGATTAATTCAGGAATAGCCAATGCCTGTACCGGTCAAGAAGGAATGGACTACTGCAGACAGACGGCCCAGGCAGCGGGAGAAGCCCTGGGAATTTCTAGGGATTCTGTGCTGGTGGCTTCTACCGGCGTGATTGGAATGCAGCTTCCCATGGAGCGGGTATGTGCAGGAATCCGCGCCATGACTCCTCAGCTGGGCCACAGCCTGGAAAAAGGCGAGGCGGCTTCGAAAGCGATAATGACCACAGACACCAAAAATAAGGAAGCAGCAGTGGAGTTTGAGATCGGGGGAAAAACCGTTACTATCGGCGGAATGTGCAAGGGGTCCGGAATGATTCACCCAAACATGTGCACCATGTTAAGCTTTGTTACCACTGATGCGGCAATCAGCAAGGAACTTTTGCTGGAAGCTCTCCGGGAAGATGTGAAGGATACCTATAACATGATTTCCGTGGATGGAGATACTTCCACCAACGACACGGTGCTGCTTTTGGCAAACGGACAGGCAGGAAATCCGGAAATTCGGGAGAAGGGAGAAGATTACCATACCTTCTGCCAGGCCCTGAATCTGGTGAATGAAACCCTGGCAAAGAAGATTGCAGGGGATGGAGAAGGCTGTACGGCTTTATTTGAGGTAAAGATCGTGGGAGCTGAGAGCAAGGAGCAGGCAGTTACCCTGGCTAAGTCTGTCATTACCTCCAACTTGACAAAGGCGGCGATTTTTGGGCATGATGCCAACTGGGGGCGGATTCTCTGCGCTATGGGATATTCTGGTGCGGAATTTGATCCGGAGAAGGTGGATTTGTTCTTTGAAAGCAAGGCAGGAAAGCTTCAGATTATCCAGAACGGCGTGGCGCTTGACTACAGCGAGGAGGAGGCTACAAAGATTCTTTCTCAGCCAGAAGTCAGGGCTGTGGCGGATATTAAGATGGGGCAGTGCGAGGCGACAGCCTGGGGCTGTGATCTGACCTTTGATTATGTGAAAATTAATGCGGACTACCGGTCATAAAGGCTGCCGGAAGGACAGGAAAGGATGAAGGTGAAAAAGATGGAGATGGATCCAATCATTATGCAGAAGGCAGCCACTTTGATTGAGGCGCTGCCCTATATTCAGCGGTTTAACCGGAAAATTATTGTGGTAAAATACGGCGGGAGCGCCATGGTAGATGAGGCGCTGAAGCATCAGGTGATTCAGGATGTGGTGCTGTTAAAGCTTACAGGATTTAAGCCGATTATCGTTCACGGCGGCGGCAAGGAGATCAGCCGCTGGGTAGGCAAGGTGGGCATGGAGCCTCGATTTGTCAACGGCCTTCGGGTGACCGATGAGGAAACCATGGAAATCGCTGAGATGGTCCTGAATAAAGTGAACAAAAGTCTGGTTCAGCTGGTGAATGAACTGGGCGTAAAAGCTGTTGGCATCAGCGGAAAAGACGGTACCTTGTTAAAGTGCAGAAAGAAATTTTCCAACGGGGAAGATATTGGCTTTGTGGGAGAGGTAGAAGAGGTTAATCCTAAGATTATTTATGATCTTTTGGAAAAGGATTTTCTTCCTATTATTTGCCCGGTAGGGTTTGACGAACATTACCAGTCTTACAATATTAATGCAGATGATGCGGCCTGTGCTATTGCTACGGCCATGAAGGCGGAAAAACTGGCGTTCCTCACAGATGTGGAAGGCGTTTATCGGGATTTCTCTGATAAGGATTCTTTGATTTCTGAAATGACGGCAGATGAGGCCCAGGCTTTTGTAGACGGCGGAGGATTAGGCGGCGGCATGCTGCCCAAGCTTCAGAACTGCATTGACGCCATTCATCAGGGAGTATCCAGAGTGCATATTCTGGATGGAAGGATTCCCCATTGCCTGCTTCTGGAGATCTTTACGAATAAAGGAATTGGAACGGCGATTTTAAATTCCAGAGAGGAGCGGTATTATCATGAATAAATCTCAGGAAAATTGGATTGCAGAGGGCGAGGCTGCCTTTTATAAAACTTATAATCGGTATCCGGTAGTATTTGAACGGGGAGAAGGGATCTGCCTATATGATTCTGACGGGGAGAAATATCTGGATTTCTATGCAGGAATCGCTGTAAATGCGCTGGGGTATGGAGATCCGGAATTTACGAAAGCTATTCAGGAACAGGCGGGAAAGCTTCTTCATGTTTCTAATTATTTTTACAATATTCCTTCTATTGAAGCAGGAGAAAAACTTCTTGCCGCTTCCCAGATGGATAAGGTGTTTTTTACCAACAGCGGAACAGAAGCAGTAGAAGGAGCCTTAAAAATTGCCCGCCGCTATGGCTACAACAAGGATGGAAAGCATGACCATGAGATAATTGCCATGGCCAATTCCTTTCATGGAAGGAGCATGGGAGCCTTGTCAGTGACGGGAAATGATCATTACCAGGAACCCTTTAAGCCTCTGATTCCCGGGATTCGCTTTGCCGAATTCAATAATCTGGACAGCGTAAAGGCGCTGTTTAATGAAAAAACTTCGGCAGTCATCATGGAGACTATCCAGGGAGAGGGCGGAATTTATCCCGCTGAAAAGGAATTCCTGGAAGGGGTGCGGAAGCTGTGTGATGAATATGACGCTCTGTTGATTCTGGATGAGATCCAGTGCGGCATGGGACGGAGCGGAAAAATGTTTGCCTGGCAGAATTACGGGGTAAAGCCTGATGTGATGACGGTGGCAAAAGCTTTAGGAAACGGAGTTCCTGTAGGGGCATTCCTGGCCAGAGGAAAGGCGTCTACCTGTATGGTTCCCGGAGATCATGGCGCTACTTATGGAGGAAATCCTTTTGTCTGCGCGGCTGCTTCCAAGGTTCTTGATTTGTTTAAAGAGCGGGAGATTCCGGCTCATGCAGCAAAAATGGGCGAATATTTATGGAAGCGTTTAGAGGAGATCAAAGAAAGCTTTCCTGTGGTGACAGATCATCGTGGAATGGGATTAATCCAGGGACTGGAATTTTCAATTCCCGTAGGCCCGGTGGTATCAGATGCGCTGCTGAAGGAGAAGCTGGTTTTAATCAGCGCTGGCACCAATGTGATTCGCTTCATTCCTCCTTTAATCATTGAAGAGAAGGATGTTGATGAGATGACCGCCCGTCTGACCCGCGTTCTTAAGGCAGTGAAAGCGGAGTAAAGAGATAATTTGGAAATATAGATGAGACGATTCGATGAGGGGGAAGAAAAATGGCAGTAGAACAGCAGACCATACAGGAGTTTCTGGATACGTTGTCCTCAAAGGCGCCTGTTCCCGGCGGAGGCGGAGCTTCTGCCCTGGCAGGAGCTTTAGGCAGCGCCTTAGGACAGATGGTGGCTAATCTGACCATCGGGAAAAAGCGGTACCAGGAAGTGGAAGAAGAGATAAAGCTTCTTCTGGAGCAGCTGGAAGCCATAAAAGGGGAATTTCTTCGCCTGGCGGCGAAGGATGAGGAAGTGTTTGCCCCTCTGGCTGCCTGTTACCGGCTGCCTTCTCAAACATCGGAGGAGAAGGCTTATAAAGAGCAGGTGATGGAGGAAAATCTTCTGGCGGCCACTTTGGTTCCCATCCAGGTAATGGAAAAAGCCATGGAAGCTTTAAAAATTTTAAAGGCTCTGGGAGAAAAAGGAAGCCGGATGGCAGTCAGCGATGTAGGAGTAGGAGTTCAGCTGGTGCGTACTGGCTTGCTTGGTGCGGTAATGAACGTGTATATTAATACGGGTTCTATGAAAAATCGGGAAAAGGCAGAAGAGTTAAACCATCGTGCCGGCCGGATGGTAAAAGAAGGCTCTGCTCTGGCAGATGAAATTTATGATCAAGTGTTAAAGGAGCTTACCCGGCAGAAAGGATAAAAATGATTGCATTAAAAGGAGCGCAGGTATCTGCTGCGATCAAAGAGCAGGCAGAACAGGAAATAAAAAAACTGAAGGGAAAGGTTCCCTGTCTGGCCATTGTCCGGGTGGGAGAACGGCCGGATGATTTATCTTATGAGAGGGGAGCTAAGAAGAAGCTGGAAAGCTTTGGATTGGAAAGCCGTTCTTTTGTGTTTCCAGAAACGATTGAAAATGAGAGCTTTCAGAAAGAGTTTAAGGCTATAAATGAAAATCCGGAAATTGACGGCATTCTCCTTCTTCGGCCGCTTCCCAGACATCTGGATGAGAAAGCCATTGAAAAAATCATTGATCCCCAAAAGGATGTAGACGGGATTTCACCAGAAAATATTGCTAAGGTTTTTGCAGGAGATGAAACGGGATTTGCTCCCTGTACGGCAGAGGCAGTTATTCAGATGCTGAAGGTAAACCAGATTCCCATTGCAGGAAAGCGAGTAACGGTGGTGGGCCGGAGCATGGTGGTGGGAAAACCCCTGGCTATGCTGTTTTTAAAAGAAAACGCCACGGTTACCATCTGTCATACGAAGACGGAAAATCTAAATGAAACCTGCAAAAATGCTCAGATTTTGGCTGCAGCAGCAGGAAAAGCGAAAATGCTGAATCAGGATGCTGTGGGAGAGGGCGCGATTGTGCTGGATGTAGGAATTAATGTGGATGAAAACGGAAAGCTTTGCGGAGATGTGGATTTTGAGTCCATCGGCGATAAGGCCGCCATGGCTACTCCTGTGCCCGGCGGCGT
Source organism: Candidatus Cottocaccamicrobium excrementipullorum (assembly GCA_018713255.1). Classification (GTDB taxonomy): domain Bacteria; phylum Bacillota; class Clostridia; order Lachnospirales; family Lachnospiraceae; genus Caccovicinus; species Caccovicinus excrementipullorum. The sequence goes on along the minus strand of DVFL01000019.1, from coordinate 93,186 downwards.
AGGGGCAGTGACCACGGCGGTGCTGGCCCTTCATCTGGTGAGAGCTGCCCTTTCTCGGATGGATTGATTGGATTGCTTATCTCTGCATCATGCCGGACATGATACAGCCTCCTTGGGCTCCCTTTTCCCGGAGAAGGGACAGCTGGGCAGGGTCTGCCTTAATTCCGCCGATGGCGTATACCGGAATCGTTACGGCCTGACAGACCTGTTCCAGAAAATCCAGCCCGCGGGGGGCAAGCCCCGGCTTGCAGCCTGTAGCAAAAATATGACCGGCAGTGACGTAAGAAGCCCCCAGACGGAGGGCTTCTTTTGCGTCATCCACAGAATGGACGGAAACGCCGATGGTGTCAAAATCAGTCAAAGGGCTGCAGGCGGCTCCGTTTTTTTGAAGAGATTGAAGGAGAGGGAGCGGGAGATGAATCTTTTTCACTCCCAGTTCTCTTGCGGTCTGATAGAAAGTGTGAAGAATGCAGGGAACCTGATAGCTCCTGCAGATTTTCAGCACATCCTGAGCAAGAGCTTTATACTGACTTTCTTCCAGATCTTTTTCCCGGAGAATCACTGCTCTGGGGTGAAGGCTGCACACCCGCTCCATCTGCTGGAGAAAGGGACGGCTGCAGAGCCGGCGGTTAGTTACGGCAATGATCTGCCGGTACAAAAGATTATCTTCTGTGTTTTCATTTTTCATGGAATCGAGGACAAATCTGTCCTGGTCATTTTCCTTTAACATGGGGTATCCTCCTGCTGTGATTGCACGAATAAAGGCCGCCTGTCCGGATGCTGGGATATAAGAAAAGCCAGCGGCGCCCGGCGAGTGAAGTATGAGGAAAATATAGCGGGTTTTGGGGGGCTTGTCAAGTGTTGGCGAATAGGGGAATAAAATGGGGGTTCAGGCGCAAACTAACATAAACAGCCGAAGTGGCTGTGAAGCGGAAGGAGAAGAAAAATGACGGGAATTTTGATCGCCCTTCTTTCTGGGGCGCTGATGAGCATTCAGGGAGTGATGAACACAGAGGTCACAAAGCAAAGCAGTATTTGGGCTGCAGCAGGCTGGGTGCAGCTTTCTGCTTTTGTAGTCTGCGGGGTAATGTGGTTGATTCAGGGAAGACAGCCCTTGTCCGCACTCTGGCAGGTTGAGCCTAAGTATATGCTGTTAGGAGGAATTTTAGGAGCTTTGATTACTTATACGGTTATTCGAAGCATGGACAGTCTTGGCCCGGCTCAGGCGGCGTTAATTATTGTGGTTTCTCAGATTGTGGTTGCCTATGTTATTGAGCTTTTTGGCATTCTGGGAGTGGAGAAAGCCGGTTTTCAGTGGCAGAAAGCAGTTGGAGCCCTGGTGGCTGTAGCGGGGATTATTTTATTTAAACGTTCCTGACGGATCTGGCTCTTTACCTGTTTTCCGCCTCCAAAGGAGACAAGGGGAGACTGGCTTATTGGAAAGTGACGAAAAACTGCGAGTTTCTTAAGAAAAAAAGCAGGAAAATATGACTTGTTTTTCATACATTCTCCGGGTAGAATATTAGTACAGGCTGGAATGGTATCCTGGCAGCAGGAGGATGCCATGATTGATTTACGATCAAAATGGATGAAAGTCATAATGACTGCCGCCCTTATGGTGTCTGCAGGGATCTGCTACAGCTGCACCTGCTGGAAAGAGGGAGGCCTAAATGAGATGGAGCAGGAAAGTTTCCTGCTGACAGAGGAAGAACAGAAGGAGAGTCTGAAGAGCCCGACGCTTTCTGGAGAATCAGAAGCAGAAGGCTCTGTTTCTTCTCAGAAAGGGAGTTCAGAGGATGGAGAATCCACGGAAGGACCATCTGGGGGAATGGAAGCGCCGCAGACAGAGACGCCGGCCCTTCTTTGTTATGTACATATCAGCGGAGCTGTGCAGTCTCCCGGAGTGTACACGCTGGAGGAGGGAAGCAGAATCTTTCAGGCGGTAGAGGCAGCGGGAGGGTTTCTTCCCCAGGCAGATGAGGGATATTTAAATTTGGCTGCCCAGATTTATGACGGAATGAAGATTACTGTGCTGACAAAAGAGGAGGCGGCCACGGCCCCGGCGCCGGAAGGGGGGACTGGCAGTTTTGAGCAAGAGACTGCTGCGCCCAAGGTAAACATCAATACTGCAGGAAAAGAGCAGCTGATGACCCTTCAGGGGATTGGCGAGGCCAGAGCGGCGGATATCATCGCTTACCGCCAGGAGCACGGACCTTTCCAGAAGATCGAAGATATTATGCAGATATCTGGAATCAAAGAAGCCGCGTTTGCAAAAATAAAGGATGATATTACGGTATAAATGTAAAGACAGAGGTGTAAGATGGCCAGGATTTTAGTAGTTGATGATGAGAAATTAATTGTAAAGGGCATCCGCTTCAGTTTAGAGCAGGATGGACATGAAGTAGATTGTGTGTACGATGGAGAAGAAGCCATAGAAAAAGCTCGGGAGAAAGAATACGATGTGGTGCTTCTGGATGTGATGCTTCCTAAGCATGACGGATTTGAAGTGTGCCAGGCCATCCGGGAATTCTCTGAGATGCCGATTATCATGCTGACAGCAAAAGGCGGCGATATGGATAAAATCCTGGGGCTGGAGTACGGAGCAGACGATTATATTACTAAACCCTTTAATATTCTGGAGGTGAAAGCCAGGATTAAGGCCATTATGCGCCGCAGCGCCAAGAAAAATAAAAAAGCAGCTGAGCCGGAAAATAAAGTAGTGACAGCAGGAGATCTTAAACTGGATGTTGAAGGCCGACGCGTCTTTATTGGAGACAGGGAGATTAATTTGACGGCGAAGGAATTTGATCTTCTAGAACTGTTAGTCTGCCATCCCAACAAGGTTTACAGCCGGGAGGCTCTGTTGTCTTTAGTGTGGGGAAACAAGGCTTTGGACACAGGAGACGTGCGTACGGTTGATGTGCATGTAAGACGGCTGAGAGAAAAGATTGAGCCAAGTCCCAGCGACCCCAAGTACGTTCATACCAAATGGGGCGTCGGCTATTATTTCCGGGTTAAGTAAGAGGATGAAGATTACAGTAATTGCGGTAGGCAAGATCAAGGAAAAATATTTTGAAGAGGCGGTAAAGGAATACAGCAAGCGTCTGAGCCGTTACTGCCGTCTGGAAATCATCCAGGTACCAGATGAAAAGACTCCGGATGGAGCTGGAGCGGCCTTAGAGCAGCAGATTAAGGAAAAAGAAGGGCAGAGAATTCTGGAGAAGATTCCCACGGACGCTTATGTGATCGCACTGGCGATAGAGGGGAAAATGCTTGATTCCCTCAGCCTTTCCCAGAAACTGGAGGAGCTGGGGATAAGAGGAACCAGCCATATTGCTTTTATCATCGGCGGTTCCTTGGGGCTTTCCTCTCAGGTCCTGTCACGGGCAGACTTTAAACTTAGTTTTTCTCCCATGACATTTCCCCACCAACTGATGCGGGTGGTGCTGCTGGAACAGATTTACCGGAGCTACCGGATTATTCATCATGAGCCGTATCATAAATAAGCCGAGTTGATGGCAGCTGAGAATAATGAGAAAAGATGAGCTGGTCAAAAGACCGGCTCTTTTTCGTTCGTGGAGAAAATTAAGGGAATATTTCTCGCTGGCTGTCCATATATTTCCCGTAAAGGGGGATAAGCTTATGGAGGAGATGGAGCAGGTCATACGAATTTTTCCTCAGAAGCTCAGGGAGATTTTAAGAACGGCGGGGACGGAGGGATTCAGAGCGGAGGAGCTGAGGCTCAGAATCAGTCAGCCCCTTATGATGAGAGCAGAGGGGAGAGACTGGTGGCTGAAAATGGAAAAGGGGTATGTTTGGCGCCCGGTAGAGGAAACGTGGGAGAGAAAGCAGATTTACTGCGTTGGGGAAGGGGAGATCCGAGATACCTTGGAGTATATGAGCCGGTATTCCTTGTATGCTTTTGATGAAGAACTGCGCCAAGGTTTTCTCACCATTCCCGGCGGACATCGGGTAGGGGTAGCCGGGCAGGCAGTTTTGGAAGGAAGCCGGGTGAAAACTCTCCGGAATATTTCTTTCCTTAATATTCGGGTAGCCAGGGAGATTCCTGGATGCGGGGACCAGCTGCTCCCCTGGCTTTATCAGGAGAGAAACTTTTGCTCTACCCTGATTATTTCTGCGCCGGGAAGGGGAAAAACTACCCTTCTGCGGGACTTGATCCGGCAGATTTCGGATCGGGGCTTAAAAGTGGGGGCGGTAGACGAGCGATCAGAAATCGGTGCATGCTGTCAGGGAAAGCCTCAGAACAATCTGGGGCTTCGCACCGACCTGCTGGATGGCTGCCCAAAGGCGGAAGGGATCATGATGTTGATCCGCAGCATGTCGCCCCAGGTGATTGCGGTGGATGAGATTGGAGGAAAGGAAGATCTTGAGGCTCTGCGGTATGGGAAAAACTGCGGATGCAGCCTTCTGGCAACGGTTCATGGAAATAGCCTTGAGGATATTCGAAAAAAGCCGGTTCTGGGAGAATTTGTGGAGGAAAAGGTATTTAGCCGCTATCTTGTTCTGGGCAGCAGGGGAAAGCCAGGAAGGGCTGAAGGAATATTTGATGGGGAGGGAAATCTTTTGTGGGGAAAGAATCAATTAGGGGAAGGAGAGGGAGAAAAATGAAGTGGATCGGGGCGGGGCTTGTGATGATGAGCAGTACCTTAATTGGGTTTCAGACAGCATGGCAGTGGAAAATGCGTCTTAAATGGCTGGAACAGCTGCGGCATATGATTTACAGCTTAAAAGGAGAAATTCTTTATGGACATACGGCGCTGAATGAAGCTTTTGGCCGGGTTGGCACACGCTTCCTTCAGGCAGAGGGAGAAAGAGGTTTGCAGAAGCTGCCTCTTTTTTTCCTTTCTGTGGCAAAACGGATCGACCAGCAGGAAGGAGAGGCCTTCTGCCAGATCTGGCAGGAAGAGATGAAATCGCTTTCGGCATCTCCTCTTAAAGAGGAGGATATGGCTTCCCTGAAAAATCTGGGAGATCATCTTGGTTACCTGGATCTGACCATGCAGGAGAGAAATCTTTTGCTGTATGTGGAACAGCTGGATGAACAGATCGACTTTCTTCGGCTGCATCTGAAGGACAGAACAAAGCTGTATGCCAGTCTTGGAATTATGGGAGGAATTTTCCTTACTGTGGCCATGCTGTAGCCGCCCATCCGGCGGCAGGTGCTGACGGAGGGAGGGTGTATGGGAGTAAGTTTAATTTTTAAAATAGCGGCAGTGGGAATTCTGGTGTCAGTAATCTGCCAGGTGCTTAAGCACAGTGGAAGAGACGAACAGGCGTTTCTCACCAGTCTGGCTGGTCTTGTGCTGGTTCTCTTCTGGATGATTCCCTATATTTATGAGCTGTTTGAGACCATGCGGAGTCTGTTTTCTCTTTAGCCCAGGTTACGGGGCGTAATATTCTCTCTGGGCACCTACGCTGACAGAAAGCAGGAAGAAAAGGAGGAGTGCCTCATGAGCATGATTACGGTGGCGGCGGTGGGATGTGGAGCGGTGCTCCTGGCGTCGTTAATGAAAGGCGTTAAGGGAGAGTATGGCTTTTTTCTGGCTCTTGGGGCCGGTTTGTTTATTTTCTTCTATGGCGTCCAGAAGCTGGAAAGCATTATTCAGGTAATCCGGGAAATCCAGCAGACGATTCGGTTGGATAATGTGTATTTCGTGACCTTAATGAAAATGGTGGGCATTACCTACATCGGAGAATTTGCTTCGGGAATCTGTAAGGACAGCGGAATGAGTTTTTTAGGAAGTCAAATTGAAATTTTTGGCAAGCTGTCTATCCTGGCAGTAAGTGCGCCGGTAATTTTGGCTCTTTTAAAGACTCTGGAAAGCTTTCTTGGAGTGTGAAGGATGGGCGGGAAGGAGAAGGCTTATGAGCAGAGGAAAAAGAAGGATCAGCGCAGTTTTTTTCCTTCTCTTAATCGTCTTAATACTGCATATGACAGCCTGGGGAGGGGAGATATCCCAGGGGGAGCTGCCGGGAATTGAGGATTTGGGGCTCGAGAAGATTCAGGAATTTTTGGATGAGAGAGGAGAACTGGGAGGGCTTTCCTTCTCCGGCCTGATGGAGGAGCTGGCGCAGGGAAATTGGCAGCAGGCGGCGGAAAGGCTTTTTCAGGGGCTGCGCTATGAGCTGTTTACGAAAAACGGGGACAGCATCCGTTTCCTCTCACAGGCAGCTGCCCTTGGAATCTTAGGCGCGGTTTTTTCCCAGGCAGCGGCGGTATTCCCTTCCAGCAAGGTGTCGGAAACTGGTTTTTTTATTACCTATCTTCTGACCTTTACCTGCCTTACAGCCAGTTTTTTTACCAGTGTGGAGACGGCAGAAGCCGTGGTGAATCATAGCTTGGAGTTTATGCGGGTGCTGCTGCCCTCTTTTTTTCTGGCTGTAGCTTTGGCGGGGGGAAGCATTTCTGGGGCAGCCCTTTACAGCAGCGTGATTGCTGGGGTGAGTGCAGCAGATTTTCTCTGCGGGAAGGTGCTGCTTCCGTTGATTAAGGTGTATGTACTGTTGATTTTAGCAGGGAATCTTTCACGGGAACCGCTGATTTCCCGGATGACGTCTTTTCTGGAGTCTGGAATCAAGTGGACCTTAAAGACGGTCACCGGCTTGTTTTTAGGATTTCAGCTGATTCAGTCCATGATTCTTCCTTTTGCCGACAGTGTGAAGCGGGCAGGGATCCAGAAGGCGGTATCTTTGATTCCTGGAATCGGCTCTGGGGCAGAAGCCGTGCTTCAGGTGGCGGTGGGGTCAGGGGTTCTGCTGAAAAATACAATGGGCGGTGCTGCAGTGGCGGTGCTGGTGATTCTTGCGGCGGCTCCGATGATTAAGCTTTTCGTCTTTTTCCTTTTATATCGGGGAGCTGCCGCATTGATGGAACCGGTGTGCGACAAGCGGCTTACTGCCTGTGCAGAAGGCATGGCCAAAGCCCACGGCCTTCTTTTAAGCCTGGCAGCGGCGCAGATCCTTTTTTTTGCCGTGTCCATCGGCATTGTGTGCAGCGCTACGAACGCGGTGTATTTTGGCGGATAGAAGGGAGGAAAGGGTGGAAGAGATTTTTCAGTGGGTGGAAAGTCTTGCTTATTATCTGATTTTAGTCAGCCTGATCTCTAATCTTATTCCTGGGGGAAAATATGAACGGTACATTCGGCTGTTTACCGGCGCCGTCTTTATCCTTTTAGTATTAAGGCCAATAAGCGGAAGTTTGAATCTGGATGAAAAGCTTGCGTATGCTTATGAGACCATTCGGTTTCAGCAGGACGCCGGTGAGTTTGAAACGAAGCTGTGGGGAATAGAGGAAGAACGGACCAGCCAGATCATTGCCCAGTATCAGGAGGCGGTGGCCATGGATGTGAAACGGATGGCGCTGGAAGAAGGGCTGCAGGTAAGCTCCGCTCAGGTTCTCATTGAAGACAGGACGGAAGCAGAGGATTTTGGCCAGGTAAAAACCATTGAACTTTTGCTGGAAGGGGGAGAAGAAAATGGGGAAATATCAGATGGGGCTGGAGAAAATGGCAGAGGAGGCTCTTCCCTCCTGGAAGAGGAGGCGGATGCGGGAACGGGGAAAGCGGTCCAGGTGGAACCCGTTTACATCCAGGTGGGAGAGAAGGGGGCGGAGAGAAAGATCCGAGGACCTGAGGATCGTGTAGCAGATCAGAAAGAACAGGAGGCGCTGAATGGATTCCAGAGGAAACTTTCCATTTATTACGGACTGGATCAAGAAAATATCCGGGTTTCATGGGAAAAATAGCAAAGGGAACTGGATTATTCTTCTCTGCCTTGGATTGATTCTTATGATTATCGCTGCGCCTTCCAGGGAGAAGACAGACCAGAGCGAGACTCCGGGGAGCCTGGAGTCATTTCTGGGAAGCCGGGAGGAAAGCCAGGGGACAGTTCAGACGGCTGAACAGGAGAGGAGTTCTGAACCTTATGGAGAGCGGAAATATGAGGAAATACTGGAGGCCAGAGTAAAGGAGGTTCTGTCTCAGACCGAGGGCGTGGGACAGGTGGATGTGCTGATTGTCTTAAAGTCCTCTGGACAGAAAATTTATCAGAAGGATGAGCGCAGCGTAACGTCATCTACCAGAGAGCAGGATTCGGCAGGAGGAAACAGGGATTCTTCTCAGGAAGAACAGCAGTCTACCACGGTGATTCTTGGCGGCGGCCAGGATGAGCCTCTTTTGGAGTCAGAGCTTCTTCCGGAGATCTCAGGAATTGTAATCAGCGCCCAGGGGGGAGACAATCCTTCGATTCAGGCGGAGATCACGGAGGCCATGGAGGCTCTTTTCGGTCTTCCGGCCCATAAGATCAAGGTGCTTAAGCGGAAGGGATAAAATGATTCTGGCAGGTTATATTTGGGGCCGGCCTGCAATACAATGGAAGTATTAAAGCGGGTGGAGTAAAGGAGCGAGGATTATGAAACCGAAAAAAGATTTGAACATGAAACGGCTGTTCCGCCGCAATCAGGTGATTATTACAGCCCTTGCAGTGATGATTGCAGCCGCCGGATATCTGAACTATGCAGGGAAACAGGAGCTTGAGGCAGGCAGTCAGGTGTATGAAGCTGGAATGCTGGAAATATCAGACGAAGATATTTTGGCAGAAAACCAGGCCAGCGATTATTACGGCGAGACCCTTGCAGAGATTGGAAGCCTGGATCAGGATATTTTGGAGGATGAGGTGGCGGAGGCCACCATGGCAGAGGAAGCTCAGCTGGCAGATGCTGGGGAGGGGACGCAGACAGGAGAAGAGGCGTCGGATGGAGGAACAGGAGAGGATGTTTCTCAGACAGGATTGGAAAATCCAGGAGAGGCAGTGCTGACCAGCGGAATGAGCGTAACGGATTATATTGCCAGTGTGCAGCTGAATCGTGAACAGGTAAGGGCGAAAAATAAGGAATCTCTGATGAGCATTATTAACAGTACGGGAATTGAAGAGGCGGCGAAGCAGCAGGCTATACAGGATATGCTTGCCCTTACGGAAACAGCAGAAAAGGAGAATGCCGCCGAAACCCTGCTGATGGCTCGGGGCTTTGCTGATCCGGTGGTCAGCGTATCCGCAGATCAGGTCGATGTGGTAATCAATGCGTCCAGCATAACCGATCAGGAGCGGGCGCAGATCGAAGATATTGTAAAGCGCAAGACGGAGCGGTCTGCTGACCAGATTGTAATTTCTCTGCTGGATCTTCAGGAGTAGCTGTCGTTTGGGCAGCCTGTGGAGAATCTTTTGGAATGTCCCTTTCCAAAGCGCCTATCTTTTGTTATAATGAAACAAGATTTGAAAATCTCATGGAACAGGAGGTAGCGCAAGTGTCAGAAGCGGAAAACAGAAGCACCCATAAGGTTTATGAAAAGGATAAAATCGGAGAAGTGCAGATAGCAGATGAGGTGGTGGCCATTATTGCCGGTCTGGCGGCCACGGAGGTGGAAGGCGTAAATTCCATGGCAGGCAACATTACCAATGAACTGGTAGGAAAGCTGGGCATGAGAAATCTGTCAAAAGGCGTAAAGGTGGATGTAACAGAAGAACATGTATCGGTGGATCTGTCCCTTAATCTGGAATACGGATACAGCATTCCGGATGTATGCCAGAGAGTTCAGGAACGGGTGAAAACCGCCATTGAGAATATGACCGGTCTGTCTGTCCTGGATGTAAACATTAAGATTGCTGGAGTAAATATGGAAGGCGCCAAGTAGACTGCCCTTCGGCAGGTGTTGCGGAGCAAGAGGAAAAGGCCGTTCTTTCCTGTGGGAGAGGGCGGCTTTTTTGTTTCTGCAGGAGAGGGCGGCATTTTGAAATACACCTAGGAAGAATCTTGTTAAACCACATCAAATTTGCTATAATACTTCCAAACGTCCAGATGTGGGATCACGCGGACGGCAGTTTGAGAACAGAGGATGATGCAGGAGGAACGATCATGACCAGAAGAGAATTGAGGGAGCATTGCTTTAAGATGCTGTTTGAGGCGGACTTTTATCCCAGGGAGGAAAGTGCAGCCCAGTTAGAGCAGTACTTCCTTGTGCCGGAAGAGGAGGATACCACGCCGGAGGGTGAGGAGATTGTTGTTCATAAGGTAGAGATGGGAGAGAATGACCAGAATTACCTGAAGCACAGAACCGAGGAGATTATTCAGCGGATTCCAGAGCTGGATGAGAAGATTAACCAGGTTGCAGAGGGCTGGAAGACCAAACGGATGGGAAGAGTGGAACTTGCTATTCTTCGCCTGGCGGTGTATGAGATGAAGTATGATCCAGATATTCCGGAAAAGGTGGCCATTAATGAGGCCGTGGAACTGGCGAAGCGGTTTGGGCCTAAGGAAGCACCTTCTTTTATTAATGGAATTCTGGCAAAGCTGGTGTAGCTTATGGCGGGAGTATATACCGTATCTCAGGTAAATGCTTATATTAAGAATATGTTCGTGCAGGATTATGCACTGAACCGGATCTCCATAAAAGGCGAGGTATCCAATGTAAAATACCACACCTCAGGGCATATTTATTTTACCCTGAAGGATGGGAAAGGCGCGTTGTCTGCGGTAATGTTTGCCAGCCAGAGGATGGGCCTTTCTTTTCCGCTGAAAGAAGGTCAGCAGGTGATTGCCTCTGGCTCGGTGGATGTGTATGAGAGAGATGGGAAATACCAGCTTTATGCCAGGACCATTGAACTGGACGGCACAGGAGATCTGTTTCGGCAGTTTGCCCTTCTCAAGGCCAGATTAGAGGAGATGGGCATGTTTGCTCAGGAGTATAAGCAGCCGATTCCTCGGTACGGGAAAACCGTTGGTATTGTTACTGCCCCTACCGGCGCTGCCGTGCGGGACATTATGAATATTGCTCATCGAAGAAATCCTTACGTCCAGCTGGTTCTTTACCCTGCTTTAGTGCAGGGTAAAGGAGCCAAGGAAAGTATCGTAAAAGGAATTGAGACCCTGGACAGAATGGGGCTTGATGTGATGATTGTAGGCAGGGGCGGAGGTTCTATTGAGGATTTGTGGGCATTTAATGAGGAAGAGGTAGCCCGGGCAATTTTCGACTGTGATACTCCGGTAATCTCGGCTGTAGGTCATGAAACAGATGTGACCATTGCAGATTATGTGGCGGATTTAAGAGCACCTACACCTTCTGCAGCGGCAGAACTGGCAGTATTTGATTACCGGCAGTTTGCCGCAGATCTTTTAGGGATAAAGAGAGGGCTGGAGAATGCGGTGACCAGGAAAGTGACGCTGGAAAAAAGCCGGCTGAATCAGTACCGTCTTCGGCTTAAGCTGAGAGATCCTGCCAGACAGGTTAATGAAAAGCGTCAGAGGCTGGCGGATCTTCAGGATCAGATGGACAGAGCGATCCGTCAGAAAGCGGCAGACAGACGGCACCGGCTGGAAATTCTGGCAGGGCGGCTTCAGGGGGCGTCTCCTCTGGAGAAAATCAGCGGCGGATTCGGCTTTCTTACCGATGAAGGCGGGCGCCGGATCACCAGCGCATCTCAGGTGAAGCCGGGAGATCAGATAAATATTCGGGTGAAAGATGGAAAGATTGCAGCGGCGGCAGAACGAATCTGGATGGATGGCCGGCTGGAAGAAGAAAGAAAAAAGGTCTGAAGGGCTGGCCCCAGACTTTGCGAGGTGAAATAAATGATGGCAGAAGACAAAAAAAACGCCAAAGAGACAGCATGCAGTCCGGAAGAACATAAGGAGCTTACGATAGAAGAATCCTTTCAGGAGCTTGAGGGCATACTGGAAAAGCTGGAGGATTCAGAGTCTTCTCTAGAGGAGTCTTTTGCCTGGTTTGAGAAGGGGATGAAGCTGGTAAAAAGCTGTTCAGCCCAGATTGACCAGGTGGAAAAAAAGATTATTGTCTTAAGTGAGGGGGAGGAAAATGAGGGAATTTAAGAAAATTCTGGATCAGAGAGTGAAGGAGACCCAGGAGATTATTGACCGCTATCTGCCGGAAGAAACCGGCTATCAGCGAAGAATTATGGAGGCAATGAATTACAGCATGCAGGCGGGAGGAAAACGCCTCCGTCCTCTTTTGATGAGAGAGACCTGCCGGCTTTTCGGATTTAACGGGGGAGAGCGGGATGTGGAGCCCTTTATGGCTGCAATGGAAATGATCCACACCTCGTCTCTCATTCATGATGATCTTCCTTGTATGGACAACGATCAGTATCGGAGAGGAAAGAAAAGTACTTGGGCAGAATTTGGAGAGGATATGGGAGTTTTGGCGGGAGATGCTTTGATTGTTGAAGCTTTTTCCACGGCGGCAGGCGCGTTTGCAGGAACGAAACATCCTTACCGGGTAGGCCAAGCCATCCGTATTTTGGCGGAAAAAACCGGAATCTACGGAATGATCGGCGGTCAGGTTGTGGATGTTGAGCTGACGAACCGGCCGATTTCCATGGATCAGCTGGATTTCATCTACCGGCTGAAAACGGGAGCGCTGCTGGAGGCCTCCATGCTCATTGGCGCAGTGCTGGCCGGAGCAGAGGAAGAAGAGTGCGCCAAGATTTCTAAAGTCGCTCTTAACGTAGGCCTGGCTTTCCAGATTCAGGACGATATTCTGGATGTCACCGGAAATCAGGAGGTGCTGGGGAAACCGGTGGGCAGTGATGCCCGGAATTTCAAGACTACTTACGTTACCTTAGAGGGCCTGGAAAAGGCCAGAGAGCAGGTGAAGCGGCTTTCAGAAGAGGCAGTGGAAATTCTCCATTCTCTGAACCGGAAGAACGGATTCCTGGAGGAATTGATCCAGATGTTGATTACCAGAGAAAAGTAAGGTGGAATTATGTTTTTAGAACGGATACAAGGTCCGGAGGATGTGAAGGCTCTTTCTCCGGAAGAACTGAAAATCCTGGCGCAGGAAATTCGGACGTTTTTAGTAGAAAAGATCAGCCATACCGGCGGCCATCTTGCCTCCAACCTGGGAGTTGTGGAATTAACCATTGCCCTTTATCTGGCCTTTGACCTGCCGAAAGATAAGGTGATTTGGGATGTGGGACATCAGTCCTACGTGCATAAGATTTTAAGCGGGAGACGGGACTTGTTCTGCGAGCTTCGTCAGTATGGGGGCTTAAGCGGATTTCCCAAACGCAAGGAAAGCCCCTATGATTCTTTTGATACGGGACACAGTTCAACTTCTATTTCCGCCGGCCTGGGAATGGCCCAGGGAAGAGATCTTCTGAACCAGGATTACTCGGTGGTTTCCATTATTGGAGACGGAGCGCTCACAGGGGGCATGGCTTATGAGGCCCTGAACAATGCAGCCAGGCTGAAACGAAATTTTATTATCGTGCTTAATGATAATAATATGTCCATTTCAGAAAATGTGGGAGGCATGTCCACTTATTTAAGCGGTCTTCGCACCGGCGAGGGATATAATGATTTGAAAAAAGGCGTAGTGGCTGCGCTGGAGCGGATTCCCGGGTTTGGAGACAGAGCCATTGACCGGCTGAAGCGGACAAAGAATGGAATTAAACAGCTGTTTATTCCTGGAATGCTGTTTGAAAATATGGGAATTACCTATTTGGGGCCTGTTGACGGGCATGATATAGGAAAGCTTCAGAAAGCTTTTCTGGAGGCGAAGCGCTTGGATCATGCGGTTTTAGTGCATGTTATTACAAAGAAGGGAAAGGGCTACAGCCCTGCTGAACGGAATCCCTCGAAATTTCACGGCGTGGAACCGTTTGATATTGCCACAGGGAAGCCGCTTCATAAAAAAGAGCATCCCACCTATACGGATGTTTTTTCCCGCGCTCTCTGCCATCTGGCCCAGGAGGACGAGAAAATTGTGGCCATCACTGCCGCTATGCCTGACGGGACGGGGCTTAAAGCTTTTGCTAAACGGTTCCCTCAGCGGTTTTTCGACGTGGGAATTGCAGAGGCCCATGCAGTGACCAGTGCAGCCGGAATGGCGGCGGCGGGACTGAAGCCGGTGGTGGCGGTGTACTCCTCTTTTTTGCAGAGAGGATTTGATCAGATTCTTCATGATGTCTGTATACAGGAGCTTCCTGTGGTGCTGGCGGTAGACCGGGCTGGACTGGTGGGCAGCGACGGCGAGACCCATCAGGGAATTTTTGACTACAGCTATTTAAGCTGTATTCCCAACATGACGGTGATGGCTCCGAAAAACCGGTGGGAACTGGAGGATATGCTGGCCTTTGCCTTAACACTGGGAAAACCGGTGGCGGTTCGCTATCCCAGAGGAGAGGCATACCGGGGGCTTAAGGATTTTCGCAGTCCAATTAAGTATGGAAAGGGAGAAATTCTCATGGATGACAGCAGCCGGGGAGCACGAATCGCCCTCCTGGCGGTGGGAAGTATGGTGAGTACGGCGGAGCATATCCGCCAGAAGCTGATGGACCGTGGAGTTCCCTGCAGTCTGGCCAATGGAAGATTCATTAAACCCTTTGACCGGGAATTGGTAGATGAGCTGGCAGAGAAGCATGATTTGGTGGTAACGCTGGAGGAAAATGTTCTTCAGGGAGGCTTTGGCCTTGCGGTGACGGCTTATTTGTCCCAGCATCATCCAAAAACGAAAGTATATCAGGTAGCCCTTCCTGATGCTTATGTGGAGCATGGAAACGTCAGTGTTCTCAGAGAAAGTCTGGGAATCGACAGTGATTCCATTATTCAAAAGATGGAAGAAAAAGGGTTTTTAACTGGAAATAACTTACAAATTATGGTAGAATAGTCATAACAGCAACAGAAAAGAGAAATGCAGCCGTGCATTTTCTGGAGGAACGGATGAAAGAACGTTTAGATGTGCTTTTAGTGAAACGGAATCTGGCCCAGTCTCGGGAGAAGGCCAAGGCTTTGATTATGTCTGGCATTGTTTATGTGGACGGGCAGAAGGAGGACAAGGCGGGAACGGTGTTTCCGGACACTGCAGAGATCGAAGTGCGGGGAAGTACTTTGAAATATGTAAGCCGGGGAGGCTTGAAGCTGGAGAAAGCCATGACCAGCTTTGCGCTCCATCTTGATGGCCTCATTTGTATGGATGTTGGTTCTTCCACCGGAGGCTTTACCGACTGTATGCTGCAGAACGGGGCGGTGAAGGTATATGCCATTGATGTGGGGCATGGACAGCTGGCCTGGAAGCTGAGAAATGATGAACGGGTAATCTGTATGGAAAAGACCAATATCCGCTATGTAACGCGGGAACAGATTCCGGATCCCATTGATTTTTCCTCGATTGATGTTTCCTTCATTTCTTTGACCAAAGTACTGGGGCCGGTGAAGGAACTTTTGAAAGAGGATGGCCGGGTGGTTTGTCTGATTAAGCCTCAGTTTGAGGCTGGCCGGGAAAAAGTGGGGAAGAAAGGCGTGGTGCGGGATAAAGCCGTCCATTTAGAGGTTATCCAGATGGTAATGGATTATGCTGCTTCGATTGGATTTAGGATTTTAAATCTGGATTTCTCGCCGGTACGTGGACCAGAGGGGAATATTGAATATCTTTTGTATCTTCAGAAAGGTGCAGGGGAGAAAGATGAGGCCGCAGGCGGAACACAGACCTTCCCGGATGCGGCGGCTGTGGTGGAGGAGTCCCACCGGGTTCTGGAGGATTAAAGGCATGAGGGCATTTTACATTGTAGCGAATCCGGACAAGGCCGGCGCCATGGAAGCAGAACGGGAGATCCGGGAGTATCTTACCCAGAAGGGAGCAGTCTGTGCTGCTTTCAGGATGGGCAGACCTGAACCAAAGTGCCGTTATACAG
Source organism: Candidatus Cottocaccamicrobium excrementipullorum (assembly GCA_018713255.1). GTDB lineage: Bacteria > Bacillota > Clostridia > Lachnospirales > Lachnospiraceae > Caccovicinus > Caccovicinus excrementipullorum. The sequence continues at coordinate 77,466 of DVFL01000019.1, read as the reverse complement.
ATCCTGACCAGGTGCCGGAGGGAACGGAATGCATTATTACAATCGGAGGAGACGGCACCTTGATTCAGGCGGCCAGAGATCTGGCAGGATTAGGGATTCCTTTTGTAGGGGTGAATCGCGGACATTTAGGTTATCTTACTCAAGTAAGCGGCGGACAAGAGCTGAAGGATATGCTTAATGCTCTCCTGGAAGGCAGATTTTGTCTGGAATCGAGAATGATGCTGGAAGGGCAGATGATCCGCGGCGGCAGAAGCGTATATCAGGATATCGCCTTGAATGAGGTGGTGATCAGCCGCAGAGACACCTTAAAAGCGCTCCATTTCCGTATTATGGTAAATGGTCAGTTCTTGAATCGATATACCGCAGACGGAATGATCATCGCCACGCCTACTGGGTCGACAGCATATAATTTGTCGGCAGGAGGTCCTATTGTGGCGCCGGAGACCAGGATGATGGTGCTTACGCCGATTTGCAGCCATTCCCTGAATGCCAGAAGTATTGTTCTGGGCGCGGAGGACGAAATCACGGTTGTGGTGGAGGATGAAGGCAGCATGGCGTCCTTTGACGGAAATCCGGCGGATTCCCTTTGCCCGGGAGATCAGATTGTGATTCGCCGTTCTCCTCTGGAAACGGTGCTGGTACAGCTGAGGAAGATCTCTTTTCTTCAGAATCTAAGCAGTAAGATGGCTGGAGTATAGCCTTTTTGCCCTGTCGCCGGCTGAAAATGAAATCAGCATACAGCACAGCCTCAAACAGGGTAAACGTAACTAAAATTTGCCATGGATGAAGAAATGGAGCGTAGGAAAAGATGAAGGTAGAACGTCACAGCAAGATTGTAGAGCTGATTGGAAAATATGAAATTGAGACCCAGGAGGAACTGGCTGAGTACTTGAATCAGGCAGGTTTTAATGTGACCCAGGCCACGGTTTCCAGAGATATCCGTGAACTTAAGCTGACCAAAGCTCCTTCGGAGAGCGGAAAGCAGCGGTATATGGTGCTCCAGAATCATGGAAATTTCAGCGACAAGTATATCCGGATTCTTCAGGACGGCTTTCTCAGCATGGATATGGCTCAGAACATTCTGGTGATCAAAACGGTCTCTGGAATGGCCATGGCAGTCGCTGCGGCTCTTGACGCGATTCAGTTCAGTGAGATTGTAGGGTGTATTGCGGGAGATGACACCATAATGTGTGCGGTGCGCAGCGTAGATGATACCATTCTGGTAATGGACAAGATCCGAAAATTGATTTACAAATAAGCAGGACGTTTCAGCAGAGACAAGGAGGATGGGAGATGCTTCTGGAACTCAAGGTAAAAAACCTGGCTTTGATTGAAGAGGCGGAGATTGAATTTGGACAGGGACTGAATATCCTTACCGGAGAAACGGGAGCAGGAAAATCCATTCTTATCGGTTCGGTGAATATGGCTCTTGGGGGGAAGGCCTCCAGAGACAGCATCCGTCAGGGGGCGGAAAGCGCTTACATAGAGCTGTTGTTTTCTGTTGATACCCCAGAGCAGGAGGAAGCGCTTAAGGCTCTGGACATTCAAGTTCCGGAGGACAAAACGCTGATTATTTCCAGGAAGATTCTTCCTTCCCGCAGTACCTCCAGGATTAATGATGAGACGGTCACCGCCCTCCGGCTTAAGCAGGCAACTGCGCTGCTTCTGGATATTCACGGCCAGCATGAGCATCAGTCTCTGCTGAATCTTCATCATCATCTGGAGATTCTGGATGCTTATGCCAGAGCGGAGACTGCGCCTCTTAAGGAGGAGACGGCCCGGGCTTATGGCAGATATCAGGAACTTAAGCAGAAGCTTTCCGCCATGGAAGGCGGTCTGGAGGAGCGGCTGAGGGAAGCGGATTTCCTTCGGTTTGAAATCGAAAAGATTCAGGAGGCCGGCTTAAAGGAAGGGGAAGAAGAGGAACTTTCCGCCCGCTACCGGAAGCTTTCTCATGCCAGAAGGATTGCAGAGAACTTGGGAGAGGCTTACGGGGCGCTGGAGCAGGATATGATGGCCAGAGTAATAAAAGGGGTGGATCAGGCTGCCGCTTATGACGAGGCCCTTAAGGAAATCCGTGATCAGGCATATGAGGCGGAATCGCTGCTTAATGATTTGTCCCGTTCCATTCAAGACTATATGGAGAACTGCGTTTTCGATCAAGAAGAATTCCGGCAGATTGAGGAACGGCTGGATTTGATTCACGGACTTCAGGCCAAATACGGAAATTCCGAAGGTGCGGTGCTTAAGGCTCTGGAGGAGAAACAGGCGCGGCTGGAGGAACTGGAGCATTTCGATCAGATTCGCAGCGAACTGGAGGAAGAACTGGAGAGAGCGGGAGAAAAGCTGGAGGAGCTGTGCAGCCGTCTTACCCAGGTAAGAATCCGGGAAGCAGAAGCGCTTTCGGAGAAGATGCGGGAAAGCTTGGCGGACCTGAATTTTTTGGATGTAAGTTTTGTGATGGAGATTCGCAGATTGGACCATTATACGGCAGAGGGCTGGGACGAGGCGGAATTTTTAATTTCCACCAATCCTGGAGAACCGGTAAAACCTCTCCGCGAGGTGGCTTCAGGAGGAGAACTCTCCCGGATTATGCTGGCCATCAAAACGGTTTTGGCGGATACTGATCAGATCCCCACCTTGATTTTTGATGAGATTGACACGGGAATCAGCGGAAGGACAGCTCAAAGTGTATCTGAAAAGCTCAGAGAAATTTCCAAAACTCACCAGGTAATCTGCATCACCCACCTTCCTCAGATAGCGTCCATGGCAGATGTGCATTTTGAAATCGCCAAGTCTGTCAGCCAGGGCAAGACGGTAACCCGGATTAAACCTTTGAATCGGGAAGAAAGCGTGGAAGAATTGGCTCGTCTGTTAGGCGGCGCCAAAATCACCGATGCAGTGCGGCAAAATGCCCTTGAAATGAAGGAATTGGCAGAACGGACAAAATAAGTCGCTGCTGGTTTCAGTTTGAATGAGTATTCATGAAGAGATGAAGAATACTAATCGTGTAAGCAGTTGTGCCTTGCACGAGAACATGATTAAGAAAGATAAAAGCTGCCTTAAATGCTTTGCTTTTGTTCTGTGGATTTTCCAACAGCTGCTTGCTGGAGGATAGATCTGCAGCAGAGATCTGCGGAGCGTTTAAGGCAGCTTTTTGGCATATGCTTACGGACTCATGGAAAAAATAAACCGATTGGCACAGTTTTCAGAGGAGGTAAGGCAATGCAGGATATGCAGCAGGAAATTCCTTTCTCCCAGGAGGAAGGAAGATCTAAGGGACAAAGCAAGGGAAAAAATAAAAGAGGAAGGAAAAGAAAGAGAGTTCTGGGGGGAGCTGTACTTTCGGCGGCTCTGTTTTTTTGCGCCGCCTGGTATTATGTCGACCAGACTTTGCCTGACCGGCTGAACATTGTAGAAGGCCATGAGGAAGAAATCAGCCTTCCCCTTTTGTTTTCCTCTACTCTGGAAATTGAAGATCAGCAGGTATCCCTGGGAAATCCCTCGAATATTCCTCAGGATAAGATTCGGATTGCAGGAAGGGAACCCTTCACCCTGCTAGGCCGCCAGGAGGGAAGCTACCAGATGGAGGTAAAGCTTTTCGGCCTGGTAAAGGTGAAGGAAATGCAGGTGGATGTGGTGGATGAAAGCTACGTGATCCCCTGTGGGATTCCTGTTGGAATTTATTTAAAATCCCGGGGAGTTTTAGTCATTGGAACCGGAAAGGTGGAGAGCATAGATGGAATGGAAGTAGAGCCTGCCTACGGCATTCTCCGGTCAGGAGATTACATCGAAGCCGTAAACGGCCGGACGCTTTCTGACAAGGAGGAGCTGGTGGAAGCGGTAAACGCAGCTGGAACCCGCAAGGTGACGCTTACGGTTCGAAGAGAACAGGAACAGCTGGAGATTGCCATGACGCCAGTGGAGGCATCGGACGGCACCTATAAGCTTGGCGCCTGGGTGCGGGACGATACCCAGGGAATCGGTACCATGACTTATCTGGATCTCAACGGAAATTTCGGCGCTTTGGGCCACGGGATCAGCGATACAGACACGGGAGGCGTTGTAGAAATTGAAAGCGGAGCCTTATATGAAACCCAGATCATGGGAATTGAAAAAGGCGAGTCCGGGGCGCCGGGAGTGATGAGCGGCGTGATTTACTATAGTCCCGGCACTCAGCTGGGGCAGATTACCGCCAATACGGATACCGGCGTTTTTGGCGTAGCAGGAGACGGACTTAAAGAGCTGGCAGCCAGTCAGGCTCTGCCTGTAGGCTACCGCCAGGATGTAACCACAGGGCCTGCTTACCTGCGCAGCAGCGTTTCCGGCGAGGTGAGAGATTATCAGGTGGAGATTACAAAAGTGGATTATTCCAGCAGCCACCGAACGAAAAGTATCGTGTTTCAGGTTACGGATCCTGATCTGTTAACCCTTACTGGAGGGGTGATTCAGGGAATGTCGGGAAGTCCGCTGATTCAGAACGGAAAGCTGATTGGAGCGGTCACTCATGTCTTCGTTCAAGATTCGGCAAAAGGATACGGGATTTTCATTGAAAATATGCTGTCCCATTAATTTGTTCCGGCGCAAGTTCTCCCGGAGACGGGCGCTGATCCTGCAACAAATTTAGAAATTTTTCGTATTTATCAGAGAGGGAGCGCCAAGATTGTTGATATCGCGGCCGAAAGGGGGAAGAATGTCGAACTCTGCGATGGAATTTCATTGCACGCCGGATTTCTTAACGTCTATAATACAGATTGCAGCAAAAGCATTTGATAAAAGACAAAAAAGGAGGAGTAGCGTATGGGAGAACTGAGTATTGCGATTGCAGATGATAACCCTCAGACCTTGGGGAAATTACAGGATATTTTGGAATCAGAGGAAGGATTTTTAGTCGTAGGCAAAGCGGATAATGGAGAAGATGCCTACAATATGATCGTGAAAACGAATCCAGATGTGGTACTGCTGGATGTGATTATGCCAAGAATGGACGGAATTTCTGTGATGGAAAAGGTTCGGGGAAGCAATGAAATCAAGAAAATCCCAGCATTCATCATGGTAACGGCGGCAGGAAGCGAAAATATGACGGCAGACGCCTTCCGCATGGGCGCGAATTATTACGTTATGAAGCCTTTTTCCAGAGATGTGATTATCGACAAGGTAAAACGAGTGGGAAGACTCCGAGAAAAAACTCCCGGACCGGGAGAAATACGGACGGTTAAGCCCTATGTCAATAAAGAGGAGTATATGAAGCAGAATCTGGAGAATGATGTTACCCACATTCTTCATGAGATTGGAATCCCTGCTCATATTAAAGGATATCAGTATCTGCGGGACGCTATCATCTTATCAGTAGAGGACCATGAGATGCTTTCTTCTGTGACCAAAATTCTCTATCCTGCCATTGCCAAAAAGCATCAGACAACAGCAAGCCGGGTGGAGCGGGCCATCCGTCATGCTATTGAGGTGGCCTGGAGCCGGGGACGGATGGAAACCATCAACGAGCTCTTTGGCTATACTGTCAGCAACGGCAAAGGAAAACCTACGAATTCTGAATTTATTGCGTTGATTGCAGATAAAATCCGTCTGGACTATAAACGAATGTAGGGAAACAGTTCAGAACGGCGGGAAAACAAGGGAAAAAACAGGCGAAAAAACAGGCGTTAAGCTTGCCCGACAGCATGTTTTTTCCCTTGTTTTCTTATGGAAGAAACCTTCGGCGCTTCTTGTCGGGCAGGAGGATGGGCGGGAAGATACGCCGTTCTGAACCGTTACAATGTAACAAAAAAACAAGGAAAAAATCGTCAAAACGCATTACAAATTTCTCGAGATAAGACTTCCTAAAAGCCGAAAAGTATTGTATACTATATCTATGGATTTTTACCGGAGTATAGATGCGATAAGGGAGGTTATTTCATGAAAAAGATATTATTTGTGGCATCGGAAGCGGTTCCATTTATTAAAACCGGCGGGCTTGCAGACGTAGTTGGATCTCTTCCCAAATGTTTTGATAAGGAATATTTTGATGTTCGGGTAATGATCCCAAAATATCTTTGTATAAAGGAAGAGTGGCGCAACCAGATGCAGTATGTGAACCATTTTTACATGGATTATCTGGGCCAGAGCCGGTATGTAGGCATTCTTCAGTACGTATATGACGGAATCACCTTTTACTTTATTGACAACGAAAGCTATTTCTGCGGACCAAAGCCTTACGGTGACTGGTATAACGACCTGGAGAAGTTTGCATTTTTCTCCAAAGCCGCGTTATCTGCCCTTCCGGTTATTGGTTTCCAGCCGGATGTGGTGCATTGCCATGACTGGCAGACCGGCCTGATTCCTGTTCACCTGAAGGATAAGTTCCATGAGGGTGAATTCTTCCGGAATATGAAGTCGGTGATTACCATCCATAATTTAAAATTCCAGGGAGTTTGGGATGTAAAGACCATCCAGCGGCTGTCCGGTCTGCCGGATTATTATTTTACTCCAGATAAGCTGGAGGCGTACAAGGATGGAAATATGCTGAAGGGCGGCATCGTATTTGCAGACGCCATCACCACCGTAAGCAGCACTTATGCAGAGGAAATCAAGACGCCGTTCTACGGCGAGGGATTAGACGGCCTGATGCGGGCCAGATCCAACAGCCTTCGGGGAATCGTAAACGGCATTGATTATGATGAGTTTAATCCGGAGACAGATAAAATCATCGCCCAGAATTACAACGCCAAGAATTTCCGCAAGGAAAAGGTAAAAAATAAGCGGGCTCTTCAGGCAGAGCTTGGTCTTCAGCAGGATGACCGCAAGTTTATGATCGGCATTGTTTCTCGCCTGACAGATCAGAAGGGATTAGATCTGATTCAGTGTGTGATGGATGAGATCTGTACCGATGATGTGCAGCTGGTTGTGCTGGGCACTGGCGATGAACGCTACGAGAATATGTTCCGCCATTATGACTGGAAGTATAATGACCGGGTATCCGCTCAGATTTATTATTCGGATGCGATGGCCCATAAGATTTATGCATCCTGCGATGCTTTCTTAATGCCCTCTCTGTTCGAGCCCTGCGGTTTAAGTCAGCTGATTGCCCTTCGTTACGGCACTGTTCCTATTGTCCGGGAGACCGGCGGTCTGAAGGACACGGTAGAGCCGTATAATGAGTATGAAGGAACCGGCACCGGATTTTCCTTCGCTAATTACAATGCTCATGAAATGTTAGGAAGCATCCGCTATGCAAAGTATGTGTACTACGATAAGAAGCGGGAGTGGAATAAGATTATCGACCGGGGAATGGCTAAGGATTTCTCCTGGCATTCATCGGCTGTGAAGTATCAGGAGCTGTATGACTGGCTGATTGGTTATTAAGATCTGCCGTCAGGCAGCTGTGGACTGGAGAAATTTCCAGGGGCATCGGAAGGAGAGCAGAGCCGATGGAGAGAAAACTAGAGCATTACCTTAATGAGAGAAAGACGGCGGCCCGCTGGGCCGCCGATGCCACGTGGATGGAACAGGAGAAGTATCTTGAAGATAAAGAATACATGGCTTGCGTTCAGGATATTATTACCCATCCGGTGTTTTTGTCCATGGAGCAATATATTCAGCACGGCAGCACCACATGCCGGGCACATTGCATACAAGTTTCGTATTTGAGTTATCAAATCTGCAGAAAGTATGGGGGAAACAGCAGAGAGGCTGCCAGGGCGGGGCTGCTGCATGATATGTTCCTTTATGACTGGCATACCTGGGGCAGGGAGACGGGTGAGCGTTTTCACGGCTTTACCCATCCAAGAACGGCCTACAATAACGCCAGTAAATATTTTCAGCTGTCTTCTGAGGAAGGGGATATTATTCTTCATCATATGTGGCCCCTGACTCCTGTTCCGCCCAAAACCAGAGCAGGCTTTGCTGTGGTTTATGCAGATAAGCTGTGCAGCCTTACGGAGACGGCGCTTCAGGTCCGCAGCTGGTTTGCCTGGAATGTTCTTCTGCGCAGAAGACTTGGATGAAAGCAGCAGAGAGGCTTGTATCAGCAGCCGCCTTGCCGGCGGAAATTATACAGACAGAAAGTAGGATAGCATGAGTATTTGGCAGGAAATTCTGGAAAATCAGGTTTTAGTAAGTTCAGTCATTGGATGGACCGCAGCCCAGGTGCTGAAAACCATTATCGATTGTGTCCTGAATAAAAATTTTAACGCGGAGCGGCTTTTCGGTTCAGGCGGAATGCCTAGTTCCCATTCATCTACAGTATGCAGTTTGACGGCGGCCTCATGGATCAGATATGGAGCAGGATCCTTTGAATTTGCCGTCAGTTTTGTCCTTGCCATGATTGTAATGTATGATGCCATGGGAGTCCGCCGGGAGACGGGGAAACAGGCGAAGCTGTTAAATACTATTTTGCTGGAAAATCCCCTGAAGCTCAGCGGAGAGGTGATTCAGGAACGGCTTAAGGAGTATGTGGGGCATACACCTCTTCAGGTATTTGCCGGTGCAGTGCTGGGAATCGGACTGACTTTGGCGATTGACCAGTTTTATTATTCCTGAGAGATAAACACTCGGGGCAGAAAAAGAGCCGCAGATATGGCTGCCGCAGAAGAGAACGCTGCGGCAGTTTTTTTTGTATGAGGCTGCTCTGGGACAATCGCTGAAGGGCTGAAGGCCGCAGGGACAGGAGATAAAATTGTAAAAAAATGGAAAATTATCTTGCTTTTTTGAAGCTGACGTGTTATTCTGAAAACAGAACAGAGAGGAACGGAAAACTGCTGGCGGCCAGGAGGATGAGGTCACAGAAAATCACGGGAAGCAGTTGACTTCCCGGTTCTTTTATACTATAATCAATTACCAGAAGCGAACATTTGTTCACATTGAGTTTTAAGCATGGAGGAAGATATGGAGAGAGAAGAAAAGCTGAAGGCCCTTGATGCAGCCATTACCCAGATTGAGAAGGCCTATGGAAAAGGTTCGGTGATGAAGCTTGGGGATTCAGGCGCTCATATGAATATTGAAACAGTTCCCACCGGCTCCTTGAGCTTGGATATTGCGCTGGGACTTGGCGGTGTGCCTAAGGGAAGAATTGTGGAGATTTATGGACCGGAGTCCAGCGGAAAGACTACGGTAGCTCTGCATATGGTGGCGGAAGTGCAGAAGCGGGGCGGAATTGCCGGTTTTATTGATGCTGAGCATGCTCTTGACCCGGTTTATGCCAAGAATATCGGCGTGAATATCGACGAGCTTTACATTTCTCAGCCGGATAATGGAGAGCAGGCTTTGGAGATTACGGAGACTATGGTTCGTTCCGGGGCGGTAGATATTGTGATTGTGGATTCTGTGGCTGCACTGGTTCCCAAGGCGGAGATCGACGGCGATATGGGAGATTCCCACGTAGGTCTTCAGGCTCGTCTGATGTCTCAGGCGCTGAGAAAGTTAACTGCCGTGATCAGCAAGTCCAACTGTATTGTGATTTTCATCAACCAGCTTCGGGAGAAAGTAGGCGTAATGTTTGGAAATCCGGAGACGACTACCGGAGGACGGGCGCTGAAGTTTTACTCCTCAGTGCGGCTGGACGTACGCCGTATTGAGTCCTTGAAGCAGGGAGGCGAGGTCATTGGCAACCGGGTCAGGGTGAAAGTGGTAAAGAATAAAATCGCTCCGCCCTTTAAGGAAGCGGAGTTTGATATCATGTTCGGCAAGGGCATTTCTACAGACGGAGACATTTTAGATTTGGCGGCTAAGGAAAATATCGTAGAAAAGAGCGGCGCATGGTATGCTTATAACGGTGCAAAGATCGGCCAGGGTCGGGAAAATGCAAAGAATTATCTCCACGATAACCCTGAGATTCGGGATGAGATAGAGCATAAAGTAAGAGTGAGATATGGTCTGGAGACAGATGAAGCAACCGAGGCCAAGAGTCCTGAAGCCGGGGAGATGGATGAGTGAGGAGGGTAACCTCCGTCCAGCCTCTGGGAAGGAAGCGATGCCGGGTGTGGCTGGATGAAGAGCAGATGCTTATTTTGCGCCATGAGGAGATTTCTGCCTTTGGCATTCAGGAAGGAAGCGTACTGGATGAGGAGCAGATGCACCGTCTCATGGAATCCGTCTTGAAGCCGGGCGCCAGGGAGCGAGTGCTGAAGGCTCTTCTGGCTTCAGATAAGACGGAAGAGCAGCTTCGGAAGCTTCTGATTCGGGAAGGGTACCCTGAAGAGGCCATTCAGGATGCTCTTCAGATGGCGAAAGGATACCATTACCTGGATGACCGGGCCTATGGTCTTCGTTATGCAGAACAGGAAAGCCGGAAAATGAGCCGGCGAAAGCTGGCCTTATCCATGACGGCAAAGGGGTTTCCCCATGAAGTGATTCGAGAAGCCCTTGAGGAGCTGCCGGTGGATGAAGACGGTCAGATTGATGATTTGATCCGAAAGAAGGGAATCCATCCTGGGCAGACGATGGAGCAGAAGCACTATATTCGGCTGACTTCCATGCTGGCCAGAAAAGGATACTCATGGGAGAGAATTTCATCGGCTGTGAACAGGTGGCAGATTGCGGTGGAAATCCTGCAGCCGCCTGTAAAAGGTTCTGTCAAAACGAGAAGCAGTTTGTTGGATGATGAAATTTCCTGAGAGTTTCCTCCTTATTGTTCAAATTGTCCGAATAGAACGGAAATCTTGTTTATATACTTGACATAATACCGAAAACCGTTTAAACTTATACTGTTGTATTCGTACAATGAAAATTAAATAAGGAGGTGCTCCTGTGTCACCGTTAATCGCATTGGTTGCATGTATTATCGTTGCTGCTATTGCCTGGATCGCTGCGACTTCCTATCAGAAAAAATCTTATGAAAGCAAGGTTGGCTCTGCGGAAGAAAAATCCAGGGAGATAATAGACGAAGCATTAAAGGTAGCAGAGACAAAGAAGAGAGAAGCTCTCCTGGAAGCGAAAGAAGAGTCATTAAAGACTAAGAATGAGCTGGAAAAAGAGACCAAGGAAAGAAGAGCAGAACTTCAGCGTTATGAGCGACGTGTATTAAGTAAGGAAGAGAATGTAGAAAAGAAAGCAGAATCCCTTGAGAAGAGGGAAGCAGGTTTACAGCAGAGAGAGGATGCCCTGAATAAAAGAAGCGCGGAGGTGGATGCGCTTTATGATAAGGGGATACAGGAACTGGAGAAGATTTCAGGACTGACCTCCGAACAGGCGAAAGAATATCTTTTAAAATCTGTTGAAGACGATGTAAAACACGATACTGCAAAGTTAGTAAAAGAACTGGAAAACAAAGCCAGGGAAGAAGCAGACCGAAAGGCTCGGGATTATATTGTGACAGCCATCCAGAGATGCGCTGCGGATCATGTTGCCGAGTCTACTGTATCGGTAGTGCAGCTTCCTAATGATGAGATGAAAGGCCGGATCATCGGACGAGAAGGCCGAAATATCCGTACATTAGAGACCATGACCGGCGTGGAGCTGATTATTGATGATACTCCAGAGGCCGTCGTATTATCCGGATTTGATCCAATTCGAAGAGAGGTAGCGAGAATTGCATTAGAGCGTTTGATTGTAGACGGGCGGATTCATCCGGCTAGAATCGAAGAGATGGTGGAAAAAGCTCAAAAAGAAGTGGAGAATATGATGCGGGAAGAAGGAGAGGCCGCTGCATTGGAAGCAGGGGTTCACGGAATTCATCCCGAGTTGATTAAGCTTCTTGGCAAAATGAAATTCAGGACCAGCTATGGCCAGAACGCGTTAAAGCATTCTATTGAAGTAGCACAGCTTGCCGGACTTCTTGCGGGAGAGCTGGGGCTGGATGTGCGTGTGGCTAAGCGGGCCGGTTTATTACATGACATCGGTAAATCCGTTGACCATGAACATGAAGGCACTCATGTGCAGCTGGGCGTTGAGCTGTGCCGGAAATATCGGGAGTCTGCTGTGGTGATTAATGCAGTGGAAGCCCATCATGGAGACGTTGAGCCCCAGAGTTTAATTGCCTGTATTGTGCAGGCGGCAGATACGATATCAGCCGCAAGGCCAGGGGCAAGAAGAGAGACACTGGAAACATATACGAATCGATTAAAACAGTTAGAAGATATTGCCAATTCCTTTAAGGGAGTGGATAAATCTTTTGCCATTCAGGCAGGACGGGAGATCCGGGTAATGGTTGTTCCCGAGCAGGTGAGCGATGATGATATGGTGCTCCTTGCCAGGGATATTTCCAAGCGGATCGAAAACGATCTGGAATATCCAGGACAGATTAAGGTAAATGTAATCCGTGAGTCAAGAGTTACGGATTATGCAAAATAGGAAAAGCAACGAAGCAAATCAGCAAAGGAGGCTGCAGGAAAGATTCTGCGGTCTCTTTTTTGTTTCACAAGGACAGGAGGAGTAATAACAATGATTGGATTTATTGGAATGGGAAATATGGGAACAGCTATTATGAAAGGGCTGTTAAGTCATGGATTTTTGCCGGAGGAGCTGGTGTTCACGGATGTGGATGAAGGACGAAGGGCGGCCATGGAGAAAGAAACAGGAGTGGCCAGCGTGGCGTCTAACGGAGAATGTGCAAAGCGGGCAGATTACCTGGTGCTTGCGATTAAGCCTCAGTATTACGAGACAGTTTTGACGGAAATTCTTCCTCACCTGAAGGCGGAAGAGGTGATTATTTCCATCGCTCCTGGAAAGACCATCGATTATCTTCGGGAGATGCTGGGAGAGGATAAACGATATGTGAGGGCGATGCCGAATACGCCAGCTCTTTTGGGAGAGGGAATGACGGGAGTATGTTTTGAAGACAGCGCATTTACCCCAGAAGAAAAAGAGGTGATTACTCGATTTTTCACTTCCTTTGGCAGGATGAAGCGGGTGGAAGAGCGGCTGATGGATGCGGTAGCTTGCGCCAGCGGAAGTTCCCCGGCTTATGTATATATGTTTATTGAGGCGCTGGCGGACGGTGCGGTGAAATGCGGACTTCCCAGGAAAGATGCCTATGAGATGGCAGCCCAGACGGTTTTAGGCAGCGCCAAGATGGTGCTGGAAACGGGAATGCATCCAGGAGAACTGAAGGATATGGTATGCTCCCCTGGCGGAACAACCATTGCGGCTGTGGAGGCTTTGGAGCAGTGGGGCTTTCGGAATGCGATCATGAAAGCGACTGACGCCTGCTACGAACAATGCAAAACCTTGTAGTTTTCTGCAGAAGAAGGCTGAAGGAAGAAAACATAAAATGGGAAAGAGAGGAAACGGGATGGACGAGAAGAAAGGGAATGCTTCTGGAATTGAACAGGGGAAGCCGCCGGTGGTGCGTCTTAGCCGGGAGCTTAAGTATCAGGGAACCATTTTAAAATTTTATGAGGACAGGGTTTTGGCTAATGGGCACGAATGCCGGTGGGATTTCATTCACCACGATGGCGCTGCGGCGGTAATCCCAGTAACAGATCAGGGAAAAATTATAATGGTGCGCCAGTATCGAAATGCGTTGGATCGATTTACCCTGGAAATTCCAGCGGGGAAGCTGGACAGCCCCGATGAGCCGACCAGAGACTGTGCTGCCAGAGAGCTTGAAGAGGAAACCGGATACCGGACAGACAATTTGGAATTTTTAATCAGCGTTAATACCACCATTGCTTTCTGCGATGAGCATATTGATATTTATTTGGCCAGGGATTTAAAGCCTTCTCATCAGCATCTGGATGAGGATGAGGTGATTCAGGTGGAGGAGTGGGAACTTCAGGATCTTGAAGAAATGATTTATTCAGGAAAGATTACCGATGCGAAAACCATGGCGGCAATTCTGGCATATGCCAGAAAATACAGGAGCATTCCCAAATAGACCTGGCTTTACGGCAGGAGTGCAGCTTCCAAGACACATTTTAGCTCATGAAATTTTGGCGATGTGTTGGAAAACCAGGAGCGAATGAGCGGTTATCCCTCTGCATAGATTGTTCTGAAAAGAAAAATCGTGCAGAGGGATTTTTGATGAAGATGTTTCGAAGGGAGGGGGAGAAGAATCGGGCTGCAAGAGGATTCAGCATTTGCTTTTTCTTTGGAATTGCGGTGGGAACGCTGGCAGGAAACTGGCTTTATGGCCGGGAATGGCAGCGATTCCCTCTTTCCCAGTGGGGAATCTGGTTCTTGGGCCAGGGACCATGGAGACTGCAGGAGGGAACCTTGGAAAAGTTTTTCTATCTTTTGCAGCGCCGGGAAAGTCAGGGGATTGGGGCCTGGATTTTAGGTCTAACCTTGTGCGCGGCGCCTGCGTATTGGCTGCTGGCAGTATGGGGAGGACTCTGCACCGGATGGGCAATTACCTGGTATACCGCGGAAAAAGGGTTGATGGGTCTGCCCGGTTTTTTTCTGTCCTGTTTTCCTCAAGGCCTGTTTTATTTGCCTGTCTGGGGCCTGTTTGTCTGGTGGGGGCTGGGACGGGAGCGAAAGCTTCGGCTCGGGGCTTTTTTGGCTGCAGCAGCAGTGCTGGCGGTGGGAGCAGCAGCAGAGACTTGGATCAATCCTTTTTTTCTCCAGCTGCTTTAAGCTTTTGAGGGCGTGCATCAAAGAAATTTTATTTTGAAAAAAAGATGGAACACTAGATATAGGAGTGGGAGAAAAAGGGCTGGCAAGATCTTGTATATTTTATGTAAAGCGCGAAAAAAACAGGGAAAAGTGGGAAAAATGTGTTTGATTTTATCGGAATTTGCGGATATAATGTAATTTACCAGCCTGAATTTGCCTGTTTTGTGATGAAAATAAGCATAGGGTCTTTTTCGTGTGAAAGCGAAAGGATCCTATGTTTTCATCTGTACAGAGATATTTCTTTGGATTGGCTAGGGTGAGACGGGAAGGGGACGCTTTCCGCCGCATACCAGAGAAGTGTAAAGTTGGAAAAGATGTAATGAGGGATGAAAGATGGTAGGGGAAGTAGCAAGTTTTGTGGAATATTTAAGAGATGTAAAAAAAACATCGAAGAATACACAGGTATCTTATCAGCGGGATCTGCTGCAGCTGTGCGATTATCTGGAGGATCAAGGGATTCGGGATGTGGCGAAGGTGACCAAAACCAGCCTAAATTCGTACATTTTTTATTTGGAAAGAGAAGGACGGGCAACCACTACCATATCACGTGTATTGGCATCCATCAAAGCGTTTTTCCATTATGAATTCGTCTGTGGAAAAATCCGGAGAGATCCGGCAGAACTGTTGAAAGCGCCAAAGATTGAAAAGAAGGCTCCAGTTATTCTTACGGTAGAGGAGATTGAACGTCTGATGGCTCAGCCCTGCGGCAGGAATGCAAAGGAGATCAGGGACAAGGCTATGCTGGAGCTTTTGTATGCCACGGGAATCCGGGTTTCTGAGCTGGTGCATTTAAAGCTTCAGGATCTGAATATGACCGTTGGTTTTATTACCTGCCGGGATGAACAGAAGGAGCGAATGGTGCCCTTTGGACGGGTGGCGAAAAAGGCTCTTAATGATTATCTGGAGGACGGCAGAGAAGTGCTGCTGAAGGGAAAGGAATCCGAATGGCTGTTTACTAACTGCAGCGGACTTCCCATGAGCCGCCAGGGATTTTGGAAGATTATTAAGTTTTACGGAGATAAAGCAGGAATTAAGAACGATATTACGCCCCACAGTCTGCGCCATTCCTTTGCCGCGCATTTGCTGAAGAATGGAGCGGATATCCATGCTGTTCAAGCTATGCTGGGCCATTCAGATATGGCTACGACTCAGGCCTATATGGCATATTTTGGAAAGCTGGAAAAAGCCAGAGAGAAAAATCTGTAATAAAAAGCTGGAAGCTTGCTCGTTTGAGGGCAGAGACTTCCAGCTTTTTTCTGTAGGATTATTTTATTTTCCTTCGTGGAACATGATTTCAATGTAGGCCAGAATTAAAGGTGCAACGCCTTTGGCTTCGTTTTTCACCACTGGTTCCCGCATATAATAGTCAAAGGTTCCTTCCCGCATTTCTTTATTGCCAAGACCGGCCACCAGGCAGATGCCGCCTAACTGCAGCTCGCCGTTTTCCTCGGACAGATACGTGCGGCAGATCCCGTCAAAGGCTTTCTTTCCATACTGGAAGTAGCTTTCGTCAAGGAAGCCCAGCCGGACACTCTTCATAATCGCATAAGCAAAGATAGCGGAGCCGGAAGTCTCCAAATAGTTGGGCTTAATGCCGCCGCGGTTGACTACCTGATACCACATGCCGGTGTCCTCATCCTGGTAGGGGAGCATGGAGTCGATTAATTCATGGTAAATCTTCTTCAGCTGCTCTTTTCCTTCGGCAAGCGATTCCGGCATAATCTCCATGGTATCGATTAATGCCATGGCGTACCAGCCCAGGGCCCGGAGCCAGAAATTGGCGGAGAGGCCGGTTACCTTATCGCACCAGAACATCTGGCGGGAATCATCGTATGCGTGGTAGTAAAGGCCGTTTCTGGTGTCACGCATCAGGTTGTAAACGTTTGCGAACTGCTGTAAAGAATCGTTGCAGTTCTTGCAGTCATTATACGTAATTTCGTACTGCATGTAGAATGGCTGCGCCATGTAAAGGCCGTCCAGCCAGATCTGGTTGGGGTAAATTTCCTTATGCCAGAAATTTCCGGTGGAGGTGCGGGGCTGGGTTTTCAGCTGGCTGTATACCGTGTCGATGGCTTTGCGGTATTTCTCCTTTCCGGTCAAGGCATACAGATCGAAGAGGGTTTTTCCGGCGTTTACATTGTCCAGATTATGTTCCTTCGGATCGTAGGAAAGGATGCTTCCGTCCTCTTTTACAAAATAATCAATAAAGTCGTCGGCAAATTCCAGGTATTTTTCGTTTTTGGTAATGTGGTACAGTTCAAGAATAGCCTTGATCATACAGCCGTCCATATAGTTCCAGGAAGGCTTTTTTCCAGCTCTGATTTTTTCCAGATTCCAGATGGGAGCCTGAGGCGTGCTTTTTTCCAGAAGCTGGTCGATATAGCGGTCCAAAATTTCCATAAATGGTATTCCTCCTTTATTCCATAGCCTTAAGTTTCTGCAGATAGCTTATCATAAATGATTGCGGAAAGGAATTAGACATTCTGGACAAAATAAAGGGATAAACATATACATTGTGCATAATTGACGGCGATGTTTTGCTATGGTATGATGAAAAAGAAGAAAAATAACATGCATATTTGCTCAGAAAATGATGATTGTAAGAGATTACAAATGGCTAATATGCATAATTTTTTTTGCAGGAATGCAAACCTTTGCATATCCCTGTTTTCACCAGGGAAAAAGGCTTGGAAACAGGGCGAAGGAGATATATTGGAAACGATGAAGAAAATGAAAGGAGGAATGTTTCGGTGAGCGAATTGTCACAGATTTCTCTGGCGGAGATGCCGGCTTACACGGAGCAGGATACGAAAGAAAGGAAGAAGGCCCATTACGGTCAAATTGTGGAGAAATTCCGGGAAGCGGACTGCGCAAATGTGGAAAATCTGGTTTATCTCATTGATACAATTAATCAGATGAGTCCAGAGATTTATGAACATTACAGAGGACTTCAGGATTTGTTCCGGGCAGGATTAAAAGCTTATCTGGCAGGAATTGCAGAGATGAAGGAAATGGGACCAGTCTATCGGATTGCAGATCCTCAGGAGAAGGAAAAGCTGGAATACTGTCTGAATAAGGCCTGCGAAAACGGCACCCTTCTTCGGGAAAAGTACAGCAGCCTGAACATTCAGGAGTAACCCGGAAAGCCTGCCGATAAGGGCGGCATCAGAGGGCGATGGTTTTAATTCAAGGTTGATAAGGATGGAAATCAGTGATGAAATTAAACATTATTTATAAGAATGCAAGGTGTGCAGTAGCAGAGTGCATTGACGGAAGTATTTTTCAGCTGGGGAAAACCTACGATGTATACGTAAATGGAGAAAAAGTTCAGGAGACAGATCGGGTGATCTTCAGTCTTTACGGCTTGAAGCCGGAAACCATGTATACCGTAGAGGTAAGAGAGGGAGAGAAGACCGCTGCTCAGGCCGTATTTACCACGGATTATGAGTTTGTTACCTTAAATGTAAAGGATTTTGGCGCCAAAGGCGATGGGGTAAGCAACGATACCCACTATATCCAGGCGGCTATTATGGCCTGCCCTAAAGACAGCCGGGTTCTGATCCCTGAAGGAACTTACAAGATTACGTCGCTGTTTTTAAAGGACGATGTGAAGATTGAATTGGAAAAGGGCGCTGTTCTGGAAGATTATACCGATAGAACCATGTTCCCTGTTTTTCCGGGGGCGACCCAGAGCTACGATGAAGAAGACGAGTACATTATGGGAACCTGGGAGGGAAATCCACTGCCCATGTTTTCTGCCATTATTACCGGGATGAATGTAAAGAACGCAGTGATCTACGGCGCCGGTGTTCTGGATGGAAAAGCCGGAAAAGAAGAGGGCAACTGGTGGAATAATCCCAAGGTGATGAATATTGCTTTCCGTCCCAGAATGATTTTCTTAAGCCATTGTGAGAATGTGATTGTACAGGGAATTACGGTGCAGAACAGTCCTTCCTGGAACATTCATCCCTTCTTCTCCAATCATCTGCGGTTCCTTGATTTGAGGGTGCTTAATCCCAAGGATTCCCCCAATACTGACGGATTAGATCCAGAATCCTGCCGGGATCTGGAAATTGCAGGTGTGTACTTCTCTCTGGGCGATGATTGTATCGCCGTAAAATCTGGGAAGATTTACATGGGTGCTAAATACCGTACTCCTTCTGAAGATATTTGCATCCGCCAGTGCTGCATGCGCGATGGTCACGGTTCAGTAACCATCGGCAGTGAGATGGCCGGCGGGGTAAAGAATCTGGTGGTAAAAGACTGCCTGTTCCTTTATACGGACAGAGGACTGCGGATCAAGACCAGAAGAGGAAGAGGAAAAGACGCTATCATCGAAGGTGTACTTTTTGATAACATTCACATGGATAATGTGATGACGCCTTTTGTGGCGAACAGCTTCTATTTCTGTGATCCTGACGGTCATACGGAATATGTAAGAACGAAGGAGGCCCTGCCGGTGGATAACCGGACGCCGGATATCCGTTCGCTTACTTTCCGCAATATTCAGGCGGATAACTGCCATGTGGCAGCGGCATTTTTCTACGGTCTGCCTGAGCGAAAGATTGGACGGGTGGAGATGACCAACGTTCAGGTGAATTATGCCAAAGAAACCCAGACAGGTGTGCCGGCTATGATGGAAGGAGTAGATCCGATGACCAGACAGGGTCTGTTTGCTGCAAACATCAAGACGCTGGTATTAAAAAATGTTTCTATTCAGGGACAGGATGGACCGGAAATGGTACTTGAACACATTGATAACGTTGAATCCTAACAGATTGCTGAACATAAAGGAGAAGGTATGGCGGTTACCATCAAAGACATTGCAAAGGCAGCCGGCGTTTCCTACTCTACCGTATCCCGGGCATTAAACGGAATTGGAGGGGCAGATAATGAAAAACGGCAGCGGATTCTTCGTCTTGCCCGGGAAATGGGATATATGCCCAATCAGGCGGCCATTAGCTTGAAAAAGTCCCGCTCTTATCATTTGGGATTGTATTTTTCTACCATTGGGAAAATGACTTCCCCCTTCGTTCTTCATGAGGTTTTGACCGGAATTTACAGCATTACCGGCAGCAAATACAATGTATTTGTGAAAGGAATTGATATGTATGAGCCGGGAACCTTAAATCCTAGTTTGTTTGACGGAATCATTGTTCTGTCTCAGCGGAACGAAGACATTTTATTTATGGAGGAGGTTCATGACAGAGGAATTCCCATGGTGATCATCTGTCGGACCGTTTTTTTCGACGCGCCGAATGTAACGACTGATGAAGCAGAAGCCATGGGCAAGGTGATGGATTATCTCATAGAAAATGGTCACCGAAAAATCTGCGTAATTGAAGGCAATTACGGGCTGGATTCCACGAAGGAGCGAAGACGGGGATGGCGGGCTTCTGCCATCCGGCATGGGCTGGACCCAGATGAAATTCCTGCCTATGAGGGAAATTACCGGTATGCCAGCGGTTATCAGGCGGCTCGGCATATTTTGGAGCAGCATCACCCTACGGCTATTCTCTGTTATAATGATGAGATGGCCTTCGGAGCCAGAAACGCCATCTACGAAAGCGGCCTGACGGTGCCGGGGGACATTTCTCTTACGGGATTTGACAACTGGGACATGTCAGGCTATTCCAATATGCAGCTGACCACAGTGGAACGGAATATGGGAGAGATTGCCAGAGAAGGGACCAGAATTCTGCTGAAGCGGCTGGATGAAGGGATCGCAGATAATTCCAGAGTTTATCTGGAAAATCACCTGGTTATACGGAAAACGGTGAGGAAAATCCAGTAGTTTTTCTCATTGGTTGCACCGGCTGGGAAACTGTGGTACAATGGCGGTGGCAGTTTACCGATGGTTAGGCGGTATGAATTCAAGTTCAGTTTTCTCCAGGGATTGGCGGGGCGTCTGCTGCACTTGTTCATCAGTTCAGGGAAGTTTCTCTGGAGATCTGCTGTTTTACGGACATAGAAAGAGAGGCCGGTATGATGAAGAAAAAATTAGAAGATTATGTGACCAGCATCCCGGATTATCCGGAGCCTGGCATTATTTTTCGGGATATTACCACAATTCTCCAGGATAAAGATGGTCTGCATCTGGCAGTGGACAAATTAATCGAAATGCTTGAAGGCCTGGAGTTTGATCTGGTTGTGGGACCGGAGTCCAGAGGATTTATCTTTAGCGTTCCTGTGGCTTATGCCATGAATAAAGGATTTGTCCCCATGCGCAAGAAAGGAAAGCTCCCGCGTAAGACGGTTTCTATGACCTATGAGCTGGAGTATGGCCAGGATGTGATTGAGATGCATGAGGACGCGATAAAGCCAGGCCAGAAAGTGGTGATCATAGATGATCTGATCGCCACAGGAGGAACCACAGAGGCCATGATAAAGCTGATCGAGCAGATGGGCGGAGAAGTGGTGAAGCTTGCTTATGTAATTGAACTTGCCGGACTGAAGGGACGGGAGCGTCTGAAGAATTATGATATTGGTTCTGTGATTGTTTACGAAGGAAAATAAAGCGCTTAACAAAAGCTGCCGAAGAGTTTGTGACAGGAAATTGCCTGAACATAAGAAATTTCGGCAGCTTTTTTCTGCCTTTATACAAAATTAATTCTGCAGCAGGAAGCAAGATTCTAATTTTCAGGGAAAATACAGGGGATAAACTAGCTAAAATCTAATGCGGGACGATAATACTTGCAATTTCTGTCGAAAAAAATTATAATGTGTATTAATTATGGAGAGAAACAGGCAGGTGTTTGAATGGCGAACGAGGATATGAAGGAAAAACTGGATATTGAACTGGAAGCGCCGGCGTCTTTTACCAGCCCGGAAGAGCTTTATGCGGAACTGATTGCCGGGATCCGCAGATACCACCCTTCTGACGACATCAGCATGATTGAGAAGGCGTATAAGATTGCCGCCAAGGCCCATGAAAATCAGAAGCGCAAGTCCGGAGAACCTTATATTATTCATCCTCTGTGCGTAGCGATTATTCTGGCGGACCTGGAGATGGATAAGGAAACGTTGGCTGCGGCGATCCTTCATGATGTGGTGGAGGATACGGTGATGACCCTGGATGAACTGCGGGCTGAATTCGGCGATGAAGTAGCCCTTCTGGTTGACGGGGTAACCAAGCTGACCCAGTTATCCTGGTCTGCTGATAAAGTGGAGCTTCAGGCGGAGAATCTGCGGAAGATGTTCTTAGCCATGGCCAAGGATATCCGGGTGATTCTGATTAAGCTGGCAGACCGGCTGCATAATATGCGGACCCTTCAGTACCAGACGCCGGAAAAGCAGAAGGAAAAAGCCAGGGAAACCCTGGATATTTATTCTCCTATTGCCCATCGTCTGGGCATTTCGAAAATCAAGGTTGAGCTGGACGACTTGTCCTTAAAGTACCTTGAACCGGATGTGTATTACGATCTGGCGGAGAAGATTTCCCTCAGGAAGGATGCCAGGGAGGCTTTTGTGGACGGAATTGTCCAGGAAGTGAAGAAACACATGGAGGATTCCGGCATTAAAGCCAAGGTAGATGGACGGGTTAAGCATTTTTTCAGCATCTACCGGAAGATGGTGAATCAGAATAAGACTCTGGATCAGATCTATGATTTGTTTGCCGTACGGATTATTGTGGAGACGGTGAAGGATTGTTATGCGGCCCTTGGGGTGATTCATGAGCTGTATAAGCCGATTCCAGGCCGGTTTAAGGATTATATTGCCATGCCGAAGCCGAATATGTATCAGTCTCTTCATACTACCTTGATCAGCAGCAGCGGCCAGCCCTTTGAGATTCAGATCCGAACGTATGAGATGCACCGCACTGCAGAGTACGGTATTGCGGCTCACTGGAAATATAAAGAGAGCGGCAGCGGCCAGGTGGCGGCAGGAAGCGAGGAAGCTAAGTTAAGCTGGCTGCGTCAGATTCTGGAATGGCAGCGGGATACCGATGATTCCAAAGAATTTTTAAGCCTGATTAAAAGCGATTTAAACCTCTTCTCCGATACGGTGTATTGTTTTACGCCTTCTGGGGATGTGAAGAATCTTCCCAGCGGTTCTACTCCCATTGACTTTGCCTATTCTATTCACAGCGCGGTAGGAAACAAGATGGTAGGCGCCAGGGTAAATGGAAAGCTGGTGAACATTGATTATGTGATCCAGAATGGAGACCGGATTGAAATTATTACTTCCCAGAACTCCAAGGGTCCCAGCCGGGACTGGCTTAGTCTGGTAAAGAGCACTCAGGCAAAGAACAAGATCAATCAGTGGTTTAAGAATGAACTGAAGGAGGACAATATCCTTCGTGGCAAGGAGATGATTGATCGTTACTGCAAGGCTAAGGGCATCAACTATTCTGAAATCAGCAAGCCTGAGTTCATGGAGAAGGTAATGACCCGATACGCTTTCAAGGACTGGGATTCTGTCCTTGCCTCCATCGGTCACGGCGGCCTGAAAGAGGGCCAGGTGATCAACAAAATGCTGGAGGAGAAGGAAAAGAAGCGGAAGAAAGAGATTACTGATGCCAGCGTCTTAAACCAGCTGACGGATATGACGGGAAAGGCACCGGAGATTTCTAAAAAGTCCAAGAGCGGCATTGTCGTAAAGGGAATTCATGATCTTGCAGTGAGGTTTTCCCGCTGCTGCAATCCTGTTCCCGGAGATGAGATCGTAGGCTTTGTTACCAGAGGCAGAGGAATTTCCATTCACCGGACAGACTGTATTAATATGATTAATCTTCCGGAGGATGAGCGTTCTCGTCTGATTGATGCAGAATGGCAGAAGCCGGAGATGGACAGCGGCAGTACTACCTACGATACAGAAATCAAGGTTTATGCCAATAACCGTATCGGTTTGTTTGTGGATATCTCCAAGGTGTTTACTGAGCGGCAGATTGATATTAAGTCCATGAACGTGCGCACTAGCAAGCAGGGAATGGCTACCATTACCATGACTTTTGAGACTCACGGTGTGGAGGAGCTGAACCGGCTGACAGATAAGATCCGTCAGATTGACAGTGTGCTGGATATTGAGCGATCCACAGGCTGAGAAAATAATGAGCGAATCACAGGGACTGCCACAGTGCTTTCTGGGGCAGCCCTTTTTGCGCCATAAGCCCGAAAGAAGCCCATGGCTGTATTGTCAGCTGTTTATGGGGATGGGGGAGACAGAAGGCCGAGAGGCAGGCGGAATTGTTCAGAAAGGAGAAGAAATGGGGAAATTAATGGTGAGCCGGTTTGTAATCGGCATGGTGGGAACGAACTGCTATCTGGTATGGGATGAAGAAACGAAAGAGGGCGTGGTTATTGATCCGGCAGAAAACGGCCAGTTTATTTTGGGCAAATGTCAGGAAGCCGGGATGACTTTGACGGCGATTCTTCTTACCCATGGTCATTTTGACCATATTGGGGCGGTGGAAGAGATTCGGAGAGCCATTCAGGTTCCTGTATATGTGGGGACGAATGAGAAAAAACTGCTGGGGGACCCGGAGATGAATCTTTCCAGGGCATTTGGAAACAGTGCAGAAGTGACCCAGGTTAGTTTGGTAAAGGATCAGCAGATTCTTCGGCTGGCAGGACGGAACTGGAAGGTGATCAGCACTCCCGGTCATACCAAAGGAAGTGTGTGTTATTATCTGGAAGAGGAGAAGATTTTGTTTTCTGGAGACACTTTGTTTTTCGAATCTTATGGAAGAACGGATTTCCCTACAGGAAACCCGAAAGAGTTAAGAAAATCCGTGGTGGAAATCTTGTTCCATCTGCCAGATGAGGTGACGGTGTATCCCGGCCATGAGGCCCAGACCACCATAGGCCATGAGAAAAAGTATAATCCTCTGGCCAGCTATTGATGAAAGGGAGAAAACCAGAGAAAGAAGAGGAGACGACAGGGCATGATCATTGGTCTGCATTTGGAAGAAAACGCATTTGAACAGGACATCCGAGAGCTGCTGATGGCCTTTTATCCGGGAAGTCGTTTTGTTTACGGTGATCTGGAGATGGCAAGCCGGGAGGCGGCAGGCGAAGGCGGTCTGGACAGAATGGTAACCGGAGAATTTATTTATGAAAAAGATAAGGTTCAGTACAGGCTGAATCTTCTGAGAATTGGAAAAGCGGGAGAAGATTCTGGGAAAACTGAAGGGGAAAGCCTGTGGAAGAAGAAAGCTTTGTCTCCTGTTATGCTGAAAGGATTGGAGGAAGGAGAGAAAAATCTTCCTTTTCCGGTGGAGAGAGAAAACCGGGGAGAGACGAAGAATCGGATTAAGCGGAGGCTGTATTTTCTGCTGATGCTGGATACGGGGAAGGAGCTTCCCTGGGGAGCCTTAACGGGAATCCGCCCGGTTAAGATTCCGGAAGCCAAGCTTCAGGAGGGATGGCCGGAGGAAAAGATTCTTGATTTTATGGAAGCAAATTATCTTACGGGAGAAAAAAAGCGCCGGCTCAGTCTCGAGATTGCCAAGGAAGAGAGAAGACTTTTATCCAGTTTGGATTACAAAAAGGGATACAGTCTGTATGTGGGAATTCCGTTCTGTCCCACAACCTGTTTGTACTGCTCCTTCACCTCTTATCCCATTGGCAAGTGGAAGGACCGGCTGGGAGAATATTTGGACTGCCTGGCCCAGGAGCTGGCTTTGGTCAGAGAGTACGAAGGGGATAAGCAGCTGCAGACGATTTATGTAGGAGGAGGAACCCCGACTTCCCTGCCGGAGAAGGAGCTTTTCCAGCTGATGGAAACTATTCAGAACGTTTTTTCGTTGGATAATCTGCGGGAATTTACGGTGGAAGCAGGACGGCCTGACAGCATTACTAGAGAAAAGCTTCAGATTCTTAAAGATCATGGAGTGGGAAGAATTTCCATTAATCCACAGACGATGAACCAGAAAACTCTGGATCTTATTGGAAGACGCCACACCACCGGTCAGGTGGAGGAAGTATTTTCTATGGCCAGGGAAATGGGATTTGACAACATTAATATGGATATGATCCTTGGCCTGCCGGGAGAGCTTAAGGATGAAGTTTCCCGAACGCTTTCTATCATTGGAGGAATGAACCCGGACAGCCTGACGGTGCACTGTCTGGCTCTTAAGCGGGCGGCAAGACTTAATCTGGAAAAAGACCGGTACGCCGGGTACCCTATGGCTTCTGGAGAGGCCATGGATGAGCTGGTGGAAATGGCGGCACAGTCGGCCAGAGATCTTTCCATGAAGCCGTATTATCTGTACCGGCAGAAAAACATGGCGGGAAATCTGGAAAATGTGGGATACGCCAAGGGAGATAAGGCCTGCCTGTATAATATTCTAATGATGGAAGAGAAGCATACGGTTATCGGCTGCGGCGCCGGCACCACTACTAAGGTAGTATTTCCGGCGGAAAATCGGGTGGAACGGCAGGAAAATATCAAAAACATTCAGGAATATCTTCCCAGATTCCCGGAGGTTCTGGAGAAAAAACGGCAGTTTCTGCAGAAAATGGAAGAGCAGAGGCAGAAAACCCTTGCAAATTCATTAAAGTAGGGTAAACTAGAGATGTTTGAATATGAGAGTGTAAAAATATAAGTTGGAGAAATCAGTTATGGCATTAAAGAAGAAGCCGGTTACCGGCATGAAGGATATTCTGCCTGCAGAGATGCAGATTCGGGAATATGTAATGAATCAGATCAAGGATACTTACCGGAAATTCGGGTTTTCTCAGATTGAAACTCCTGCGGTAGAGCATATTGAAAACCTCACCAGCAAGCAGGGAGGAGATAATGAGAAGCTGATCTTTAAGATTTTAAAGCGGGGAGAAAAGCTTGATGTGGCGGCTGCCACCTGTGAGGCGGATGTGGTGGACGGAGGACTGCGTTATGATTTGACACTTCCTCTTTCCCGTTATTACGCCAATAATTCTGCCAGTCTTCCTTCTCCGTTCAAGGCACTGCAGATGGGCAGCGTGTGGAGAGCAGACCGGCCTCAGAAGGGACGTTTCCGCCAGTTTGTGCAGTGTGATATTGATATTCTGGGAGATCCCACCAGCCTGGCAGAGATCGAGCTGATCTTAGCCACAACAGCGGCTCTGGGAAAGATCTGCCCGGACAACTCTTTTACAGTGCGGATTAACGACCGTCGGATTCTTCGCGGAATGGCAGCGTACTGCGGATTCCCGGAGGATTCTTATGACCAGGTGTTTATTATTCTGGACAAGATGGATAAGATTGGCATGGACGGCGTGAAAGAGGAGCTGATTCAGGCTGGATACGATCAGGATAAGGTAGAACGGTACATGGGGCTTTTTGCTCAGGCAGCTGAAGGCGCGGAGGGCGTGCGCCAGATGGGAGAGCTTTTAGGTCAGGGAGAGGCAAAGGATGCCTGTGAGAACCTGGCGGGAATTATGGATACGGTGCTGGAAGCATCAGAGACTAAATTTGCCTTAAGCTTTGATCCCACATTAGTCCGCGGCATGTCCTATTACACAGGAACAATTTTCGAAGTGTCCATGGAAGGCTTCGGCGGTTCGGTAGCCGGCGGCGGCCGTTATGATAAGATGATTGGAAAGTTCACGGGGATGGAGACTCCGGCTTGCGGTTTTTCCATTGGGTTTGAGCGGATTGTAACCATTCTGCTGGACAATGGATTTACTGTTCCTCATCAGGAAGAAAAGAAGGCTTATCTTTTTGAAAAGGGCATTGACCGAAAGCAGCTGGGCCAGATCATCCGCCAGGCTTCCGAAGAGAGAAAGGCAGGAGTACAGGTGCTGGTGGCCCAGATGAATAAAAACAAGAAATTCCAGAAGGAGCAGCTCCAGAAGGAAGGCTACAGGCAATTCCAGGAATTTTATAAAGACGCTTTAAAGAAATAAGCAAACCATTATGCGCCGGCGGGCGGAGCTTCAGTCAATCCAAAAAAGTTTGGCGGCGCATTTTTAGAGAAAAATAAGAGCTTTCTGGTGAGAGCCAGAAGACGAGAAGGAGAATGAACAATGGCAGAATCTATGGCAGGACTTAAGCGTTCTCATCGCTGTACAGAAGTTTCTGAAGCCAATATCGGTCAGAAGGTTACAGTAATGGGATGGGTGCAGAAAAGCAGGAACAAGGGCGGAATTATCTTTGTTGATCTTCGGGATCGTTCCGGCATTCTGCAGATTATTTTTGAAGAAAGCGACTGCGGCGAGGAGGCTTTCGCCAAGGCAGAAAAATTAAGAAGCGAGTTTGTGATTGCTGTGGAAGGAAGGGTTGAGGCTCGTTCCGGCGCAGCAAACGCCAATTTAAAGACGGGAAACATTGAGGTGCGGGCAGAGTCTCTGCGGATTCTGGCAGAGTCTGAGACGCCGCCATTCCCCATTGAGGCCAATTCTAAAACCAAAGAAGAGCTGCGGTTAAAGTATCGTTATCTGGATTTAAGACGGCCGGATCTGCAGAAAAACATTATTACCAGAAGCAAGGTGGCGATTTTGGTTCGTCAGTTTTTGGCAGAAGAAGGTTTTCTGGAGATCGAGACGCCTACTTTAATCAAGAGCACGCCAGAAGGAGCAAGAGATTACCTGGTTCCCAGCCGGGTACATCCTGGAAGCTTCTACGCATTGCCCCAGTCTCCTCAGCTGTTTAAACAGCTGTTAATGTGTTCTGGCTACGATCGGTATTTCCAGCTGGCCAGATGCTACCGGGATGAGGATCTGCGTGCAGACCGTCAGCCTGAATTCACCCAGATCGATATGGAAATGTCCTTTGTGGATGTGGAAGACGTGATGGATGTGAATGAGCGTATGTTGAAAAAGATCTTTAAAGAGATCTGCAATGTGGAAATTGAGCTGCCTATTCCACGGATTACCTGGAAGGAAGCCATGAACCGGTTCGGTTCAGATAAGCCGGATATGCGGTTTGGCATGGAACTTCAGGATGTGTCTGAGGCCGTGAAGGACTGTGAGTTTGTAGTCTTTAAGAGCGCTCTGGAGAACGGCGGTTCTGTTCGTGGTCTGCGGGCAGAAGGACAGGCTGGAATGCCCAGAAAGAAGATCGATGCTTTAGTGGAATTTGCCAAGGGATATGGGGCAAAGGGACTGGCCTATCTGGCCATTCATGAGGATGGAACCTATAAGTCTTCCTTTGCTAAGTTTATGACGGAGGAGCAGTTAACCCGTCTGGTAGAAGCTATGGGCGGAAAACCGGGCGATCTGCTGTTATTTGCGGCAGACAAAAATCCGATTGTCTGGAATGTTCTTGGCGCGCTGCGTCTGGAATTGGCAAAGCAGCTTAATCTGATTCCCGAGAATACCTGGAAGTTTGTCTGGGTAACAGAGTTCCCTCTGTTGGAGTACTCTGAGGAAGAGAATCGCTTTGTGGCCATGCATCATCCCTTTACCATGCCGATGGAAGAAGATCTGCCTTTAATTGATACCGATCCCGGCGCAGTTCGGGCCAAGGCTTATGATATTGTATTAAACGGAACAGAACTGGGCGGCGGTTCCGTGAGAATTCACCAGGCGGATATCCAGTCTAAGATGTTTGAAGTGCTGGGCTTTACGCCGGAGCGGGCGAATGAGCAGTTTGGCTTCCTGTTAGAGGCTTTCAAATACGGGGTTCCTCCTCACGCTGGATTGGCCTACGGCCTTGACCGCGTGGTGATGTGGATGGTGGGCGCCGACAGTATTCGTGATGTCATTGCCTTCCCCAAGGTAAAAGATGCTTCCTGCCTGATGACGGAAGCTCCTTCTGTGGTAGATGAGAAGCAGCTGGAGGAATTAGGAATTGCCATTGTAAAGCCAGAAGCAAAAGAAAGCGAAAGTGATTCGTAATGAAGGGATGAAAAATGCCGGGGAGGAAACTCTTCCGGCATTTTTATCCCTGTGGAAAAGGATAAGGAAGGACAATGGAAAAAAATATTGATTTGCTTCATGGAAGGATTCTTCCTTCTCTGACGGCTTTAGCTGTGCCCATTATGGCCACGGCTCTGGTGCAGACGGCTTACAGTCTGACGGATATGGCCTGGGTAGGCCGCCTGGGAAGCGCGGCGGTAACTTCGGTGGGAGCGGCAGGAATGTATACCTGGCTGTCTTCAGGGCTGGTCACCATCGCTCGGATGGGCGGTCAGGTGAAAGCAGCTCAGTCCATTGGAGAAGGCAAAAGGGAGGAGGCTGGGCTTTATGCCGGAGGCGCCATACAGCTTACCATTTTCTTTGCCTTGATGTTTGCGGCAGTGACGAATCTTTTTGCAGAACCTTTGATTCGTTTCTTTGCCTTGAATGAAGACAAAATTGTGGCGGATGCAGTGGTCTATCTTCGGATTGCCTGCGGTTTGATCTTGTTCTCTTTCTTAAACCAGACCTTAACAGGACTTTATACGGCTGCAGGAGACAGCAAAACCCCTTTCTTGGCCAATTTGATCGGCATGGGCGCCAATGTGGTGCTGGATCCAGTTTTGATTTTCGGATGGGGACCCTTTCCGAGAATGGAGGTGGCAGGGGCGGCCATTGCCACAGTGACAGCCCAGATAATGGTGACGGCGGTGCTGGTGGCAGCAGCGGGCAAGGATAAAGTGCTGTTTCCCCATCTGCGTCTGATTCGTCTGGTTCCTGGGAAATTTTTCAAAGTGATGATTAAGGTTGGCCTGCCGTCTGGAATTCAAAGCATGATCTACTCCATGATCTCCATGGTATTAACTCGCTTTGTGGCGGCATGGGGAGATGACGCGGTGGCTGTTCAGCGGGTGGGCAGCCAGATTGAGTCCATTTCCTGGACTACTGCCGACGGTTTCGGCTCTGCCATTAATGCTTTTGTGGCCCAGAATTACGGAGGGCGCCGGTCAGACCGGGTGAAGAAGGGCTATTTAACGGCGGCGGGGATTGTCTGTCTGTGGGGATTGTTTACCACTGCGGTGCTGGTGTTTGGCCGGGTGCCGGTGTTTGGCTTATTTATCCAGGAGCCGGAGGTGATTCCGCTGGGGGCGGATTACCTGCGGATTTTAGGATATGGACAGATGTTCATGTGCGTTGAACTGATGACCGTAGGAGCTCTTTCTGGACTGGGCAAGACCTTCTCTTCTTCGGTGATCAGTATTTTATTTACTTCTGCCAGAATCCCTTTGGCCATAGTGCTGGGGAAGGTTTTGGGATTAAATGGAATCTGGTGGGCCTTTACCATCTCTTCAGTGGCTAAGGGGATTGTGTTCTTTGGCTTTTATCAGGTGGTGCTGGGACGGCTTAAGAGACAAGGAACGGAAACTGAAGAGAAATAAAGCTGTTTTTTGCGGCAGGCGGTCCAGGGACAGCTGTTTGGCGAAACATCAGCCGAGAGGGGGAACATCAGGCAGGGGACGCCTCAATCCAGCTGGACAGAATCGGCAGATTCATGGCATCAGCCCTGTATTTTATTTAACGATTTATTAAAAAAAGGTATAGACGAAAGTCTGATTTTATGAGAAAATATCATCAAGTATGATGTGATAGAATTAACAAACTGCCCGGGACAGGCGGCTTTCGTATCACTGCCATACAAAAAGAAAAAGCAAAACTACATATTTGAAAGGAGTTTTCACACATGATTTATTCAAAAGAAGTTGAAGAAATGTGTACCGTAGCACAGGGCGTCCATCATGGCTGTGCTCCGATCCCAGAAGAAGCAAAATGGGTTCAGGCAAAAGAAGTAAAAGACATTTCCGGCCTGACTCACGGCGTAGGCTGGTGTGCTCCTCAGCAGGGCGCATGCAAGCTGACCCTGAATGTTAAGGAAGGCATTATTCAGGAGGCGCTGGTAGAGACCATTGGATGTTCTGGCATGACCCACTCCGCAGCTATGGCAGCTGAAATTCTTCCTGGTTTAACCGTTATGGAAGCTTTAAATACCGACCTTGTCTGTGACGCAATCAACACTGCAATGAGAGAGCTGTTCTTACAGATCGTTTACGGACGTACCCAGAGTGCATTCTCTGAGGATGGTCTGCCCATCGGCGCTGGTCTGGAAGACTTAGGCAAGGGCTTAAGAAGCCAGGTAGGAACCATGTACGGCACCTTAAAGAAGGGTCCTCGTTATCTGGAAATGGCAGAGGGCTATGTAACCGGTATCGCTCTGGATAAGGACGATCAGATTATCGGCTACAAGTTCGTAAACCTTGGAAAGATGACCGATTTCATTAAGAAGGGCGATGATCCCAACACCGCATATGAGAAGTCCTGCGGACAGTACGGCCGCGTTGACGATGCTGTAAAGATTATTGACCCACGGAAAGAATGATAAAGGAGGACGCTTAAGATGGCATTATTCGAATCATATGAGAGACGTATTGATAAAATCAATAGCGTATTAAACAGCTATGGCATCGCTTCCATCGAAGAGGCTGAGAAGATCACCAAGGATGCCGGCCTGGACGTTTACGATCAGGTAAAGAAAATTCAGCCTATCTGCTTTGAGAACGCATGCTGGGCATATACAGTAGGCGCAGCTATCGCCATCAAGAAGGGCTGCCGCAGAGCTGCAGATGCAGCTGCTGCTATCGGCGAGGGCCTGCAGGCATTCTGTATTCCCGGTTCTGTTGCTGATACCCGTAAAGTAGGTTTAGGACACGGAAACCTGGGCAAGATGCTTCTGGAAGAAGAGACTGACTGCTTCTGCTTCCTGGCTGGCCATGAGTCTTTTGCAGCTGCTGAGGGCGCAATCGGTATCGCTGAGAAGGCAAACAAGGTTCGTCAGAAACCGCTGCGTGTTATCTTAAATGGTTTAGGCAAGGACGCAGCTAAGATCATTTCCCGTATCAACGGCTTCACCTTCGTTGAGACCGAGTATGATCCATACACCAACACTGTAACCGAGATTGAGCGTATTCCTTACTCCGAGGGCTTACGTGCAAAGGTTAACTGCTACGGCGCTAACAGCGTTCCGGAAGGTGTTGCCATCATGTGGAAGGAAAACGTAGACGTTTCCATCACCGGAAACTCCACCAATCCTACCCGTTTCCAGCATCCAGTAGCAGGTACATATAAGAAAGAAAGACTGGAAGCCGGCAAAAAGTACTTCTCTGTAGCTTCCGGCGGCGGCACCGGCCGTACCCTGCATCCTGACAACATGGCAGCAGGTCCTGCTTCCTACGGTATGACCGATACCTTAGGACGTATGCACTCTGACGCACAGTTCGCTGGTTCCTCTTCCGTGCCCGCTCATGTAGAAATGATGGGCCTGATCGGAATGGGCAACAATCCTATGGTTGGAGCTACTGTAGCAGTGGCTGTTTCCATTGAGGAGGCTGCTAAGGCTGGGAAGTTCTAAGTCCTTATTTTCTATAGGTTTTTGAGGGATTGGAAGGAAGAGTTACGTTGCTCTTTAGGGAGTAATCTATCGTAAATACTCATCCGATTTCGTCAAATTAAGTTAGACACATCATTTTGAGCAATTTGCTCATGATGTGTCTAACTTTTTTTCGTTTATGGAGGCGGTGGGATGAAGAAAATCAAGATGAATGGGGACGGCGGAAAGACCTTTGAGCAAGGCTGTGAGGCGTATTTGGTGGACTGCAAGGCAAGAAATTTGCGGGACGGCACCATCAAGCCCAGCAGTCCACAATGTCCCCAGCTGTGACAGAGGGGGCATCTGATTTTTCCATGTGGGCCGTCCCTTTCCTGATTTTATAATCAGTGTACCATAAAATCGGAAAAAAGGGGAAACCTAAAGATTTCTTCTGTATATCTTGACAATGAGAATATAATGCATTACGTTGTATATACAATAGATTGCAAAAGGGGGGAAATATCATGGCTACTACCAATATGAATATACGCACAGATGTAGAAGTAAAGGCGGCGGCAGAACAGCTTTTCAACGAATTGGGATTAAATCTTACAACCGCCGTTAATATATTTCTCCGCCAGGCGATCCGCACGGGAGCCATTCAGAATTATTTTAAAGAGAGCAAGCCGTCCTATTTGGGCGGCATCGCCTATTTGATAAAAGCTGCCCGTGGTTCTGTATTGCTGCCTCTGTCCGCTGTGGCTCTGTGCCGATATACTGTTGCGTAACGGCGGCGGAACTGTGCTGTAAAAGCCGCTGCATAAGGGCAATATCATAGCCGTTTGCCTTGTAGATTTCTGCCCTGACAACTGAGCCACGATAGATGGAGCAGACCATAGCGCTGCGTACCGACTGATCAATTAAAAATCTGCGCTGATGCGACATGAAAAAAATTAAGTTGTCAGAAGACGCTCTTATTTTTTGGGAGGGGAAAATTATAATGAAGGTACAAATAAGCAGAGAAAACCAAGGATTTTTTCCTGGAACTTGAGGTTCGGCCTGCTTCTTGATGAATTCAGTGCTGCCGATGGCTGCAGAAAGGAACGGTGACAGATTGATGAAGGATATGTATGAATATTTAAAACAGATTGATGAGGTGATTGCAGGGGGACCTTATCATGACGACTGGGACTCATTAAGCGCCCATCCCCTGCCGAAGTGGTTCAGAAACGGGAAATTTGGTATTTTCATCCACTGGGGCATTTACAGCGTGCCTGCTTTTGGAAATGAATGGTATTCCAGAAATATGTACATTCAGGGTTCTCCTGAGTTTGAGCATCATGTGAAAACCTACGGCCCTCAGAAGGAGTTTGGCTACAAGGATTTTATTCCCATGTTCAAGGCGGAGAAATTCAACGCCAAGGAGTGGGCTCAGCTGTTTGAAGAGGCGGGGGCCAAGTACGTGGTTCCTGTGGCGGAGCATCACGATGGATTTCAGATGTATAAGAGTGAGCTTTCCCACTGGAATGCGGCGGAAATGGGACCGAAGCGGGATACTCTGGGAGAACTGTGCGAAGCCTTGGCAGAGCGCGGCTTAGTAAACGGAGCATCCTCCCATCGTGCAGAGCACTGGTTCTTCATGGGACATGGGAAGGAATTTGACAGCGACATCAAGGAGCCTATGCAGCGGGGAGATTTTTACTGGCCTGCCATGCCGGAGCAGGATCATCATGATATTTTCAGCGAGCCTGCGCCTACGGAAGAATACCTGCAGGACTGGCTGACCCGGACCTGCGAAATTATTGACGAATACCATCCGAAGCTCCTTTATTTTGACTGGTGGATCCAGCATCAGTCCTTCCGCCCTTATCTGAAGAAGCTGGCGGCCTATTACTATAATCGCGCCGAAGAGTGGGGAGAAGAGGTGCTGATTAATTACAAGCATGATGCCTTTATGTTCGGCACTGCGGTGGTGGATATTGAAAGAGGTCAGTTCGCCGATGTGAAGCCTTATTACTGGCAGACGGATACGGCTGTGGCCTTAAATTCCTGGTGCTATACAGAGAATAACAGCTATCGTTCATCGGCTGATATCATCTGTGACCTGGTGGACATTGTCAGTAAGAACGGCAATCTGCTTTTAAATATCGGTCCCAGGGCGGACGGTACCATTCCGGAAGAGGATAAGGCGATTCTGCGGGAGATCGGCGCCTGGCTTAAGGTAAATGGAGAAGCCATTTACGACAGCCATTTATGGCGAAAATACGGGGAAGGCCCCACCCAGGTGGTGGAAGGTCAGTTTTCTGACAAGATCAAGAAGGAATTTACCTCCAAGGATATTCGCTATACCATGAACGGAGACCGGCTGTACGCCATAGTGATGCGCTGTGAGGAGGAAGGGAGCTATATCTTCCCGTCACTGGGAAAGCAGGACGCATCCAGCAAGCCTAATTTTGCGGGAATCATTGAGGATGTATCTGTGCTGGGATTTGATTCCCCATGCCAGTGGACGCGGGATGAAGAGGGGCTTCATGTGAAGGTGAAGGGGGTAAAAACGGATAAACCTGTGGTGTTTAAGGTGAAATTGAGATAAACGCCGCCCAATAGGCGGCATGTATTCAGACGATTAGTAAGGAGAAAATCATGATTTTAACAACGGAAAGGCTTATACTGCGCCCCTGGGCAGAGTCAGATGCAGAAAGCTTGTATGAATACGCAAAGGATCCATCTGTAGGCCCCATTGCTGGATGGCCGCCTCATAAAAGTTTGGAGGAAAGCCTTTATGTGATTCAGAATGTACTGAATGGAAAAGAGTGTTATGGGATTTGCCGGAAGGAAGATGGAATTGCCATCGGATCAGTGGAACTGAAGCTTAAGGGCAGCACGGATATGACAGATCGGGAAGATGAATGTGAGCTGGGATATTGGATCGGCCGTCCGTTCTGGGGGAATGGTTATGTCCCTGAAGCAGCCAAAGAGCTGATCCGCCATGGATTTGAAGATTTGGGAATGAGAACAATCTGGTGCGGATATTATGATGGCAATGTGAAATCCAAGCGAGTACAGGAGAAATGCGGATTTTCCCATTACCGGACAACGGACAATCTGGATTTGCCGTTGATGGGAGAGAAGCGAAGAGGCCATATGAATGTGCTGACACGGGAGGACTGGCTGAAGCTGTGATATTTTTCATAGATATTCCCCCATTTTTCCGTTTTTTTGGTATAATAGTTCCATGAGAAAAATTTAACAAAATTTGAAAGAAGACGGAGGTTTCAAGCTATGCCAAACATTACGGAAAGCATTCGCTATGTGGGAGTGAACGACCATCAGGTGGATCTGTTTGAAGGCCAGTATGTGGTGCCGAATGGCATGTCCTACAATTCTTATGTGATTCTGGATGAGAAGATTGCGGTAATGGATACGGTGGATATCCATTTTACCCATGAGTGGCTGGACAATGTGGCGAATGTGTTAAATGGCCGCAAACCGGATTATCTGGTGGTGCAGCATATGGAGCCGGATCATGCGGCGAATATCCAGAATTTTGTCAATACCTATCCGGAAGCCGTGGTGGTGGCTACGGAAAAGGCCTTTGCCATGATGGATAATTTCTTCGATATGGATCTTACCAACCGCAGGCTGGTGGCGGAAAACGGCGGCTCCCTTTCTCTGGGCAGCCATGTGCTGAATTTCGTTTATGCGCCGATGGTGCACTGGCCAGAGGTGATGGTGACCTATGAGAGCACGGAGAAGGTGCTGTTCTCCGCAGACGGATTCGGAAAGTTCGGCGCTCTGGATGTGGAAGAAGACTGGGACGATGAGGCGCGCCGCTATTATATCGGCATTGTGGGAAAGTACGGCCGTCAGGTGCAGGCTCTGCTGAAGGCAGCTTCCGGGCTGGACATTTCCATGATTTGTCCCCTGCACGGACCGATTCTTAAGGATAATCTGGGACATTATCTGGAGAAGTACAATATCTGGTCCTCCTATGCAGTGGAGAGCGAGGGCGTGATGATTGCCTATACTTCCGTTTACGGACATACGAAGAAGGCGGTGGAGCTTCTGGCGGAGAAGTTAAAGGCCAAAGGATGTCCGGAAGTAGTAGTCTGCGACCTGGCCAGAGAGGATATGGCCAAGGCAGTGGAAAATGCTTTCCGCTACGGGAAGCTGGTGCTGGCAACCACCACCTACAATGCAGGAATTTTCCCCTTTATGCGGGATTTCATTGAGCATCTGACGGAGCGGGATTACCAGAACAGGACCATTGGCCTCATTGAGAACGGTTCCTGGGCGCCTCTGGCGGCCAAGGTGATGAAGGAAATGTTTGCCAAGAGCAAGAAGATCACCTGGCTGAACACTACCGTAAAGATCATGTCTGCGGTAAAGAGCGAGACCAGAGACCAGCTGGAGGCCATGGCGGAGGAGCTTTGCCGGGAATACATTGCCCAGTCTCCTGAGGCGGCAAACAAGAATGATTTAAGCGCCCTGTTCAGAATCGGATACGGTCTGTATGTGGTGACCTCCAACGATGGAAAGCGGGACAACGGTCTGATTGTGAATACGGTAACTCAGGTGTCTGACAGCCCCAACCGGGTGGCGGTGAACATTAATAAAGCCAATTACTCTCATCATGTAATTAAACAGACGGGGGTTATGAATGTGAACTGTCTTTCGGTAGACGCTCCCTTCTCGGTGTTTGAGAATTTCGGATTCCAGAGCGGCCGGGTGGCGGACAAGTTTGCCGGCTGGACGGAGGTTCGTTCCGACAATGGCCTGCGGATTCTTCCCAAGTATATTAATGCAGTAATTTCTCTGAAGGTGGATCAGTATGTGGATTTAGGTTCCCACGGCATGTTCATCTGCTCCGTAACGGAAGCCAGAGTTATGAGCGATAAGGAGACCATGACTTACACCTACTACCAGAACAATGTTAAGCCGAAGCCGGAGACGGAAGGAAAGAAAGGCTTTGTATGCAAGGTATGCGGATATATCTATGAAGGGGATGTGCTTCCAGACGACTTTATCTGTCCGCTGTGCAAGCATGGGGCCGTTGATTTTGAACCCATTGGATAAGGGAAAGAAAAGGAAAATTGAAGAAGAATAAATAGCTGATAATCGAATGCCGGCAATGCTTTTCCTGGATGGAACAGGGCTGCCGGCATTTGTTATACCGGCGGATTACTGCTCTTCGGAGGAGTGATCTTCAGGACAGTTGACAAAGGAGGAATCAAAAGTTGGAAACTTCAGGATTAAAAAATCAGGATATTCTTTCGCTGACTGTACCTCTTCCAGAGGATATCATGAAGCTGAAATGGTGCGGAGAGTTTGAGCAGGCCCAGCGGGTGATTGATCAAAGATTAACCAAAAAGCTTCCTGAGGATTTAAGGAGGCGTCTGATGCTGGAGAAGGAGCGGTTAAGGCGGATACCGGAGCAGTATCCTTATTCCTGGCAGGATGCGCTGGAGCGAATGAAGGAAAACATCCAGGATTTTAAGGAAGAAGAGCTTAAAAGACTATGGGAGGAAGATGCTGCGGATTGGATTTACCGCCATGGGCAGGTGTATTTTCGGGACAATTTTCTGGAAAATATTATAAAAACCAGAAAGGAATATGCCGAACGGGTGACCGCCTCTGAATTAAAGGAAAATGGCGCTAAACAGGAACTTCTGGATCATACCATCAGCGCCATGAAACAAAATGGAGGGCAGGCCTGGCGTTATCGGATGAAGATTACCATTACTTTTAAGCGGGAGGCGGAACGGGAAAATGTGCCTGTCCGGGTTTATCTTCCCCTTCCTCTGGAATATGAGCAGATCAAGGAGGTGAAGCTCCTGGCTGTCCGCATTGGAGGGCGGGAGGCCAGACCGGAGGAATATCAGACGGCGCCTCCACGACAAGGACAGAGAACGGTGTGCATCGAAACGCCTCATCATGGGGGACAGGAGTATGAGATTGAATTCAGCTTCGAGAATCATGAAACATACCTGGATCTGGGGGCTTCTGAGGCGGTGGATTTGGCAGAAAAATCAGCGGCTGGATTAACCGTAAGGACAGAAGAGGGAGAAGAAAATAGTTCTTCCTATCTGGATGAAGAACTTCCTCATATTCGGTTTACTCCTTATCTTAGACGGCTGGCGGCGGAGATTGTGGGAGAGGAGAAGAATCCCCTGCTGAAAGCGAGACGGATTTATGATTTTATTACCACCAGGGTAATGTATTCCTATGTAAGAAGTTATCTGACTCTGGATAATATTCCGGAGTCGGCGGCAGTTTCCCTGAAAGGAGACTGCGGCGTCCAGGCCCTGCTGTTTATTACGCTCTGCAGAATCTCCGGAATTCCGGCCAGGTGGCAGGCGGGGCTGTATTCGGCCCCAAATGAGGTGGGCAACCATGACTGGGCACAGGTTTATCTTTCTCCCTTTGGATGGAGAGGGGTGGACTGCTCCTTCGGCGGATCGGCCTGGCGGAGTCAGGCCAAGGAGCGGTGGAATTTTTATTTCGGCAATCTGGATCCTTTCCGTCTTCCTGCGGCGGGAGAATTCCAGCAGGATTTCCTTCCGCCGTCTCGCCATCTGCGCAACGATCCTTACGACAATCAGGAAGGAGAAGCGGAGTATGAGGATGCAGGACTTTGGGCAGAGGAATATGAGACCAGATTTGAGATGGTGGATGCGGAAATGATTTAGAGAGTGAAGGGCAGGGGCTGAAAATGGTTATACCGAAGCAGGGAAGAAGAATATCTAAAATAGATGCGTACTTAAATTGCGCGGAAAGCTTTGCCTTTAGAAGTACTTGCCTGAAGCGAAAATACGGTGCGGTTATTGTGAAAGAGGACGCGGTGATTTCCACAGGATACAATGGCTCGCCAAGAGGATACGAAAATTGCTGTGAGATTGGAGAGTGTGAGAGAATCCGAAGAAAAATGCACCAGGGAGAAGGGTATGACATTTGCCGTGCCATTCATGCAGAGGCGAATGCATTGCTTAATTGCTCACGGGATCAGACGCTGGGAGCGGATTTGTATTTGGTAGGCATTAACCCAGAAGATTCGTCAATTTATCCGGCAAAGCCGTGTCCGCTCTGTGCAAGATTGATTATTCAGGCGGGAATTAAGCGCGTGATTCTTCGTCAGGGGGGAGGAAATGAGCATTATACTGTTGTACCTGCCGGGGAACTGGAGTGGTATCGGAAGGTCGGGGAAGAATAGGAATGACGAGAGAGGAAAGCAATAAAAAAACTCGCGGCGGATGCATTGATGCTGCCTGGCTCAGTTCTATTTGTTCTTCCGCTGTTTGAGTGCTTTCTTCCGGCCGGACAGCTCTGTCTGGATGATTTCATTTCCTTGGTTCGCCTGCAGATGCTGTTTTTCTGGTGCCATCAGCACTTTTCCTGTTCCACGGTACACATTCACCAGTCCTTCGCCTTTCTCTTTCTTGAAATAATTTTGGTGAAATACCGTTTTCTTTCCCGATCTTAAGGGATATTGTGCGAAAAAACTGTAGACATTCCCTTAATAATTATTACAATATTCTTTAATGGAGCAAGTTTAAGAAATAATGAGAAACGAAGTGAATTAAGGATGCAGATGGGAGGAAAACAGAATGATCGGAGAAGTATTTCCATCAGAAATGCGGAAGTTTACTGATGAAAAAACGGGAAACCCAGTGGTGCAGCTGACCCAGAAGGGAATTAATTTCCATATGTATTTTACGGACAACGCGTTTGATCTGGGAAATGAAAAGCTGTATTTTTTATCCAACCGGGCAAATGAAGGAGAAATTTTTAATATTTTTGAGCTGGATTTACTTACCGGAGAGATGACTCAGTTGAGCGACGAGCCTGGAGGCGTGATCATCGATGGATTTACCAAAACACCGGACAGCCAATATATCGGTTATGTGGCTAATGATAATGAAATTAAAGTAATTCGGACGGCAGACAGGACCATTACTTCTTTATATAAAGATGAATCAAAGGTTCTCCATAATTTGTCCTTTTCTCCGGATAAGAGAAAGATCGGTTTTCTGATGGATGAAAAAGTAGATGTGCTGCCTAACGGCGGTCCGAACTATATGGGATTTCGGGATAAGATGTATGCCATAAAAGAGGGCAGAATCGGTTGCATTTCCATGGATGGAAGCAATTTCCGTCAGGTATTTCGAGATACTTGCTGGCTGAATCATTTTCAATTTTCTCCTGCGGACAGCAATTTGGCCATGTTCTGCCATGAGGGTCCCTGGAATGAAGTGCACCAGCGGATTTGGCTGATCAATATGGAAACGGGAGATGTGTGGCCATGTTTTCGCCAAGGGGCGGATGACTGTGTTGGTCATGAGTTCTGGCTTCGGAACGGGGATATTGCCTTTGATAATCGAAGGGGCGGTCATGACGGAACCATATCAGTAACGAAAAAACAGGTGTATGTCCAGGAAAAATCCCAGTCAAAGGAACCGCCTTATTTTGGATTTGCCCATTGCGACGGCAAGGTATATAAACAGGTAATGATGCCCTATTACTGTAATCACTATATGGGAAACAGCGACGGCACACTGTTTACTGGAGATACGGCGGAGGATATTGTGCTGATCCGTCCAGCCGCCAAAGAGGGGGAAACAGCGAGAATAAAAACTCTTGCAGCGCACCATACCACCTGGAAGTATCAGCGCTCTCATTGTCATCCTACTTTCAGCTGGGACGGCAGAAAAATTTTATATGCAGCGGATCGGGATGATGAACATTGCAATCTCTTTTTAGTGGAAGTACCGGAGATATAGGGAAGATTCAACAAGGTAAAACAGGAGGAAGAAACAGCAAATGGACCGGATGGCAACAAAATCAGGGCTGCCGCTTCATCCAGTAGCTCTGGGAACGTTATATTTCGGAACACGGATTTCAAAGGAAGATAGTGAGGGACTGCTGACTCTTTATACGGAAAAAGGGGGAAATCAGATCGACACGGCCAGAAGTTATGCCAACTGGATTCCCGGCGGAGAAGGAGCCAGTGAGGAGACTATCGGAAAATGGCTGGAAAGGCAAAGGCCCCGTATGCGGGAGAATTTGTTTATTGGCACCAAGGGCGGACTTCGGGAGAGAGGCTGGAATCGGTGGCGGTGCGAACTGAAAGAAGCAGAAATTCGAAAAGAGCTGTCTGCGAGCCTGGAGGCGCTGAGGACAGATTACATTGACTTATACTGGCTTCATCGAGATAATGAGGAGATTCCTGTGGGAGAGATCATGGAGATGATGAACCGGCTGGCAGAGGAAGGGAAGATCCGGTATTTCGGCGTGTCCAACTGGAGAGTGGAACGGATTCGTCAAGCCTTGGAATATACAAAGGCGAAAGGGCTTAAGGGAATTTCTGCTTCCCAGATTCAGTACGGCCTTGGAATCTGCACGAAAGAGGCCTGGGGAGATAATACGGTAGTCTGCATGAATCAGGAGGAATATGAAGGATACCGGCAGCTTAAGCTTCCTGTCTATGCTTATTCTGCCCAATCAGAAGGGTATTTCGCTCTCTTAGAACAGAAAGGAGAGGATGGCTTGACGGATTCTGCCAGGAAAAAGTATGACCGGGAGGAAAATCGGAAACGATGGAAACATCTTCATGAGATAATCCGTACTCCATTTTACCGGGATCTTCCCTTAGAGCTGGTATCGCCGGAATATATTTTTCGTTCTCCGTTTCCGACTGTGGTGATTCAGGGCGGCTCCAACCGGGAAAGGCTTTCCAGAGTGATGGATTACGGAGCGGGAGGAGAACGGATTTTTAGTGAGGAAGAGTGGAGCTGGATTCTTCAGGACGGAGATTTTTCTGGAATCAGCGCAGGAAAAAGAAGTACTGAAAGAAAATCGGTAAAATAATTGCCTTTTTGAAAATTTCTGCTATGATGGTTGGGAAGGCATTGCGGCGCTGGACGTTGTCTGGCCAAACACTCTGTTCAGGTGCTGTGATGAAAGGATAAATAAGAAAAGAAGGAGAAACTTACCATGCTGTCGAAAAGCAAGAAGGAAAAGGGAAAGACGGGCAGGGATTTCACCAAGCTGAAGACGCCGCATACTTATGCGATTATCTTTTTTGTGGTAATTGCATGCTGGCTGCTGACGTTTTTGGTTCCTGCCGGAAAGTTCAGCACCCATACTATTGAGTATGTGGATTCTAACGGGGAAGTGAGCACCAGAACGGTTCTCATGGCGGATACTTTCCGCTACAGTTACAATTTGAATACAGATGCAGTTCAGGAATTCTTAACAGAAATGAGTCAGAATGATGAACTGATGGAGGAGCTGGGAGTTGACAAGGACGCGCTTGCCGATTTCCTGGGAACGGACAGTTCCTCTTGGACTCAAGCAGATTTAGATGAGCTGGGGCTGACAGATGATGTGCTGTATGGCCAGTACGGCGATGCCATCTATGACACCAGCCAGAAGCTTCACAAAACGGCAAAGATTTGGGGAACGGAAGATTTTGGCGGCTTCGGCTTCTTAAATTATGTCTTTGAAGGTTTGGTGACGGGAGACCGTTCTGGTTCAGCCGTAGGAATCTGCGCGTTGATTCTGGTAGTAGGCGGTTCTTTCGGCATTATCATGAAGACCGGAGCCATTGATGCGGGAATTTACGCATTTATTGAAAAGACAAAGGGCCTGGAGCGGCTGGCTCTGCCTTGTTTGTTTGTACTGTTTTCTCTTGGGGGAGCTACCTTTGGAATGGCGGAGGAGTGTATTCCCTTTGCTATGATTATGGTTCCCTTTGTTATTGCCCTGGGATATGATTCCATTGTGGCTGTTGTGGTAACTTATGTAGCTTCTCAGGTAGGCAATGCTGTGTCATGGATGAGTCCATTTTCCGTGGCGGTGGCTCAGGGAATTGCTGGAATTCCGGTTCTTTCCGGCGCTACCTTCCGCTTGATTTTGTGGTTTATTGTAACGGGTCTTTCTGCGGCGTATATGATGGTTTATGCAGAAAGAATACGGAAAGAACCTACCCGCTCTGTTGTATATCAGGAAGACGGACATTTTCGCGCTCGTCTCAGCGCTGCCACTTCAGAAGAGAGAGAGTTTAATCTTGGCCATAAGCTGATTCTTTTGGAGATGCTGGCTGTTTTGATCTGGATCATTTGGGGAGTAACCCAGAAAGGCTATTATATTCCAGAAATTGCTTCTCAGTTCTTTGTAATGGGTTTTGCAGCTGGAGTAATTGCCGTGATTTTCAAGCTGAACGGCATGACCATCAATGGAATGGCGTCTGCTTTCCAGAGCGGTGTAGCAGATTTGGCCGGCACTGCAGTGGTAGTAGGGATGGCGAAAGGTATTCTTCTGGTATTAGGAGGTTCTGACGCAGACACCTATTCGACTTTAAATACGATTCTTTATGGAATTGGAACTGTTCTTCACGGCGTTCCAGCTTTTATTGGAGCAGAATTTATGTACCTGTTCCAGAGCTGCTTTAACCTGGTGGTAACTTCAAACTCT
Organism: Candidatus Cottocaccamicrobium excrementipullorum; assembly: GCA_018713255.1. Taxonomy (GTDB): domain Bacteria; phylum Bacillota; class Clostridia; order Lachnospirales; family Lachnospiraceae; genus Caccovicinus; species Caccovicinus excrementipullorum. The sequence goes on along the minus strand of DVFL01000019.1, from coordinate 33,267 downwards.
GGACAGGCTGCTCTGACCATGCCGATTATGGCTCCTTTGGCTGATCTGGTAGGCGTATCCCGTCAGGTAGCAGTTCTGGCCTTCCAGTTGGGAGCCGGCTTTGTGGATGCCTTTACTCCAGTTTCTGCCAGCCTGATCGGTGTACTTGGCGTAGCAGGAATTGAATGGGGAAAATGGGCTAAGTTCCAGATTAAGATGCAGGCCTTTTTCTTCCTGCTGGGAACCATTGCCATTGGCGTGGCAGTGGCCATTAATCTGCAGTAATGTTAGAAAGCAGGCCGTTTGACGGTCTGCTTTTTTTAGATTTGTGCAATAAAAGATTGGCCGCTTAAATAGCGGCTGGTTGAGAAGAAACGGAGAAAAAGAAAGGAGACGGGGGAAGTAATGGTTACCATTATTCGAAATGCAGCGGTTTACCAGCCGGAATACGCAGGGAAAAAAGATGTGATGATTTTAGGGGATAAGATTGCAGCCGTTGGAGAGAATCTTACCGCCGAATTTAACGGGGCGGTTTCTGTGACGGAGATCGATGGCACCGGACAGATTTTAATACCGGGATTGATTGACAGCCATGAGCACATCATGGGAGGAGGAGGAGAAGGGGGCTTCAGCACCAGAACTCCTGAAGCTTCTCTGACAGATTTGACCATGAACGGCGTGACTACAGTGGTTGGCTGTATTGGGACAGACGGCATTACCAGGGATATGGCGGCGCTTTTAGCCAAGGCGCATGGACTGGAAGAAGAAGGAATCACCACTTATGTGTATACTGGTTCCTATCAGGTTCCCGTCCATACTCTGACAGGAAGCGTAATGAAGGATATTATGCTGCTGGATAAAGTGATTGGAGCTGGAGAAATCGCCATTTCTGACCACCGTTCCTCTCAGCCAAGCTTTGAAGAATTTACCCGGATTGTCTCTGATGTGCGGGTAGGCGGAATGCTTTCTGGCAAGGCCGGAATTGTGAATATCCATCTGGGGGACAGTTCCAGGCTTATGGATTTAATCTGGCGGACGGTAAAGGAAACGGAGATTCCTTATTCTCAGTTTCTGCCCACCCATGTAAATCGCAATGAAGCTCTATTCCAGTCCTGTATTGAATTCGCGAAAGAAGGCGGAGTCATTGACTTTACGGGGAATGAGGACATTGACTACTGGGAGACTATCTGCGATGAGGTTCGGGTGTGCCGGGGAATTGGCCGGCTTTTGGAAGCTGGGGCCTCAGAGAACAGTTTTACCATCTCATCTGATGGACAGGGCAGTCTTCCTGTTTTTAACAGCAAGGGTGAATATCAGGGAATCGGAATGGGAAAGGCTTCCTGCCTGCTGAAGGAGATCCGGGAGTGCGTGAATCGGGAAGGACTTCCACTGGAAACTGCCCTGCGGGGAATTACGGCGAATCCGGCCAGAATTCTTAAACTCAGCAAAAAGGGCCATATTCTTCCAGGATATGACGGAGATCTTTGTTTGCTGACAGAAAAAGGACTGGAGCTTAAGACTGTGATTGCCAAGGGCCGGGTTATGGTTCAGGACGGAAAAGCAGTGGTGAAGGGAACTTTTGAATAAGAAATCAGCATTCATCCATCTGCAGCAAGGAGAAAACCAATTAACAGAATCAGAAAATTGATGAAAGAAAAGAGGAAATGAATCATGTGGATACTTTATGCTGTCGGCTCTGCATTCTTTGCGGGGCTTACTTCGATTCTTGCCAAGTGCGGCATCCGGAACACGGATTCTACGGTGGCCACGGCGGTGCGGACGGTGGTAATTTTGATATTTTCCTGGCTGATTGTGTGGATCGTAGGCTCCGGGAATCAGGTTTCTTCGATTTCAGGGAAGACTTATCTTTTTCTGATCCTTTCCGGGGCGGCCACCGGCGCTTCCTGGCTGTGTTATTTCCGGGCGCTGCAGATCGGCGATATCAATAAGGTGGTTCCCGTGGATAAATCAAGCACGGTGCTGACCATTATTCTGGCTCTGATCTTTCTGCATGAGGGGATCAGCCTGCCTAAAGCCATTGCGGTGCTGGCCATCGCGGCGGGAATTTTTCTTATGATTGAGAAAAAGGATGGGGAGGAGAAACGGGGAAAAGGCGGATGGTTCTTCTGGGCCGCCGGCTCCGCCCTCTTTGCCAGCCTTACGGCCATCCTGGGAAAAATCGGCATTTCCGGCGTGGAGTCAAACCTGGGTACAGCCATCCGCACGGCTGTGGTGTTGGTGATGGCCTGGGGGATGGTGTTTGTCACCGGAAAGGAGAAGGAGGTAGGGAAGATCGACCGGAAGGAGCTGTTTTTCATTGGCCTGTCCGGTGTGGCCACCGGCGCTTCCTGGCTCTGCTATTACCGGGCGCTCCAGGAGGGGCCGGCCAGTGTGGTGGCTCCCATTGACAAGCTCAGCGTGCTGGTTACAGTGGTGTTTTCTTATTTTGTATTCGGCGAAAAATTAAAGGGCAGAGCCCTGGCAGGGCTTGCCCTTCTGACCGTGGGAACGGTGGCGATGGCGGTGCTGTAGTATGTGTTAAGGTCGAAAAATTAAGGGGCAGGCGATATCCTGCCCCTTTTTCATGCTCTTGTGGAATTTCTGCTCCTACTTTTTAAGACATCGCCTGAAGCGAAAAAAACAAGGAGTCTTCTGAAAACACAACATGAATGTTTTTCTTCTGGTAATACCCTTCAATTACCTGCAGCGTCAGCTGGCTTTGTTCCGGCGTTTGACAGCATTCTCCCGGGGGATTGATGCAGGCTACGGAATTGTTCTTATAACTGACTCGGTAACGAAGCCCCTTTTCTTGGAGAACGGCATTAATGAGAATCAGATCTTGATAATCAATGGTCATATGTTCTCCTTATTTCATTTCAGCTTTGCCCCGTCTTTAAAGGCGCTGCCTACTTTCTCTCCCAGTTTTAAGTAAGCATTGTTTGCAGGATCGAAGGTAATGGGAGCCAGTTTCTGAGGATCAATGTTTCCTTCTGCATTCAGAATCCGTTCTTCCGCGCTGACATTGACGATCTGTCCTGTCATGATGCAGGATTCAGCGTCATAGCTGATGAGACGGCATTCCAGCGTCATAGGCAGTTCATCAATAACGGGGGCATCCACAAACTCGCTTTTCGTAGTATGGAATCCGGCTTTTTCCAGTTTATTCGGCACCTGATTGCCAGATACGATTCCCACATAGTCGCATTCCGTTACGTGGGCTTCATCTGCCATGCTGACGGTAAAGGCTTTTCTGGCCAGAATGTTCTTTACGGTTTTGTGGCCTGCGCTTAAACACATGGAAATCTGATCTGATTCACTGATGCCGCCCCAGGCTGCGTTCATGGCGTCAGGAATGCCATTTTCATCATAGCTTGCGATAATCAGCACCGGCTGGGGATACAACAATGGTTTTGCTCCAAAATTTTTTCGCATAAGAATCCCTCCTGTTATTCCATTATTCATCTGTGTCTTATTATACTGCTTTCCTCAGGGATTTCGTCAAGCGGAATTATCGGCCGGCTTCTTTGAGCTTGCGGATAATGAATTCCTGGGCTTCCTGCCATTCTCCAGCCATGCGGATGGTAAAGCCGTGGGGGCTATTCATGAAGCATTTGATCGTAACTTCCGTTCCGGAAGCGGCAAGGCGAAGGCCGTATTCTTCATTGTCTTTTTTAAAAGGACAGAGGCCAGCGTTGATGATTACTGCCGGCGGAAGGCCTTTAAGCATTTCATCTGTGGCGAAATAAGGGGAACAGTAGGGATTTTTCAGCAGATCGTCATCACCATCGGCATAAAGTTTGGAGAAGGCGCAGGAGCGTTCATTTCCTCCAGGAAGGACAGCCTGGTAATTGTTCAAGGCAGAATAATCCAGAAGCTGAAGACATAGAGTAAAGTCACGGGTGGCCGCAGCTTTAAGGGAGATGGCAGCGGCGAGACAGCCTCCGGCGCTGTGACCGCCTACAGAAATCCGTTTTGGATCTCCTCCCCAGGATTGGCACTGGGAGAACACCCATTTCACAACGGCGTAAGATTGATCAAAGGCCATGGGAAAAGGATGATCCCAAGATACAGCATAGTCAATGTCCACAACAATGCCATGGAGTTCGGCTGCTAAATGGGCACAGTAAAGATCATCATCATGGTCCTGGGGAAATACAAAGCCTCCGCCGTGCATATTGATGTGGATGGGACAGTTTTCCTCTTTGTCTAATGCTGTGCTGATTACCAGCCGAACAGGAACTGCCGGAGGCTCCAGAGGAAGAGAAAGTTCCTTTTGCTGGACTTTGTTTAAATAGGCGGTATATTCTTCTGGAATGATCCGCGGAGCGTTTCGGTGTTTGCCTGTGCGGGTTAAAACTTCCTGAAGATCTTCTTTTTCTTGCAAAGTTAAAGGCATAGAAATTGTCTCCTTTCATCGGTTGGTTGAAAAATGTGATTCCTTTTCTTATTTTACCATATTCTTTGGCATAAAAACAAATTGATTGCCCCCTTTTTTCTCTGCTGAAAAAGGCTGGGGCGGTAATATGTAAGGGAAGGCCTTAGGGCCTGCCCCGTTTTTCTGCTGTTTAACTGAGATAATTCCGCATGGTTTTTAATGCGTTTTTTTCCAGCCGTGATACCTGGGCCTGGCTGATATGGATTTCTTCAGCTACTTCAGTCTGCGTTTTCCCTTCGAAAAACCGCATGTCGATAATATGCCGTTCTCGTTTGGGGAGTTTTTTCATGGCCTCATTCAAGGAGATATCTTCCACCCAATTTTCCTCCAGATTTTTCTTGTCGCTGATTTGATCCATAACAAAAAGAGGATCGCCCCCATCAGTGAATACCGGTTCAAACAAGCTTACCGGGCTTTGGATGGCATCCAGAGCATAAGTTACTTCTTCTTTACTGGCTCCCACCTCATCAGCGATTTCCATGATGGTAGGTTCCTTCATGTTCTTTTTCATCAGCGCTTCCCTGGCATAAATGGCTTTGTAGGCCACATCCCGAATAGAGCGGGATACCCGGATGCTGTTGTTGTCCCGAAGAAACCGTTTGATCTCACCGCAGATCATGGGGACGGCGTAAGTGGAAAAACGGACCCCCTGGGAGAGATCAAAATTGTCCACCGCTTTCATCAGGCCGATGCAGCCGATTTGGAAGAGATCGTCAATATTTTCTGCATTGTTGGAGGCAAACCGCTGGATGACGCTTAACACCAGACGGAGGTTTCCTTTGATGTAGGTCTCCCGCGCCTCCTTGTCGCCTTTTACGATCCGTTTAAACAATTCTTCCTTTTCCTCATTGGTAAGAAGGGGGAGCTTGGCTGTATTCACTCCGCAGATTTCTACTTTGTATCCTGCCATATGTTCTTACCTCCGCTAAAAAAGCAAAATCAGAGTACATAAAGAAGGATTTACCAAAGGATGTTCAGTTATACTTCCAAAATCTGCAAAGAAAAAAGAGAACGATAAAACAATGATTGTATCCCAGCGGAAAATGGGCTAAAATAAATATGATTAACCCAAAAAAGCCCTGAAAAACCGCTGACAGCTTTAAGCTCCTGCTTCTTGGCGAAGGCAGGAAAATATCCAGGGCGTATCGGAAGGCTTCAGCGTAAGGAGGACAAATTGACCATTAATGAAATTGCTGAAATGGCAGGGGTGTCCAGAGCCACCGTGTCCCGGTATTTGAATCACGGCTATGTCAGTCAGGAAAAATGGAAAAAAATCAAAGAAGCCATTGAAAAAACCGGCTATCAGCCTTCCACCCAGGCCCAGACTCTGCGGACGAAAAAAACCCGGTTAGTTGGGGTAATTCTTCCTAAGATTAATTCCGATACAGTGAGCAGAATGGTAGCCGGCATCAGCGATGTGCTCACTGAGAAAGGATATCAGCTTCTTTTGGCTAATACCAATAACAATACGGAGGAGGAGCTGAAATATCTCAATCTGTTTAAGGACAATCAAGTGGATGGCATCCTGTTCATTGCCACGATTTTTTCGGCCAGGCATAAAAAGCTTTTGAAGGAATGCCGGGTGCCGGTGGTGATTTTGGGCCAGCGGCTGGCAGGCTATTCTTGTGTGTATCAAGATGATTTTCATGCTGCCAAGGAGATTACGGACATGATGCTGGAAAAAGGCAGAGTGCCGGCTTATCTGGGCGTAACAGACCGGGATGAGGCTGCTGGATTAAGCCGCCGTAAAGGATTTGAGGCGGCCCTGAAAGGAAAGCATATTCCCTGCAGACCAGAATTAATGCTGGAGGGAGAGTTCACCATAGAATCGGGATATGAGGGCATGAAAGTTCTGCTGGAGAGGGAGCCTTCCATCGACTGTGTATTCTGCGCCACGGACAATATTGCCGTGGGGGCTTCAGCTTATCTGAAAGAGGCGGGAATTGCGATTCCCGACCAGGTTCAGATGATTGGAACGGGAGATACGCCCATTGGCCGGTATATTACGCCTAGTCTGACTACAGTTCATTTCTTTTATAAGACCAGCGGGCGGGAGGCGGCGCTGATGCTGGTAGAACGAATGGAAGATGGAAAGATGGTGAACAAAGAACTGAAAATGGGCTTTGAGATTATTCAAAATGAATCTTCCAGATTTTAGGGGGAAATAAAAAAGACGGTATCCTGAATAATAAAGACAGGATACCGTCTTAGTTTTTAGATAAAGTGCATAAAAACTTGCGACTTCTTTTGGTGAACCTGGCAATTTACAGCAGGAGCGGAAGTGATTATAATGAAATCACAACATGAGAACGATATCACATAAAAAAACAATAATTTGCCGATATTTGTTTTAAAACCATGTAAAATCAATAAAAAATGGCGAAAATTAAAAGAGAACGATTACATAAAGGAGGATTATGAAGAGAAAAATTATCTTCCTGGACATTGACGGTACCTTGACAGAACCGGGGAAAAATGAACCTCCCCAGTCCGCCCTTAAGGCGATTCGTCAGGCCAGGGAAAATGGACATTTGGTATATCTTTGCTCCGGCCGCAATTACGGGATGCTGTCCCCGCTTTTGGCGTATCCCTTTGACGGGGTGATTGCCAGTTCTGGGGGATATATTCTCTGCGGAAACCAGGTGATTTATGATAACCCGGTAACGAAAGCGCAGCAGGAGAAAGCCGTTAGATTGTTGGAGGAGAACGGTGTTTTTTACACCATTGAGTGTCGGGACGGTTCTTTTACAGATTCCGGCTTTAAAGAATTTCTGGCGGCCCATGCGGCAGAAGGAGCCAACAGCGAGCTTCTCCGCTGGAGAAGGCAGCTGGAAAGCACATTGAATATCCGGCCTCTTGAGGAGTATGAGGGCCAGCCGGTATACAAGATTGTGGTGATGAGCCCCACCCTTAAGCAGCTTGACCAGCCCAGGGAGGTATTGAAGGAGGATTTTTCTTTCTGCATCCAGGAACCAGATCAGTATGGTTTTGTAAATGGCGAGATGGTAAGCCGGGCGTTCGATAAAGGAAAAGGGGTGAAGCGGGTCTGTTGTTATCTGGGAATAGGCCTGGAAGATTCGATTGCCTTCGGCGACAGCATGAATGATCTGGAAATGCTGGAAACTGCCGGCTTTGGGGTGTGTATGGAGAATGGAAGCAGCCAGCTGAAGCATTTGGCGGATGATATTTGTCCGTCGGTAAGCGAGGACGGTCTTTATCGGGCGTTTCTTAAGTATCAGTTGATCAATTAGCATTGGTACATAGAGGAACATAGGGTGCTGCACGAGACCGGCTGCTGAGAAGAACAGGATAACAGAAGAAAAAAGTGCAGTCTTTTGAAGTGGAGAATTAAGTTGGGACGACAGAACAGGGGGAATGGATCATGGCATTAGATTATGCAAAATGCGCCAAAGAGATTTTTGATAACCTCGGAGGCCGGTCAAATCTGGTAAGTGCTGCTCACTGCGCCACCAGACTTCGTTTGGTAACGGTGGATAACAGTAAAATTGATATGAAGAAGCTGGAGAACATTGAAGGCGTAAAAGGAGTGTTCAGCAATAACGGCCAGCTGCAGCTGATTATCGGTACCGGTACAGTGAACAAGGTTTATGATGAGTTTTTGGCGGTCAGCGGCATGACGGCGGCCACCAAAGAGGAGGTAAAGGCAGCGGCAGCGGCCAGGCAGCCTGTTGTTAAACGGATGATTAAGGCGCTTGGCGATGTGTTTGTTCCCATTCTTCCCGCTATTGTAGCTTCTGGCCTGATGATGGGGCTGGTAGAGGCCCTGGGAAAAGCAATTCCTTCGTTTGCCGGCAGCGACTGGTATGGGATTTTGGATCTTTTCGCCAATACGGCATTTACTTTCCTTCCCGTGCTCATTGCCGTTTCAGCAGCCAGAGTATTTGGCGGCAATATTTTTCTGGGAGCGGTGATCGGCATGATTATGATTCATCCCAATTTGATCAACGCTTGGTCCATTGCAGGGATGGATCCTTCTGAAATTCCCGTTTGGCATATTTTCGGACTGCCGATCCGCCAGGTAGGTTACCAGGGACATGTGATTCCCGTTATAATTGCGGTGTGGCTCATGAGCCAGCTGGAAAAACGGCTCCATAAAGTAGTTCCAGAGATGATTGATCTGTTTGTCACTCCTCTCTGTACGGTGCTCATTACTGGTTTCTTGACTTTAGGAATCATCGGTCCTATTTTTTCTGTGGCGGAAAATTATGTGCTGGATTTTGCTCAGTGGATTATTTCCGTGGGACACGGAGTCGGTTCCATGGTAATGGGAGCCCTTTATCCCCTTACCGTGGTCTGTGGTATTCATCATATGTACAATGTAATCGAGGCAGGCATGCTGTCTGCAGAGGGCGGTTTGAATATTTGGATGCCCATTGCTTCCGCAGCAAATTTTGCCCAAGGTGCAGCCTGCCTTGCTGTGGGATTAAAGGCAAAGAATCATAAAATGAAGGCGGTGGCGATTCCTTCTTCTCTTTCTGCAGCCTTAGGCATTACAGAACCGGCGATTTTCGGCGTGAATTTACGCCTGGTTAAGCCCTTGGTCTGCGGCATGATCGGCGGGGCTGCAGGAGCTCTGCTGGGAGCCATGTTCCACATTGGCGCCACTTCTTATGGTGTTACCGGTATTCCAGGTTTTTTAATTACCTTGGATTATACGGCGCAGTACGCCGTTTCCTTGGCCGTAGCTTTTGTGATTTCCTTTGCTCTTACTTGGATTGTGTGGAAGGATGAAGAAGACGGGGAAGAAAAGGCAGAGGAAAAGGCTGCAGATGAGGCTGCAGATGCTTCTGATGGAACGGTTCAGACTGATGGGAAGGAGGGCTCTTCTTCGGAGAAGAAGGAGGGCGAAGTGATCTGCCGGATTCTTTCTCCCATTACGGGGAACCTGATTTCCAGAGAGGAGATTCCGGATCCGATTTTTGCCGGCGGCGTTTTAGGAGACGGGGTGGGAATTGAGCCTGAAGTGGGAGCGGTGGTCGCTCCTTTTGCAGGAACCGTTGCCTCTACTACAGACACCCTTCACGCCATCGGATTAACTGGCCCGGGAGGGGTGGAGATGCTGATTCACGTTGGAATCGACACGGTGAATATGAAAGGCGAAGGTTTCCGTCTTCTGGTTAAGATGGGAGATCAGGTAGAAGCCGGACAGAAGCTTCTTACGTTTGATATCGAAGCGATTCGCAGGGCAGGCTACAGCCCGACTACGGCTGTGCTGGTAGCCAACAGTGCAGCTTTTTCTTCCTGTGAAGTGGAAAGGAAAGGGGCAGTTAAGCAGATGGAGGAGATTATGGCAGTAAGACAGTAATCCTTCATGAATGGATAGAAAATAAGGGGAGTATTTTGCAGGAAAAGGCTGCTTTTTCAGCGTCTGAGAAGATTCTGAGAGAGCAGTCTTTTTTGTGCGTGATATTCCATTGATTTATCCTTAAAACTGGGATAAAATAAAAAAATGACAGAGGAAAAACGTTGAAAGAGGACAGGAGAAGGGCATGCTGTATCAGATTTCAGACGGAACGGTTTCCGCCGGGGGGCGGTTGGTACTGGATCACGTGGATTTTGAGGTGAAAGGAAAAGAAAAGATTGCCCTGGTGGGAAGAAATGGGGCGGGGAAGACAACTCTTCTCCGGGTAATCGCAGGAGAAATTCCCTTAGACCGGGACGATAAGCGGTGCGGGAGAATTGTTCAGGACAGAAAGCTTACCATTGGGATGCTTCGGCAGAATCCAGACTTGGATGGAAACCGGACAGTGGAGGAGCTGCTTTTGGCGGAATGCCCGGTCAAAGACCGATTTTCTCGGGAACGCTATTCCTATGAGATGGAGTATGACCGGATTTTTACGGGTTTTGGCTTCCGCAAGGAGGAGAAAAAACGGAAATTTTCTTCTTTTTCCGGAGGAGAACAGACGAAGATTTGCCTGATTCGTCTGCTGCTCCTTAAGCCGGATATTCTGCTGTTGGATGAGCCCACGAACCACTTGGATATTCATACGGTAGAATGGCTGGAGGATTACTTGAAAACCTATGAAAAGGCAGTGGTGATGGTGTCTCATGACCGCTTTTTTCTGGACAGAACGGCGGAAATTGTTTATGCTCTCCAGGAAGGAAAATTAAAACGGTATTGGGGCAATTATACAGAATACCGGAAGCAGAGGATTAAGGAGCTGGAAACCGGAAAGAAAGCTTATGAGCGTCAGAAGCAAGAGCTGGAGCGGTTGGAAGAGCTGGTGGTCAGGTTTAAAAATAAACCGAGAAAAGCGGCTTTTGCCCGCTCCAGAAAGAAGATGATGGAGCGGATGGAGCTGATCGAAAAGCCTTTAGCGGATGATGTGCACACGTTTGCAGCCCCTATTGAACCATTAGTCTTAGGAAGCAAATGGGTGCTGGAAGCAGAACAGTTAAAAATCGGATATGACAAGGTGCTGCTGGAGCTCTCTCTGCGGGTAAGGCGTGGGCAGAAAATTGCAATTTTGGGAGATAATGGAGCGGGAAAATCCGCCTTTCTGAAAACGGCGGCAGGCCTTGTGCCTCCTCTTGGAGGCAGGTTAAGTCTTGGTAATCAGACGGTGATGGGGTATTTTGACCAGCATTCTGCAGAGATTCAGTCAGAACAAACCGTTCTTGAGCATTTTTGCCGGCAGTTTCCGGCCTTGACTCAGAAAGAGGCCAGGTCGGCGCTGGCTGGATTTTTATTTGGCGGGAAGAAGGCATCTGTGAAAGTTTCTTCTCTTTCTGGAGGAGAAAAATCCAGGCTTCTTTTGGCGGAACTTCTTTTGAGCCGGCCTAACCTTCTCCTTTTAGATGAACCTACAAATCACATGGATATTCAGGCCAGGGAAACTTTGGAATCCGCTTTTCAGGCCTATCAGGGAACCTTGCTGTTCGTCTCCCATGACCGGTATTTTATTGATCAGGTGGCGGAGTCGGTGCTGATTTTTGAAGGACAGTCTGTGATGTATTATCCCTTTGGCTACAGCCATTATCTGGAGCGGATGAAGGCGGATCAGGGGGAGAGCCCGGCTGCTAGAATCAGAGCGGAAGAGCAGGCTCTTTTAGCGGGAATCAGAGCAGTTCCTAAGGCTGAACGGCACCGGCTTCGAGAACAGAGCACCAGAGAGGCTTACGAGGACTGGCAGCTGCGCCTGGCTTCGGAAGAGCTGGAGTCCGCTTCTCTGGCTGTGGAGAAGCTGTGGGCAATATACCAGAGAGAAAATGAGGAGCGGCAGGAGGCAGAATGGCACAGATGGGCAGAAGCGCAGATGGGAGAAAGCCCGCCAATCTGTGAAGAAGAGAAAGAAATGGAAGATGAGCTTTGTTCTGCCTGGGAGGCCTGGACCAGGGCTTGTCTTAACTGGTATGATACCTGGGAGGAAACTGAGCAGGCAGCGGGGGAACAAGAACAGGAAAGGGATAGGGACAGCGTAAGATGAAACGTCTTATAAGGGTGTATATCCGGCCTTATGCCGGCAGAATGGCATGGGGGCTGGCGGTAAAGTTTGTGGGAACCATTATGGATCTTTTTTTGCCTTGGATTCTGGCGTATATGATTGATACGGTGATTCCCATGAAGGATGTAGGGCAGCTGGTATTTTGGGGCGGAGCCATGCTGCTTTGTTCCATACTGGCTATGGGGGGGACGGTAGTTGCCAACCGCATGGCCTCTAAGGTGGCGGGAGAAATTGTAGAATGGCTAAGGAGAGATTTATTTCATAAAGTGATGTATCTGCCCAGCGCTCAGGTAGACCGGTGGACTAAGCCTACTCTGATTTCCCGTCTAACCAGCGATACTTATAATGTGCATAATATGCTGAGCCGCATGCAGCGTCAGGGGGTACGGGCCCCAGTGCTTTTCCTGGGGGGAATTGTAATGACGTTAACGCTGGACTGGGTGCTGGCTTCGATTCTCTTGGCCTTAACGCCGGTGCTTGGCTTGATTATCTGGTATTTGACGAAGAAAAGCATTCCCATGTATACCAAAACTCAGGAGGCGGTGGATGGTTTCGTCCGTTTGGTTCGGGAGGATATTGCGGGAATCCGGGTAATTAAAGCTCTTTCTAAGGCAGAATATGAAAAGAACCGTTTTGACCGGTGGAATCGTATGGTGGTGGATCGGGAGCAGCGGGCGGGAATGGTTACTGCTTCGCTGAATCCGGCTATGAATTTGATTTTAAATCTGGGGCTGGTGCTGGTGGTCATCGTAGGAGCCTTCAGAGTCCAGAACGGCACCAGTGAGGTAGGAAAGATCCTGGCGTTTTTGACTTACTTTACCATTATCCTTAACGCGATGCTGTCCATCTCAAAGATGTTTGTGATTTTCTCCAAAGGCGAGGCTTCAGCTGAACGGATTTCACAGATTTTAGAGACTGAAGACGAGCAGGAGTTAGACCAGAAGCTGACAAGGAAAGAAGCCCTGGAGGAGGAAGGAAAAGAAGAAAGCGGCGGGGAACAGACGGCTGAGCCGGTTATAGATTGGGGAAGCCAGGAAGAGTTTGTGGCCTTTAAAAATGTGACCTTTTCCTATTATCCGGGAAAGCCGGTGCTAAATAAGATTTCCTTTTCCCTGAAACGGGGAGAGTCTCTGGGAATTATTGGAGAAACAGGAGCAGGAAAGACTGCGGTGGCGGCGCTTTTGTTAGGCCTTTATCAGCCGGATTCCGGCCGGATTCTGGTGGGAGGAAAGGATGTGCGCCATCAGACCTTTGGTCAGCTGCGGGAGCAGATCGGCGTGGTCTTCCAGAGCGACACTCTTTTTGAAGATACAATTTACGAGAATGTCCGTCTGGGAAGAAATCTTACCAGACGCCAGGTGGAGAAGGCTATCCGGGCGGCCCAGGCGGAAGAGTTTGTAAAGGAGAAGACAGGCCAGAGCCAGGAAAAACTGAATATCCGAGGAGCAAATTTAAGCGGCGGCCAAAAGCAGAGAATTCTCATTGCCAGAGCATTGGCAGGAGAGCCGAAGGTTTTGATTCTGGACGATTCTTCCAGTGCATTGGATTATGCTACAGACCTTAAGCTGCGCCGGGCCATCAAGGAAGAATACGGCAATGTAACCGGCATTTATATTGCTCAGAGGATTAGTTCCATCAGCCATGCTGATCATATTCTGGTGCTAGAAAATGGAAATGTACTGGGATACGGCAGTCATGAGGAATTGCTGAATTCTTGTGAGCCTTACCGTGAGCTTTATGCCATGCAGACGGGAAATCTTTAATGGGGGAAGGGGGAAAAGATCATGAAGCCAGGGGATAAACTGGAAAAACCTAAGGATAGAAAGGGAAGTTTGGTTCGGCTGGGAAGATATTTATTCCGGTACCGTTTAAGCTTTTTTTGCGCCTTTGTCATGAATCTGGGAGGAAATCTTCTTGCTCTTGCAGGTCCGTATTTAGCCGGCAAGGCGGTAGATGCGATTCATCCTGGAGCAGTGGATTTTCAGCAAGTGTTTTTCTATGCCGGCTGGATGGCTGTCTGCTATGTTTGTTCGGCAGTGCTGTCCCTTGCCCTGCAGTTTTTGATGCTTTCCATCAGCCGCAGGGTAGTTTATCAGATGCGGCGGGATGTATTTAATCATCTCCTGACCCTTCCGGCGGGATATTTTGATACCCGTCAGACCGGAGATATTTTAAGCCGAATTTCTTATGATATCGACACCATCAACACCTCTCTTTCTTCTGATGTCATTCAGCTGATGACCACAGCAGTTACGGTGGTAGGATCTTTTGTGATGATGATTCTGGTGTCGAAAGAGCTAGTGCTGGTTTTCTGCATTACGGTTCCTCTTTCTCTTTGCATTACCCGGTTTATTGTGGGAAAAACAAGACCGCTGTTTAAGCGGCGGTCACGAGCCATGGGAGCCTTAAATGGATATGGCGAAGAGCAGGTTACCGGTCAGAAAACCTTGAAGGCGTATCACCAGGAGGAGAATCGCCAGCAGATGTTCGATCAGGTAAACCACGAGGCGGTAGATGCTTACTATCGGTCAGAGTACTATTCCAGTATCACAGGACCACTGGTAAATTTTGTAAATAATCTTTCCTTGACATTGATCAGTGTATTGGGAGCGGTGCTGTTTTTATTCGGCAGAATGTCAGCCGGGCGGATTTCTTCCTTCGTGCTGTATTCTCGGAAGTTTTCCGGTCCGATTAATGAGGCGGCCAATATTTTAAGCGAGCTCCAGTCGGCTCTGGCGGCAGCGGAGAGAGTGTTTGCCGTATTGGATGAAGCACCGGAGAAGGCCGATAAGCCGGGAGCTCTGGAACTTAAAAATACCAAAGGAGAGGTGGAACTTTCTCATGTGGCGTTCGGCTATGAACCGGGCAAATTGATTTTTAAAGACCTTTCTCTCCATGCAAAACCAGGCAGTCTGGTGGCCATTGTAGGACCCACAGGAGCAGGAAAAACCACTTTGATTAATCTGCTGATGCGGTTTTATGATGCCAATTCCGGCAAAGTGATAGTAGATGGAAGGCCTGTGGAAGATTGGACCAGAGAAAGTTTAAGAAAGGCTTACGCTATGGTTCTTCAGGATACTTGGCTGTTTACCGGAACGGTGTATGAGAATCTTTCTTATGGACGGGAAGGGGTTTCCAGAGAACAGGTGGAGGCGGCTGCCAGGGCGGCGGGAATTCATTCCTTTATTTCCCGCCTTCCCCAGGGTTATGATACCGTATTAAATGAGGAAGGGTCGAATGTGTCGAAGGGTCAGAAGCAGCTTCTAACCATTGCCCGGGCAATGCTTTTAGATGCAGGGATGCTGATTTTGGATGAAGCCACCTCCAACGTGGATACCAGAACAGAGCGCCGGATTCAGGCGGCGATGACAAAGCTGATGGAAGGAAAAACCTGCTTTGTCATCGCCCACCGGCTGTCCACTATCCGGAATGCAGACTGGATTCTGGTGATGAACCACGGGGAAGTAATAGAACAGGGAACTCATGACAGTCTGATGGCAAAGGGAAGCTTTTACCGGCGTCTTTATGAGGCACAGTTCCAGTAAAGGAGAAACTGCCGGCTGACAGTTGGCGGTTACAGAGAGAAACTGCCGGCTGCCACG
This sequence comes from Candidatus Cottocaccamicrobium excrementipullorum, assembly GCA_018713255.1. Lineage (GTDB taxonomy): Bacteria > Bacillota > Clostridia > Lachnospirales > Lachnospiraceae > Caccovicinus > Caccovicinus excrementipullorum. The sequence goes on along the minus strand of DVFL01000019.1, from coordinate 17,785 downwards.
GCGCCTTTTGGCAGATGATATCCGTTGTCAGCAGGGGTTAGATTCCACTGTCCGGCTCTGGAATTCTGCTGTTCCATAACTTTGGCAAAGTCATGCATGACGATTCCAGTGTTCAGCTTGGCATTTTCCGGAGAGGTAAGCTGGTCAGGAAGAATCACCAGAGTAATTTGATTGTGATCGAAAATAAACCGGAAAGGCTGTCGGTTTAATGCGGTGGGAGCACAGCAGGCGGCGATCAGGGCGCGGTAAAGATCAGAACGGGGGCTCCAGTGCTGGATCGTGGAAGGCATTCCCCAGTCTCCTTCGTAAACTGCGTCCTCCAGATAAAGCTTAGGCGCGATTTGTCCGCTGCGCTGTTTCAGGGAAATGTTGGAGGGACTTTTGATATCAATGCGCATTCCAGGAGAGGTTTTTTCCCAGCCGAAGGCAATTAAGGCTGCAGGCACCATTGGAGTGGCCAGATTCAGCTTTTCCTTTAACTTTTCCGGCTCACGGATGGTGATCCAGCAGGTGGCGAGCCCCAGGTCCGTAAGCTTAAGAACCATCTCTTCCCCCATATATCCTGCGTTTTCCAGATACCAGGGACAGGGATCAGACAGCAGCAGAAGATAGGCAGGGGCTTCTACCATAAATCCATGATAGCCCGCACAGCCAGAGAGAGCCTCAAAGGTATTCTCTCCCAGCAAGATCTGCCATTTGGTCTGGGCGTCTTTAAGAAGCCTGGGGCAGGTGAGGGCGTAGTCGTTGATTTCTTCCAGAAGATCACTTCCTACTTTCCGGGGCTTAAATTCACGGGTGGATTTTCGTTTCAGAGCCAGGTCGTAATAATTCATAAACATCCTCCTTTCATTATATGAGGTTGGGGGCCCAAGATCGAAAATCCTCTTGCAAGCAAGCCTGCATGGGATTTCCGACCTTTTGACCCTGGTGTCATTATACAAATATATCGTTATTTCTTCGATATTTATCTTAATTTTATACAAAGTGCACAAATGTGTCAAGGCATTTCCCCATGAGAAAAGGCGCTGCAGCCATCTGGCTGCAGCGCCTTAACAGGCAGGATGAAGGTTATTGAGCTGATCCCTCAGCAGACTTACCAGACTCTGGCCCCGCTGGCATCTACGAAATGTCCGTCAGGGGTGTAGGTGTTGGCGTACATGGCGCCGGAACTGTCCAGATAATACCATTTGCCGTTAATGTACTGCCATCCTGTAGCCATAATGCCGTCCGGTCCCAGGTAATACCATATGCCGTTTACCAGCTGCCATCCTGTGGTCATCACTCCATTGCTTCCGAAATAGTACCAGTGTCCGTTGATGAATCCCCACTGGAGCTGGATATAACCGTTGGGATTGAAGTAGTACCAGGCATTGTCAATTTGGCGGAATCCATCATTGGGATAGCCGCCGTTGGCGTACATATACCACCAACCATTGGAATCAAGAATCCAGCGGCCGCTGCCGGAAATATACTGCAGAGCGTCTTTTTCGATGGTTTGGTCATCAGAGGACTCGGACCAATCGCCGGCTCTGTCATTATACTCAGCGACGCCGCGAACCTTGAAGGAGTAATCTCCCTCCTGGGTGAATTGTCCGGAGAAATCATAGTAGGTATTCTGGGTTTTTACGGTGGTTACGGTTCGTCCGTTGCGGTAGAGACGGACTTCATAAGACTTGGCTCCGTCCATAGGATCCCACTGGGCAATGGTGCCGTTCCAGTCCAGATATTCTGGAGCGTCCAGACGCCCTTTAATCTGATCCAGAGAGATGGTTAATTCCATCCAGCTTCCGCTGTCATAGATCTTGGCTTTTTCAAATTCAGCGCCGTCTCCGGAAATGGAGAAATGGCTTTTGGAGGTGTAGGAGAAACGGTAGCCGTCATTGGCGGAAAGCTCGACCAGAACCATAGGTTCATCTCCCAGCACCCAGGTGTCATTGTCTGTGGTAAATTCTGCGATGTCAACAGTAAATTCCTTGCTTTCTGTGGTAACTGTTACATTTCCCACTTCATCTCCTGCCGCCGGTTTCGGACTGCAGGAAACTGTTACGGAGACCTTATCAATTTTTGTTAAGTCGTCTGCATGTGCGCTCAATGCTCCTCCCAGCGTAAGGAGGACGGCCAGCGCAAGGCAGCTGATTCGCTTTTTCATGGAACCCCTCCTTTGCATTGTGCATGTGTTTTTCTTATCTTCATTATAGTGGGTTTGGCGTTGTTAAGCAATTGAGTTCCTCTTAAGAGAATATTACATTTTTATAACAATGGTGGGAAAAGTGTCTGAAAACAGGCGAAAAAGGAAAGGGAGGGGATGGGGAAAACAAGGGATTGCAAAAGAAAGAAAATTGTATTAGAATGATGAAAAAGCGAAGGAGCTGAAGACTCAAGGTCTGGCTCCTTCGCTTTTTTTGTTTGCTGCGGGGAAGCTGGACAGACAGGAGGATGGGAATGTATACAGTTCTTTATGTAGAGGAAGAAGAGCGGATCAGAGAACAAGTGAAGGCGTACCGCTTCTGGCAGGAGTCGGAATTTTCTCTGAAAAAAGTGGCGGACAGGGGGGCTGCAGCTTTAGCGCTTTTGGAAAAAGAAGACTTTGACGTGGTCATTGCAGATATCCGTTTGCCTTCAGGAAAGGGAAAAGGAACTTTTGCAGAATCAGTACGGCAGATGAATTATTCCGGTGCGCTGGTGCTTTTAGGAAGCAGCTGCAGCTTTGAGGCGGCCAGAGAAGGGATGCATCTGGGCGCGCTGGATTTTATCCCCAGACCTGTGGGGGAACGAAAGTTAATGGAGGTTTTAACCGGTATTGTGCCGGAGCTGGAGAGGAGAAGAGCATTAAAAGCCCAGGGAAAGCAGGGGGGAATTTCTGAACGCCAGATGGAAGTGCTTTATGGAAAACTGCTGGGAAAGGAGGATGGAGGAGAAGGACTGAAAAAATATATGGAGGAGATTTTGAATCTGCTGGAAAAGAAATATCCAAGGGAAGAACAGAGGAAGGAAGCGGTATTCCAGATTTTTCAGGAACTGTACCGGAGAATAGGACGGGAATTTCCGTGGCTGCTCAGGATTGGGGCAGCTGTCATGGAAGAATGGGACGGAAAGAAGAAAGAAAAGAGCTGGAAGGAAGATGTTTTTACCAGTCTTGATCAGCTGGAAGGGATGGTTAAGAGATTTCATCTGGATCGGATAGATGGAACGGTAAACCGGATTTTGGAGGGAATGGCTGCACATCTGGGGGAGGGAGCCTGCCTGGTGGAGACGGCGGACGAGCTGGAATTAAGCCGGGATTATGTAAGAATATTGTTTAAACAGAGAATGAACATGGGGCAGAATGAATATCTGACGATGATGCGCATGGAGTATGGGAAAAGCCTGCTTAATCGGACGAATCTGAAGGTTTATCAGGTGGCTGAGCGCACAGGATACGGTACAATTGACTACTTTTCCCGACTGTTTAAAGCGTATACAGGAATGACTCCAGCCAGGTTCAGACGGGAAGGATAAAATGGCCTTTCGGTTTTATAGGGGAAAAAACCGGAAATTTCATGTTTTTTTCTGCCCAAAAATTCAGTATGATAAAGCACATAAAAGTTCACAGAGAAATCAGGACAGACAAAGCCGTCATTTTCAGGGAAAATTCCCGAAATGACGGCTTTTTTCCGTTTGTCTGTGGGCTGCTTCGAGACGTTTGAGGAGGCGTTTTGAGGCAAGGCTCTGGGAGCTGACTGGAGCAAAAATCTATGTGCAGAAAGGATGCGAAAAGTATGAGAAAATGGAAATGGGTTAACAGACTGGCAGCGGCAGGAATGGCAGGGATTCTGGCTCTGTCTCTGGCAGGATGCAGCGGAGGAGCACTGTCGGAGGTTTCCGGAGAAAGCCAGGGACAGACTGCAGCAGAAAACGCTGGAACATCTGGCACAGAAACTTCAGGAAGTGCAGAGGAGGGAGATACCATTAAAGTAGGTATTCTTCATTCTCTCAGCGGTACCATGGCCATCAGTGAAACATCCGTACGTGACGCAGAAATCCTGGCGATTGAAGAGATCAATGCGGCAGGCGGCGTGCTGGGAAAGCAGATTGAGTATGTGGTAGAAGACGGTGCGTCAGACAATGCCACTTTCACGGAAAAAGCCACCAAGCTCCTGGAAAGCGATCAGGTAGCCACCGTGTTTGGATGCTGGACATCAGCTTCCCGCAAGGCGGTTATTCCGGTATTTGAAAGCCATAACGGCCTGCTGTGGTATCCGGTTCAGTATGAAGGAATGGAGTCCAGCAAGAATGTAATGTACATCGGCGCCGCGCCTAACCAGCAGATCGTTCCGGCAGTAGAATATCTGGCGGAGAACTACGGACCGAAGATCTTTTTAGTGGGTTCGGATTATGTTTTCCCAAGAACAGCCAACAGCATCATTAAGGCGCAGGCAGAGGCTATGGGCTATGAGATCGTAGGAGAGGAATATACCCCCATGGGCCACACCGATTACACCACCATTATTAATAAGATTCAGGCGGCTCAGCCGAATTTCGTGTTTAATACGTTAAATGGAGACTCTAACGTAGCTTTCTTCAAACAGTTAAGTGATGCAGGACTTACTGCTGATGATGTGATGACTTGCTCTGTCTCTATTGCAGAGGAAGAAATTGCCGGAATCGGCGCTTCTTATCTGGAAGGTCACCTGGTATCCTGGAACTATTACCAGACCACCGACACCCCGGAAAATGAAAAATTCGTGGCGGCTTACAAGGCAAAATACGGAGAAGACCGAGTGACCGACGATCCCATCGAGGCAGGATATGATGCCGTTTATCTGTGGGCGGCTGCAGTAGAAAAGGCGGGAACTACCGATGTGGATGCAGTGCGGGAAGCTGCCGCAGGCATCAGCTTTGCAGCTCCGGAAGGAACCATTACCATTGATGGAGATAATCAGCATGTTTATAAGACGGTAAGAATCGGAGAGATCAACGGAGATGGCCTGATCGATGAGATCTGGGCTACTGACGAGCCGGTAAAGCCGGATCCTTATCTGAGTGGATATGACTGGGCTGCAGGCCTTTCTGGACAGGAGTCCTAGGAAGCAGTTCTGCCGCAGATAAGGCGGCGTTATATTATGAGAAAAAGGAGCGAAGACGGACTATGGAAACTTTTATCATGCAGATCTTTAACGGAATCAGTGTAAGCTCCATTTACCTTCTGGCCTCCCTGGGATTAGCCATTACCTTCGGCTTGATGGGCGTAATCAACATGGCTCACGGAGAATTTATTATGATCGGCGCTTACACGGCGTATGTGGTGCAGAACTTGTTCAGAGCATATCTGCCGGCAGGTGTTTTTGACGCATATGTATTTGTGGCCATCGTCGCTTCCTTTTTCACCGCTGCCCTTTTCGGCGCGGTGCTGGAGCGGCTGATGATCTGCCGGCTTTACGGAAGAACCGAAGACAGCCTTTTGGTTACCTGGGGAGTAAGCCTGGTATTGCAGCAGCTGGCCAGGAGTATTTTTGGAGCACCGAATGTAGGCGTGGATTCACCTTCCTTTCTGGCAGGAAACTTAAGAATTACCAGTACTTTAGCGCTGCCGTACAAGAGAATTTTTATTCTTTTCATCGCCCTGATCTGTCTTGGGGGAGTGTACGCGCTGATGTATAAGAGCCGCCAGGGAAGGAATATCCGGGCGGTAATGCAGAACCGGAATATGGCGGCCAGCCTGGGAGTAAACACCAGAAGAATTGATTCTGTCACTTTTGCTATGGGCTCCGGCCTGGCTGGCCTGGCCGGATGTACGTTAACCTGGATTGGTCCCATTGGTCCTACCTTAGGAACGAATTATATTGTAGATACCTTCATGACCGTTGTAGTAGGCGGCGCGGGAAGCATTTTAGGAACGGTGCTGGGCTCTGGATTTATAGGCATCGGCGGCACTGCCTTTGAATTTTTTACCAATGCTTCTGTGGGAAAGGTATTGATTTTCGCCTGCATTATTCTGCTGCTTCAGTTCCGGCCGAAGGGCATTTTCGCAGTGAGAAACCGGGCGCTGGAGGATTAAGGAGGAAGGAAAATGGAAAAGAAAAAATGGAGACCAGATGTGACCATTGTGCTGGCCCTGGTGATTTTTTTGTTCCTGGCCACCACTCCCTTTTACCTGTCTATGTTCCGGGTAAGTCTTTTGGGAAAATATATGTGTTATGCCATTGTGGCTCTTGGACTTGATATGATTTGGGGATATACAGGAATTTTGAGTTTAGGCCATGGAGTCTATTTCGGACTGGGAGCTTACTGTATGGCGATGTATCTGAAGCTTGAAGCGTCAGGAAGCAGCCTGCCGGATTTTATGACCTGGTCTGGTGTTTCTGAGCTTCCCCTGTTCTGGAAACCCTTCGGGAATCCAGTGTTTGCTATGGTGATGGTGATTGGAGTCCCGGTGATCCTGGCGGTGATTATTGGCTATCTTACCTTTCTTAACCGGATCAGAGGAGTGTATTTTTCAATCTTGTCCCAGGCAATGGCGATGATTCTTTCCGTGCTGCTGATTGGCAGCCAGGAGTATACCGGAGGTTCCAACGGCCTTACGAATTTTACCACAATATTTGGGAAGAGTTTAAGCAGTCCTTCCACAAAGCTGGCCTTATATTATGCCACATTAATTGCGCTGATTCTGATTTTCTGCGTGTGCAGATTTTTAATCAGCCGACGGATCGGAAAGATTTTCATTGCCATCAGAGACAGTGAAAACCGGGTTCGGTTTACCGGATATAATACAGCGGTATATAAGGTGTTTGTTTATGGATTATCGGCGGCAATTGCAGGAATTGCCGGCGCCCTGTACGTAAGCCAGGTGGGAATTATTACTCCTGCCGATGTGAATATTACTCCATCAGTAGAAATGATTATCTGGGTGGCCATTGGCGGAAAAGGCACGTTGGCTGGTCCTATGCTCGGCGCTCTTTTGGTAAATGGATTAAAGACGGCAGCCAGTGAAAATTTCCCGGAGCTTTGGTCATATTTCCTGGGCTTTGTGTTTATTTTTGTCATCCTGTTTATGCCGGGAGGATTAGTTTCTCTCCGTGAGCTTCCCGGACGGATTGCCAGAAAATTTTCTTCAAAAAAAGCAGAGGAGGATGAGCTGAATGACGCCTTTATTGCAGATCGATGATGTAAGCATCCAGTTTGGCGATTTTAAAGCGATTAATCATGTTTCGACAACTGTTGGAGACCATGAAATCCGCTTTTTTATCGGCCCAAACGGAGCAGGAAAAACCACTATTCTGGACGCGATTTGCGGAAAAAATCATGTGAGCAGCGGACGGATTATTTATAAAGGGGAATATGAAGTAAGCAAGATGAAAGAGCATGTAATCTCCAATCTGGGAATCGGAAGAAAGTTTCAGGCTCCCAGCGTATTTAACGGGATTACCATTGGAGAAAACATGGAGCTGGCGGCAGCCAGAAAGCATACTCTTTATTCCACCACTTTCCACACCCTCTCTAAGGCAAAACAGGAATATATTGATTACTGCCTGGAATTTGTAGGTCTGATTGATAAACGATTTAAGTATCCGACCCGCCTTTCCCATGGAGAAAAGCAGTGGCTGGAGATCGGAATGCTCATGGCGGCAAGGCCGGAATTGATGCTGTTAGATGAGCCGGTGGCCGGCATGGGAAGAAGAGAAACGGAGAAAACTGCGGAGCTGTTAAAAAAGATAAAAAAGGAGTGTTCCATTATTGTGGTGGAGCATGATATGCAGTTTGCCAAAGAGGTTTCCGACAGTGTTACCGTATTCCATGAAGGCCATATTTTGGATGAAGGCACCATGGATTCCGTTTCGAAAAACCAGACGGTAATTGATGTGTATCTGGGAAGAGGAGGGGAGAAGTAAATGCTTCAGCTAGAATATGTAAAGGCCACTTACGGGGAAGGAACCGTCCTTCACAATGTAAGCCTGGAAGCCAGGGAGGGAATGGTAACCTGTCTGGTGGGAAGAAACGGAGCAGGGAAAACCACGACTCTCCGTGCCATTATGGGATTAATTGACACTCCATCCGGGGAAATCTACCTGGATGGGGAAAGCATTATCCACCGTCCTACTTATGACCGGGCTAAAGCCGGCATTGGCTATGTGCCTCAGGGAAGAGAGATCTTCCCTCAGCTTACAGTAAAAGAAAATCTTTTGCTGGGCATGGAAGCCAACCGGAAGGTAAAGGAAATTCCGGAAGAATTATTTGAAATTTTTCCGATTTTAAAAGAGTTTCTTGACCGGAAAGGCGGGGATTTATCTGGAGGACAGCAGCAGCAGCTGGCCATTGCCCGGGCCATTATATCCCAGCCTAAGGTATTAGTGTTAGATGAGCCTACGGAAGGAATTCAGCCCTCGATTATCCAGGAAATCGGACAGGTAATTACCCGCCTGAAATCCAAGATGGCAGTGCTGATTGTAGAGCAGTATTTGGAATTTGTGATGGAGATTGCAGATTATTGTTACGTGCTGGAAAATGGAAGAATTATTATGAAGGGAGAGCCTGAAAACCTGGATCAGGAAAAGCTTCAGGCAACGATGTCCCTGTAGCTGATCAACACTGCAGGCAGGGAAAAAGGATTAGGAGAGGAGAGAAATATTGTGAGACTGACACCCAAGGATCAGGAAAAGCTTCTCCTTCATCTGGCCGGAAGGCTGGCTGAAGAACGGAAAGAGAGAGGGTTAAAATTGAATTATGCCGAGGCAGTTGCCTACATCAGCGCCCAGCTTTTGGAGCTGGCCAGAGATGGCAGAGAGGTGGCGGAATTGATGCAGCTGGGCAGAAAAATCCTTTCAGAGGATCAAGTAATGGAAGGGGTAGCGGAGATGATTCATGAGGTGCAGATTGAAGCCACCTTCCCCGATGGAACCAAGCTGGTAACCGTGCATAATCCTATTGGCCCGCGGGGGGATGAGGAAGCCTTCACGGAGGAAACACAGGAGGGAAATGCAGGATGAAAATCGGAGAAATCATCACGGGAAAAAGCCCTGTGATCATTAATCAGGGGAAGAAGACAAAAACAATTTCTGTGACAAATCTTGGGGACCGGCCGGTTCAGGTAGGCTCCCATTATCATTTTTTCGAGGTAAACCGTTGTCTGGATTTTGACCGGAAGGAGGCCTTTGGATTTCATTTGGATATTCCTTCTGGAACTTCTGTGCGGTTTGAACCGGGAGAAGAAAAGGAGGTCCGGCTGACGGAAATGGGCGGAAAAAAACGGGTGTATGGCCTGAATGATCTTGCCAGATGTCAGACGATACCGGAAAACCTGAACAAAGCCTTGGAGAAAGCCTGGGAGGAGGGCTTTGCGGCAATGCCCGGCCAGGAAGCAGGAGAAAGGAGCAGGTCATGAGTGCAGAAATCAGCAGAGAACAGTATTGCGCCATGTATGGTCCCACGGTGGGGGATAAGATTCGTCTGGCGGACACCAATTTAATCATAGAGGTGGAAAAAGATTTTACCGTTTACGGCGATGAGGTAAAGTTTGGCGGGGGGAAAACTATCCGGGACGGCATGGGTCAGTCTGCCACGGAAGCCCATGAGGACCAGATGCTGGATTTGGTGATTACTAATTGTGTGATCCTGGATTATACTGGAATTTACAAGGCGGATGTGGGAATTCGAAATGGAAAAATTGCAGGGATCGGCAAGGCGGGAAATCCAGATATTATGGATGGCGTGACTCCAGGAATGGTAATCGGCGCTTACACGGAAGCTTTGGCAGGAGAAGGGCTGATCCTCACGGCAGGAGGATTGGACACCCATATTCATTTTATTTGCCCTCAGCAGATTGAATGTGCCCTGTACAGCGGCATTACCACCATGATCGGCGGCGGAACCGGGCCGGCAGACGGAACGAACGCCACCACCTGTACTCCCGGCCCCTGGAATCTGGCTCAGATGCTGAAGGCGGCGGATGAGTATCCCATGAATCTGGGCTTTTTGGGAAAGGGAAACAGCTCCTGTGAAGAGACTCTTGAGCAGCAGATCCTGGCAGGGGCCATGGGCCTTAAAATCCATGAGGACTGGGGCGCCACGCCGGCGGTGATCAATCACTGCCTGAATGTGGCAGACCGGATGGACGTTCAGGTAGCCATTCATACTGATACCTTAAATGAAGGGGGATGTGTGGAGGATACTCTGAAGGCCATTGGAGGCAGAGCGATTCATACTTATCACACAGAAGGAGCAGGAGGCGGCCATGCGCCGGACATTATCCGGGCTGCAGGAGAGGAGAACATTCTGCCTTCTTCGACTAATCCCACCATGCCTTTTACCATCAATACTTTGGATGAACATATGGACATGCTGATGGTTTGCCATCATCTGGACAGCCGGATTCCAGAGGATGTGGCCTTTGCCGATTCCAGAATTCGGCCGGAGACCATTGGAGCAGAAGATGTGCTTCATGACATGGGAGTTTTCAGCATGATGAGTTCTGATTCTCAGGCGATGGGCCGAGTGGGGGAAGTGATTACCCGAACCTGGCAGACTGCCCATAAAATGAAGGAGGAGAGAGGTCCCCTCCCGGAGGACGAAGGCCATGGAAACGATAATTTCCGGGCACGGCGCTATATTGCCAAGTATACCATTAATCCGGCAGTCACCCACGGGATTTCCCAATATGTTGGTTCGGTAGAGACGGGAAAGCTGGCGGATTTGGTACTGTGGAACCCTGCGTTTTTTGGAGTCTGCCCGGATATAGTGATTAAGGGCGGAATGATCATTGCAGCGAAGATGGGAGATGCCAACGCTTCCATTCCTACCACGGAGCCGGTGATGTACCGGCCCATGTTTGGAGCCCATGGAGGGGCAAAGTACGATACCTGCTTAACCTTTGTGTCTAAAGCTGCTGCTCAGGCAGGAATTAAGGAAAAATTAGGACTGAAAAAACAGGTGGCATGGGTGTCAGGCTGCCGCAATATTGGAAAAAAGGATATGAAACTAAATGACAGCACGCCGGTGATTACGGTTGACCCGGAGACTTATCAGGTTACGGCTGACGGCAAAGAGATTTCTTCCAAGCCGGCACGGCGTCTTCCCATGACCCAGCTGTATCATTTATTCTAGGAGAGCATTATGGTTTGTGAAGAGAGATTGGGATCTGTAAAGGATGAGGCCTATCAGGGCCGTTTAGTGGATTATGTGGAGTTTGACTGGCATGAGGCCCACAAAAAGCTGCACCGGAAGGTAAGCCGGGACGGAAAGGAAATCGGGATCCGTCTTGGGGACTGGGTGCTGAGCAGAGGGCTGAGAGAAGGAGAGGTGCTGGGAGAGACGGAAGAGGGGAAATTACTGGTCGTCCATTTACTTCCGGCGGATACACTGGTGATACAGATTGATCCTGGTCATCTTTCCATGCTTGCAAGAACTGCCTACGAGGTAGGCAATACTCATGGAGCGCTGTTTTACGGAGAGGGAGAGTACGAGCTGTTAACGCCTTACACTGAGCCGATGTTCAAGCTTCTTTCCGGACTTCATGGAGTAACTCTTAAGCGGGAGGAACGGGTCCTTGATTTTGGGCGGGCCATTTCCTCCGCTGATCACGGGCATCACCATCATTAAGAACGTTAAGCTGGAGGAAGAAACTGCCATGGAGGAGGAAAAGAGACTTCTGCTGCTGCAGGTCACAGATTCTGTGTTTCCCATCGGCGCCTATTCTCATTCCTTTGGATTAGAAACTTATATTCAAAAAGGGCGGATCAGAAATCGGGAAGGGGCATGGAAGTTTATCCGACAGACTATCCGATATCCTCTGACCTTCACGGAACTGCTAGGGATGAGACTGGCCTGGGAGGCCGGAAAAGAAGGAAATTATCAGAGAATAGAAGCGCTGGAAGAACGGCTGGCGGCATTTAAGGTGCCGGAAGAAACCAGAACGGCATCAGAAAAACTGGCTTCCCGGTTTATTAAAACCGCAGGCTTAATGCTGAAAACTCTGGAAGAAGAGAAGGGGGATGGACAGGAGGAAAAAGAGGATTCGTCTGCAAAGCCTTCGCTTCGGTTCGCAAGGTATGGAGAGCGGCCCAATCCTCATCAGGTGAATGCGGCCTACGGCGTATTTGCTGCCGTCACAGGGATTGAGCTGGAGGAGCTGCTGACGTTTTATCTTTACAGCCAGGTGTCGGCGATGGTGGTGAACTGTGTAAAAACCATTCCTTTAAGTCAGTCAGATGGCCAGGCTTTGCTGACAAAGTCCATAAAGCTTCAGCAAGAGGCAGTCAAAAAGGTTTTGGCAGGGAAGGAAGAATATCTTGGCTTATCCATGCCGGGGTTTGATTTGGCTTGCATGGAACACGAGGCCTTGTATTCTCGGCTGTATATGTCATAAGTGCCGGCAGGCGCTTGAGAGTCCTTAATTATAGAGAAAGAGGGAAAAAGAACCATGTCTTATGTGAGAATCGGCGTGGCGGGACCAGTGGGTTCGGGAAAGACGGCCCTGATTGAGGCGTTGACCAGGAGAATGGCCCAGGATTACCGTATTGGCGTGATTACCAATGATATTTATACAAAGGAGGACGCAGAGTTTCTTTGCAAGAACAGCGTCCTTCCACAGGAGAGGATTATTGGAGTTGAAACAGGAGGATGTCCTCATACAGCCATCCGTGAGGATGCTTCCATGAACCTGGAGGCGGCGGAAGAGATGCTTCGCCGTTTCCCGGATCTGGAGATCTTATTCATTGAAAGCGGCGGAGATAATCTGTCCGCCACCTTTAGTCCGGAGCTGGCAGATGCCACAATCTTCGTAATTGATGTTTCAGAAGGGGATAAAATCCCGAGAAAGGGAGGTCCGGGAATTACCCGGTCTGATCTTTTAGTGATTAACAAGATTGATTTAGCACCTTATGTGGGAGCGGATCTTGGAGTGATGGAACGGGATTCCAAAAAAATGAGGGGACAGCGTCCTTTCTTATTTACCAATATACGGAAGGGTGAAGGACTGGATGAGGTGGTAGACTGGATTAAGAAAAATGTTCTGCTGGAGGATCTGTAGTCCGATACTGCGGGAGAAACCATAAAATTCAGAGAAATCATCAAATTCGCGGAAGAAGGAGGATACCGTGGAGTGAAGGAAAATTCATTTGGAAGAGAATCCAGATTGTGGATTAAGGCGGCTGGAGGAAAGGAAGGTACACGGCTTGAGGACTGTTTTTTCCGGGCTCCTTATAAGATCATGAAGCCTTTTTACCGGGAAGAGGGAAAAATGATGGAGCTGATGGTGATGAGCGCTTCCGCCGGGATCATGGGAGGAGACCGGCAGCAGGTGGAAATTCAGGTGGGAAAAGGAGCCAGATTAGAGGTTACAACCCAGTCCTATGAAAAAATTCACAAAATGGATCCGGGGGACTGGGCAGAGCGGCACACTGCAATTTGGGTGGAGGAAGGCGGATTCCTTCAGTATCAGCCTCTTCCCGTCATTCCGTTTGCGGGCTCCGATTTTCGAAGCAAAGTGGACATTCAGCTAAAGGGGCCAGGGGCAGGACTAGTTTACAGCGAGGTGCTGAGCTGCGGCAGGGCAGCCAGAGGAGAACGGTTTCAATACCGCCGATATGTCAATCAGATTCAGATTTCCTGCGGGAAAAAACTGGTATATGGGGACAATACGATTTACCTTCCTGAGCACGGAGATAGCCTGAAAGACCAGGAGGAACTGGAACCCATGGAGATGGAGGAAACCGGATTCTTTGAAGGATTTACTCATCTTGCAAACCTGATTATTCTTAACTGCCCCATTGGGCAGGATTGGCAGGACAGAGTGAGAGAACGAATTGAGGAGGAAGAAATAAACCATATTCGTGGAGGAGTTACCAGACTGGGGGAAATGGGATATGTGGTGAAGCTTTTGGGGCTTCAGGGAGAAAAGCTCACCCTGCTGTTGACAGAACTGGCAAAGATGGCTGCGGCCGGATGAAAACGCATTGTGTTTACCGGAAAAAAATGCTACAATAAAATTATGTTGATACGGAAAAAGAGCTGCTGCAGAGAATGGGAGTCTGCAGCAGCTCTTGTGGTCTTTCTGCCGCAGCAAGATCGTGATGACGTAAGATTCAAGAAAGGAAGCAATCCATGAGCAAAAACAGAGACAGGCAGTCTTCAGCCGGGCAGATTCCTTCCGCCTGCAGTAAAAACACAGATGGTTCACCCATGGAAAGGCTGGTTAAGGCGGACGTTGAGGAGAAGCTGGTTAAGGCAGGGATTATCCTGAAGCAGAACAGGATCAAGACATTCTCCTATCTTCTGGAAGAAGATATTCTTATCCTTTATGATGATGAATTCAATGCGGAGAGAGAATTTCCCGATTATTTGCAGTATCTGAACAAGGACTCAGTAATCCATCCTGAGGATCGGTGGAAGGTGGCAGAATTTTATCAGGGGAGAATGCGGGGGCCCATTGAGGTACGCATCCTGGCAGAAGAGGGCGGAACGGCCACGAAACTTTTCTGTGCCGAATTAGTGGATGATAAAACTTTTGGGAAAAAGGTGCTGCTGGGAAGTGTTCGGGATATTGCTCCAGAGCGGGAGCGGAACCAAAATCTGGAGATGCAGGCCAGGCGGGATTCGTTGACGATGCTTTACAATCGTCATTTCGGAAAAGAGCTGATTGATGAATATCTGACGAACAAAAATCCTTATGCTTCCTGCGGCATGATGGTGATGGATATTGATTATTTTAAGAGCATAAATGATATCTACGGTCATCTTTTCGGGGACGAAGTGCTGACGGAGATGGCTAAGCTCTTGACGATGATTTTTGACAAAAAGGATATTTTAATGCGGGCTGGCGGAGATGAGTTTGTGGTATTCTTAAAAGACATCAGTCATTCCATGCTGGTGAAAAAGGCAATGCAGCTGGTGAAATCATCTCAGCGTCTTACCTTTTCCCAAAGCGGGTTCTCTATTACCTGCAGCATTGGCGTCTGCTTCCTGGGGGAAAATATTTCAGGCTATACTTATGAACAGCTGTTTGCCAACGCAGACTGGGCCATGTACCGGGCGAAAGAAAAGGGAAGGAACCGTTATGAATTCTGCGACAGTCTTCAGCGTTTCGAGCAGTCGGAGAAAAGCCGCAGGGAGACGGGAGAACAGCTGGATGCCCGGTATCTGCGCAATGACGTTATTGCCACGGCTTTTGAAATTTTTGAGAAGATGAACAGCTTTAACGCGGCGATGGACCTTCTTCTTAAAGTCATCGGAACACGGTTTGATCTGGATAGAATTACCGTAATTCGAACAGATGTGGGAGGCTGCCGTGCCGGCCGCCAGTATCAGTGGATCTCTGAAGGAACAGAAGAAGCTCTTTCCCAGCCGGGGAGCTTTTCTAAAGAGGACTTCCTCACGTTGTTTCACAGCTATGATGAATACGGGACAGTTGTTCTTCAGAAGGATGATATGTCAATGTATTCTGAGGACGCCAGGAAACTTCTGATGCAGGGAGGGGCCAAAACGGTGGTTTACGCGGCGATGTATTGTGAGGGCAAATATACGGGAGCCATCTCCTATGTGGTCTGCGGGCAGAAACGGTATTGGTCCAAGCAGAGCCGGAGTCAGCTGGGAGAGATCACCAAGATTATTTCAGCGCATTTGGCTAAAAATCAGGCGCTGAACGCTTCCGATCAGAGCTTTTTATCCGCTCCTGGATACGATCCCCTGACAGGCCTGATTTCCTTTTCTCGTTTTCGGGAAGAGGTAGAACGGCGGATCATTGGCGGAGAGGCAAAGGGCTGCATGCTGATTTATACAGATTTTGAGAATTTTACCTATTTTAATCAAAAATGCGGCTACAGCGTCGGGGATCAGATATTGAAGGAGTTCAGCAATTATGTCATTGAGCGGCTTCAAAATGAGGAATCCGTTTACTTTACCCGGGTAATTTCTGATCAGTTTATTCTCTACTGCTACAGCATTCCGGGGGCGGATTTGGTAAAGGAAGTAGACCGGGCCAATGAGGAATTCATCCGAAAACAGGAAATTGTTTATCAGGAAGCGGGGCTGCGTCTAAGAAGCGGGATTTATCAGATCGGAGGGGACTGCATGAGTGCCTCTGCGGCCATTGATGCGGCGAATTTTGCCAGAAAACAGGTGTCTGCTCACGGGCTTTCTGCCTGTCTTTACGATGAAGTGCTGGGGAAAAAGCAGATCCTGGAGACAGAAATTGTCAATGATTTGACCAAGGCCCTCCAGGAAAAACAATTCAAGCTTTATCTTCAGCCGCGGTATAGATTGCGGGACAAGCAGGTGATAGGCGCTGAGGCGTTAATCCGGTGGGAGCGGGAGGACGGAAGGATATTGTTTCCCGATGAGTTTATCCCTGTGTATGAGAGGAATGGACGAATTGTAGAGCTGGATTTTTATGTCTTTGAACAGGTGGCCGCCTTCCTGGCGAAGAACCGCAGCCAGAACCGCCGTCAGGTTCCTGTGGCGGTTAATATTTCGATTCTTCATGCAACAGAAAACAACACGGCGGACCGGTATATGGATATTTTAAGGCGGTACAAGGTAGATCCTTCCCTGCTGGAAATTGAACTGACCGAGACGGCCACTGTCTCGGATTACAGTAATGTAAAACGCATGTTTAAAGCGATGCAGAAGGCGGGAATGAAGACGGTTTTGGATGATTTCGGGGCAGGATATTCGGTGCTGAACACCGTTATTGATATTCCTGTTAATACGGTGAAGCTTGATAAAGCATTTATCAATAACTGTGAGTCCAGTGAAAGAGGCCTGTTCTTCTTAAAGCAGATTATTTCCATGGTAAAGGGCCTGGGCTATGAAGTAGTATGCGAAGGCGTGGAGACGGAGCGCCAGGAGGAAATTCTGCTGAATGCAGGGTGCGAAAACGGTCAGGGCTATTGGTTTTCCAGGCCGCTGCCCCTGGAGGAATATGAAAAATTCGTTTATTGGGAAAATGGTTAAAAGCGCCGGCGGATTTAGGTCTTAAGGCTTACAAAATATAAGGAGGATAAAGAACATGAAAAAATTAGGATTTGGATTGATGAGGCTTCCGCTGAAGGACAAGGAAGATGCCTCTGCCATTGACCAGGAGCAATTAAATCAGATGGTGGATTTGTTTTTGGAAAAAGGATTTACCTATTTTGATACGGCATATCCTTATCATAAGAGAATGAGCGAGCATGCCGTAAAAAAAGCCCTTTCAGACAGACATCCCAGGGAGAGCTTTCTGCTGGCAGATAAAATGCCTGTATGGCTGGTGGAAAAGCCGGAAGATTACGAAAAGATTTTTAACGAGCAGCTGGAAAACTGCGGGGTGGAATACTTTGATTATTATCTGATGCATGCCATGGACAAGGATCGGTATGCTAAAATTAAGGAGTTTGGCGGTTTTGATTTCGGCCGGAAAATGAAAGCAGAGGGAAAGATCAGAAATTTGGGCTTTTCTTTCCATGATACGGCAGATGTGCTGGACCAGATTTTGACGGAGCAGCCGGATTTAGATTTTGTGCAGCTTCAGATTAATTACATTGACTGGGACAGTGAAAAAGTGCAGTCGGAAAAATGCTGGGAGACGGCCAGACGCCATGGCAAGCAGGTAGTTATTATGGAACCTGTCCGGGGCGGGGCGCTGGCTAAGGTGCCGGCAGAGGCGGAATCTCTCATGAAGCAGGCGGAGCCAGGCCTTTCCGTTCCTTCCTGGGCAATTCGATTTGCTGCCTCTCTGGACGGGGTGTTAGTGGTGCTAAGCGGCATGAGCACCATGGAGCAGCTTCAGGATAATATGAGCTACATGGAAGATTTCCATCCTCTTGATCAGGAAGGCCAG
>DVFL01000018.1 GCA_018713255.1 Candidatus Cottocaccamicrobium excrementipullorum | reverse complement strand
TCCTCGGCCCTGTTGTGGATGGAGTTCATGGAGCGCACCCATGCCATCTGGTCGGCAGCTTTCAGGGCTTCTGTGACGCCCTCCTGCTGCATCATGGCTTTTTCAATGATTTCTAACCGCTCCCGGCAGGCGGTGTCGATTTCCTCCAAATGGGGAAACAGCTTTTCAGTGACAATGAGATCGGTATACAGAATGGGCCGGTGTTCTTTTAGGTAGGCACGGCGCAACCGGCCATATTTCCCGATATGGTACTCTTTGGTGTCCGATAACACAAGGTCGGGAATGAGATAGTCGCCGCATTTGGTGTAAGTCAGTTCCATACAAGGCTCCTTTCGTGGGAATGTGGTTGACAGTTACGGTAGGTTTGAGGGCATCCCTCCTTTATCATAACTGTCTTTTCATTCGCCACAAATGAGCCGCCAGTCATGATGTAATGTTTTTGGGTGTAATCCACCCTCTATACATTACATCATGAGATCAGAGGCGGGGAAATGTTTGTCTCCAGAAAGTCAAAATCCATTACTCAGTCTACGGTGATGATGGCTTTTCACAAGGCGCTGGAACTTGGAAGCCAGGCTACGGGGCCGAAAAAGCTGGGAACTTTCGGCGCCAGTTATTTATACCCGGTGTTTGTGGAGATCGGGGTGATTCCTCATAGAAAAACCTGAAGGAGTATGATAAAATAATCTTAGCGTTAATCATTGAGGGGGAAAATAAAAATGTTGAAAAAGTCAGGCTGTTTGAGAATGTTTTCTTTGCTGTGCGCCGCCTCCATGTTTGCGGGAGCATCAGCAGTGACTGCCGAAGCTTCGGTGATCAGCTCCGGACAGGTTGTGACGGCGGCTCCGGCTGTTCCAGAAGGAGCGGTGCCCTTTGATCCGTCCTATTATGGCGCCGCTTATCCGGATGTGACGGCCGCAGTTGGCTGGGACGCTCAGGCGTTAATGAATCATTACGTGAATTTTGGCATGGCGGAGGGAAGAATTCCCGCCCCGGGAGCCCAGCCGGGAACGCCGGTTTATGGGATGGTCTCTTCTGAGCCTGCGGCTTCTTCTGAAACGGAAACAGCAGGAACATTGGAGCAGGCTAATCTTCAGGCGGGAGCAGAGGGGTTCCAGCCAGTGCCCATTAACCAACTGGCCAATTATTCCAGCTTAAAAAAGCGCATGACAGATGAAGAATTTGCTCAGGCTTATCAGGCGGCTTTAGAACTGGTAACGCCTTACGCCGGGCTTCCTATTGAAGAACAGCTTTACGGGATTACCAAGTCTATTCGAGAGCGGTTTGACCAGGGAATGAACTATTCCATGACGGCTGATCATTACAATGATCCTTACGGCTATTTCATTCTTGGCTCAGCCTCCTGCGCAGGCTGCACCAGGGCGACAGGATTGTGTCTGAATATTTTGGGCATTCCTTATGAACATGTGAATGAGAACCAGTATTCTCATCAGTGGTGCCGGGTGAACGTAAACGGCACTTACTGGATTACTGATGCGTATGGACTGTACTGCGGGCCGGAGCCTGCGCCTTATACTCATCCTTGGTTCTGATTTTGGAAAAATGACAGCAAAGAAAAAATGCAATTTTCCCAAATTTCTTTTGCATATTGGATAAATGGATAGTATACTATGACTAAGTAAAAAGCATTAGCTTTATTGGAGAAAGCGAGAATTTCATGAAGAATCTGCGGTTAAGACGAAGGCATTAAGTGGAATATGTGGGAAATCTGAATAAGAAAAATGTTTTCTGACAGGCGGTCAATGTGGCCTGTCTGTTCAGTTTACGTTTTTAGCGATTCAATTCAAAACAGAAAGAGGGATAAGATTGATGATAAGATCCATGAAATGGCTCTTCAAGATTATCCTGTTCCACGAAAAAAAGGATGCCTTACTGGAAACCGCCTTAATGATGTTAGCCGGGCTTTTAGCCCCGGTATCTGCCGTTGTGCTTCAGCATTTGATTGATGAGGTAACGGAAGGCGGTTTGTGGAGGAATCCGCTGATTCTGTATCTTGGCATTTTGTTTTCCCGGGAAGGAATTCTGGCTTTGCGGAGATTCTGCGGAGCCAGAGTTTTATACAGCCTGGGACGGGAACTGCCGGAAGAAATCATACAGAAGTTTGGCTGCCTTCCCTATTTCCTCTTTGAGCAGGAGGAGAGCAGGGATATTTTAGAGCAGATTGCCCGGAAACCGGCGGAACTTTTGTATGAGTTATATCAGAATATAGGCGCAGTAATTGCCGACGTGATCGCGGCGGCAGGATATATTGCTGTAGTGGGACAGGTACATTGGCTGTTGTCAGCTGGTTATCTGTTTTTTTATTGCTTCATACGGGAATTAATATCCGTGCTATGAAGATCATGGCTGATCTTTATGACGCCCAGACCGGGGAAGAGCGGAGGATGGAATATCTGGGGGGTTTGTTAAGTCAGCGGGAGGCTTTGACAGAGCTTAAGGTGTTTAACAGCGTTTCTTATATTATTAGCTTATGGAGAGAAACGGCGGATCAGGTGATTGGTCAGCGCCTTCGTATGACGGCCCGGGCCCAGCTGTATTTCGGAGCAGGAAATGGAGCCGGAGTACTTTGGATGGGAATATTGTCCAGCCTTATGGTTGTTCTTTTTACTGAAGGAAAAGCAGATCTTGGAATGTTTATGGCGGTGATGAACAGCTCTTCATCCTTGATCAGCCTGTCCGGCGCTTTATCTGGTTATGGTCTTTCGTTGTCTAGAAGGAGCTCGGCAGCCAATCAGTACAGGGCGTTTTTTGCGATGCCGGAAATCCAAGAGAATGTGCGGAAACCAGAAGGGGATAAGGAACAGGAAAATCACAAGGCGAAAAAAGAAGAAAAATTAGAAGAGAAGGGAGCGGAGCAGAGAGGAATTGAATTCCAGAATGTGTCTTTTTGCTATCCGGGAGGGCATTCTCCGGTGCTTCAGCAGTTGAGTTTTCGAATTGACCCGGGAGAATGTGGCGATTTCCGACATTGGCCGGATCGATTGCAGCCAGAAGATTCTTCAGTGCCTTCATGATGCGGGAATGGAGGCAGATCTGGATGATCTGGAAAAGATGGCAGGAGCGGAGGCTGGGGGAAGGGAGTTTTCCGGCGGCCAGTGGCAGCGAATTGCCATTGCCAGGGCAATGTTTCGTAAGGCAGAGCTGTTTTTGCTGGACGAGCCAACCAGCGCCTTAGACCCGGTTTTAGAGTCGGAGATTTTGCAGCAATTTTTAACTGTGTTAAAAGAGAAAACCTGCCTTTTAGTTTCACATCGAGTAGGACTATGCCGGTATGTGGACAAGATTGTGGTGATGAAGGATGGAAAGGCAGTGGAAATTGGAAGCCACCAGGAACTTTGGGAGAGAAAGGGAGAGTACTGGAAGATTTATCATAGCCAGAGTCAGTGGTATCGGGCATAATAAGATTAAACGGTTCGGAGCGGCGGGCAAGAAGATGTCCGCCCCCAGCAGTACAATTCATTTGCTTTTATGATATAACCAGAAAAGCGGCAGGAGGGATGAAGAATGTTCTTAAGGCTTACCGCCTATCTGATTATTCCAGTGTATACGCTGCTGTTTGTCCGGGATACAGACTGGATGAGGGAAAATTTATCGGTGATTGGCAGCTGGCCCGGGCGGCAAAGCGCTTTTTTCGGACTGGGAGTGGTAGTCGGCCTTTATTTTCACCAGGTATTAGGAAGGCTTGCCAGACTGCTTCCGGGAAAAGGGGAGAGAAGGCTTCTGCACCTTGCTTTGTGGCTTTTGCTGGCTGCTGTTTCCACTCCTTATCTGCCGGAACGAGTTCCTTTTCAGGCCTTTCTCCATGTGGCTTTCGCGTTTTCTGCGTCTCTGATTCTTCTGTTTTGCTTGTTTCAGCTGGTATGGAAGCTTCCGTCCTTGGGAGACCGGGAAAGGCTCTGGAAAATGATGGAGCCTTATCGCCGCGGGCTGCTGGCGATTTCTGGAGTCAGCGGGATATTGTTTGCCGAAGCAGGAATCATCAGCACAGCCTTAGAAGTATTTTATTTGATTTCCACTGCTGTTTTCGTTCAGCGCCTGTATGAACGGATTACAGCCGCAGGCCTTTAATGTCTTTAATGCGGGAGAGAATGATGTTGCAGCTCAGTTCTACCACGCCGGGGAGTTGGTCCATTTGATGATTGATCAGGTCTTCCATTTCCTGGGCGGAGGAGGCCACCGCATGGACGTGAAGCTTGTTTTTTCCCGTGACCCGGTAGATTTGGGTAATGGTATCATTTTCCTCCAACAGGCGAATTACCTGGGACAGGGTATCCGGCCGGGTTTCAATCTCAAAATAGCAGGAAACAGCGCCGCTTATTTTCTGAGGATTAATAATAGTGGTATATTCTTCAATAATGCCCCGCTGCTCCAGTGCCTGAATCCGCATTTTTACGGCAACCCGGGAAATTCCTACTTCATGGCCGATATCCGAATAGGACATCCGCGCGTTTTTGATCAGCAGTCCGATGATTTTCTGATCAAGTTCATCCAATCCGTCCAGAAACATGGTATACCTCCTGAAAGATTATGCTAATATGGATTGATGCTAGATGAATTCATTATAAAAGAAGCTCCTTCATTCTGCAATCGAAGAATTGACTTCCGAATAGAGATTTGATAGAATAATTTCAAAACGTAATTAAAAACTTTCGTTTAGAAATTATTTGACAAACTGTAAGGGACTGTCATGAGGAAGAAATGAGGGGAAAGAGATGAAAGGCGATTTGACCAAGGGACCGGTAATGAGAACCATGCTGTGGTTTGCCGTTCCCATGATTCTGGGAAACCTGCTGCAGCAATGCTATAATGTGGCGGATACATTGATTGTAGGCCGTTTCCTGGGGGCGGGGGCTTTGGCGGCAGTAGGGTCTTCCTACACATTGATGACATTTTTAACCTCTATCTTGCTGGGGCTGTGCATGGGCAGCGGCGCAGTGTTTTCTATCTGTTTTGGCCAGCATAATGAAGAGGGGCTGAAGGAAGGAATTGCCGCTTCATTTATGCTGATCGGTGTATTGACGGCGGTGCTGACTGTACTGTCTTTTGCAGGTTTAGATCTGATTATCCATTTTCTCCAAGTCCCGGAAGAGATTCAGGGAATGATGAAGGATTATCTTTGGGTGATTTTTTGGGGAATTGCCGCCACTTTCCTGTACAATTATTTTGCCTCCCTTCTGCGGGCGGTGGGAAATTCTGGGGTACCCTTGGTTTTTCTGGCGTTTTCTGCGCTGCTGAATATTGTTTTGGATCTATGGTTTGTGCTGGGATTAAACCGGGGAGTAGCCGGAGCGGCAGAGGCCACGGTAATTTCTCAGTATGTGTCTGGAGTGGGGATTGGGATATACACCTGGCTGTGTTGTCCCAGCCTTCATGTAAGCCGCCGCCATTTTCGGGTGAAAAAAGCCTGCCTTCAGCAGATTGCCGGCTTTTCTCTCCTTACTTGTATCCAGCAGTCGGTGATGAATCTGGGAATTTTGATGGTCCAGGGATTGGTGAACAGTTTTGGCACCACCGTTATGGCGGCTTTTGCAGCGGCGGTGAAGATTGATTCCTTTGCGTATATGCCGGTTCAGGATTTTGGAAATGCCTTTTCCACATTTATTGCTCAGAATTACGGTGCAGGAGACCAGGAGCGAATTCGGAAAGGGTTAAAAGGGGCGGCAGCAGTATCCATGGGATTCGGAGCGGCAGTGTCTCTTTTAGTATGGATCGCTGCGAGGCCTTTAATGCTTCTCTTTGTCAGTCCTGAGGAGACTGCGGTGGTAGCGGAAGGAGTCCGCTATCTTCATATTGAAGGCGCATTTTACTATGGCATCGGTTGTCTTTTCCTGTTCTATGGGTTGTACCGAGCTTTGGGAAAGCCTTCCATGTCCGTGGTGCTTACGGTGATTTCTCTGGGGACCCGGGTAGCTCTGGCTTACCTTCTTTCGGCCATTCCTGCTGTTGGACTGGTGGGAATCTGGTGGTCGGTGCCCATCGGCTGGGCCCTGGCAGACATTGCCGGACTGATGTATTATCAGCTGAACAAAAAAAAGCTCCTTCCTCAATGAGAGGAAAGGAGCTTTTTTTCTGGCGGTTAATCTGACTGCCAGATACAGTTTCCTTCTTTAAAAGTCTTTATTACCTTGATTTCCCGGAGAGAATCTTTAGGACAGGTAAGAGGGTTCTGGTTTAAAATGACCAGATCCGCCAATTTTCCGGGGGCCAGGGAGCCTTTTTTCTGTTTTTCTCCATATTGGTAAGCAGCCTGAATGGTAACGGCCTTAAGGGCTTCCCAGGGAGAAATGGCTTCTTCCGGGCCTAACACCACTCCATCTCGGCTGCGGCGGCATACTGCGCACCATAAGGTTTCCATCATATCCGGAGGGATCACCGGGGAATCCTGATGGAAGGTAATGGAAATCCCTTCCTTTAAGGCAGAAGCGGCAGGGCTGATATGAGAGGCCCGCTCCATGCCGAAATTTTGAATATGGGTATCTCCCCAGTGGTAAATGTGAGCCACGAAAAAAGAGATAAGGGCATGGAGTCTGGCTGCTTCTTTCAGCTGGTCTTTTCCCATGAGCTGGCCATGAATAATCACGGGACGGAGTGTGGAAAGAATAGGGTATTGTTCTTGAACGGCATCTAAACAGCGCAGATACTGTGCGGCAGCACCATCGCCGTTAACATGGGCCAGCAGCTGTGTTTTTTCCTTGGCAGCCAAAGTAAAGGCTTCCTTTACGCTTTCATCTGTCATGGTGGGGTAGCCGCAGAAGGAAGTTCCCTCATAAGGTTTTCGCATCCAGGCTGTCCTCCCCTGAGGAGAGCCGTCCAGAAAAATTTTAATTCCTCCGATTTTCAGCCGGTCCTGGTATCTTCCCATATGGGGGGCCAGGGCTGTTTTTATTTCTGCATAGGAAGAAAAACCAGCATAAGCGACCAGATCCAGTTTTAGCAAGTGATGAGAGAGCAGCAGGTCGTAAAACGGAAGCATTTCTTCTACCAGCATGCCTTCTTGGATGGTGGTAATTCCGTAGGAGGCATAAACTTCCTGAGCTTCTGCAAAGGCTTCAATGATATCTTCTTTTCCCGGCATGGGGACCTGGCGCTGATATTCAAAGAATGCATTTTCTTCCATATAGCCGGTAAGCTGTCCGTCTTGAATGGCGATGGTTCCTCCTTCTGGCGCCGGAGTATCTGGAGTAACTCCCAAAAGAGTTAAAGCAGCGGAATTAAAAAAGCCCATATGCCCGGACTGATGCTTAATGATCAGAGGGTGGTCTGGTGCGGCCAGATCAAGCTGGTTTAAAGTAAGATTCTGCCTGCCGGGCATCTTATTCTGGTCAAAATCTCCGGCAATTACCCATTGACCGTGAGGCAGGTTTTTTTTCTGAATAAAAGTCCTGATGGAAGCAATAACATCTTCAGGAGATTTAGCATCTTTCAGGGAAACCTGAAGCAAAGACAGGGCCAGCTGGAAAAAATGGCTGTGGGCATCAAGAAAAGCGGGAAGAAGGGTGCCGCCTTCCAGATCGACAAGCTTAGCCTCTGAAGCCTTGTTCATCAGCGACTTGACGTCTCCCCATTCGCGAATTCTTCCATTTTCTACAAGAAGGGCCTGTGGAGGAGGAGCATCTTTTTCCTCCATGGTGATAATGGTGCCGTTGAAGAAAATCTGCAGATTGTTCATGGCATTACCTCCTTAAAAACAGCGATGTTTTTGGCTGGAATTTTTGAAAAAATATCCTTTGCGGTTTTCAGAAAGGGGATTTCCGAAGGATCTTAGCATCATCATATGTGGGGAAGGGGGATTTGTCAAGGGATGGAGAAGGAAGCAGCTTAAAAGAAAAATGAATTGGTTAATCTCGATAAAATATTGGAGTCGAAATACATGAAATATTAGTTTGGGATTGCAGTTTAAAATTGACAATGGGATGTAAGAAGAACGAAAATTATTATTTCAAAATGAAATAAAATATTAAGAAAGCACCTCTGTTTATGCATTTCGATTGAAATTGAAAAAGAAATTGTTTATTGTGCGAATTGAAATAAAAAGTCTTATGAATTAAGATTTTTATATCTAAATTAAACAAAAAGCAACGACTGAGAAAGGAACAGGGGTATGAAAATAGTAGATGTTAAATTAACAAAGTTTAGGAAAAAGACATGGCTGGGAGTAGACCGTGATGGTCATATGCATCCTTCAAAAGAAAGAGTTTCTCAGACTGCGTTAATTGAGATATTAACGGATGAAGGATTTACTGGGCGATATTTTACTGCAGATAATTATTTAGTACCTTCTGAACAATACGATGAAACTGCGCTGACAAACCTTTGTAATGGCAGCTATATTCCAGCAGGAACAGGTGATTCATTGAGGGATGCGGTTCAAAAGATAAAGCCTGTTCTTGTGGGAGAAGATCCATTTTGTCGAGAAAGAATTTTTAGAAAATTATTTCGGATGCAGCGTTTAGGTGGAAGTGTTCCAATTCAGGATGAAATAATAGGAATTATTGACTGTGCATTATGGGATTTAGCTGGACAATATGCTAATCTCCCTGTTTATAAACTTTTAGGCGGTCATAGGACGCGGATACCGGCGTACGGAAGCATTATGGTGGGAGACGATTATAAAAATGGATTGTCATCGCCGGAAGAATACGGGGACTATGCACGAGTACTTCAAAAGAGAGGATATCAGGGAATTAAATTACATACATGGATGGATGAGAATTGGTCTGACTCTGTGATTAGTGGAAAACCAATATTAGATCGCGATATTTTGGCATGCCAAGCAGTAAGAGAAGCAGTAGGAGATGAGATGCCTTTGTTCATTGATGCATTTCATGATTATACCAGATATGAGGCTTTGAAATTGGGAAAAGAACTGGAGAGATTAAATTTTGAATGGATTGAAGAACCTATGGATGAATATAATCTTGAGGATTATAAATGGCTGGCGTCTCATCTAAATATTCCAGTTATTGGTCCAGAAACGGCAAAAGGCAAAGCACAGACAAGATTACAATGGATTTTAAGCGGAGCATGTGATATTTGTCGGGCTGGAGTAATGGATGTGGGCGGAATTACTCAAGTAATGAAGACAGTACATTTATGCGAGATTTTTGGAATGCCTTTGGAACTGCATTCTCCAGGAGCGCCGACACTTCATGTTATGGCGGCAATGATGATTCCAGGGAAATATTATGAAAGAGGCCTGCTTCATCCGTTTTTGGATTATGATGTTACTCCACCGTGGTTTAATACTCCGGTTGATTTTATGGATCAGGATGGCTACATGCATGTATCAGATCGAACTGGTCTTGGTTATGATATTAATTGGGACTATATTTATGAGAATCAGGTTAAACAAATATAATATAAGGGGAGCGGAGGTATAACAATGAACGAAAGTGTAATAAAACGAAAACTAATTAATCGAAAGACATTGCCATACTTACTTTTACTCCCAGCATTTTTGTTTATTGGATGTTTTATGTTATATCCTATTGGCAGCACGGTTTTGATGAGTACACAATATAATACTATGATGGATCCAGATGGGGTTTGTTTTATCGGATTTGAAAATTTTAAAAAATTGCTATTTGAGGATGAAGTTTTTCATCGTGCATTAAAAAACTCTTTGGTGTGGGTTTTAGGGAATGTGTTCCTTCAGAGTGTTTTAGGGATGATTTTGGCATTGATTTTAAATCAAAGTATGCGGTTTCGAGGCTTAATTCGGGCAGTTACATTTTCGCCTTGGGCAGTATCTGGTGTAATTGTATCGTTAATGTGGAGTTTTATGTATAGTGAAAGTGTAGGAGTTTTTAATGACATTTTACTGAGAAGCGGAATCATTGATACAAGAATTTCATGGTTTTCAACAGGATCTAGGGCGATGTTAGCTATGATCATCGCGACAACCTGGAGGGGAATTCCTTTTTTCGCAATCAATTTTCTTTCTAGTATGCAAACAATATCAGAGGATATGTATGAATCAGCTAAAGTAGATGGTGCTGGAGCAATTAAACGCTTTTTTTTCATTACAATGCCTATGATGAAGGATACAGTAGTGTTAACTCTTTTGTTAAGAACAATTTGGACATTGAATATAGTGGATATTATTTACAATACTACAGCAGGAGGACCAGCTAATTCAACGCTTACAGTACCTGTATATATTATGAATACTTTTATGGGATCTTTAGATTATGGATATACTTCTGCAATGGCGATAATTATGGCAGTAATTATGATTATATTTGCTATTGTGTTTATTAAAATTACAAAATATGGGAAGGAGGCCTTATATTAACATGTCATTAAAAACAAAAGAACGGATAGCCGGACTCTTGTTGGTTCGGGTCCCATTGGCAATTTTTCTTATAGTTATTTTGTTCCCGTTTTTTTGGATTTTATCCACATCGTTAAAGCAGCCTCAAGAAATTATGTCGTCTGTGCTCACATATATTCCAGAGAATTTGACATTTGAAAATTATAAAAAAGTGTGGTCCAGTATAGGATTTAGCAGATACTTTTTGAATAGTTTTTGTGCATCTGGAGTTGCAGTAATCAATGTAACCATTATATCGTTGCTGGGCGGATATGCACTAGCACGTTATAAATTTGCGGGAAAAGGAGTGGTTATGATGCTGCTCCTTCTGACACAAATGATTCCCGGGATTATTCTTGTGATTCCACTCTTTCGTGTATGGTTAAGATTGCGGTTAAATAATACATTATACTCTCTAATGCTTACCTATAGCACGACTCAGCTTCCTTTTTGTATGGTAATGATGAGTGGATTCTTTGCAGGGCTTCCCAAAGAATTAGAAGAAGCCGCACAAATTGACGGATGCACATTATTGGGGGCATTGTTTCGAGTATTGATTCCAACGATTGCTCCGGGGATTGTGGCTACAGGGGCATTTGCATTTGTTAATTCATGGAATGATTTTGTGTATGCATTGAATTTTATTAATGATCAAAAGCTTTTTACTTTGCCGGTAGGGTTAAGCATGATGAAAGGAGAATTTACAATTGATTATGGTGCTCTTTGTGCAGGATGTATTATTAGTCTAATTCCGGTACTTTTGCTGTTTGCATATATTCAAAAATATTTAGTAAAGGGATTAGCATCGGGAGCTGTAAAGGGATAAAGAAAAGGAGGATGAGTTAGAATGAAAGAAACGAGAAAAAAATTAACGGCTTTAGGAACAGCATTATTGCTTGCAGCATCAACTTCCTTAGCTGGGTGTGGACAATCAACAAATTCTAGTTCTACAAAGGAAGCACAAAAAGAAAACACCGGAACTAATTTATCAACTCAAGCACAGGAGAGCAGTGAATCGACAGAACCAGTAACCATTACTTATTGGCATCATGATGCATCAGATAATATTGTAACACCTTTGAAGAAAATCATTGCAGATTTTGAAGCGGAAAATCCGGATATTAAAGTAGAGTTTTTGGCATTACCGGCGGATAATTTTTATCAGAAATATGTAACTGCAGTAGCAACCAATACTGCACCAGATGTATTTGGTATTAGGGATACAGAATTACTGGCGTTAGTACATCAGGGAGCAATTCTTCCTATGGATGATTATGTGAATGAATGGGAAGAAAAGGATAATATTTCGGACAGTGTTTGGGAATCGGTCAGCTCTTATTCCGATGATGGAAAAATTTATATGATTCCTAGTTACATGAATGCATGTATTATGTGGTATAATACTAAAAAAATGGGCGAACTTGGAATTGAAATTCCTGCCACTCTAGATGAATTTTTGGCGGATTGTGAAAAATATGCAGATCCAGAAGCTAATAGCTATTTTTATAGTCTCAGGGGCGGCGTGGGATCTTATGACAATTTGTTTATTTTTATGATGACATATGCAGGCGCAGACAGCTTTTTTGATGAGCAAGGAACTTGTGTTTTAGATCAGGAAATTTTTGCAGAAGCAATGGATAAATATGCTGATATTTATAAAAATGGATGGGTATCCAGAGATTGTGTTACTAATGGATATAAAGAAATGGTAGCAGAATTTGGCTCCGGAATTGCAATGAGCATGTCGCACAATTCTACTTCAGCTACCAATCATGCAGAAAATTTAGGAGAAGGTAATTTTACCAACGCGATCCATCCTGCAGGAGCTAATGGAAAAACGGCAATCCCAGTTCCATCTATTATTGGTGCAGGGATAACGACGCAGAGCAAACATCCAGATGAGGCAGCTCGTTTTGTAGAGTATCTGGCCTCTCATGAGCCAGCTTCTTATTTTTGCGAGAATGCAGGTAAGACTCCAGTTAATGAGCTTGTTTATGAAGATTCATGGTGTCAAGAAGATCCCTATATGGATAAATATTCGGAGTTAATGAACAGTGAGGATGTCGTTTTATATAGTAATCCAATTTGGCTTCCAGAATGGGCAACTTTTACTGGACAGGATGTAGTAACTGATTTTCAAGCTGTTTTAATGGGAGAAAAGGAGAGCCGAGATGTTTTAGCTGGATGGTCAGATAAGCTTACCTCTTATCAACAGGCATATTTAGAGCAGCAAGGTCAGCAGTGATTGTTTAGGGACAGCCGCAAAAATATTTTGCGGCTGTCTTGAATTTTAGAAGGTAAGATTGAAGGTGAAAAAAATGGGAAAAATAGTCTTGTTTCTGCCAGATGAGGATATGATTGAGCAAGCAATGCAAATATTGCGAAATGAAGAGTATCATGTGGATATAATCAAAAAAGTAGAAACAAGTCATATTGTAGAGGAAGCACGACAAGTAATAGCAGAAGGGGCAGAAATTATTATTGCACGTGGAAATCAAGCTATGTATATCAAGCAAAATCTTACAATTCCTGTTGTTGATATCAGGGCGACTGGTCAGGAATTAGGGCTTTTGCTAACTGAGGCAAAAAAGATATCTGAGAAGGAATATCCTACAGTGTTAGTAATTGCAAATAAAAATATGCTTCCAGATACAACGCATTTTGGGGAGATGTATGGAATAAATTTAAAAATTTATACGGTTAGTTCCAAACGAGATATTCGTCTTTTAGTTCAGCGCATTGCAGAAAGCAATCCTGATGTAATGATTGGAGGAACTAATGTAATAAATGCGGCAAAATCATTTTCGATAAAAACAGTATATTTTTCCTTGACGCAAGATGGACTGCGAGAGGCACTTCGTGTGGCGAAGATGTTAAAATATGCCATGGATATTGAAAAAAAGAGCAATGCTCAGATTAAAGCTTTAATGGATAATTCTCTTACTGGGATTTTACGAACAGATCGAAACGGAAGAACTATTTTTGTAAATGAATTAATGCAAAACATTTTGAAACGAAACGAAAAGAAGATTTTAGGAAAAAATCTTTTAGAGTTAATTCCAGGGTTAGAAGCAGATAGAATAAAGATGCTTTTAGAAAGCGGCGGATTTGTTTTGAGCACATATATGATTATTGGAGATCGATCCGTAAACTTGATTGCAACACCAGTTGTTGTTGAGGAGGTAACGGATGGATTATTATTGTTTTGCTGCCCTGTAAGAAAATTGCATAAGCCAGTTGCCGATACGGAAAGAGACCTGATTTTATCGGATGATATGTATACTTTTGATGGCCTATTCCATACATCTGAAAAGATGCAAAAATTAGTTCACCGAGCAAGAGCCTATATATCTTCCGATGGACCAATTTTAATTACAGGAGAGCCCGGAACAGAGAAAAGACAATTGGCGCAGATATTATATCGTTATTGTGAAGAGAAAAATGGACCATTTATATGTGTTGATTGTGCTTCTATGGATGAAGAAGGGCAAAAGCAAGAGATTTTCGGGAATCCTGGGGGACGGGGGGATAAAGCAAGTGCATTGATCCGAGCATCAGAAGGAGTCTTATTGCTGCATAATATTGACTTTTTAACCAGAAGAAATCAATCAGCACTGTTGAGTATGCTTGGCTACCAAGGGGGAACGCGACGAAATGGTAAACCGTATAATTTTCGACTTTTGGCAACCGCAGAAAAAATGGAGATGCTGGAGAATGGAGGAAATTTAATTGCAGAATTGTACTATGTGTTTTCTGGTCTAGTATTAGAAATTCCCCCATTAAGAGAAAGACCAGAAGATTTTGAATTAGCATTGCATTACTATTTTGAAAATTGCAGAGAAAAGTATAGTCGATATTTTTCTTTAACTAAGGATGCGCAAAAATATCTTAAAGGACTTCCTTGGAAAGGAAATTTAATTGAATTAGAATGTTTTTGCGAGAAAATGATTTTGAACTCAGAGCAGAGAATACTAGATTTGAAATTTGTTGAACAGTTAATTGAAAATGCCGGTTTATATGGAGGAGATGAACGCCTAGAAGAAAAACGTAAAACAGAGAAGGAAAGAATCTATGTGCTTTTGGAAAAATATCATGGTGATCGAAAAAAAATAGCAGAAGAATTAGGAATCAGTACTGTTACGTTATGGAGAAAAATGAAACGATATGAAATCAAATAAATATATGGAATGGGAAAAGCAGAAGAAGGAATTTTTAAGTAGAAAGAAAACATTATATAGCTTTCCGGAACAATATAGAATAGAACCTTTTAGAATTATAGCAAATTTATATTTCGTAGGAAATCAAGATGCAGCAGTTTATCTGCTGGATACGGAAGAAGGGATACTTCTCTTTGATACAGGTTATCCGGTAACGACAGGCCTTTTAATTTATTCGATTACAAAATTGGGATTTAAAATAGAAAATATACGAAAAATTTTGCATACTCATGGCCATTTCGACCATATAGGTGCAACGGCCATTTTAAGAGAACTTTCAGGGGCTGTAACTTATTTAGGAATACGTGATATAAATATGTTTTACGATAAACCAGAGCTTTCACTGAAAGAATTAGCTGGGAATCCATATTTTCAGCTTTTTGTGCCTGATGAAGCTGTGCTTGATGGAGATATAATTACTTTAGGATCCTCAACAATTTCAGCGGTTGCAACTCCTGGACATTCTGACGGTACAATGAGTTATTTTTTTGATGTATATGAAAATGGGGAAAAATATCGATGCGGTTTAATGGGGGGATCCGGGTTAAATACGCTAAGTAAAGCATTTATAGATGTATTTGAGAGAAAACACGCTAGAGCAGAATTTCTCGATAGTTTAAATAGAATATACGAAAAGCCAGTTGATATTAATTTAGGAAACCATACCCCACAAAATAGAACCTTAGAAAAAAGAAGTAAAATGTTAAGCATTCAAAAGTCAGATCCAAATCCAAAATCTATTGCAGCTTGCAATCCATTCATTGATTCGAGCGAGTGGAAGCGTTTTTTGGATCAAGTTCGAGAACAATATGATCGAATGTTGCAATATGAGCGGAAAAATAGATAGAGGAATTTTCTATTTATTTGTAATAATTTTTAGTTGTGTTTTGAATCTAGGAATAAAGACAAAATTAATAAAGGTATTTTCTCACACATTGTTACAATCATTTGACTAAGTTTTTAATTAAATGTGATTCGCTTGCACCTTATAAAGGGAAATAGTATAATATGTACAATAAACTCTCCATTACAGATGAGAGTTTTGGGAGATGATACCTATGCATGAAGGATTGTTGTCTATCGGAAAGATGGCTGCCCTGAACCGGATTTCGGTTTCTACTCTGCGGCTGTATGATGAAAAGGGGCTGCTTAAGCCCTGCTATACGGATCCGGAAACAGGATACCGATACTACGATATTAACCAGAATGCCCGCCTGGATATGATTGTTTACATGAAGGAGCTGGGCATGAGCCTGGCGGAGATTGGCCAGGTGCTGCAGAAGGAGGATATTTCCCTCATTGAGGAGATTCTTTCCCGGAAAAATGAGCAGCTCCATCAGCAGATCAGGGAGCTGAAGGAACGGCATGATGCGGTGGAGCGGGCCATTCTGTCTATTGAACGGTACCGAAAATCTCCGGTAACGGGAACCTTTTCCCTGGAATACATTGACCGCCGGTATACCTGGGGTATCCCCTGCGGATCGAATTTTTACGATGACGATGTTCACAGCTATGAGCGTTTGCTGCGCAGACTCCGTTTAAAGCTGGAGGAGGAAGGTTTTGCCCAGATTCACTCCTACAACATTGGTACTTCCATTACCCAGGCGGACTTTGAGGCTGACCGTTTTACTGCGGCCCAGATTTTTATTTTTACCGGCCGGCGGGAACAGCGGGGAGAAGATTCTGCGGGGATGGTGGAAAGCGGCATGTATGCATGCGTTTATTTGGACAATTATGATGATGAGATTGCCTATGCCCGCCGGCTGCGGGCGTTCTGTCAGGAAAATGGCTATAGGATTGCCGGAGATTATATCTGTGAAGTAATGACGGGATTCAACGTTTTTGACAGCGATCCCCGGAGCATGTTCCTGCGGCTGCAGGTGCCGGTAAGTTTTCAGAAATAGAACGATAAAAAATTCGTAACTGTTCAGGACGGCGTATCTTCTTGCCCGGCCAAAGGCCGGACAAGAAGCTCGGATGTCCATCCGATGGGAAAACAGGAGCAAAAGCATGCTTATAAGCGAGCTTAACGCCTGTTTTTGCTCCTGTTTTTCCGCCGCCCTGAACTGTTACAAAAATTCGCAAAATCTCTTGACTCTCCAGCGGCAGGAGGGTTTAAACTGAAAGCACAAGATAAAGATTCGGAAAAAAGTTCAGGCAAAATGTTCGTTAATTTTCCGACAAAAGAGCTCGATGAAAAGAAGGAGGTTTTGTGATGGAGAAAATTAAAGTGGTTCAGTACGGATGCGGAAAGATGGCAAAATACACCCTGCGCTACCTTTATGAGCATGGCGCTCAGATCGTTGGCGCAATCGATGTTAATCCTGCAGTGGTGGGCATGGATGTGGGAGATTTTGCAGGCCTTGGCCTTAAGACCGGCGTGCTGATTTCTGATGATGCAGATAAAGTGCTGGATGAGTGCGATGCGGATGTGGCGGTAGTTACTCTGTTCAGCTTTATCGGGGACATTTATGATCATGTGGAAAAATGTGTTTCCCGAGGAATTAATGTGATTACTACCTGTGAGGAGGCCATTTATCCCTGGACAACCTCCGCCGCCCAGATCAACCGGCTGGATGCTCTGGCTAAGGAGAACGGCTGTACCATTACCGGTTCTGGCATGCAGGATATTTTCTGGATCAATATGGTGGCAATGGTGGCCAGCGGCTGCAATCAGATCAAGAAGATCAAAGGAGCTTACAGCTACAATGTAGAAGATTATGGCCTGGCATTGGCTGAAGCCCACGGCTGTGACCTGACGCCGGAAGAGTTTGAGGCCCAGATTGCCCATCCTGCAGAATTTGAGCCTTCTTATGCTTGGAATGCCAGCGAGGCCATCTGCAGCAAGCTGGGACTGACCATTAAGTCTATTACCCAGAAGCATGTACCTTATATCGTAGATCATGATGTTTACAGCGCTACTCTCGGCAAGACCATTGAGGCAGGAAAATGCATCGGTATGTCCGCAGTGGTAACCATTGAGACTCTGCAGGGCATTACGATTGAAGAGGAAACCATCGGCAAGGTTTACGGGCCGGAAGACGGAGACCAGTGCGACTGGTGGATTACCGGCGAGCCGGATACCGAGTTCCATGTGGTGAAGCCTGCCACTGTAGAGCATACCTGCGCGACCATAGTGAACCGGATCCCCAGCCTTCTGGCGGCGCCGGCAGGTTATGTGACCTGCGATCAGCTGGAGCCCCACAGCTATCTGACTTATCCGATGGAGTATTACGCATAAAATACAGGGCTGCAGAGGAAAATAATGCAGACTGAAAAATAGAAGAGAACTTCCCGTATCGTCATGGCGGTATGGGAAGTTCTCTTTTTGACCAGATAATTGATTTATTCAGAATAATCCATGCGCTCAATCTTAAAAATCACCGGTCTTGTTCCATCGGAGCAGCAGGTGATCATCACATTTTCCTGATTCATCCATCCTTTCATGATAGAGCCGCCCTGGAGTCCAGTATAGATATATCTGGAGATGGCGTCCCATGCCTCTGAACAATGGGGCATTTTGGGACCACCGGCCACCGTGTCAGGGTCGCTGTCGGTTTTCACCAGAGTATTCAGTCCCAGGTGCCAGAAATCGTCTTTTTCGCCGTCTCGTTCAAAGATAAACTCGTCTCCGGCCTGCAGATTGAGATGACACAGGAAGAGCTTGCCGATATTCTGGGAATGAGCCGTGTCCAGATTACCCGTGAACTCACCGCCCTTCGGGCAGAAGGAATTCTTGCAACGAAGCGGGGCAGGCTTTTGATTACCGATTTGCCGAAGCTTGCGGCGCTGTGTTCAGCGGAAACCGTATAATCAGGTGTGCGGGTAGATTATAATTGATTTTCCCCGCTGCGTCTGCTTCTGATGAAGCATTAGCGTCAGTGTACAGGGGCTTTTTGGAGGGAAAAGGGCAGATATACTTTTTTCTCACCATGGGACGATTTGCCTATTCAGCAGAAGAGAAACTGGGAAAGGCAGAAGAACTGATGCGATTCAGATTATCAAATCTCTGATGGCTGCATTGGAAGATCGAAAAGCAGAATATCAGGGATACATTTACACCATTTGTAATTTGACGGAAGCCGCCAGAAAAGCGGCGGCAGATGCGGTTAAATTTTCCATGAGCAGAGGAAGCTGTTTGCAAGAATGCTCAAGGTGGGGATGAAGGTGGAGCAGGAGTGCATTGAGTAGGCCGGCGGCGGGGAAAACTAAGGCGGAATTCCGGGCTGAAGGAAAAAGGTTCACGGTTATGGCGTGATTTCCCGGGATTTTCTCAGGTATTTTCCCCTTTCTGATCAAAGCAGAACACAGGAAGTTTATTAAACTGTTTTGCAATGGTGCCCACCAGTAATGCGGCGGCTACGGTACCCTCTCGGACGCCCTGGAGATGTCCGGTAAAAACTAAAGATAAAATACATGCGATGACCACCAGCGTCACATCGAATCCTACCTTCATATGACCGAATTTAACGGGCAGCACTTTACAGATGGCAAGCACAACCCCTTCTCCGGCAAGGACCACTACATTCGCCTTCACTTCGCAGCTGACTCCTGCCGCCACTAACGAAATGCCAATCAGGCAGGCAATCCATTGCTGCCAGTATGTAGTGCACTCAATTCCCTGAACTGCCCAGACTCCAAAATCAGTCAGATATCCAAAAAAGATGGCCACGGGCAGCTGCATCAGCTGGATCAGTTGGTACCTTTTTCGCAGAATCAAGATCTGCAGCACAATAAACACACAGTGCATGACAATTGTTGCTGTTCCTACGGTAAAGGGCGTAAACAGGCTGACCACGTAAGGCACGCTGGAAATCGGAGACGTCCCCAGACTGGCTTTAATGGAAAATGCAACGCCGAATGCCATGATGGTCAATCCGACGAGAAGCAGCAGGTATCTCTGCAGCAGATGATCTGGTAAATTTTTCAATGTAATCATTCCTTTCTGAGTTGTTTTCTGCGAAAATCCGCCGCCGGGCAGGCGGCATGAATTTTTACCAACATTTATTATAGCACATAATGAATAAGGCTGCAGCGCCGTGGCCTTTTTGATTTTTCGTCCAAAACAAGGCCCAATCTGGACGAAAGGATAAAAGGACTGGACGAAAAAATGGGGAGGAAGCGATAGGAAGGAAGCGATAGGAAGGAATCTGGTTTGACAGGGAGTATAATCGGACTTTTAGGAATCGCCGTACTGATTACCTATTCGGCCCGGAATAGGGTTACATTGCTGGTGATTGCGT
This sequence comes from Candidatus Cottocaccamicrobium excrementipullorum, assembly GCA_018713255.1. GTDB lineage: Bacteria > Bacillota > Clostridia > Lachnospirales > Lachnospiraceae > Caccovicinus > Caccovicinus excrementipullorum. Next base: position 2,489 of record DVFL01000018.1, on the reverse strand, counting down.
TCTTGGTAAGCCCCGTAGGGATTCCAATGGCGGCGGCATGGCTGCTGAGGAAGGTGCAGAAGGAAAGAATTTGCTCTGGAATCTACTTATATTGTGATTCACGGAACGGTAACCGTAGGCTTTGTACAGGAAATGTACCGCAAGGGCAAGGAGAAAGGCGTCGTCATAGTAGATGGACCTATTACTGGCCAAAAGCGTGAAGAAGGCGAGATCACAGTAATGCTTGGCTCCACTGAAGAGGAATACGAATATATCAAGTCCGTAATTTATCCAATGGGACGAATCTTGAATATTTATTGAAACTAATGGTGGTCCTGCGGCTCTGACATTTAAAGATTTGGGCATTGCACTGCAATCGACCCACCAAATTGATCCAAGATTTGCACTTCTTCTTACCGCTGCCGTCTTTGGATCTGATATTGGACGGCTTCCGTCATCCAGTCTAAACAAGTGATTAAAATAGGCGAAAACAGTGGCGCCACTGTGGGAAGAATATATTTGGCGTTCTAAGTATTCATTACCCTACATCTGTTCTTATATTAATAGTTGGGGGCCGTTGCAAAATAGATGAGAATTCATCTATGGAGCAATGGCTCCCTTTTAAACGTTCATTCTCAATGTCTGTAGGTTAAAAGATAGCGGCCAGATAATATTTATATCTAATGTATGGAATCCTACATAGGGCTGCCGGATGAAGAAAATCTGATCGATGATTTGAACGAAGCCTGCCAGCGAAACATCATTCGCAATCTCCGCGCTGCTTTGGAGAATCCCCAGGATGTTCGTGCACGGGGCGAACTGGTCTGGGCGGCCGCTATGGCGGAAAACGGGATGTTGATCATCGGCAAGGATAATGGTTTTCAGGCCCATATGCTGGAACACCAAGCTGGGCGCTTATACGGACTGCAACCACGGCCAGGGGCTGGCGGTAATTCGTCCGGTTCTGTATCGATACATGTTGCTGGAGACGAAAGACAAGTTTGCACGCGTGGCGGTTCAGGTTTGGGATCTGACGCCTGCTTCTTCGCAAGGCACTGTTGTCCGAATGAATGATGAATCCAGAGATTATCTTTAGGATAATGTTCCAATTACGAAAACTGCTTCTATTTACCTGCTTTATGGATATGACGAAAACGACTTGGCAACCAGATATGACATCCTATATCTGATGCACGGCTGGGGCGGGCAGCATAACTTAGAAGCCGTACAGAAGTTATAGTTTTCATTTTTCGATACTCCTTTACATTGAGGAAGCGAAAGAGGTCTGGGAGAGCAAGGTGCACCGCCGAGACCTCTTATCTTATATCTTTTTTCATCCGGATCGCTTGTTTTTCCTTTCCTGCGGGGATATAATAAATTTAAAAGGCCAACCTGTAAAGTAAGCCAACATTGTGCCATAGTTACCCAAAAAGAAACTATTGGAGGTTAAGAAAGTGGACATCGATACCCTTATTTTCTTTGAACAACAACCTGCTGCTTTGCCGTTATATGAGGCTTTTGCAAAAGCAGTATTAAAACATTATCCCGATACGAAAATTAAGGTGCAAAAAACCCAAATATCATTTTCTAATAAATATATTTTCGCCTGCGCTTCCTTCCTTCGTGTGAAGAAAAAGAAAGATTTACCACAACCGTATCTGGTCATTACATTGGGGTTATCGTATCCATTAGACTCTCCCCGCGTCGCGGTCAAAACAGAAGCTTATCCCGGGCGTTGGACAACACATATTGTGATTGAAAAAGAAGAAGATATTGATAAAGAGCTGGTGGGATGGGTTGAAGAGGCATACGATTTTGCAATGACTAAATAGTTTATCTTTACCAGGCGAACAGTTACATAAAAATCCAATATTCGTTTCCCCTCGGCAATCGGAGAAAGCAGTAAGTCTTGATTGTGTGGTATACCGATAATAGACAGAGAAAAAGTAAATTTTGTTTATCCGGGAGGTTTGAGGATATGGAGAAGATCGCGGATGAAAAGTTAAGAAAGATTTTGCAGGAAGTGGAGGAGCTTCTTAAAAGTGCATATGGGAACCGACTGAGGGAGGTAATTTTATAATGAAAGGCTTGAGGCAAGTTAAATAGGACTAAAGAATGTAAAATCAGGCAAGCTGTTGCTTCATCTGACCGAACTGAAAAATCTCGAATCGATTATCCGTTTTGAATTAGTTCCAAGGAAGGTTCTTCTGGATACTTGAATATACTAAAAAGTATAGCTGCAAAAAAGAACAGATGTTCTAAATTGCGGCTATACTTTTTTATTTATCCATGATATAATTTGCCTGACTATAGGAAGTAGATTTTAAGGCAAGCTGTTTATAAATCTGGAACACAATGTGGTTTGAAAGAGGATTGATTGTGCTGGGAGGGGAAATAATTGATATGCTTTCATAATCCGGAAGAACAAAACGGGTATTTGAGTAATTGGTATCGTTCTGCGTTTACGGTTGATGGAATCACTTTTTCATCAATGGAACAGTATATGATGT
>DVFL01000002.1 GCA_018713255.1 Candidatus Cottocaccamicrobium excrementipullorum | reverse complement strand
CAGACGCTACATGAATATGGATCATCTTTTCAAAGCAGAAGAGGATCAGCTGTCTGATATCATAGCCGGCTGACTACCGGCTGCCAAACGGCAGGATTTTAATTTTGCGAAAAACTATTGACACTATCGGTGTTTTTTCCTTCTTGAGGAAGGTATTCGTAGTTTATGCTGTCGGCAGCACGGCTGGCGATCTGCAGAGAAAGCTGGTTGTCTGAGTTAAGGGGATTGAATTCTTTCCCGTCATAGACAAACCGCATGGTTACTTCTTCCGTTTCTGGTGAATATTCTACCGCAAGGTTCAGGTTAAAGTCCCCGGACAGTTCAGGAAGAATGATCTGCACGCAGATTTCTTCGAAAATCTGCTGGATCCGGTAAATGGTTTTTTGAGAAATTCTGTGCTTACGCCCAAACTCTTCAAGCTGGCCAACCAGTCCGATAAAGTCGAAGTCTTTGGAGGTGATTTTTTCTTCAAATACTTTCAAGTGTCGGATAAAACGGATGGTGCGCTCTTTTTGCGGGTGATCAAAAATCTGTTCCGGCGTCCCGTCTTCGTAGATGCCGCCGTCATCCATATAAAATACACGGTTTGCCACCTCCCGGGCAAAACGCATTTCATGGGTAACGATCATCATGGTCAATCCTTTTTTGGCCAGATTGCGGATAACCGTTTCAACCTCGCCCACCATGGTAGGATCAAGAGCAGAGGTGGGTTCATCGAAAAGAATGATTTCCGGATCCATGGCCAGCGTGCGGGCGATGGCTACACGCTGTTTCTGACCGCCGGACAATTCATCAGGGTAACGCAGCGCTTTATCTGCCAGACCAACCGTTCTCAACAGTTCGATCCCACGGTCGTACGCCTCCTGCTTGCTTTTACCCAAAAGATCCATGGGAGCAGCCATGAGGTTTTCAATTACCGTCATATGGTTAAATAAATTAAAGGACTGAAACACCATCCCCATTTTCTGGCGGACTTTGTCCAGCCGGCATTTGGGATCGGTAATGGTTTCTCCGTCTACAATGATTTCTCCTGCCGTCGGCTTTTCCAGCATATTGATGCAGCGGATTAAGGTAGATTTTATCCCGCTTTTTCCAATTAAACTGCAGATTAATTCTTCCGATGAGGAGAGCGATAATCCAGGTAAGAAGGAAATAGATAATCGCCGTGGTAATCAGCGGGAAGAAAGCCTCGTAAGTATTGCTTCGGATAATATCGCTCATTTTCGTCAGGTCTTCTACTGCGATGTAGCCTACAATGGCTGTAGATTTTAAGAGAGAAACGATTTCTCCCTGGTAAGCCGGCATAAACTGCCGCATTGCCTGGGGAAGAACGATCTTGAAGAAGGCCCTGTTTTCTGTATAACCCAAAGCAAGAGCATTTTGCTGAATACAATGCCGTTGGAGATATCTTCCATGGATTCAGGAATGCAGTCGATCCAGTCCATATCCCGCTGAGCGATGGGAACAAAAAAATCATTTTTAATGAAACCGTCGATTTTTCCCTGCTGAAGACTGAGGACCAGATCGGATACAGTCGTGTAATTTTTGATTACTGCATCAGGAAACAGTTCTCTGGCTCTGGCTTCGTGAGTTGTGCCCGTTTGTACACCGATGGTTGCATGGGCAAAATCATCCAGTATTTGAAATTGCGCCGTTTCTTTTTTTTGGCACCCGCCCAGCAGGCATAGGCTGATGAACATGAGAATCACCGCCAGAATGTGAACCGGCTTTTTCTTTCTCTCTGCCATTTTTCATTTACCTCCCTTTTTGTGCTGCTTGAATAAACTGTTTGATCATTAATTAAGCATAGCTTAATTTGAAAAAATCGCAAGATTAGAAAGGGGAATTTTCAGACTTTCTCCCTCTGCGGATCCTGCGCATCAACTTGTGCCACAGATCTTGGTACAGTCAGGATCAATGCGAGTGCTTATTATCCCTCTTTTTATCGAAATAGCAAGAAAGCAGGGACTAGTGATTATATGAAGGTCATGCGGCTTAGGAAGATATGGGCAGAAGGAACATTCGCAGTTTTAAAACGAGAACATAAATTGAATAAAATCCAAAAAAGAGGCCTTCAGAAAGCGATGGAAGAATGCCTCTTATGGGCAACGGCATTAAATCTAAAAAGACTGGTAAAAGCGGTTTGAATAACCGAATTCACCAGCCGTTTTATGGAATTTCAAAAAAAACAGACAGAAATAAACACTGAAAAAGTGAGTTTGTCAACAGATCCAACTTGAAACGGTTTCTAGATTTGATTAGATATTGATTAGATGGCACATCCAGAAAAAGGAAAAAGCCCCGAAACCCGCATAAATCAAGGGTTTCAAGGCCAAGTCTAGTGGACCTGAGGGGAGTCGAACCCCTGTCCGAAAACCAATTCCCTGTTCTTCTACTATCATAGTTTGTTGATTAACATTCCCTCCCCCTTACGGGAACAAACACTCTTAAGGGTTCAGTAGCTTCATCATACGCCCGTGCAGGCAAAGCTTACTGCGCGTCGTTTCCTGCATGATCGATGCCAGGGTCTCAATGTGCAGGTGCACTGAGTCTGACAGCTGCCAAATTAGGCAGCGATTGCTAAATTATCTTCAGCGTTTATATTTAGGTTTGCCATTTAACCCATCGCATGGGGATAGCTTCACCAGCTGCATGGTCCCCGTCGAAACCAGTACAAGCCCTTACTGGCGCCGACTCGATCAGCGGCGATTTTTTTAATTTTACCACTGGGGACGAAGACTGTCAAGAAAAAAGATTTACGTGAAAATGGCCCATGAAAATGCCCATAGAAGAGAAAAGTGTTAAAAATAGAAAACATTGGAAGGCTCTTTCTGCTGTATGTAATTTACAAAATGGCGGTTCTATTGGTATAATAGCCTTTGTATAAGAAAACCACAGGAAATTTGTGAGGACAAGAATGGATGAAAATAGGATAAAAAAGAGACTGTTTAGAGCGACAGCAGGGTCCATCGCTGCGGTAGTGATGATCTTGGCAGTCGGTACAGTCTTGATGATTTGGCTGTTTACTTCTTTGGATCAGACGTCCCGCAGCCAGATGAAAACAGAGGCGGAGGAATACAGGAGCCGAATACTCCGTCAGCTGGATCAGGATTTTCAGCTTTTGGATACTCTGGCTGCATTTATGGGAGTTCAGGGCTCGATGGAGGAGGAAAGTTTTGCTCAGGCGCTTCATCAGGCCAATGAAGAGAACCGGTTTATTTCCTTGGCTTATTTTTCTCAAGATGGACAGGGGATACTGTCTTCTCTTGGAGAAGAACATGCGAAGGATGTGGGGCTGGAGGATTTAAATGAAGAAACCCGTTCTCTCATTAAACGTTCTTTTACAGGAGAACGTGGAGTGTCGCATATGTTTGACAGCCGGATCTTTGATGGAAAAGTGTTTGTATACAGTGTTCCGGTATATGAAAAGGGGAAGATTACAGGTGTGCTTGCCGCCAGCGATCATATGAATATTCTGGCAAGAATTCTGGAGGAAGAAACGGTTTTAAACGGCGGAGGTTATCTCCATCTTCTCGGGACTGAAGGCGATTTTCTCATCCGTTCTGACAATGCAGTAGTTGAGGAAAGTACTCGGTCGATCTTTGATGGACCTTATATTCGGGAGGAGGAGAAGGAAGCTATTCGGAAGGCCATGGCAGCTCAGAAGCCGGCTGCTTCTTCTTTTCGCTATAAGGGAAGGGAATATTTATTTAATCTAGAGCCGGTAGGGATAAACGGATGGTATGTGTTTTGTGTGGACACAAAAGAAGGGGCGAATGATGCCGTTTATCGGGTTACGAATCTTGTGGCGGCAGCAACGGCCGGAATTTTAGGCGTTGTGGTGGTTTTTCTTTCGTTAGGGTATTATGTGGTGCGTAAAAATAATCAGGAACTTTTGGATTTGGCCTACTACGATCCATTGACCGGCGCCCTAAATTATCCAGCGTTTTTAAAGGGGCTGGAGGAGAAGAAAAAGCAGTCAGGCGCGTATTATATTGCAGCGGTAAATATCCATCAGTTTAAATTTGTGAACGAGCTGTTTGGAAAGGAACAGGGGGACAGACTGCTGTGCTTTGTTCAGAAAAGTCTGGAGAACTGTTTGAAAGAAGGAGAATTTTTCTGCCGGGAAACGGGAGATTTATTTTATCTCTGCCTCAATGAAGATACACGGGAGGAAGTTCGCCGCAGACTGGAAACGGTGATGGAGAAAGTAAGCAGTGCCTCTGTTCAAGAAGGACATAATTATCGAATCCTTCTGTATTGTGGGGCAGTGGAAGGCGGAGGGGACAGCGCCATGACCCATGTTCTCTTTGCTCTGGCGAAAGCCAAGGAGATTCAGCGGAATTCGGTATGGTTTTATGACGAGGAGCTTCACCGGACAGAGGAGTTGGAAAATTATATCGAAACCCATATGCATCAGGCTCTTCAGGACGGAGAATTTAAGCTTTTTCTTCAGCCTAAAATGGATCTGGAGAAAGGGGGGATCGGAGGAGCGGAAGCTCTGGTTCGGTGGCAGACGGCAGATGGACGTTTCCTGAATCCAGGCCAGTTTATTCCCCTGTTTGAGCGGAATGGCTTCTGCACCCAGCTGGATATGTATATGGTAGAAAGCGTCTGCCGACAGATAAGAGAATGGCTGGATCAAGGAATTTGTCCGGTGCCGGTGTCGGTTAATCAGTCCAGGCTTTTGTTTTATGAAACGGACTATATTACTAAATTATGCAGTCTGGCTGAAAAATATAATATTCCTCCGGCAATGATTACCCTGGAGATACTTGAAGGGCTTGCTGTCAATCATTTGGAAAAATTAAACGACAAAATCCTGATTCTTCAAGAAAAGGGATTTAAAATTTCTATGGATGATTTCGGCAGCGGATATTCTTCTCTGAATACCTTATGCAATTTGAAAATCAATGAACTTAAGCTGGACAGAGGATTTTTAATGCAGGCTTCCCAGGATCAGAATTCCCGGTCGGCTATGATTCTTGAGCATATTGTCCAGCTGTCAAAAAGCTTTCAGGTTACCACAGTGGCAGAAGGGGTGGAAACTGAGGCAAATCATCAGCTGATTCGCAGCCTGGGCTGTGATTATGGACAGGGATATTATTACAGCCGGCCCATCAGCGCCGAGGAGTTCAATCAGCTGTATATGAAGCAGCGAAAAAAAACAGCCAGGCCGTGAGAATGAACGGCCTGGCTGTGCACTGTTTGTTGCGCGGGGCAGACTAAGGAAACCTAGGAGAAAAAGGGCCATCTAGGTCTGCCTGATCCGGGAGGAGGTCCCGGGGGTCTGCCTGGTCCAGGAGGAGGCCCAGGAGGTCTGCCTGGTCCAGGAGGAGGCCCAGGAGGTCTGCCCGGTCCAGGAGGAGGTCCCGGGGGTCTGCCCGGTCCGGGAGGAGGCCCAGGAGGCCTGCCTGGTCTTGGCGGCGGAGGCACATTTTGGCAGGGCCGGCAGGGAGGGCAGAGCCGTCCAATGCAGGGCCGGCAGATCCCGCAAGGTTGATTCCATTGAAGAGAGAGAATTCGGTTGGACATGTGAGTATTCTCTTTTTTTCTTTATTTTATGAAAATAAATCCTGATGGTGCAAAGCGGACAAAAAATGCTGCAGGAGAATTGAGTGAATTTACATCAACTCATCCTGCAGCACTTTTATTTTGAGGGAGGAAGGGACTGGCTTGGCCGGTCCCTGTATTATGAAAAAAAGGTTGAGCACTTGCTCTTACGTTTTTTAGTATAGGAAAGAATTATGGAGAAAGTTTGAGGAGTTTGTAACCAATCTATGAACTTTTTTTGTCGAAAAAAAGTTTAAATGATGTGAACCAAATGGAAAGAAGCGGACTCTTATATAACAGATGCATCAAATAAACGGAAAGGAAAAGGATATGGATCTGGAAAAGAGAGAATTGATGATCAAAATGAAAAATGGAGATGATCAGGCATTTGATGAAGTTTACCGTTCCTATTCCGGAAAGCTGTACCGTATGGCGCTGTTTATTACAGGAAACCGAAGCGACAGTGAGGATGTGCTTCAGGAAACCTTTGTGAAATGTTATCTTCACCGAGGAGAATTGAAGGATCCGGAAAGGTTTGAGTCCTGGATTTATCAGATTTTGGTCAGGACAGCCTGGAAGATGGAAAAGAAGAAAAAGAATACTGGCGAGGTTTCTTTTGAAGAAATGCTGGAAACAGACGAAGGCCGCAGCAGCAGCCTGGGCCAGCGGCTGAGTGCAGATGATTCCATGGGCCCGTTGGAATCTGTTCTGCAGAAGGAAGTTTCCCGGGAGATCTGCGATGCGGTAAACCGGCTGGACATCCGGTACCGGACGGTGATCCTTCTTTATTATTATAACGGATTAGGAATCAGAGAAATATCCCAGGTGACAGGGGTCTTTCAGGGAACCGTAAAATCCAGACTGAATAAAGCAAGAAAACTTTTGCGGGAGAGTCTGGATCACCATGAAGAAGACAGCAGAAAAGGATTAAAGGAGGCTGTGTTATGAAGGATGAATGGGAAAAGAAATTGAAAAAAGCCATTGAATATCAGGTATCTGCTGTCTCATTTTCCGAAGAAGACAGCAGGCGGATCCTGGAAAAGGTTCATGATAATGTGGGTGAAAGGAAAAAAATGATGAACGGATCAAAAAAAAGGATAGTAATTGCAGCAGCGGCAATGGTGGCAGCAGCAGGCAGTATCACAGCAATTGGAGCTGGCCGAATTGCATTTTTGTCAAGCTCTACTTATCGGGATCAGGCGATCCGGGACTTTGATCAGCTCAAGGCAGAAGGTGAAAAGGCTCTGGGGCAGATACCAAAGTTAAAGGAAAGCCTGGGCGGAGGCCAGACCTTTTCAGAAGGGTATGTAAGCCAGGTAAATGCTATGGATGACAGCGGAAACCTGGTGGGGACTTATCCAGAAGTAAGCATTATTTATGACGGCACGGCTGAAATCAATATGAGCGTTTCTAAACCTTTGGAAGGGGCTGAGAATGGTGTTCAGGCTCATCAGGTTACAGAAACCTACCAGGGAATTGTTCTGGAAGGAGATGAAGTGGATTACCTCTTCCTTCCTCCGGATGCCACGCCTTCCGCCGAGGATCAAAAGCTTGAAGAAGAGGGCAAATTGATGATCAGCTATGGTACAGACCAGGAAGAGAGAAAAGTCTTTAAAAATGTTTCTTGGGAGGAGGATGGCCTGCATTATCTTCTTCTTACAGACCAGGATGTAACCTTAAGCCAGTTAATGGATATGGCTGGGGAAATTATTGATGTGCAGTAGTTCGTGTACGCCGACAGCTGACAGATTTGCCCCATAGACTTGTACGCCGGCGGCTGATGCGCTGGATAAACAGAGGGTCGAGAAACCTTGTACGCAAGGTTCTCGGCTCTTTTTTCATGGAGAAAAAGCCGAGATGAGGGAAAAATGGAGAAAGAAATAAGAAAACATTTTAAAACCTTAAGGATTGAGTAGTGTGCAGAATGGGGAAACCGTGGTATGATAGTACCAGACATATATGATTTAAAGTTGAAGAATTAGGAAAATGGATCATGAATATTAGAAATCGGGGATGAAACCATGGAGCAGATATCGATGTTTGATGTGATGGAGGAACAAAATCACATGGCGCCCCTGGCCAGCCGGTTAAGACCAGAATCATTGGAAGAGTTCGCCGGACAAAAACATTTGGTAGGAGAGGGAAAGCTTCTCAGACGTTTAATTGATCAGGATCAGATTCCTTCCATGATTTTCTGGGGGCCTCCTGGAGTGGGGAAAACTACCCTCGCCAGTATTATTGCCCGGACTACCCATGCAGAATTTATCAATTTCAGTGCGGTGACCAGCGGCATCAAAGAAATCAGAGAGGTAATGGAGCGGGCGGAAAAGGCCAGGCAGAGGGGAAAAAGAACCGTTCTGTTTGTGGATGAGATTCATCGGTTTAATAAAGCCCAGCAGGATGCCTTCCTCCCTTATGTGGAGAAGGGAAGCATTACCCTTATCGGCGCCACTACGGAGAATCCTTCTTTTGAAATTAATTCTGCTCTTCTTTCACGGTGCAGGGTGTTTCTCTTGAAAGCTTTGGAAACAGGGGATTTGATGGAGCTGTTGAACCGGGCAATTACCAGCCCAAAAGGCTTTGGCTATCTTAAAATAGAAATTTCCCAGGAATTGCTGGAAAAGATTGCGTTGTTTGCTAACGGCGATGCCAGGGCGGCATTAAATACTCTGGAGATGGCGGTCATTAACGGCCAGATCAGAGAAGACGGAAGTACGCTGGTGGATCAGGAAACTTTGGAGCAGTGCATCAGCCGGAAATCTCTTCTTTATGACAAGAAGGGAGAGGAACATTACAATTTGATCTCTGCTCTTCATAAATCGATGCGCAACAGCGATCCAGATGCGGCGGTGTATTGGCTTGCCCGTATGCTGGAGGCCGGAGAAGATCCTTTATATATTGCCAGAAGACTGATCCGGTTCGCCAGCGAAGATGTGGGTCTGGCTGATCCTCAGGCGCTGCCGCTGGCGGTGGCAGCCTATGAAGCCTGCCACTTTATAGGGATGCCGGAATGCAGTGTAAATCTGTCTCAAACCGTGATTTATTTGTCGCTGGCTCCGCGTTCGAATTCTGCTTATACGGCTTATGAGGCCTGCAAAAAAGATGCCCAGGATACCCTGGCGCAGCCAGTTCCTCTGGTGATTCGAAATGCGCCCACCGGACTGATGAAAGAACTGGATTATGGCAAAGGGTACCAGTATGCGCACGACTGTCCGGAGAAGATGGCCAGAATGCAATGCCTTCCGGATAACCTGAAAGACCGAAGGTATTATTATCCCACAGAGGAGGGAAGGGAAAAAGAGCTGAAAGCAAAGCTGGATAAGGTCAGAGCCTGGAGAGAATCATAGAATCTGATCTTCCTCGGAAGACACATAGACAGCAATATCTTTTACATCACAATTTAAGATCCGGCAGAGATCATTCATTGTTGTGGTGGTAATCGGCTGATTTTTACGCAGCCGGTCAATGGTGGAGCTTGAAATTTTGTGTTTGGTAATCAGGCTGTAGGTGGATTCTCCGGACTGCTTCAGAGTCTTCCAAAAAGGATCGTATAGAATCATGAAACTCTCTTTTCTGTGAATCGTTGGAATAATTTCGTCAGTTACGATATTATATGTGTTTTAATTGTATAAAATGGTCTTTGTATTGACTATAGTCGGTATTTAGACTATAATACAGGACAATAAAAATAAGGGGGAAATGTATGGAGCAGCAGGACAAATTAAACGAACTGTTGTCGGAGGGGTGGAGTGAAAAAATCAGCGAGCGGGACATGATGAAAGTGATGGCATTTGTGATGGAAGATGATGAAGTCTTTTTCCGCCGGATTACCAGCGGCTTGACAGATGCAGAGATTGAGGAATATCTTCAAGATTTTCCTGAGTTCAGAAAATATTGGAAAAAGAATAAAGAAGATCAAAAGGATCAGAACCTGAAAGCAGGGACGAACATGGAAGATGGGACTGGCACGGAGGAGGAATAGCTGTTGGTGGATAAAGATTTTATCGTAAAAGGCCATTTTTGTTTCAGTGAAGGGCCGAGAAAGCTCGTTGTAAAAGAAAATCACTATCTTGTTTGCGAAGAAGGACGGATAAAAGGAATTTTCCCCCAGATTCCGGATCAAAATAAGGGAATGGCCTGTTTGGATTACGGGGATCGGCTGATCATTCCTGGATTGACAGATCTTCATCTCCATGGGCCGCAGTATGTGTTCAGGGGGATCGGCATGGACCAGGAGCTGTTGGATTGGCTGAATACCTGGACATTCCCGGAGGAGGCAAAGTACAGGGAAATAGAATATGCTAAGAGGGCTTACCGCCTGTTTGCCCAAGATCTTCGGCAGAGTGCAACCTGCCGGGCGGTTGTGTTTGGCACAATTCACCGGGAGGCCACAGAGTATTTGATGGAAGAGCTGGAGGCGGCAGGGATTACCGCTTATGTGGGCAAAGTAAACATGGACAGGAATTGTCCGGAAAATTACCGGGAAGAAACAAAGGCTTCCATCGAAGATACAGAGATGTGGATCCAGAACACGGCGGAGAAATTTACCCGGGTTAAGCCGATTCTTACCCCGCGTTTTATTCCTGCCTGCAGCGATGGGCTGATGGAAGGGCTGGGACGGCTTCAGGAGAAATATCATCTTCCGGTACAGTCCCACTTATCTGAAAATAAAAGTGAGGTTCAATGGGTCAAAGAGCTATGTCCATGGGCGGAATGTTACGGAGCTGCTTATGACCGTTTTGGCCTTTTCGGAAGCGGCGGGCCGGCAGTGATGGCGCACTGTGTGTATTCTGAAGAGAATGAACTTGCTTTAATGAAGAAAAACGGCACATATATTGCCCATTGCCCCCAGTCCAATACAAATCTGGCATCCGGCATCGCCCCGGTCAGGCGCTTTTTAGAGATGGGGATTCCCACTGGCTTGGGAACGGATGTGGCAGGCGGCCATTCTTCTTCTGTTTTCCGGACCATGGTGGAGGCGGTTCAGGTATCCAAGCTTCGCTGGCGCCTGGCAGAAGATACATTAAAACCTTTGACCATTGAAGAGGCATTTTATCTGGGAACGGCAGGAGGAGGAAGCTTTTTTGGAAAAGCGGGAAGCTTTCAGGAGGGAAGCGAAGCGGAATTTTTAGTTCTGGATGAAAGCAGAATTCCGTATATGAAGGAGCTTTCTGTTGCCAGGCGGCTTGAGCGATATTTGTATCTGTGCGGAGAAAAGGACCTTCTTCATAAATTTTCAGGGGGAAGGATGATTTTTTGATCCTTACTTTTCTTAAATGAATTGTCTGCAAAATGATAACAAAATGTAAGGGAAAAGAAAAGTTTTTTCTCCTGAATTAGATTATACTGAAATCAGCAAAATCTGGAAAAGGAAGGAGAAAATTAATGAAAAACAGAATATTTGCTCTTGGCGCCGGATGTGTGCTGATGCTGACTGCCTGCAGCTCAGGCGCGGTTCAGACCACAGCGGGACAAGGAGGAGCCGCCTCAGGCGCCGGCCCTATTCAAGTGGAGAATGTGGAGAGCCAGGTGATTTCCGTAACTGGACGGGAGACGGTAAACGTCGTACCAGATATGGCAGAGATCGTATTTGGCGTTACAACTCAGAATCAGGATGCGGCAGCCTGCCAGCAGGAAAATAATAAAAAAGTAACTCAGCTGGTGGAGACGCTTATGGACTCAGGAATTGGGGAAAATTCCATTCAGACTTCAGGGCAGGAATTAAGCCCAAGATATGACTGGCAGAACGATGGGAAGATTACCGGGTACGAATCCACTACCCAGGTGACTGTGTCAGATGTGGGGCTGGATCAGGTGGGGACTGTTTTATCTCAGTCAGTAGACGCAGGAGTGAACCAGGTACAGTCGGTGACTTATCTTTCCAGCACTTATGATGAAAGCTATCAGGAGGCGCTTAAGCTGGCGCTGGAACAGGCCAGGGCGAAGGCTCAGGCTTTGGCAGAGGCCGGAGGCTGCACCTTAGGTGATGTGGTGCAGATTACAGAATACAGTGACAGTCAGCAGGGCCGTTATGTAAACAGTGCGATGAGCAGTGTTGCCGCTGCAGACATCAGTGCAGGAGTGGAAGAGGCCATGACGGTGATGCCGGGAGAGATTGCAATTGAGGCCAGCATCAGCGTGGAGTTTGGCATCGAGTAGAGCCGGCAGGTTTGGCCGGCAAGTATGATAAGGCTGGATCGAAAGGTCCGGCCTTCTTTGTGAAATACAGGAGGAAAAAGAAGTGGCCAGAAAAAAAACAAAGCGAATTGTGGTGGCCTTTGGTGGCACCGCCCAGGCTCTTTTTATGGAACAGTGCGCCCTGAAAGAGAAAACTGAGGGCCGGCTGATTCCTTTGCCTGGGGAGATTTCGGCAGAGTGCGGCCTGGCCTGGTCGGCTCCGGCGGAAGCTGAGGAAGAAGTGAAGAAAACGATAAAACAACATCAGATTCAAATCGAAGGAATTTATTTCCTTTTCCTTTAGCGTCGGTATTCTCTTAGAATACCGGCGCTAATCCTTGTCCAGAAAAGAAACGAAATAGAATTTGCGGTCGATGAGCTTGCCGATTTCACTGATGGCTTTTCCCATGGTAAAAGCTGCCGCCACCGTGCCGATCCCAAGGCCGGAAAGGTGTTTTAAAGCGATTAAAGTGATGAGAGCAGTCGCAGCCAGGCAGGTTACATCGAAAGTAATTTTTGTCTTTGCGTAAGTCAGACCGGTAATTTTTGAAAATTCCCGCGGAAACAAATCTGTAGGAATAATCGGCATCCGGCAGCGGTTAGACAAGGCGATGCCAAAGGCGATCAGCAGATAGCCGATCAGAAAATAAATGATTCGGAGCGCCATTGTCCTGGGCAGAAGGGCCGTCCATAATTCATGGATGTCCACAAAAACGCCGAAGGCAAAGCCTACAATGAAGCTGAATAAATAAGGCCATACCAGCTTCTTTTGCAGGATCAGAAGGCTGAGAACCAAAAGCCCTTGGAAAATATATGTCCAGGTGCCTAAAGAAAAGAATGGGAGAGCCAGAGAAAAGGCGTAGGGAACGCTGGAAATAGCGGAAATTCCGGAACCAGAATACAGCATCAGCACTACTCCAAGGCTGTTGAGGACAATAACAGCAGCCAGCGCCAGTTCGCCGTGTATTTTGATTTTTTGAAGATTTTTCATTAGTTGAGCACCTCCTGAAGTATTTTGCTTGCAGTATCGATGCCCTTTCAGCACCAATGCTGGCAATGTTTTAGTATAAAACTGGGAAAATGGACAATCAAATGAATTATTTGCATGAATACATAGATTTTATCTATAGAATATGGTATTCTGGAAGGAAGAGAAGGGAGGTCCTGAAATGATATGAATCTGATTCATCTCCGGTACTTTGCAGAATTGGCCCACACGGGGCATTATACCCGGGCGGCGGAACGGCTCTGCATTACGCAGCCCAGTTTAAGCCATGCCATTTCTCAGCTTGAAGAAGAACTGGGAGTTGCTCTTTTTGAAAAAAGCGGAAGGAATACTCGTCTGACCTGTTTTGGTCAGCAGTTTTTAAGCTGTGCAGAAAGTGCACTTCAGACTCTGGATGAAGGCGTGGAGGCGTTAAGACAGGGAGCCAGGGGAGCAGGACTAATCCGTCTTGGGATTCTTCGGCCATTAGGTATCCGTTTTATTCCTGAGCTGGTCAGCAGCTACCTGAAAGCAAGGCCAGAGCTGGAACTGAAATTTACCTTTGATTCCGGCGTGACAGGACAGCTTCTGGAAGGACTGGAAAAAAATCATTATGATCTGGTTTTTTGTTCTAAGCCGGAGAGAGAGCAGGATTTTCGGATTGCGGCGGCAGCCAGGCAGAGACTTAAGCTGATTGTTCCGGCGGATCATCCTTTGGCTGGGCGGAAGGCTGTAAGGTTAAAGGAAACCTTGGATTATCCATACGTTTATTTTTCTGCCAGTTCCGGGCTTCGGCCGGTGCTGGACCACATCTTTTCCAAGGCAGGAGCAGTCCCTTCGATTGCCTATGAGGTTCAGGAGGACGAGGTGGCAGCCGGGCTGGCGGCACAAGGATTCGGCATTGCCATTGTGCCGGAGATGGAGCTTTTGGAACATCTTAAGATATGGGCGATGGATATTGACGAGCCGGGAATCGAACGGAACATTTATATGGTGGCCAGAGGCCAGGGATATATGACTCCTGCGGTGAGCCAGTTTTGGAATTACGTGGAATCGAAAGGCATTGCTTTAGCAGCGCCGGTCCCAAATAAAGAACACTAACCTGGGAATAAGGAGGATGGGCAGTGGAACAGGGAGAAAAATTGTTTTGTAAAGGAGGAGGCTGCACAGCTAAGCTTGGACCTGCAGCATTGAATCGAGTGTTGGAAAAAATCCCCAGAATAGAGGACGAAAATCTCTTAGTGGGATTCGGAGGCTGCGATGACGGTGCCGTATATCGGCTGACGGAAGATCTAGCCCTGGTACAGACTCTGGATTTTTTTCCACCTGTGGTGGAGGACCCTTATTTATTCGGGAAAATTGCTGCGGCCAACGCCCTGAGTGATATTTACGCCATGGGAGGAAGGGTCAAAACTGCATTAAATATTGTATGTTTTCCTGAAACTATGGATTTAAATATTTTAGGGCGGATTCTCACAGGAGGCAATGAAAAAGTGCAGGAAGCAGGGGGAGTTTTAGCAGGCGGTCATTCCATTGCCGATGAAGGGGTGAAATACGGCCTTTCAGTAACCGGCGTGGTGAATCCGAACAAGATTTGGAGAAATGACGGCGGACAGGAGGGGGACGCCCTGATCCTCACTAAACCTCTCGGAGTGGGAATTGTTTGCACGGCGGAGCGATTAGGTCAAGCTTCGGAAAAAGCCATGAATTTGGCGGTGAAGTCCATGACTGCGTTAAATCGCTATGCGGCGGAAATCGCCGGAAAATATCAGGTACATGGGTGTACCGATGTCACCGGCTTTGGATTTCTGGTACATCTGTGCGAGATGATGGGGGAAAAATTTACAGCGGTGATTGACCAGAAGGCAATCCCCTTTATTCCAGAATGTGAAGAGTACGTGGAAGAATTTTACCTGACAGCTGCCGCTCAGAGAAACCGAAATCATGTAAAGGACAAGGTGGAGTTTTCAGGATGTTCTTTTGCCATGGAAGAAATTCTGTTCGATCCGCAGACGTCGGGAGGATTGTTAATCAGCATGCCGATGGAGGATGGAATGAAGGCGGCAGAGGAAATGAAAAGTCTTGGCCTGCCCTGCGGTTTAGTAGGAAGAATTGAGAAGAGAAGAGAAAAAACGGTTTATGTAAGATAATTTTATCACAGAAACAAGAGAAAGAAGGATAAGCAATGGGGGAAAGAAACGGGAACGCAGAATTAAAACAGGGAGAGAAAGCCATTCAGCTGGATGAACGGGGAAAGCCATGCCCCATTCCTTTGGTGGAGACGAAAAAAGTCCTGGAACAGGCAGCTTTCGGAACCTGGGTAGAAGTGACGGTGGATAACGAAATTGCCCTGCAGAATCTCCAGAAGCTGGCTGCTCACAAAGGACTGGAGGCAGAAGAGGAGAAGCGTGGAGAAAGAGAGTTTTTGATGCGGATTAAGGCGGGCGCAGGAAATCCTGAACAAGAAAAGCTGCCGGAGGCCCTGGAAAGCTGTGAGATATTGGCTGGACAAGATGAATCGCCGGAGGAATATTCCAGCTCGTTAGACAAAGGAATCGTTCTGGTGATTTCATCAGACACCATGGGCAGGGGAGATGATGAGCTGGGCCGTATTTTGATGAAAAGCTTTCTCTATGGGGCAGCCAGACAGGAGCGCCTTCCGGAAGCAGTTCTTTTATATAATGGAGGGGCCAAGCTTTCCTGTGAAGGATCTGCCTCTCTGGAAGATCTGCGCAGTATGGAAGAAGAAGGCTGTCAGGTGATGACTTGCGGCACTTGCCTGGATTTTTACGGCTTGAAATCCTCCCTTTCCGTAGGACAGATTACTAATATGTATGAGATTGTGGAGAAGATGTCTGCGGCAAAGAAAGTCATCCGGCCATAAGATTTTCTTTGAGAATGATGGAAACGCCAGAAAGCTGAAAAACAACAGGAGAGTAAAGGTCATGGGAGATCGAAAAAAACAGCTGATTATCGTCCGCGGAGGCGGTGATATTGCAACAGGAACCATTCATAAGCTGCGCCGGTGCGGATACCCGGTATTGGTGCTGGAGACGGGATATCCCTCGGCGATCCGCCGTCAGGCCGCTTTTTCTGAGGCCATGTACGATGGCAGCAGTCAGGTTGAAGGGATGGTCTGCGTCCATGTGAAGGATTTTCAGGAAGCCGAAGAAATGATGGCCCGCGGATACGTGGCAATGCTGGAAGATGCCAGCTGCCAGGTGTTAAAAGAAGTCAGACCCTGGGCGCTGGTAGATGCTATTTTGGCGAAGCGGAATCTGGGAACTAATCGGCAGATGGCAGATAAGACCATTGCTCTGGGACCGGGATTTTTCGCCGGCCGGGATGTGGATCTGGTAATTGAAACCATGCGCGGCCATAATCTGGGCAGGATCATTGGCTGCGGGGAGGCTTCCCCCAATACTGGAGTGCCGGGGGTGATCGCCGGTTATGGAAAAGAGCGGGTAATTCACAGTCCCGCCACAGGAATTTTAACAGCCCTTGTTTCCATCGGTGATCAGGTCAGGAAAGATCAGGTAATCGGCAGGATTGTGACGGGGCAGGGTGAGGTGGAGGTAAAAGCAACCCTTGACGGACTGCTTCGAGGCTTTATCCGTCCGGGATATCCAGTGACCAAGGGACTGAAGATTGCCGATATTGATCCCAGAGAAGGAGAAATTGCCAACTGCTTTACCATTTCCGACAAGGCCAGGTGTATTGCCGGTTCAGTGCTGGAGGGACTCCTTTATCTGGAGGAGAAGCAGGAGGCCTCCTTATGATTTATCTGGACAGCAGCGCCACCAGTTATTACCGGCCGCCTCAGGTTGCAGAAGCAATAGCCCAGGCGGTCCGCACCATGGGAAACTGCGGAAGAGGAGCTTACGGGCCGGCGATGGAGAGCGCCAGGGTGATTTTTGAAACCAGACAGCTGGTGGACGAGCTGTTTGACGGGTGGGGACCAGAACAGGTAGTCTTTACGGCAAATGCCACAGAGAGCTTGAACATCGCGATTAAGGGACTCCTTTCTCCTGGAGAGGAAGTGGTGACCACAGTGCTGGAGCATAATAGTGTGCTGAGGCCTTTGCATCAAATGGAAGAGCTGGGGGTTAAAGTGGTTTATGTGGACTGTCTTGGAAGCAAGGAGCCGCCGGATTCTCTTTTAAGGCAGAAGGGGATTTTGGATATGGAAGGGATGCGCCGGGCTATTCACCCAGGAGTAAAAGCAGTAATCTGCACCCACATCTCTAATCTTACCGGAAATGTTCAGGATATTCGGACAATCGGCGAATGGTGCCGGAAGGCCAGAGCGCTGTTGATTGTGGATGCTTCCCAGTCTGCTGGAATTTTACCTCTTTCCATGAAGAAAGACCAGATTGATGTTCTGTGCTTTACCGGACATAAGGGGCTGATGGGGCCTCAGGGAACAGGAGGGCTTTGCGTTAGGAAAGGGATTAAGATTCGTCCTCTCCTGACGGGAGGAAGCGGAATTAAGACTTATTCCAGAACCCATCCGGAGACGATGCCGGAAGCATTGGAAGCCGGAACCCTCAATGGGCATGGCATTGCGGGGCTCAGGGCGGCTTTGGCCTGGATAAAGGAACAGGGCGGCGTGAGGGGAGACGGCGGACAGGCTGCGGCTCTTGCCAGAGAATTTTACCGTCAGGTGAAGGAAATTCCTGGAATTCGGATTTATGGAGATTGGAGCAGCGCCCTTCATGGGCCGGTGGTTTCCCTGAATTTAGGGCAGGAAGACTCAGGGCAGCTCAGCGACTGGCTGGCTTGGGAGAGGGAGATTGATACAAGAGCAGGAGGACATTGCGCTCCGATGATGCATCAGGCCTTGGGAACCAGAAACCAGGGTGCGGTGCGGTTCAGCTTCAGCCGGTTTAATACTTTGGAGGAGGTTCGCGCCGGAGCCGAAGCCTTAAAGGAATACCAGAGGGAAACAGAATAAAGTAAAAAAGGAGGAGAAATACATGAGAGAAATCCAGGGAGAGGAGATTGCTCAGGTGATTGAACGGCTGTGCATTGAGGCCTGTCAGTATTTGCCTGAGGATGTAAAAACTGCTATTTGTCAGTGCCGGTCCAAGGAAGACTGGCCTGTGGCCCAGGGAATTCTGGACAATATAATTGAAAATTATGAAATTGCAGAGAATGAGCAGATGCCCATCTGCCAGGACACGGGAATGGCCTGTGTGTTTTTGGAGATCGGGCAGGATGTGCATATTGTCGGAGGAAATTTAAGAGAGATTGTTGATGAAGGGGTGCGGAGAGGGTATGAAAAAGGATATCTTCGGAAGTCTGTGGTAAAAGATCCGGTGCGCCGGGGAAATACCGGAGACAATACTCCTGCGATGCTGTATACGGAAATTGTTCCCGGAGACCAGATCCGGGTAACGGTAGCTCCTAAAGGTTTCGGAAGTGAGAATATGAGCGCGATTCGGATGTTTAAGCCTTCTGCCGGCATTGAGGGAATCAAGTCCTTTATCCTGGAGACGGTGGAGGCGGCAGGGCCGAATCCCTGTCCGCCGATTGTCATTGGAGTGGGAATCGGAGGCACCTTTGATAAGGCAGCGCTGCTAGCTAAAAAAGCCCTGCTGAGAGAACTGGGTTCCAGAAATCCTGATCCCTACTATGGAGCGCTGGAAGAGGAGATGCTTGAGAAGGTCAATGAACTGGGAATTGGGCCTCAGGGATTCGGCGGCCGGACGACAGCGATCGGATTAAATATTGAAACGATGCCTACACATATTGCAGGAATGCCCTGTGCCATTAATATTAACTGTCATGTGACCCGGCATAAAACGGAGGTGATTTAAATGCAAAAAAGGATTAAACTGCCCTTAACCAGAGAATTATCCAGAACCCTTCACGCAGGTGATCAGGTCCTTTTATCCGGCGTGATTTACACCTCCAGGGATGCAGGACACAAGAGGATGTGCCAGAGCCTTGCCAAGGGAGAGCCTCTTCCTTTCGATCCTGCGGATGCGGTGATTTATTATGTGGGTCCTACGCCGGCAAAGCCTGGACAGGTCATCGGTTCTGCAGGTCCGACTACCAGCGGCCGGATGGATGCCTATGCACCGGCGATGATGGCGGCGGGAGCCCGGGGGATGATTGGAAAGGGCGCCCGTCTCCCTGAGGTAGTGGAAGCGATTAAAGAATACGAAGGAACCTATTTTGGAGCCATCGGCGGAGCCGGAGCTCTTCTGGCGAAATGTATTAAGCGGTCGGAATTGATTGCTTATGAAGATCTGGGAGCAGAGGCCCTCAGAAGACTGGAAGTAGAGGATATGCCTCTGGTGGTGATTATTGACAGCCAGGGGAATAATCTTTATGAGCTGGGAAGACAAGAGTATCTGAAATGGAGAAAGGAAAACGAAGCTTAATGATTGATGCCGCCTGAAATGGCGGCATATTTAGGCAGAGAAATAAAAATACAGGAGGCAGACATGAAGCTGATTCGTACAACAGAGGCGGAGGGCGCGGTGCTGTGCCACGATATTACCCAGATCATTAAGGGAGTGACGAAGGATGCCCGTTTCCGCAAAGGACATGTGGTGACAAAGGAAGATATTCCGGTACTGTTAAGCCTGGGAAAAGATCAGCTTTACGTGTGGGAACAGGAAGAAGGGATGCTCCACGAGGACGAGGGAGCAGAAATTCTCTGTGCTCTGGCTAAAGGAGAGCATATGGAACGTTCTCTGGCAAAAGAAGGGAAAATTGAGCTGACTGCGGCAGAAGATGGCCTGCTGAAGGTGAATGGCAGGGGGCTTAAGGCGGTTAATTCCATGGGACAGATGATGATTGCTTCACGTCATGGGAATTTTCCTGTGAAAAAAGGAGATAAACTGGCAGGGATGCGGATTATTCCGCTGATGATCAGAGGGGAAATGATGGAGGCGGCGCGCCGCAAAGCGATGGAAGCCACCGGCGGAGCTCCGATTTTGAACTTGCTTCCCTTTGTTCACAAGAAAGCAGGGATTATCACCACAGGCAACGAGGTGTATTATGGAAGAATAGAAGATACGTTTACCCCAGTAATCAGAGAAAAACTTGGAGAGTACGACACGGAAGTGATTGATCATCAGATCTGGAACGATGATGACCAAAAAGTAACGGAGGCTATTCTTGCCATGATTAGACAGGGGACGGATCTGGTAATCTGCACGGGAGGCATGAGCGTGGATCCTGATGATAGAACGCCTCTGGCAATAAAAAATACCGGCGCCAGAATTGTGTCCTACGGCGCTCCGGTGCTTCCAGGAGCCATGTTTTTGCTGGCTTATTATTCTGTGACTGAGGAAAAAAATCCGAGAACAGCTGTGATTATGGGACTTCCTGGCTGTGTTATGTATGCAAAACGAACGATATTTGATCTTGTTCTTCCGCGGGTAATGGCGGATGATCCGGTGACGGCAGAGGAACTTGCCGCTCTGGGAGAAGGCGGGCTTTGTCTGAATTGTCCAGTTTGCATTTTCCCAGCCTGTGGATTTGGAAAAGGAAGGTAAGGGGAAAGAAATGGGAGAATTTACACATTTTGACCAGCAGGGAAACGCCAGAATGGTGGACGTGGGGGGAAAGCCAGATACGGAGAGAGAGGCCTGCGCCCGGGGAAGCATTTGGATGAGCGCAGAATGTCTGGCAAAGATCAAAGCAAAGAACATGAAAAAGGGAGATGTGCTGGGAGCGGCGCAGATTGCAGGAATTATGGCGGCGAAACGCACCTGGGAAACGATTCCTCTTTGTCATTTGATTCAGCTGACTTCTGTGACGCTTGAATTTTCTATCCTTGAGGAAAAGGGGGAAATTCAGGCCTTCTGCAGAACCAAAACCCGCGGGAAAACGGGGGTGGAAATGGAGGCTTTGATGGGGGTTTCCGCCGCTCTCTTAACCATATACGATATGTGCAAGGCAGTAGACCGGGGAATGGTCATGGGAGAGATTCGGCTGGATTATAAAGCTGGCGGGAAAAGCGGAGAATTTGTTCATCCCCATGGGGACTGCGGCCCTTATTCTGGGAAAGGACAATGTCAGGATGATTGATTCATCGGGAAGAAAACTGGATTATCTCCGTATTTCCGTTACAGATCGCTGCAATCTTAATTGTGTTTATTGCATGCCGGAAAAAGAAAGGGAGAACAGGGCGGGCGATTATATGACGGACCAGGAAATTTTTCTGGCGGCGGAGGCCATGGCAGAGCTGGGCGTTCGGCATATTCGAATTACCGGGGGAGAGCCGCTGGTACGGCGGGACTGCTGGAAGCTGGTAGGCGGATTGAAGGCCCTGCCGGGAATTGAAACGGTGACCATGACAACCAACGGAGTACTTTTGGCGAAACACCTGAAAAAGCTGAAAGAAAGCGGCATTGACGGACTGAATATCAGCTTGGATACAAGAGACAGGGCATGTTATCAGAAGATTACCGGGCAGGATGAGGCGGAAACAGTAGAGCAGGCAATCAGGCTGGCCTGCGCCATGAACATTCCGGTGAAGATCAATGCGGTGTCTTATGATTTTGCCCAGGATAGGATGGGCGGGAACAGGAAAGAGACAGAGCCCTGGTGGCTGTCTGCAGCAAGCCTGGCCCAGGAGCTTCCGGTGGATGTCCGATTTATTGAGATGATGCCTCTGGGATACGGGAAAAAGTTCCCAACGGTAAGCCATCAGCAGCTTCTTAAGGAGCTGGAGCAGTTCTTTCCAGGAATGAAGCCAGACCGCCGCTGCCACGGTCAAGGGCCTGCCGTATATTATCAGGTGCCTGGATTTAAGGGAAGTCTGGGGCTGATCAGCGCCATTCACGAAAAATTCTGTTCCCGGTGCAATCGTATGCGGCTTACCGCCCAGGGATTTCTTAAGCCTTGCCTTGCCTACCCAGACGGCGTGGATCTTCGGCCGCTGCTTAAGAGAGAGAAGAAGGAGGAGCTTAAGGAGGCTGTGCGCAAAGCAGCCAGCATTAAGCCTTCGGCGCATTGTTTTGAGAATCCCCAGGAAATGAGGGAGCAGCGGAATATGATTGAAATCGGAGGATAAGGTGTAAGATGGAAAAAAAGAACCAAAGTGGAGTGATTCGGGCAGTCTGCATCAGTATGAAGCGCGGAACGGAAAAAACTCCAATTAAAGAGGGAAAACTTGTAGCGGATTTTGGCATTGAGCAAGACGCCCATGGAGGAAATTGGCATCGGCAGGTGAGCTTATTGTCCTATGATCGAATTAAAGCTTTCAACGAGAAGGGCGCAGAAGTAAGCGACGGAGCGTTTGGAGAAAATCTGGTGGTGGAAGGAATTGATTTTTCTGCTCTTGCTGTGGGAACACGGCTGTCCGCAGGAGAAGGTCTTTTGGAGATCACCCAGATCGGGAAGGAATGCCATAACCATTGTAAGATTTACCAGCGGATGGGGGAATGCATTATGCCTACCCAGGGCGTATTTGCCAAGGTGATTCGCTCTGGGATGGTTCGTCCGGGAGATCGGATGGAGGTATATGGGCCGGATCCTCAGCGGCCCTTTACGGCGGCAGTAATTGTGTTAAGCGATAAAGGCGCCGCCGGAGAGCGTAAGGATGAAAGCGGGCCGGCAGCAGCAGAAATGCTTAAGGCTTCTGGATATGAAGTGGTGGAAACCATTCTTCTCCCAGATGAACCGGAAATGCTGAAAGAACAGTTAATCCGCCTTGCAGACAGCAGGCAGGTGGATTTAGTGGTTACCAGCGGCGGAACGGGATTTTCTCTTCGAGATCAGACCCCGGAGGCAACTTTGGCGGTGGCGCACCGGAATGTGCCGGGAATAGGAGAATACATTCGCCTTCGTTCAATGGAAATCACTCCGAGAGCTATGCTGGGGCGGGGAGTGTCGGTGATTCGAGGAAAAACGTTGATCGTCAATCTCCCAGGAAGTCCCAGGGCGGTGAAGGAAAGCCTGGGCTTTATCTTGGATTCCCTGGATCATGGCCTTAAGATTTTAAGGGGCGATGAGGGAAACTGTGGAGAAGCGCCAAGAAAATCAGAGGGGAGACAGGGGGAACCATGAGAAAAAGACCCTGGAGCAAATGGGGTATCCTTATTAGCCTGGCAGGAGGGTTTATGCTGGCGGGATGCAGTCAAAGCAGAGAAAATGAGTCTTCAGAACTTCTTTTGGCGGCAGCAGCCAGCCTGAAAAATGTCTATGAGGATGAGCTGATTCCCATGTTCCAGCAGACTTATCCTCAGATCAAGGTGAGGGGGACTTATGACAGTTCAGGAAAACTCCAGGCGCAGATTGAAGGAGGACTGGAAGCCGATCTTTTTATGTCTGCCGCCAGAACACAGATGGAGGCTTTGGATCAGCAGGGGCTGATTGATTCCCAGTCCATCACTGATCTTTTGGAAAATAAAATTGTATTAATTGTTCCAGAAGGGAATGACCAGGGGTTTCAGGAGTTTGCAGATATCCAGCTTGCAGACAGCATTGCTTTAGGAGATCCGGAGAGCGTACCGGCAGGAGAGTATGCCAGGGAAGCTTTAACCAGCCTTGGACTCTGGGATTCTATTCAGGATAAGATAAGCTTTGGAACTAACGTAACCGAGGTGTTGAACCAAGTGGCGGCGGCCAGCGCCGATGCGGGAATTGTTTATGCTACAGATGCGGCCAGTATGGAGGATCAGGTGGATGTGGTGGCAGAGGCGCCGGAGGGAAGCCTGGAAAATCCGGTGATTTACCCGGCAGCAGTAGTAAAGACCACAGCGCATCCCCAGGAAGCTCAGACATTTTTGGAGTTTTTAAAGACGCCTCAGGCGATGGAAGTATTTGAAGCGTATGGGTTTGCAGATGCCTCAAAAAAAGCGGCAGGGGAGAGGATGAGGACTGCGCCGGTCCAATAAAGCCGCGGAGAAAGGAGAAAGAAGCATGGATTGGTCCCCTTTATGGATTTCACTGAAAACAGCAGGGGCAGCCATTGTAATTACTTTTTTTCTGGGAATTGCCGCTGCCTGGGGGGTGGTAAACCTGGAAAACAGGAGAGTGAAGGTGATCCTGGACGGGATTCTCACTCTTCCTCTGGTTCTGCCGCCCACGGTAGCCGGTTTTTTCCTTCTGGAAATATTTGGCGTTCGCCGTCCGCTGGGAAGGTTTTTTCTGGAGATTTTCGGATTGAAAATTCCCTTTTCCTGGCAGGCGGCAGTGATTGCCGCAGTGGTGATGTCCTTCCCTCTCATGTACCGGTCTGCCAGAGGTGCCTTTGAACAGGTTAATCCAGACTTGATGGCTGCAGCGAGAACGTTGGGAATGGGAGAGTGGAAGATCTTTTACAAGGTGCTTCTGCCTAATGCTCTCCCTGGAGTTGCTTCGGGAACAATCCTTGCTTTTGCCAGAGGACTGGGAGAATTTGGGGCTACGGCGATGATTGCAGGGAATATTGCAGGAAAAACGAGAACGCTTCCCATGGCGGTATATACAGAAGTGGCGGCGGGAAATATGGACGAGGCCTGCCGGTATGTATTGATTATTCTTACGGTAGCTTTACTGTCTATCTCCTTAATGAACTGGGCGGCCATGGGATTGGATCGGGGAAGAGGAAAAGAATGAAACCAGAAAGCGAAAAGAGCAGATATCTGGAGGAAGATGAGCTGCTTTGGGTGGATATGGAAAAGGAGCTGAAGGAATTTCGGCTGAAGGTGCAGTTTTCCTGCAGGCGGGAACGGGTGGGGATTCTGGGCCCCTCTGGAAGCGGGAAAAGCATGACCTTAAAAAGCATTGCAGGAATTGTTTCTCCTGATTCTGGGCGGATACTTCTGAGAATGCCGGGAAATCAGGGAGAAAAGCCCAGGACGGCAGAACTGTTTTCCCGAGAAAAGAAGATCAATCTTAAGCCGCAAAGACGAAGAGTCGGATATCTCTTTCAAAATTACGCATTGTTCCCCAACATGACAGTAGAAGAAAATATTCAGGCTGGTCTGGGCAAAAAAGGCGATCAAAAACTCCTGGCGGATTTTATCCGCCGATTCAGGCTGGAAGGGCTTCAAAAACGGTATCCTTCTCAGCTTTCCGGCGGCCAGCAGCAGAGAACAGCTTTGGCCAGAATCCTGGCGAATCAGCCGGCGGCTCTTCTTCTTGACGAACCGTTTTCTGCTTTGGACGGGTACTTGCGGGAAGAACTTCGCATGGAGCTTTCGTCTGCACTGAGGGACTTTGAAGGTCCGGTTGTGCTGGTGACTCACGATCGGGAGGAGGCGTATCAGCTTTGCAGCCGTTTAGTTCTTATGGATAAGGGGAAGGTGTTGGCGGAGGGGCCGGCAAGAGAAGTTTTTTCCCGGCCGAAAACTTGTCAGGCGGCCAGATTGACGGGCTGCCGGAATATTTCCCGGATTCGGCGGATCAGTCCCTGGAAGGTTGAGGCTCTAGATTGGAATGGTCTTGTGCTGGAGACGGCGGAAAAAGCAGGCGGGGATGTGAAGGCAGTGGGAATCCGTACACAGGATTTGACTCCGGTTTCCGATGGCCTTGGCGTGAATCGAATTCCGGTGAAACATCCCCGCATGGAGGAAATGCCTTTTTCCTGGCAAATCTGTTTAGAAAATGGGATATGGTGGGAAATGAAAAAGCAGGGATGGAGAGGGCCGGAAACTTTGGAGTTGCCGGAATGGCTTTACGTGGACCCTGCTGCAGTGCTTCTGCTTCAAGGAGAATAAAAAAGTTCACCAGCAGCCGCGTGTTCCCGGGATAGTTAGTGTGAGACCGGACACCGGCTATACGGTTTGCACCGCACTCCTCCCAGAACTGGTGAACGTTTATTATTATAGAACGGTTCAAGGAAAATGGCAATAAAATTTCGTCAGAGAAAAGAAAAAGGACGCTGGCAGGCAGCTCAGGAGGAAAGGATGGACAGGAAGAAAGGGTATGTGATTGCCGTAGTCGGCTCGGGAGGAAAGACGACCTTGATTGCAAGGCTGGCAAAACAGAGCCGGGAGGCGGGGATGAAGACAGCTGTGATGACTACCACCCATATGTGGCTTCCCCGCTGTTTCAGTGGAGCGGGAATGAGGATTTCCGAAGCGAAGCAGAAGATGGAGCAGGAAGGGATCGTGGTATTTGGCCAAAAAGGACAGGGCAGAGAAGAGGGGAAGCTTGTCTTTCCTGGACAAGCTGCCTATGAAGAGCTGTGCCGGCAGGCAGATTTGACGCTGGTGGAGGCTGATGGATCAAGAGGACTGCCGATGAAGTATCCTGATCAGGGGAGGGAACCGGTGATCCCAGGAAATGTGGATGCGATATTTGTGGTATTTGGGTTGTCCGCAGTGGGAAAGCCTTTAAATCAGGTTTGTCACCGGTGGCAGCTGGGCTGCGGCCTTCGCCCCGGAGAGGGAGAAGAACAGGGCAAGAGGTTGGTGGAACCGGAACTGGCTTCAGATTTTTTGGAGAGAGGATACCTGCGTCCCTTAAGTTTCGCTTATCCTGCCGCCTTGCTGTCTGTAATTTTAAATCAGGCGGAAGGAGAAAATCAGCGGAAGGCAGGACTTCAGATAAAAGCCCTGCTGGAAAAGAAAGGCCGAAGGGTGCAGCTTGCCTGTCTTAAGCCTTTTCGGATTGCAGTAATTTATATGGCTTCTGGCCGGGGGACCCGGTTTGGGGGAAATAAGCTCACTGCTCTTGTTCAAGGAAAACCTCTTTACCGCCATGGTCTGGAGGTCTTTCTGCAGGTGAAAAAGGAATTGGAAAAAGAAGGTAAAATTCAAACGGAGATCATTTTAGTAAGCCGTTATCCTGAAATTTTAGATGCAGGACGGAGGCTGGAAGAGGGAGAAACCGTTGACTGGAACGGCCGGATGATGGGAGGAGAACCAGAAGAAAAGTTCTTTACCGCCGAAAATATTCACGGGGATGAAGGTATCGCGGCTTCTATTCGCCGGGGAATTTTAGGAGCCGGGGAAGCGGATGCGTTCTTATTTTCTGTAGCTGATCAGCCCTGGATACAGCCGGATACCATTAGAGGGCTGATCAAAGGATTCTCAGAGAATTTGTCACCCGGAGAGAAGGATATCGGGTGTCTGGCTTCAGAAAACCGGAGGGGAAACCCAGTGATTTTTCATGGTTCCTTGCGGGAAAAACTCCTCTCTCTTCAGGGAGACCGGGGCGGAAGCCGGATTATGAAAGAGCTTCCGGACCGGGTTATGGAATTCCCCGCAGAAGAGAGAGAGCTGACGGATATCGATTATCCTGATCAGACGTAAAGATAATCCGCCATTACCGGCTGCAGGTGAAGCGCGGTGAGATCATCGTAAACTTCTTTTACTGAACGGCCGTCAGAGATCTCAAACTGCTCATCCCCTTTATCTTCCAGATCCTCCACATGCTCGCCGATTCCGGTGCTGACTCCGGCAGAGATTTTCGTGGCGGCAATGTTAACCAGGTTGTCCCGAACCCGCTTGCACTCTCTGGTGGAGATGGTGATGCTGGCGAACGGCATAAAAAGCCGGTAGGCGCAGACTACCTGAAGAAGCTGGGCTTCATGGACGTCCATCGGATTGATTCTGTCGTTATTGATGATGGGCCTTAATCTGGGGCAGGAGAAGGCGATTTCTGCATGGGGATATTTCTTTTGGAGAAGCCATGCATGGTATCCAGTGGCAAACGCATCCTTGCGGAAATCGTCCAATCCCAGAAGGGCGCCGAAGCCAACTCCCCGCATTCCTCCCATAATAGCTCGTTCCTGAGCATTAAACCGGTAGGGGAAGATCCGCTTATGTCCGGCCAGGTGGAGGGTTTCGTATTTGTCGGAATTGTAGGTTTCCTGAAATACCGTAACGTAGTCTGCGCCGCACTGGTGAAGGTAGGCGTATTCCTGGGAATTCATGGGATAAACCTCAAGACCGATGACCCGGAAATAATCCCGGGCGATTTCACAGGCTTTTCCAATGTATTCTACCGTGGATTTGCGGCGGCTTTCTCCTGTGAGAATCAGAATTTCCTTTAACCCGCTTTTGGCAATAGCCTCCATTTCCCGCCGGATTTCATCGTCATTAAGCTGAGCCCGACGAATTTTGTTGTGGCAGTTAAAGCCGCAGTAAATACAGTAATTTTCGCAGTAATTAGCGATATAAATGGGTGTGAACATGGTAATGGAGTTGCCGAAGTAGCGCTCTTTTTCTTTTTTGGCCTGCTGGGCAATTTCTTCCAGAAGGGGAAGGGCGGCAGGCGAAAGAAGGGCTTTAAAATCCTCCGGAGTACGGTGACTGGAGGCAAGGGCCTTGCGGACATGGGCTTCAGTGTATTGACGGTAGTCATAATTGTTCATTTCCTGAATTACCTGGTCCATGATCTGAGACCCGATGTCTTCCATTCCTGGAAGGTAGGTCATATGATCGATCCGGTTTTCCTTTTGATCCTCCCGGATCTGGTCGCTTAAAATGCTTTCATTTACGTGGTTTTCTGCGCTCATGATCATTTCCTCCTAATCCTGAAGATATCCGGTGAGAGGTGAGGATGCGCTGCCGCCCTTTTCCATAACTCTTCCTAATCCGGAAAGATAGGCGCTTCGTCCTGCTTCCACCGCTTTTTTAAAAGCTTCTGCCATGGCCGGGATATTTCCCGCTGTGGCAATGGCAGTGTTGGCCATGACGGCGGCGGCGCCCATTTCCATGGCCTCGCAGGCCTGGGATGGTCTTCCGATTCCTGCATCTACAATGATGGGCAGGTTGATCTCATCAATTAATATCTGAATAAATTCTTTTGTGCATAATCCTTTGTTTGATCCGATGGGAGCTCCTAAGGGCATGATGCAGGCGGCGCCGGCATTTGCCATATCCCGGGCTGCATTTAAATCCGGGAACATATAAGGCATTACCACAAAGCCTTCCTTTGCCAGGATTTCTGTGGCTTTGGCCGTTTCGTAGTTGTCGGGAAGAAGATATTTGGTATCCCGCATAATCTCAATTTTAACAAAGCTGCTCTGGCAGACTTCTCTGGCCAGGCGGGCGATGCGCACGGCTTCATCTGCGTTTCTGGCTCCAGAAGTATTGGGCAGGAGAGTAACATGATCAGGAATATAATCCAGAATATTTGCCAGTCCTCCTTCATTTGCCCGGCGAAGGGCCATGGTAACGATCTGGGCGCCGGCGTTTTCCACGGCCGCCTGAATCAGCTCCAGAGAATATTTCCCTGAACCTAAAATAAATCTTGATGTAAATTCATGTTCACCTAATTTCCAGGTATCCTTTGTGTTCATTGTTTTTTCCCTTTCTGTATTGATTTTTGTGTTTATTCATGCCCTTCCAGAATCAGCTGAATCACCAGGTTAGCCTGATGAGCGGCGCACAGCGCCACCCGGGGAGCCATTAAGCCTGTGCCAAGAGAGGAATCGGTGGTTTCATCGCCGCAGAGATAAAAACGGCTGGAAATCTTTCGGGTTTTGATGGCGTTGCTTTTTCCGTAACCTGCCATACCGCTGGCAGCAATAACGGTTTTTTCCGGGAAATGTTCCAGAATTCCGTTTACCAGCATGGCTTTTTCCTCTGGACGGTCGAAGGCTTCGCAGATGAAGCTGTCCTGGGCAAACAGGGAGGGCAGATTTTCTTCCGTTACCTTAATCTGATGAGTTTGGATGGAAAGGTAAGGGTTGATTTCCAGAAGATTATGCAGAAGCGCTTCTGTTTTGTCCATCCCGATTTGGCGGATACTGTACTGCTGGCGGTTAAGGTTGGTGATATCCACCTGGTCAAAGTCTATCAGATGGAGGTTCCCGATTCCTGTCCGGGCCAGAAATACGGCAATATTTGATCCCAGGCCTCCCAGACCAGCCACTGCCACTTTAGCTTGACTGAGCTTTTCTTGGAGAACTTTTGAATGTCGGCTTTCCAGCGCTTGCTGGAGTTTTTCCCGGGAGGGAAGGGGAGAAGTATTGTTCATCAGTTCAGCCTCCTCCCACAAAGCTTACGATTTCCAAACGGTCGCCCTCCTTAATCAGGGTGTTTTCGTAAGCGCTTTTGGGGACGATCTGTCCGTTTAATTCTGCGGCGATGCGGTTCGTGCGGTACTGCTTTTCACTGAGGTAGGCAGCCAGAGTGATCCCTGGCTGGATCTTTTCTTCTTTGCCATTAACTAGAATCATGGATACTCCTTTCTGCGGCGCAGGAAACAAAAAAAGAGTTCACAAAGAAATACACCCGCGGTGGTGTACCCCTTCATGAACTCTCGCTCACTCAACGTCACGTTATTTTGCTTTTTGCCTTTTTACTATACAATCTTTTCCGTTTTTTGTCAATACAAGAAATCATTCTTGTTTCGCCCCATAAATTGCCGAAAAAGAGAACCGAGGGATCGTAAGAATTCTTTAAGAAAAAAAGAAAGACGGGTATGAAGATAGATGGTATACTATAAAGACAGGAGAAAAGAAGATGAAAAAAACACCAATTATTCAGGTTAAAAATCTTTATAAGATATACCGGGTGGGCGAGACGAAGGTCCGGGCGCTGAACGGAGTAGATTTGACCTTGTATAAAGGAGAGTTCTGTGCGATTGTAGGAACTTCTGGTTCTGGAAAGTCTACGCTGCTGAATATGCTGGCAGGACTGGAGAAGCCAACCAAGGGGGAAATTATCGTGGCCGGACGCCACATTGAGAAGCTTTCAGAGAAGGAGCTTGTGGCATTCCGAAGGGAAAAGGTAGGATTTATTTTTCAGTCCTATAATTTGCTGAATACGATGAATGCAGAAGAAAATGTGGCGCTGCCGCTTTCCTTTCGGGGAATCGGAAAGAAGGAACGGCTGGCCATCGCCAGAAAATACATGAAGCTGGTGGGGGTGGAGAATCAGGCAAAGCACATGCCGAATCAGATGTCCGGCGGACAGCAGCAGAGAGTAGGCATCGCCAGAGCGCTGGCTGTAAACCCTCAGATTATTTTTGCGGATGAGCCCACGGGAAATCTGGACTCAAAAACTACCATGGAAGTGCTTCACCTGATGCAGAAAATTGTAAGAGAACAGAAACAGACGCTGGTGATGGTCACCCATGATAATAATCTTGCTTCCTACGCAGACCGCAGAGTGCGGATTATAGATGGAAAGATTGTCAGTATTGAAGAGGGAGCATCCAGCAGGGAAGAAGAACAGTCGGAGGGAAAAGAAAATGAGGATGAAGAACATGGGTAAACAGGTAAAGGCGGCGGTTGCCGCCATATTGCTGGCTGCAGTGCTGCCATGGACAGCCGTTCCGGCCATGGCAGCTTATGAGAATGTATATGACAACCGGTTTTATGGAAATGATTTCCTGATTATTCGCCGGGATCCAACTGGTCGGGTGGGAAAGTCCATGAGCATTCCAGTAACCATCAAGGCGCCTTATGATATGGAAGACGTTTGGGTGGGGATCTCCTCAGATATCAGCAGTTTTTATGAGCTGCCGGCAGATGGGGGAATGGATGCCAGCGTTCAGAATACCTTTCCCTTTGAGATTAACGAGACTACCTTTGAGCCGAAAAAGCTGGGAGACATCAGCGAAGGAAAGACTAAGAGCATTACGCTTACTGCCAGAGTCCGCCGGGATATGAAGGAAGGGTATTACTGTATTCCAATCTGTATCTATCAAGGAGGAAAGGATGGATCAGAAGAGATAGAATTTATGAATGTGTGGATCGGTGCATCCACCACTTCTGACTCGGATGAAACCGATGAGGACAGCACAGAGGAAATCGAGTTTGTTCTGGGAGAAGATCAGTCTACCCCCTACGGCGTTTATCCCAATGTGATGAATTTCAACATTAATTTTCGGAACAAAAGCGTGATGGACGCTTATGATGTTACCGTGAGCATGGAACTGAGCAAAAGCGATGATGAATTTCCCTTTATGATTAATGATGGAAATTATGACCGGCATTTTGACGTGATCGGAGCAGGGGAAACGGTAACGCTTCCTTACAGCATGGCGATTCGTGAGGAAAGTTACACTGGATTTTATCCCATTAAATTTCATGTCACCTACCGGGAGAGCATTGACGGAGAAAAAAAGGTTTCAGAAGGGCCGGGCGCTTATCTGAATCAGGAAACAGGGGAAACGGTAAGCACAGACACTTCTGTTCAATCTAAGGAATATGAGTTTTACGTACATATTACCAGCAAGGAAAGAGAAGACAGCCTGGGGGATTTCAATGAAAACGATCGGACTAAGGCCAGAATCATTGTAGAAAGCATGCATACTGAGCCGGAAAAGATCATGGCAGGAGACGAGTTTGACCTGGTTCTTACGATGAAAAATGCCTCAACGAACGTGGCTGCCAGCAATATCTTATTTACTCTGGAACCGGAGAAAGTAGATAATGCTGCTGTATTTTCCACGGAATCTGGTTCCGCCTCTGTGGTAGTGAACGCATTGGGAGCTGGAGCTTCCACAGAATTGAGAGTACGTTTCTTGGCTAAAGCAGGGATTGACCAGCGTTCCTACACGGTAACCATTAAAGAAAAATACGACAGTCCAGAATTTAAAAACGCAGAGGAAAGCGTCACAGTGGATATCCCGGTTTACCAGCAGGCAAGGCTGAGTACCAGCACCTTTGATATTATGCCGGATTCCATTGAAGTAGGTGGAGAGACCAATATCATGTTCGGCATTAATAATACCGGACGGATTACCCTGTACAATGTGAACGCCCGCTTTGAGGCGGATTCTATCCAGACCACAGAGGCGTATGTCGGCAATATTGAGCCTGGCCAGACCGGAAATGTGGATGTAATGGTAACCGGAGCGGCGCCCACCATGGATGACGGCAAGGTAAAGGTGATAATCTCCTACGAGGATGAGAACGGCGAGGTGACGGAAACGGAGAAAGAACTTACTCTTTACGTAACGGAGCCGATGCCGGATTTTGATGATTCCATGTATCCCATGGACGGCATGGAAACGGACGCCCCTGCAGGCATAATGGATGATCCGGTAAAAAGCAAGCTGGTAATTGCCGGTGGTGTTCTCGTCGTTATTCTGGCGATTGCCGGAGGCACGGCAGGCATTAAGCACAGGAAGAAGAAAAAGCAGCAGAAAGAAGAGGAAGAGGGAATCGACGATGACATTTCGTGATCTTCTCGTCATGAGCATTAACAACCTGCGCAGAAGAAAGCTGAGAACGGTCCTCACTGTACTGGGCGTGGTAATCGGTACAGCGTCCATTGTAGTGATGGTCTCCTTGGGAATTGGCCTGAATGAAATGACGGTGGAACAGATTTCTTCCTATGGAAGCCTGACGACCATTGAGGTATCTTCTGATGCGAGATGGGGCTACAACAGTTCCGATACGAATACAGAGCCGAACTACATCACTGACGATGTGATCAAACAGCTGAAGCGGCTTCCTCATGTGAAAGGCGTTTCTCCAATGCTTTCCATTCAGGTGCTGATGCGCCAGGGCGCTTATCAGTGTTACGCTTCTATGATCGGCGTCAGCGATGAATATCTGGAAGAGATTCCGTTAGGAGAGGGAGAACGCCCTTCTTCACGGGATAAGGAGCTTCGAATGCTGATGGGAAATATGATGCCCATCCAGTTTTCCAATGCAAAGACGGGAAAAGGCTATTGGGAAACTGGGGAAGTTCCAGACGTGGATTTTTTAAATAAGCCGATGTTTGTGATTTTTGACATGGATGCTTATTATCAGTCCCGGGTCCCTTCAGACAGTGAGAATGCTGTGAAGCCTCCGAAAAAGTATATGGTTCCTACGGCAGGAATGGTAGCCGGAACCGTTGACGATTACAATGATTATTCTTATGCAGCATATGTAAATATCGATCTTTTGGAGACGCAGCTGAGGCGGGTGTTTAAGAAAAATCCCATTCCCGGTCAGCCGACCAACAAGAAGGGAAAGGCGCTGAGCTATTTAGTTTATGATTCTGCTCAGGTTTTTGTGGATGATATGGACAATGTTACCGATGTGCAGAAGGTGATTGCCGATATGGGATATCAGGTGTACAGCCGCATGGACTGGCTGGAACAGTCCAAGCAGCAGTCCCAGATGGTGCAGGCGGTGCTGGGAGGCATCGGCGCAGTATCCTTGTTTGTGGCGGCGATTGGCATAGCGAATACCATGATGATGTCGATTTACGAACGAACCAAGGAAATTGGAATCATGAAGGTGCTGGGATGCGACATGGGAAATATTCGGGATATGTTCCTGATTGAATCGGGATTTATCGGCTTTATGGGAGGCGCTGTGGGAATTGTTCTCAGTATGGTGATTTCCATGGTGATCAACCGGTTTGCCAGTACCCAGGTACTGACCGGGATGGAGGGTGATCTTTCTCGAATTCCCTTGTGGCTTAACCTTGCGGCTCTTGCATTTGCTGTTTTTGTGGGAATGGCCGCTGGATTTATGCCGGCAACCAGAGCGATGAAGCTGAGTCCGCTGGCTGCAATCAGGAATGAATAAAAAATGCTTGCGTAATTTTTGCGCATCATATATGATAGTCTTATAGGACGTGCAACTGGCGGATAAGTGGGATTGACCACAGGGAGCACGTGGAAGACGAGAGCCGGCCGCCTGGGCTGCCCTTATTTGGCATGCTCAGGCGGCTTTTGTCTTAGAAAGGAAGGAGATTATCATGGAGATGCGTTCATTAGCTGAAGAGCTGAAAAACAATGATTACCCTGGAAGAGGAATCATTATGGGAAAAACAGAGGATGGGAAAAAGGCGGCAGCGGCTTATTTTATTATGGGCCGCAGTGAAAACAGCCGCAACCGGATCTTTGTAGAAGAAGGAAAAGGAATCCGCACCCAGGCCTTTGACCCCTCAAAGCTTACGGACCCCAGCCTGATTATCTATGCCCCTGTCAGGGTGCTGGGAAATAAACTGATTGTTACCAACGGAGATCAGACCGACACCATTTACGAGGGGATGGACAAGCAGATGACTTTCGAGCAGTCCCTGCGCTGCCGGGAATTCGAACCGGACGGTCCCAACTATACCCCGCGGATTTCTGGAATCATGCATTTTGGGGAAGGGCGGTTCAACTATGCCATGTCCATCTTAAAAAGCAGCGATGGGAATCCGGAATCCTGCTGCCGGTATACTTTTGCCTACGAAAATCCTGTTTCAGGAGAAGGCCGGTTTATTCATACCTATATGCATGACGGAAATCCTCTTCCAAGCTTTGAAGGTGAGCCTAAGCGGGTAAAAATATCTGGAAACATTGATGAGTTTACGCAGATGCTCTGGGAGAATCTGAATCCGGAAAACAAGGTTTCTCTTTTTGTCCGGTTTATTGATCTTGCCACCCAGGAAGCGGAAACCAGAATTGTAAATAAAAACCAGTAAGGAGAAGATACCAATGAAAGAATTACAGTTAAAGTACGGCTGCAACCCGAATCAGAAGCCATCTCGGATTTTTATGGAAGGAGACCGGGAACTGCCGATTCAGGTACTGTGCGGAAAGCCGGGCTATATTAATTTTCTGGATGCATTTAACGGCTGGCAGCTGGTAAGAGAGCTGAAAAAAGCCACTGGCCTTCCGGCGGCAACTTCTTTTAAGCATGTTTCGCCAGCAGGGGCTGCAGTGGGACTTCCCATGTCAGATGTGCTGAAAAAGATTTACTGGGTGGACGATATGGGAGAATTATCTCCTCTGGCCTGCGCATACGCCCGGGCAAGAGGCGCAGACAGGATGTCTTCTTTCGGCGATTTTATTGCCCTGTCTGACGTGTGTGATGTGGATACGGCAAGGTTAATTAAGCGGGAAGTTTCCGATGGAGTGATCGCTCCTGGATACGAGCCGGAGGCCTTGGAGCTGCTGAAAGCGAAAAAGAAAGGCAACTATAATGTGATCCAGATTGATCCAGATTACGTTCCTGATCCGATTGAGCATAAGCAGGTATTTGGCGTGGTGTTTGAGCAGGGAAGAAATGAACTGGAGATTAATCCTGAGCTTTTGTCTAATGTAGTTACGGAAAATAAAGAAATTCCGGATTTTGCCGTGAGAGATTTAATGATCTCACTGATTACATTAAAGTATACCCAGTCCAATTCTGTCTGCTATGTGAAGGACGGCCAGGCCATCGGTATTGGGGCGGGGCAGCAGTCCAGAGTGCATTGTACCAGACTGGCGGGACAGAAGGCGGACAACTGGTTCCTTCGTCAGGCGCCTCAGGTGCTGAACCTTAAGTTTGTTGACGGCATTAAGCGTGCGGACCGTGACAACGCCATCGATGTGTATATTGGCGAGGAGTATATGGACGTTTTGGCTGACGGCGCATGGGAGTCCATTTTTAAGGAGAAGCCGCCGGTATTTACCCGGGAAGAAAAGAGAGCCTGGCTCGACCAGATGAAGGATGTGGCATTGGGTTCTGATGCGTTTTTCCCCTTTGGAGACAATATTGAACGGGCGCACAAAAGCGGCGTAGCTTATATTGCTGAGCCAGGCGGTTCTGTGCGGGATGATCAGGTGATTCAGACCTGCAATAAATATGGCATGGCCATGGCATTTACCGGCATCCGTTTATTCCACCACTAAAACAGGCTTGACAGGGAAAAACAAATCCAACTGGGCAAAAGGTCAGAAAACGGCGGAAAGGAGAGGCAGATGAAATTAGCATATATGGAAAACGATCGAGAATACCATATTGATGTGGCTCCGGAAGAGGTGGGGAAATACGTGCTTCTGCCAGGTGATCCAGATCGGTGCGAGAAAATTGCACCCCATTTTGATCGTTGCTGGAAAGTAGCTCAGAAACGAGAATTTGTTACCTACACAGGACTTTTAGAAGGAGAAAAGGTCAGTGTGGTGTCCACTGGAATTGGCGGACCATCGGCAGCTATTGCCATGGAGGAGCTGATTCACTGCGGAGCCGATACTTTTATTCGGATTGGAACCTGCGGCGGCATGCAGCCGCAGGTTGAGGCAGGGCATTTGGTGATTGCCACAGGAGCCGTCAGGTATGAAGGAACCAGCAAGGAATACGCTCCCATTGAATTCCCGGCGGTGGCTGATTTCACTGTGACGGCCGCCTTAAAAGAAGCGGCGGAAAAGATGGAAATGCCTTATCATCTGGGAATTCTTCACTGCAAAGACAATTTTTATGGACAGCATTTTCCAGAGTCCATGGCAGTGGGCGAGGACTTAAAACGAATGTGGAACGCCTGGATAAAATGCGGGGTTCTGGCTTCTGAGATGGAGTCCGCCGCTTTATTCGTGGCAGCATCGGTGCGCAGAGTACGCTGCGGCTGTCTGTGCCAGGTTGTAGGGAATCAAACCAGACGGGATATGGGGCTTTCTGAGGAACGGTCTTATGGTACGGAGCAGGCGATCGACACAGCGGTGGAGGCTGTTCGTATCATGATTCGGAAGGAAAAAGCTCTTTCCGACTCCGGCGGAAAAAATTTTACAAAAAATTAAAAAAAACACAAGACATTTTAAGAAAAATGAAGTATAATTTTTCTTGGAAAAGGGAGTAGCTTCCACTTTACGGGGGTGGATTCTTCGGCGTCAGAACGATGCGTTTTCATGGCAGAAAAGTCTTGGAGCGGTCCGCTGGGAATTGAAATAGCAAGACTTTTACCGCAGAGCTGAGCGCTTTGCAGTAAAAGTCTTTTTCTTTCTGGGGGAAAGTTCTTCTGGTGGGAAGATTAAGCCGGGGTGAAGCTGTTATTCCCGGGGTTTCCGAAGAAAAAACAGGAGGAATTGGTATGGATTTTTTAGTTGAAGGTCTTCTTGCCGTCACCTGGCAGCAGATCGTGATGTACGCAGTAGGAATTCTGTTGATCTGGCTGGCGATTAAGAAGGAGTATGAGCCATCCCTGCTTTTGCCCATGGGCTTCGGCGCTATTCTGGTTAACTTGCCCAACAGCGGTGTAATCAACCAGATGATGTCTGGTGTAGGAGAAGTAAATGGCGTGGTTCAGTGGCTGTTTGAAGTGGGAATCGATGCATCAGAGGCGATGCCTGTACTGTTGTTTATTGGTATCGGCGCCATGATTGATTTTGGCCCTCTGCTGTCTCAGCCGGTTATGTTCCTTTTCGGCGCAGCAGCTCAGTTTGGTATTTTCTTTGCCATCTGTGTAGCTACTATTCTTGGTTTTGATTTGAAGGATGCGGCTTCCATTGGTATTATCGGCGCTGCTGACGGCCCCACCTCTATTCTGGTATCTCAGGTACTGCATTCCAATTATGTAGGCCCTATTGCGGTGGCGGCATATTCCTATATGGCTCTGGTTCCTATTGTCCAGCCTTTCGCCATTAAACTGGTAACCACCAAGAAAGAAAGAACCATTCACATGGAGTATCAGCCGGGAACGGTTTCCAAGGGCATGCGGATTGCATTTCCCATTGTGACCACCCTGATTGTAGGCTTTATCGCACCTTCTTCTGTTGCTCTGGTAGGCTTCCTCATGTTTGGAAACCTTCTCCGCGAATGCGGCGTGTTAAAGAATCTGTCTGATACAGCCCAGAACGAACTGGCTAATCTCATTACCCTGCTGTTAGGACTTACCATTTCCTTCAGTATGCGTGCTGACCAGTTCGTAAACGTAGATACCATCATGATTATGATCATCGGTCTGCTGGCCTTTATCTTCGACACCATCGGCGGCGTTGTATTTGCCAAGATCGTTAATCTGTTCCGCAAGAAGAAATTAAACCCCATGATCGGCGCTGCAGGTATCTCCGCTTT
Source organism: Candidatus Cottocaccamicrobium excrementipullorum (assembly GCA_018713255.1). Taxonomy (GTDB): domain Bacteria; phylum Bacillota; class Clostridia; order Lachnospirales; family Lachnospiraceae; genus Caccovicinus; species Caccovicinus excrementipullorum. Next base: position 247,952 of record DVFL01000002.1, on the reverse strand, counting down.
CCCAATGTCTTCCAGAGTAGTGCAGAAGCTTGCTGCTGAGGAAGAGCCCGGCAACATTATCCTGATGCATGCAGCAGGAGCAAACGTGTCCGGTCAGATTGCTTCCGTTATTGCCGGCGGTATTGTAATTAACCTGGTAAGCAGATTCCTGTAAGAGTCTGCAGACGAAAGGAGATATGGATTAAATGGAGAATATTGGAATCGCTCTTGAAATCATGGTTCAAGGCATGGTTGGTATTTTCGTAGCCTGTCTGATCATCATGGCGGCCGTTTGGGTAATGGGTAAGTTCAGCGGCAAAAAATAATTGACGATATTTTTTTAAAATCATAAAACCGGTCTGCTTCGGTCCCTATCCTGGAAAAGATGAGAAATTTTCTTTCTGGGATTTGGGGCGGGGGAGGCCGGTTTTTTTGTGCGGAAGAACTGTCTAGGATCAACTCAACCACTTCCTTTCTCTGCTGATCTGTGTTATACTTTTTTCATGGAAAAGATATCCTGTAAAGGAAAGTACACTTTCGTTTACGGGCGATTTGTTATGCTTCGGAAACATATCTCCCCCACTTTTCTTCTTGTTTTCTAGAATTTTTAATTATTTTCCCTGGTTTTGAGAACAAAATCCCCACTTTCCAAAAAATGTAATGTGTCAACCAAAGTGTACTTTAGTTTACATATTTACTGGAAAAAAGGGGAGAAATTACATATGGAACAGCCGTGCAGAACGTTTTATGCCCGATTATTAGGCGGCTATTCTTTGACGTTTGATAGGCAGGAAGTACAGTTGGACATTAATCAGAAAAGCAAGGCAATGCAGATTTTTTTTATGCTGGTGAAGGCGGGAAAAGGAGGACTTTCCCGGGAAGAGCTTCTGCGTGTGATTCCAGATAAAAATGAAGGAAAAAAAAGAAGAGATACAAACCTTCGGCAGCAGATTCATCTGCTGCGGAGAGCGGTAGAACGATCTGACTTCCCGCCGGGAGAGTATATTGTATTGCAGAAAAAACGGTACTATTTTTCTCTGCAGTATCCCATGGAGACGGATACAGATTATTTGGAGCGGGTATTTTCTTTGATCCAGCGAAATTTAGAGCAGCAGAAGATACAGGAAGAGCTGGAATGGGATGAAGAAGGAATGCTGCTTGATTTTTGCCGGCATTATACGGGGGAGCTCCTGCCTATGCTCGAGGGAGAAGAGTGGGTGATGGCAGAACGAGCTGCTTATCAGAGCCAGTATTTTTTCTGCCTGAGACGTTTGTGGAAAATATTAGAAAAGAAGGAACAGTTTGAAACGATGCTGTCCTTGTGCGCCGCCGCCAGTCAGATGTATCCCTATGATGAATGGCAGGTGGTGCAGATTCAGTGCCTTCTTCATCTGCATCGGATAAAAGAGGCCCGGAGAATTTATGATCAAAGTTCTCGGATGTATTTTGAACAGTTTGGAACAAGGCCTTTGGATTCTCTTATGGAGGCTTATCGCTGGGAGGAGGGCAGCCTGCTGGATGTGGTGAATCCTCTGGCTAAGATGAAAAAAGGGTTAAAAGAGACGGGAAAAAACAGAGGCGGATACCAGTGCGGTTATCCAAGCTTTTTGGATTTTTATCATTTGCTTGTCCGCAATTCCCAGAGAAGGACAATGCCATTTCTTCTGCTCCTGGCGGAGCTGCAGAAAAAAGAAAAAGCTCTTCCTTCAGAACCGTTTTTTCCTGAAGCAGAGGACGAACAAGATTTCCCAGGGAAAATGGAGAAACTGCGGAAAATTATGGAAGGTTTTCTTGACAGAGATGATGTTTACACCCATTACAGCAGGAATCAGTTCCTTGTGCTGTTAATGGGTGCGGATGAAGAAGAAGGAAGGGACATCGCCAGAAAGATTAAAGAGAGCTGGGAGATGCAAAACCCAGACGATGCTTTTCATCCAGAAGTTTATTGGGGCAAAACCAATTGGGAGAGTGACGAGAAATAAAAACTATAGGGGAACAGAGAAGTGATGGGGATGCTAAGACAGGTGCCCAGAGCATTTTGTTGAAACGTTGCTGTAGTTTACCCTTCTTTGCGGAATTGGATCAGAGCAATTCCTGCCAGAATAAAAAGAATCAGATAGAGAAAACAGGAAAGAAAGAACAATTCTTGACGGCCGGCCAGAAGATCCTCCGATTGATTGGAATTCATTCCCAGAAGCATTTGGGAATAAGGCCAGAGGAAGCCGGCTTTCATGTTTGCAGCCAGCAGACCTGTCACGCCGCCTAAAAGTCCCAGTGCAATGGGCAGAGCAAAGTTTTGGATGAATGAGGCAATGAGAAACTGGAGGGAGGCAATGACAAAAGCGCCTGGCAGGGCTCTTCCAATCCAGAAAAGCAGCTGGGAGGGAAAGGGCAGGGAAAGGCCGGAAATGATCCCTGCACCGAGAAACAGCAGAGCAAACCATAACTGGGTAAGGACTGTCAGAAGGAGTACCATGGACAGCTTGGAAAGATAAATCATGGCATAAGATACCGGACGGGAAAACAAGGTGTTTCGGTTATGGTTGAAATTTTCATATCGCCATAGAAAGGCACAGTATGCTCCGATGAGGGGAGGGAAAAAGAAGGTGGCGTAGAATAAGCTTACCTGGGTCCAGAGGGAATACCATTCTGCAGAGAGAATTTCCAGATTTCCCAAATAGTTTCCTGTGCCCAGCAAGATGGGAATCAGGGGAATCAGAAGAAAGGCTGGCCAAATTAAAGTGCCTTTGCATTTAAGCTGTTCGCAGCGGACTGAAGAAAGAAAAAGATACATGGATTTACCTCCTAAATTAAGATGATTATGCCATCAACGTCAGCGTTCGGCGGGTTATATGGTTTCCTGAAGAATAGTCAAAAAGCGTTTTTTTCCGTACCAATACAAAGAAAAAGTAAACGCCGTCAGAAAAATAAGCCAGAAGACGGGATAATTCCTCCAGAAATATGTGGTATACCGGGCTTCCTGATCATAAATGTAGCCTGTGCTGCAAAGAGCGGCGAAATATCCCCATGGGGTGAAATAGCACAGGGGAAACTGGGGGAGAAACCAGGAAAACAGTCCTGCAAAGGAACCTGCGATATTGATAAAAATAGGGGTAAGCTGATTTACACAGGTCATGGAAAGATTCAGCTGCAGGAAAAAAATACACAGCCCAGTCATGAAGGAAGTGAAAAACAGACTAAGGCCGGCAGTAAGAGAAAAGCTCTCTGCAAGGCTTTGCAGAAGAAGCTGGTAAAGCAAGAACTCCCCCAGAAAAAAGAATAAAATCCACAAGGCTCCTAGGGCGGCTTTTCCCTGGTAGATTTCTTTAGCATCTTCCATGGTGCACAGCCATTTGTAGGTGTTTCCTGCCTGTTCCATGTCGCACATCCGGCAGGCAAGCGCTGCTGCCGTAATCGGAAAAAGGATAGTATTCATTAAAAGCAGATTTAAATACAGCATGGCGGAGGGATCATTCAAAGAAGTTAGATCCAGATCGCTGAGACTCCACAAACACCAGAGTCCAATAAGCAAAAATACCGTCAGAAAAAGCAGGGACATCCATCTGCGTTTCAGTTTTTTCTGCTCCAGCCGCAGATTAATTAAACCGTTCATAATCCCGCCTCCTTTACCATATCAAGATAAATGTCTTCCAGATTCTGACATATCTCCTCAATTCGATAAAGTTCAATTTCTTTTTCTGTTAGTTTTCTGACTAAAGCGGCCAGCTGAGCATCAGGCATCCAGGGCAGGAGAATTCCTTGACCATGGTGAACCGTATCTGAAGTTTTTTGAGCGTGAAGGAAAGCATCCTGAGAAAACTGTTGGCTGATGAGCGTCCGGGCGGCGGGGTCATCTCCTGTTTTAAGCCAGATGTTTCGCCGGCTTCTAGCCTGCAGAAGAGAAAGGCTGTCCTGAAAAATCAAATTTCCCTGGGAAATGATCCCGATGTAATCTGCGGTCTGTTCAATTTCTGACAGCAGATGACTGGAAATCATGACGGTCATGCCGTATTTTTTTGGAAGATCCTTAATTAGTTCCCGCATTTCATGAATTCCTGCGGGATCCAGACCGTTGGTAGGTTCATCCAGCATCACCAGGCTGGGAGAACCCAGAAGGGCGTTAGCCAGGCCCAGGCGCTGTTTCATGCCCAGGGAATAATGGGACGTTTTCTTTTTTTCTTGTCCTGAAAGGCGGACGATGGAAAGAACTCGGCTGATTTCTGTCTCTGGAAGACGGCGGAGCATGCAGCTGATCTGAAGGTTTTCCCGGGCGGTTAAATTAGCGTAATAAGAAGGATTTTCAATAAGTGAACCGGTATCCGCCAGAATGGATACCCGGTTTTTTTCATTCATTTCCATGCCGTTGATGGAGATGCTTCCTTCATCTTTGCGGATCAGCCCCAGGAGCATTTTCATGGTGGTGCTTTTCCCGGCGCCGTTTGGACCGAGAAATCCGTAGATTGCACCTTTAGGCACGGCAAGGTTAAGCTGGTTTACTGCCGGTTTTTGGTGATAACGTTTTGTCAGCTTGCTGGTGTGAATTGAGTATTCCGTCATGGTGTTTCCTCCTGAAAATAATGATTTGTCCGGACACAGCTCAAGCATAACTTCTGCTCCTTACCTGTACCTTTTTCCTGCCTTAAATTTCCCTTACATCTTCTGCCGGGGGCTGTGAAAGGAGGGGGAGATGGAGTATAATTCTAAAGAAGGGAAGGATGGAGAGGAATGAAAATTAACGAAGCGAGAATTTTGGTGGCAGATGATCACCAAGAGCTGTGCGCCATGGTGCGCAGTATTTGCCTCCGGGAAGGCTTTCTGCATGTAGATTCCGTTTGTTCCTGCCGAGAAGCAGAAGAGAGGATTCTGGGAGAAAAGGCGGATTTCCTGATCCTGGATGTGAATATGCCCTATGAAGACGGATTTTCCTTCTTTCAGCGAATGAAAAATGAACTTCAGCGGCAGAATGTGCCGGTGTTGTTTTTATCTGCAAGAGATCAGGATGAAGACCGGCTTCTGGGGCTGGGACTTGGAGCCGATGATTATATGACCAAGCCCTTTCTGCCTAGGGAACTGGTGCTGCGGATTCAGGCCATTCTGCGGAGAACCTGGCGGTTAGAGGAGGAAAAGCAGGTTTATGTTCTGGGAAATCGGCAGGCGGATCTTTCAGCAGGAGTGGTGCAAATGTTAGACGGGTCAGGGAAAAGGATTCCTCTGACGAATAAGGAGTTTAAGCTGCTAAAACTTTTTTTGGAAAATCCAGGAAGAATCCTTACCTTTGATTACCTTTCTGAGGCTGTGTGGGGAGAAAATTATTACGATTATGAAAATACGTTGATGGTACATATCCGAAGGCTGCGGGAAAAGATCGAGGAGGAACCCTCTGCTCCAAGACATTTGATTACGGTGAAAGGATTAGGGTACCGAATGGACTTATGAAAAGCTTGATGCGGATTTATGTAAGGTATATTGTTACGGCATTTATCCTGGTTTTTGCCTTTATTATCATCCAGATTGTAATCTTGTCGGCGGTGACCAGGACGGTTTACCAGCAGGGAAAAGAGGAGCACTCTGTAAAAGAAGTGTACGCTGCCCTAAGAAAGGATCAGAAAGAAGGGGAAGCTTATCTGAGAGAGATGAATGCAGCGTTTGCCATGCTGCTAAATGAGGAGGGGTGTCCGGTATGGAGCTATAATCTGCCGGAATCTTTAGAACATTCTTATTCCATTAACCAGGTGGCTTCTTTCAGCCGCTGGTATCTGGCAGATTATCCGGTTTCTGTGTGGGGGGACGAAATTGGTCTTCTGGTCATCGGGTATCCTAAAGGAAGTGTGTGGAATTACTATATTCATCAGGATATGAAGGGCGTGGAAGGGGTTTTGACATTTCTTTCCTGGAGCATGGCAGTTACCTTTTTTGGGTGCATTTTGATTTTTCTGGTCTGCGGTTTTCGCTATTACCGAAGGATCAAGGGAATTACCTCGGCGATTGATCAGCTGGCGGAGGGCGGTACTGTTCACTTGGCCGAGAGCAAAGGGATAAAGGAAATCGCCTGTTCAATCAACCGGACTTCGGACCGGCTTAAGAGGCAGAGAATGGAGTTGGAGAGAAGAGATGAGGCAAGGACTGAATGGATCAGCGGCGTATCTCATGATATCCGAACACCGCTGTCGCTGATTTTGGGCTATGCAGATATGATAGAAGGTCAGCCGGGGATTGATCCAGACAGCAAAAGACGAGCTGAGGGAATCCGGCGGCAGAGTATCCGGATCAGAAAATTGATTGAGGATTTAAATCTTGCGTCCAAGCTGGAATACCATATGCAGCCTTTAAGGCTGAAGCCGGTGGCACTGGCTTCTGTGCTGCGCAGTGCGGCGGCAGAAGTATTAAATTCCCTGGAAAAGCCGGAAATTTTTCCCTTGCAGGCAGAGATTGAACCAGATTTTGAGGGCGTTTTTATCCAGGGAGATGAGCAGCTTTTATTCCGGGCCTTTCAGAATATTTTGGGAAATTCTGTAGGGCATAATCAGCAGGGCTGCAGGATATTTATTCGGGCCTGGATACAGGAGGGAAGACCGGAAATTTGTTTCAGTGATGAGGGAAAGGGCATACCTGAGGACATCTGCCGTTTCTTGGATGAAGGTCTTCTGCCTGAACCGAAGGTTCATCTTATGGGACTGAAAATTGTAAAGAGAATTGTGGAAGGAAACGGAGGACAGATTAAAACCGGGAAAAATGGACATGAACTTTTCCTTCGCTTTTCCCTGGAAAACTTTGATAACCGGCGAAGGACAGAACGATAAATAAAGAAAGGATATGGAATCAGGACTCCATATCCTTCTTGAGCTTTTCCAGAGCTTTTTTTTCAATGCGGCTTACATAGGAGCGGGAGATGCCCAGTTTTTGGGCGATTTCTCTCTGGGTGTGTTCTTTCCCGCCGTATAAGCCGTAACGCATGCCCACTACCTTTTTCTCCGTTTCTTTAAGGCATCGTTCATAAGAATGGTACAGGTCTTTGACATCCTGTTGGAAAATCAGGTCTTCCAGGGCTTCTTTATTTTCCATTTCAATCACGTCCACCAGACTTACGGTTTCCCCGTCTTTGTCTACGCCGATGGGCTCAAAGAGGGACACTTCCCGGCTGTATTTTTTTCCGGCCCGCAGAAGCATAAGGATCTCATTTTCTACGCATTTGGCCGCATAGGTGGCCAGACGGGAGCCTTTGTCAGTTTTAAAGGTGTTGATTGCCTTGATTAACCCGATGGTGCCCACGCTGATCAGGTCTTCCATCTCATAGTCTGCGTTCTGGTATTTTTTCACTACATGGGCCACCAGACGCATGTTTCGCAGGACCAGCATATTTTTGGCTTCCTGGTCCCCTGCTTTAAATCGTTCCAGATACGCCTTTTCTTCGCCGGCAGATAATGGTTTGGGAAAAGTTTTCAAGGAAAGCCGCCTTCCGATTCCTTACTTTTATTTTATGCTTCCTCTGGCGGCAAGTGCTTTTACAAAAATTTTCCAGCTGGTACTATTTTATACGGCCCTAAAGGAGCTTTTGTCTGAAAATGCAAAATTACCGAAAAAAATCAGGAGAAATCTAACCGAAGGATTGACATTCTTCGGCTCTTATGATAATTTATTCCTAGTTATGAAAACAGGATTGGGTTTGTTTTCATATAGCGATTAAATGGCAACTTTCGTTGCATTATTGATTGGATATTTCTTTTCTTTTTTATAAGTTGGTTACTTTCAACCGGTGTTAAAACACATCAACTTGTGAAACGGTCAATAAGAGTAGTAAAAGTGAAGTATTTGCTATATAGACTCAAAAAAACTGATTCTGTTGAAATATGAAGAAAGCGGCTGCCATGGGCGAAGACCCGGATTATTGGGCATGTTCTGTCTGATCGAGATATTTTAGCGCAAGTGATGTGAAATCACCTGCGCTTTTTTTGTTTTAAATTTCGAAGAAAAGAACATAAATTCAAAATGATCAGGAAAGCAGGGAATGAAAATGAACGGAAAATTGAAGCTGTATGGATTCAATAATCTGACAAAGTCGCTGAGTTTTAACATTTATGACGTTTGCTATGCCAAAACCGCCAGAGAGCAGAAGGATTACATTGCCTACATTGATAAACAGTACAACTCGGAGCGTCTTACCAATATTTTGCTGACCCTCACAGACATGATCGGCGCCAAAGTGCTGAATGTGTCCAAGCAGGATTATGAGCCCCAGGGGGCATCGGTAACGATCCTGATGGCGGAGAATTCCATGGTGCCGATGGGAGATACCATAGTTTCCCATCTGGATAAAAGCCATGTGACGGTTCATACTTATCCGGAATATCATCCAGACACCTGCCTTGCCACTTTTCGGGTGGATATCGATGTAGCCACCTGCGGAGAGATCACCCCTCTTTCTACCTTAGACTATTTGATCAGCTCCTTTGATTCCGATATTATTACCATGGATTATCGGGTAAGAGGATTTACCAGAAAGGAAGACGGCTCTAAGCTGTTTATGGATCACGACATTACTTCTATTCAGGATTTTATCAGCGAAGAGATCAAGCTGAACTACGATGCAGTGGACATTAACGTTTATGAAGCAAATCTGTTCCATACGAAAATGCTGATTAAGGAACGGGATCTGCAGAATTATCTTTTTAATACAGATGTTTACGAGCTGCCGCCGAAGACCAGACTGGAGATTAACGCCAGTCTGCGGCGGGAGATGATAGAAATTTTCAGCGGCAGAAATATTTTTTAAGCTGCAGAGAAAGAAGGAAAAATGAAATGGAAAAGAAACGCTTATCCCAGACGCAGGCGCCTATTTATGAGGCCCTGGAGCGGTTTCACCGAAGCCGGGTAGTTCCCTTTGATGTACCTGGCCATAAGCGGGGACAGGGGAATCCGGAGCTGAAGGCGCTTTTAGGAGAGGCCTGTGTCAGCAACGATGTAAATTCCATGAAGCCTTTGGATAATCTGTGTCATCCGGTTTCTGTGATCCGGGATGCAGAGGAGCTGGCGGCGGAAGCCTTTGGCGCGGCTCATGCCTTTTTTATGGTGGGAGGAACTACTTCTGCAGTTCAGGCCATGATTTTAAGCGTGGTGAAGCGAGGAGATAAGATTATCCTTCCGCGGAATGTTCACCGCAGCGTAATCAACGCGATGATCCTCTGCGGAGCTGTTCCGGTTTACGTGAATCCAGACATGGATACTCGTCTCGGAATTCCTCTGGGAATGAAGATTTCCCAGCTGGAGGAGGCGATGAACCAGCATCCCGACGCCAAGGCAGTGCTGGTAAACAACCCTACTTATTATGGAATCTGCTCTGATATTCGCTATATTGTGAAAATTGCCCATGCAAGAGGAATGAAAGTCCTGGCAGATGAAGCTCACGGCACCCATTTTTACTTTCATGAACTGCTGCCGGTATCGGCAATGGAGGCAGGCGCTGATTTGGCGGCGGTGAGCATGCATAAGTCTGGAGGAAGCCTGACCCAAAGTTCCTTCCTTCTGGCCGGCCCTGGAGTAAATCCAGGATACGTGCGACAGATCATCAACCTAACCCAAACTACCAGCGGTTCTTACCTTTTGCTTACCAGTCTGGATATTTCCCGGCGGAATCTGGCCATCAGGGGAAGAGAGGAATTTCAGAATGTTATGCGCCTGGCTCAGTATGCCCGGGAAGAAATCAATGCCATCGGCGGTTATTATGCCTATTCCAAGGAACTGGTGAACAATGACAGCGTATACGATTTTGATGTGACCAAGCTGTCCGTATATACGCTGGATATCGGTTTGGCAGGCATTGAGGTATATGACCTCCTCCGTGATGAATACGATATTCAGATTGAGTTTGGTGATCTGGGAAATATTTTGGCGTATGTGTCCATTGGAGACCGGATTAAGAACATTGAACGTCTGGTCAGCGCCCTGGCGGAGATTCGCCGGAGGTTTAAGCGGGACCGGACGGGGCTTCTTACTCAGGAGTATCTGCCTCCGGTGGTGGCGGTTTCGCCCCAGGATGCATTTTACGCTGAGAAGGAATCCCTTCCTATTATGGAAACGGAGGGAAGGATCTGTTCTGAGTTTGTGATGTGTTATCCTCCGGGAATTCCGATTTTGGCGCCGGGAGAGCGGATCACCCGTGACATCCTGGAATACATACGATACGCCAAGGAAAAAGGCTGTTCCATGACAGGAACGGAGGATCCGGAAATCAACTTTTTGAATGTGCTGAAAGGAGCAGACTGATATGGAGATGTGGTTTACCGAGAACCATACGCCGAATGTAAAGTTTTCTATTCGGGTGGACCGGCAGCTTTACACCGGACAAAGCGATTTCCAGCGGATTGATGTGTTTGAGTCCAAAGAGTTCGGACGTTTTCTGACCCTGGACGGATATATGATGCTGACAGAGCGGGATGAGTTCATTTACCATGAGATGATCACCCATGTGCCCATGGCAGTTCATCCAGGGATAAAGCGGGTGCTGGTGATCGGCGCAGGAGACGGAGGTGTGATTCGGGAGCTTACCCGGTATGGGGGCATAGAGTCCATCGATATGGTGGAGATTGATCCTCTTGTAGTTGAAGTCTGCAAAAAATATCTGCCTCAGACGGCCTGCCGGCTGGATGATGAGCGGGTATCCATCTATTATGAGGATGGTCTGCGTTTTGTTCGTTCTAAGGAGGACCGGTACGATTTAATCATTGTAGATTCCACGGATCCTTTTGGGCCGGGAGAGGGGCTGTTTACCAAAGAATTTTACGGCAGCTGCTACAAGGCGCTGAAAGAAGACGGAATTATGGTGAATCAGCATGAAAGTCCTTTTTATTCCGAAGATGCCATCGCCTGTCAACGGGCACATAAGCGGATCGTGGAAAGTTTCCCCATCAGCCGGGTATATCAGGCGCATATTCCCACGTATCCTTCTGGTCACTGGCTGTTTGGATTTGCTTCAAAAAAATACCATCCGGTTCATGATCTGGATGGAGCAAAGTGGAACCTTTTAGGCATTAAAACCAGATATTATACCACCAGGCTCCATAGCGGCGCATTTATGCTTCCTGCTTATGTGGAGGAGCTTCTGCGGGATGTGGAGTAAACAGGAGGAAAAGAAATGCTGGAGAAAAATATTGAAACATTTATTGGCTGTGACGCCGATTATGAGGAGGCCAGAGTGGTGCTGTACGGCGCTCCCTTTGACTCCACCACTTCCTTCCGGCCGGGCACCCGGTTTGGAAGCCGGGCGGTGCGGGCAGAGTCCTTCGGTCTGGAAACCTACAGCCCTTATCAGGATAAAGATCTTACAGACTATGCGGTGTTTGACAGTGGTGATTTGGAACTTTGTATCGGCGATGCATCCATTGCATTGGACCAGCTGAAAGAACGGGCGCAGATTATCTTTCGGGATGGAAAGATTCCCTTTATGATCGGGGGAGAGCATTTGGTTACTCTGGCTGCAGTACGGGCGGCAGCGGAACAATATCCTGACCTGCACATTCTCCATTTCGATGCTCATGCCGATCTAAGGGAGGATTATCTGGGGGCAAAGCTTTCCCATGCCTGTGTGCTGAGACGCTGCTGGGAGCTGGTAGGAGACGGACGGATCTATCAGCTGGGCATTCGTTCTGGAGACCGGGAAGAGTTTTTGTGGAGCCGGGAGGGACATGTGACAATGTATCCCTTTGACTTGAAGGGAATTGACCAGGCTCTTGAGGCCCTGGCAGATCATCCCGTCTATGTGACGGTGGATTTGGATGTGCTGGATCCTTCTATTTTTCCGGGGACAGGGACTCCGGAGGCTGGAGGAGTAGGCTTTATGGATCTCCTTGATGCCATCCTTAAGGCCTGCAAGGCGCTGCAGATTGTGGGCTGCGATGTAAATGAGCTGTGCCCGTCTTATGATCCCACTGGGGTTTCAACTGCTGTGGCGGGGAAAATTATCCGGGAATTCCTGATTGCCCTGTGCGCAGGAAAAGAGCAGAAACAGTAAATAGATTAGAGCAGGAGGAGTAAAATTATGGCAAAGTTATTAATTATCGGATGCGGCGGAGTGGCCAGCGTGGCAGTTCATAAATGCTGCCAGAACAGCGAAGTGTTTCAGGAGATCTGCATTGCCAGCCGGACTAAGTCTAAATGTGATGCATTAAAGGAAAAGCTGGAAGGTACCACGACTACAAAGATTACTACAGCGCAGGTAGATGCAGATGATGTGCCGGCGCTGGTGGAGTTAATTAAGAAGGTACAGCCGGACGCAGTGCTGAACCTGGCTCTTCCTTATCAGGATCTGCATATCATGGATGCCTGCCTGGAGTGCAAGGTAGATTATATTGATACGGCCAATTATGAGCCGGAGGATACAGCAAAGTTTGAATATAAATGGCAGTGGGCTTACCGGGACCGCTATAAGGAGGCCGGCATTACCGCTCTTCTGGGAAGCGGATTTGACCCTGGAGTAACCAGCGTTTTTTCTGCCTATGCCTTGAAGCATTATTTTGATGAGATTAATTACATTGATATTCTGGACTGCAACGCAGGAGATCACGGCTATCCCTTTGCGACCAATTTCAATCCGGAGATCAATATCCGCGAAGTGTCCGCCAAAGGCTCTTACTGGGAGGACGGCCACTGGGTGGAAACGGAGCCCATGGAGATCAAGAGAGTGTATAATTTCCCGGAAATCGGAGAGAAGGATATGTATCTGCTTCATCATGAAGAGATTGAATCCCTGGCGTTGAACATTCCCGGCATCAAGCGCATCCGCTTTTTCATGACCTTTGGCCAGAGTTATCTTACCCACTTAAAGTGTCTGGAGGATGTGGGAATGACTTCCATCGAGCCGATTATGTACGAGGGAAAAGAGATCGTGCCGCTTCAGTTTTTAAAGGCCGTGCTGCCGGATCCTTCTTCTCTTGGCCCCAGAACGAAAGGAAAAACCAATATCGGCTGTATTTTCATCGGCAAGAAAGATGGAAAGGAAAAAACGTTATATATTTATAATACTTGTGATCATCAGGAATGCTACAAGGAAGTGGGTTCCCAGGCGGTGGCTTATACCACCGGCGTTCCAGCGATGATCGGCGCCATGATGCTGGTAACGGGGACCTGGAAAGGCCCTGGTGTATTTAATATTGAAGAATTTGATCCAGACCCCTTTATGGATGCCTTGAACAAGTGGGGACTTCCCTGGAAAATTTCTGAGAATCCAGATTTAGTAGAGTAAGGAGGAGCAGAATGCAGCTGAGTGAACTTCCCACTCCCTGTTATGTGATTGATGAGGATCAGCTGGAGGCGAATCTTAAGATTCTTTCTCAGGTGATGGAGGATACGGGCTGCCGGATCCTTCTGGCCCAGAAGGCTTTCTCTGCCTATGGCTTATATCCGCTGATTGGAAAATATCTTAAAGGAACTACGGCCAGCGGCCTTTATGAGGCAAGGCTGGGGCGCCAGGAAATGGCGCTTCTGCCGGAATTAAAGGACAGAAATCTGGAGACTCACGTGTTCAGCGCTGCTTTCCGGGAGGATGAGTTTGAGGAAATCGCTTCCCTTTGCGATCATGTGGTGTTTAATTCCTTTGCTCAGCTGGAAAAATTCCGGGAAACTGCCCGAAAACATGGGGCAGGGATAGGACTGCGGATTAATCCTCAGTGCTCCACCCAGTCAGACCATGCCATCTATGATCCCTGCGCCCCTGGCTCCCGTCTGGGAATTACGGCGGATCAGTTTAGCGAAGATCGGCTTGAGGGAGTGGAAGGACTCCATTTTCATACCCTCTGTGAACAGAACGCAGATGATCTGGAGAAAACTTTAGATGCGGTGGAGGAGAAATTCGGCAGGTATCTTTCTCTCCCTCAGATGAAATGGCTGAATTTTGGAGGAGGGCATCATATTACCAGAAAGGATTATCAGATTCCTCTCCTTGAGCGATGCATTCGCCGGATTCAGGAAAAATACGGGCTGCAGGTATATTTGGAGCCAGGAGAGGCAGTGGCGTTAAATGCAGGAGTGCTTCTCACCCGCGTTTTAGATGTGGTGGAAAATGGGGGCGTTTCAATCGGGATTTTGGATACTTCCGCCGCCTGTCATATGCCGGATGTGCTGGAGATGCCTTATCGGCCTCCATTAAAAGACAGCGGTCTGCCAGGGGAAAAAGAGTTTACCTTCCGGCTTGCAGGTCCTACCTGCCTGGCGGGAGACGTGATTGGAGATTATTCGTTCCACGAGCCCTTAAAGCCGGGACAAGAGCTGGTTTTTCAAGATATGGCCATCTATTCCATGGTAAAAAACAACACCTTTAACGGTATGGGACTTCCGGCGATTGCTGTTAAGCGGGGGAATCAGTGCAGGATCTGGAAACAGTTCGGCTATGAGAATTTTAAATGCCGGCTGTAAAATCTTGTTGCCAAATTGTATAGTAGAGTAAACAAAATTACATTGAATTCTTTTCCTTATTTTAGTATGATAGAAGAAGCAGCGAGATACTTGCTGAATCACACATGAAGGAGGAATAGAATGATGTCTATTTTAGTTGCCGGAGGCGCAGGATATATTGGCAGTCACACTTGTGTGGAACTGCTGAATGCTGGATATGATGTGGTAGTAGTGGACAATCTGTATAATTCCAGTGAGGAAGCGATAAGACGGGTGGAGAAGATTACGGGCAAGCCGGTAAAATTCTACAAAGCAGATGTGTTGGACAGGGAAGCGTTAAACAAAATCTTTGATCAGGAAAAAATTGATTCGGTCATCAACTTTGCCGGCCTTAAGGCAGTGGGAGAATCGGTGCGCAAGCCTTTGGAATATTACCATAATAATATCACAGGAACATTGATTCTCTGCGATGTAATGCGCAATCACGGTGTAAAGAATATTATTTTCAGTTCCTCTGCAACGGTTTACGGCGATCCTGCTTTTGTGCCGATTACGGAAGAATGCCCCAAGGGAAAGATTACTAATCCCTATGGACAGACGAAAGCCATGCTGGAGCAGATTCTGACAGATCTTCATGTGGCGGATCCGGAATGGAACGTAGTGCTTCTGCGTTACTTTAATCCCATCGGCGCTCACGAAAGCGGTTTGATCGGAGAAGATCCGAAGGGTATCCCCAACAATCTGGTGCCCTATATTGCCCAGGTGGCAGTTGGAAAGCTGAAGTGTTTGGGAGTCTTTGGAAATGATTATCCTACCCATGACGGCACAGGCGTTCGGGATTACATTCATGTGGTGGATTTGGCGAAAGGTCATGTGAAGGCTTTAAAGAAACTGGCTCCAGGTTCCGGTGTCAGCATTTATAACCTGGGAACAGGAATCGGCTACAGCGTTCTGGATGTGCTTCATGCTTATGAGAAGGCCTGCGGAAAGACACTGCCTTATGAGATTAAGCCCAGAAGAGCCGGGGATATTGCCACCTGCTATTGTGATGCGACGAAGGCAAAAAATGAACTTGGCTGGGTTGCAGAAAAAGGAATCGAAGAGATGTGCGCTGATTCCTGGAGATGGCAGTCTATGAATCCTGACGGGTACGGAGAAAACTAAATAAATGAAGGAAATAAAGGGTCCTGGTGCTAACCAGGGCCTTTTTCATTTTAGGGCGGAGAATTGCCGGAGATGGACTTGGGTTTGCAAACAAGAACAAACGTTCGAAAAAACTTGAAACTGCCAACAAATTATGGTAGAATGAAAAGGAACAAATGTTCGAATAGAAGATTGCATCATAGAAAGGGAAAAGTCTATGCTGATTCAGGAGAATTTATCCATCCAGGAAAAACTGAGTATTTTGTCTGATGCGGCCAAGTATGATGTTTCTTGTACTTCCAGCGGCGTTGAGCGAAAGGGAAAGAAAGGCGGGTTAGGCTGTGCATCTCAGGAAGGGATCTGTCACAGTTTTACTTCAGACGGCAGATGTGTCTCCCTCCTGAAGATTCTGCTGACGAACCAGTGTATTTACGATTGCAAGTACTGTATTAACCGCTGCTCCAATGATACCCTGCGCACGGCGTTTACGCCGGAGGAGGTTTGCAGCCTTACGATGGAGTTCTACCGCAGAAATTACATTGAAGGTCTTTTTTTAAGTTCTGGTATTCTCGGCAGCCCGGATCATACCATGGAGTTGATTTGCCAGATTCTGTGGAAGCTTCGCCGTCATCATCAGTTTAATGGATATATTCATGTGAAAGCAATCCCAGGAGCAGATCCTTCTCTGATTGAGGCGGCAGGATTTCTTGCAGATCGGATGAGCGTGAATCTGGAACTTCCCACTGCTGAAGGGCTGCGCAGGCTTGCCCCGGGGAAAACCAGAGAGAAAATTCTTAAACCCATGCGGCAGATTCAGACGGGAATTCTCCGGCAGATTCAGGCGGAAGGACTTGCTTTGCCATGGAGCTTGCCGGAGGGAGAACAGGGACGGTATCTTTCTGGTGAAAAGGAGAGCGGGAGAGCGTGGCTTTTTTCGTCTGAGGGGAAGCATAACTCTCCTGTTCAGCGCCTTGGCCGTTCAAGATATGGAAACTGGGGGATTCGTCAGGATTCCGGCAAGAAAGCTTATTTTGTGCCTGGAGGCCAGTCTACCCAGATGATTGTAGGGGCTACTCCAGAGACAGATTTTCAGATGCTTTCCGTGGCGGAAGCATTATACCAGAAATTTGGAATGAAACGGGTGTTTTATTCTGCCTATGTTCCTGTGAATCAGGATGCGGGGTTGCCTGCGCTTCCTGGCGGGCCGCCTCTTTTGCGGGAACACCGGCTGTACCAGGCGGACTGGCTGATGCGTTATTATGGCTTTGATGCCGGTGAACTTCTGACGGAGAAACGGCCCAATTTTAATCTGTTTCTTGATCCTAAGTGTGACTGGGCTCTGCAGCATCTGGAAAAATTTCCGGTAGAAGTGAATTCTGCAGATTATCAGACTCTTCTCAGAGTGCCGGGAATGGGAATTAAGTCCGTAAGCCGTATTCTTTCTGCAAGGAAGACGGCTTCCCTGTCTTTTTCCGATTTGAAGAAAATAGGGGTAGTATTGAAGCGGGCTCAGTATTTTATTACCTGCAGTGGAAGAATGATGAATTCTGTGAAGATCGATCAGGATTATATTGCCAGCTGTCTGCTGGGAGAAGAGCGCAGGCGGGCCTGGGAGATCAGTGCCTCCGGGAGCTATCGCCAGCTGTCTCTTTTTGATGATATGCATCTTCAAAAGAGATAACGAAAGAGAAATAGAGAAGGAGAGAGGGATGAAGGTATATCTGTGTGAAGACTCATTTGAAGGGATTTTAAGCGGCGTCTGCCGGGCGCTGTCCCAGGAGAGTTCTCTGGCAGAGCTGCGGCTGGAAATTTTGGGAACGAAAGATGCTGAACTGTTTTGTCAATACGAAGAAGTGCCGGTATCCAGTGAGGCAGCAGATTCTTTGTCCGAGAAAATCTGCAGAAGGATTTCTGCTTTTGCCTGGAAGCGGATTTATATTGCTTCCTTAAGTCTGGATCCAGAGCGGGCTCAGTGGATTTTTCGGTTTATTTGTGATGGACTGCACTATGGGAAGAGAATCACAGAAATGCTGCATTTAGAATCTGTATATGCGTTATTTCGAATGTGCCGGTTTGTGGAGAATGAGAGTCATCTTCTTTCCGGTTTCCTCCGCTTTGGGGAGACGAAAGAAGGAGTCCTGATGGCGGTTATGGCGCCGAAAAATGATGTGCTTCCTCTTCTGGCGGACCATTTTTCCAATCGTATGCCGGAGGAGAACTGGCTGATTTATGATAAAGGGAGGAGGAAAGCTGCTCTTCACCAGATGAAAACCGGCTGGTTTATTCTCCGGCAGGCGGATCTGCAGGAAAATGATCAGATTTCCTGGAACACAGATCAAGAAGAGTACCAGGAGTTGTGGCGCATCTTCCATCAGTCTGCAGCGATTCGTGAACGGGAGAATTTTCGCTGTCAGCGCACCCATCTTCCTCTTCGATACCGCCCTTATATGACGGAATTTTCTTAGAGAGGAATCGGCCTTGCAGGGAAAAGCGCTTTGTGATTAAATAGAAGAAAGATATTGATCACATTGACGGAGGATAGCATATGGTAAAAAATGAACATTTTTCCCTGCCTTCCAGCAATGGCCGCTCCCGGCTTTCTGGAAGAATCTGGATGCCTGAAGGAAGGCCGAAGATGGTGCTTCAGCTGGCGCACGGAATGATTGAGTATGTAGACAGGTATGAGGAATTCGCTATTGAATTGGCCAGCCGAGGAGCAGCAGTGGCGGGCTGTGACCATTTAGGACACGGTCGGACAGCTGCTGGCCCAGAAGAATTTGGTTATTTTGCAGAAGAAAAAGGATGGGTTTATCTCGTTAAAGACCTTCATCGGACAAGAAAAGTTTTAGAGAGAAAGTATCCGGGCGTTCCCTATTTTATGATGGGGCACAGCATGGGGTCCTTTATGCTGCGCAGGTACCTTACGGTTCACGGAAACGGGCTTAAAGGAGCGGTGCTGATGGGGACGGGAAATCAGCCGCGTCCGGCGGTGCTGGCTGGTCTGGCTCTTTCCTCTTTATTTTCCGTTCTCCTGGGGGCAGATTATCGCAGTGATGGAGTTAATCGTGTTTGGCGCTGGAATTTTAACCGAAAATTTCGCCCGCTGGAAACCAGTATGGACTGGCTGAGTACAGATGAAGAACAAGTGAAGAAATTTATTAAGGATCCTTATTGTGGATTTCAGTTCAGCTTTTCCGCTTACCGGGACCTGCTTCAGATGGTTTATGACGGAGAGGATTTAAGGCTTGCGCGCCGCATCCCGTCCCGTCTTCCTGTTCTGCTGATTTCTGGAGGCAGTGATCCGGTAGGACAGGAAGGAAAAGGGGTTTTATCAGCGGCTGAACTATTGGATCGGGCAGGTGTTCGCCGAACCAAGGTAATCTTGTATCCTGGACTTCGCCATGAGCTGGTGATGGAAAAGAACCGAAAAGAAGTGGCGGAGGATATTTATCAGTGGATGACCAGCTGCTTGGCGGGAAGTGATAAAGAATAAATATAAAAGGAAAAAAATCCCAAACCCTCTTGCGGGGCGAGGGATTTTTTGTTACAATCAAATAAAAGGAAAAAAATGGAAAATCAATCAGCAAACCAGGGATGATAAGGAGGGAGAAAACTGTTTCAGAAGGTATATAGTGGAGGAATTTGGGGAATTGATGGTTTTTTGGTATCGGTAGAAGCAGATATTCACGATGGGCTGCCTGGATTTCATATGACCGGAAATCTCTCTCAGGAAACCAGAGAAGCCCAGGAGCGGGTGCGCACCGCCTTGCGAAATGCAGGGTTTCGTCTGCCGGCGAAGAAGGTGGTGGTGAATCTTTCACCAGCGGACGTGCGTAAAGAGGGCACTGCCTACGATCTGGCAGTGGCGGCAGCGGTTTTGGGAGCATTGGGACAGCTTCCTTCGGACGCATTTCGTGATGCCATGGTGATCGGAGAATTAGGATTAGACGGCAGAGTAAAAGGAGTACGGGGAGTCCTCTCCTTAACTGCAGCAGCGCGGCAAAGAGGCCTTAAGCGGTGCTTCCTTCCTAGAGAGAACGCTGCAGAAGGAGAAATTGAAGGAGGAATCCAGATTATTCCCGCAGAAAGCATTCAACAGCTGGCAGAAATCTGCAAAAATCAGAGAAAGCTGGATACCTTGGGGTTTAGCCGAGAAGACGAAGCGTTATGGAAGAAGACGATGGAGGAAAAGGAAGATGCAGAGGTGAATTATGATGTGGATTTTTCTGAAGTAAATGGTCAGCCTCTTCTCCGCAGAGCCACGGAGATTGCCGTGGCCGGACGGCATAATATACTTTATATCGGACCTGCCGGTTCAGGAAAGACCATGGCGGCGAAACGGATTCCCACCATTATGCCGCCTTTGAGCAGAGAAGAGAGCGTGAAAATTTCAAAGATATACAGTATATGCGGCCTTTTGCCTCCGCAGTCACCGCTGATCAGAAGCCGGCCTTTTCGAAATCCCCATCATACGATTACCCCAGGGGCCTTGGCCGGGGGAGGCGCTTATCCTAAGCCTGGCGAGATTTCTTTGGCCTCCGGCGGCGTGCTGTTTTTAGATGAGCTTCCTGAGTTTTCGGGAAAGGCCATTGAGATTCTTCGCCAGCCGCTGGAGGAGAAGGAGGTGAGGATTTCCCGACTTCATCAGGTTTGTACTTTTCCGGCAGACACTGTTTTGGCAGCTGCCTGCAATCCCTGCCCCTGCGGATTTTATCCTGGCCCCCGGTGTACCTGCAGTCCATGGCAGATCAAGCGATATATCGGACGGATTTCCCGGCCGATTTTAGACAGAATTGACATTACTGTGGAGGCTTCTCCTGTATCTTATGAGGAGTTCAGGGGAGAGCATGAGAATGAATCCTCTGCCAGAATCAGAGAACGGGTAATTCGGGTGAAAGAAATACAGGAAAAACGTTTTTTGTCGTCTCCTAAAATCCGATATAACGGAGAGATGGGGGTAAAGGAAATCCGGCAGTACTGCAGATTAGACCAGAAAGGAGAGTCTTATCTTCAAGAGATTTATCAGAAACTGCAGCTGAGCGCCAGAGGATGCCATAAAATTCTTAAGGTTGCCCGGACGATAGCTGATTTGGAAGGGAAAAGGGAGATTGACCGGATTCATTTATGGGAAGCAGCAGGATACCGATCGTTGGAGGAGAAATATTGGAGAGGATAAATCAACAAAATCATCGGCCGGGAGAAGAAGCCGGCTATCCAGAATTGGTGTTGGGAGATGCAGTGTTGGAAAAAGAGAGGGAGGTATTGTACTGGCTTTCCAGAATTTCCTTTCTTGGGGAGGCTTCCATTAGAAAGATGTGGGAAAAAGCAGGCAGTTTTCGGGAGATATATAATATAGAAGGAAAAGCCTGGGAAACCTGTGGGATTTTACAGCAGAATAAAGGCGGAACATTAGAAAGGGAGAAGAGAAATTTCTCTGCGGCAATAGAAGAGTATCATAGTCTGGGGGAAAGAGGAATAAAGTTTACTACCATTCTGGACCAGGCGTATCCCGAACGGCTTAAGGTTCTGGAACATATGCCTTTGTGGCTGTTTTATAAAGGAAAGCTCCCGGAAGATGACCGCCCTTCTCTGGCAGTAATCGGATCAAGAAAGGCCACCAGATACGGATTGGAAATTGCCAGGTGTTTTGGACGCGAACTGGGAAGAGAAGGAGTACAGATTATTAGCGGTCTGGCCGCAGGGATTGACGGAGCGGGACAGAAAGGAACTTTGGAGGGGGGAGGCAGTACTTACGGCGTACTGGGATGTGGAATCAATATCTGCTATCCTAAAGAACACTACATTTTGTATGAAGAGACGGCGGCCAAGGGAGGAATCCTTTCAGAATATTGCCTGGGAGCGCCGCCTCTTTCCCGGAATTTCCCGGTGCGGAACCGAATTATCAGCGGTCTTTCTGACGGGGTTTTAGTCGTTGAGGCCAGAGAAAAAAGCGGTTCTTTAATTACCGCAGGTTTAGGTCTTAATCAAGGAAAAGACATTTTTGCCATACCGGGGAGGATTACCGATCCTGGCAGCGCCGGATGCAATCAGCTGATTCAAATGGGGGCTATCCCGGCTTTGGGGCCTGGAGATATTTTGGAATATTTTGGAATTAAATATGAAAAAAAATTAAGTCTTCATGAAAAAAATGAGAAGGGACTTGCCAAGAAAGAAAAAATGGTGTATAGTTTCATCGATTTACACCCGAAGCATTTGGAAGATATTGTAAATGAAAGCGGCCTGCCTTTAAGTGAATGTATGATGATTCTGCTGGATTTGGAGTTAAAAGGCTTCGCCGTCAGCTTCGGCGGAAACTATTATGGAAGAAAGCTTTGATCAGTCCGAAAACAGCTTGAATAAAGAGGAAAGCGTTTTTTTCGGACAAAAGGAGTTCTTATGGCAAACTGTTTGGTTATCGTGGAGTCACCGGCGAAGGTGAAGACAATTAAGAAATTTTTAGGCTCAAATTATCAGGTAGATGCATCCAACGGGCATGTGAGGGATTTGCCGAAAAGTCAGCTGGGCTTTGATCCTGAGCACGATTTCGAACCTAAATACATTACCATCCGCGGAAAGGGAGACATTCTGGCGAAACTTCGGAAAGAGGTTAAAAAGGCTGATAAAATTTATCTGGCAACTGACCCGGACCGCGAGGGCGAGGCGATCTCCTGGCATTTGATGAAAGCGCTGAAGCTGGATGAAGCCAAGGACAAACAGGTGTACCGCATTAGCTTTAATGAAATTACCAAAAACGCGGTTAAGGCTTCTCTTAAACATCCTCGGGAAATTGACATGGATCTGGTAAACGCTCAGCAAGCCAGGCGTATGCTGGACCGGATGGTAGGGTATAAGATCAGTCCTCTTCTCTGGGAAAAAGTGAAACGGGGACTGAGCGCCGGCAGAGTTCAGTCTGTTGCCCTGCGGATGATCTGCGACCGTGAAGATGAAATCAATGCGTTTATTCCTGAGGAATACTGGAATCTGGAGGCGGATTTTAATCTTCAGGGAGCAAAAAAACCGCTGACGGCGAAATTTTACGGCACAAAGAACGGAAAATTGGCAGTTTCCAGCAAAGAACAGATGGATAATATCCTCAAGGACTTAAAAGATCAGAGATATCTGGTTGATGAGGTGAAGAACGGCGAGCGCACCAAAAAGGCGCCTCTTCCCTTTACCACCAGTACGCTTCAGCAGGAAGCCTCTAAGGTGCTGAATTTTTCCACCCAGAAGACCATGCGTCTGGCGCAGGAACTTTATGAGGGCGTTGAAGTGAAGGGACATGGAACCGTGGCCTTGATCACTTATCTGCGAACGGATTCTACCCGGGTGGCAGAAGAGGCGGATACTGCGGCAAGAGCGTATATCAGCAGCAATTTCGGCCCTCAGTATGTGGGAAAAGAAGAAAATGGGAAAAAAGCCAGCGGTAAAATTCAGGATGCTCATGAGGCGATCCGGCCTACGGATATTTCCATGACGCCTGCCATGGTGAAAGATTCTCTTGCCAGAGATCTTTTCCGCCTGTACCAGCTGATCTGGAAGCGCTTTACCGCCAGCCGCATGGAAAATGCGCTTTATGAGACTACTTCAGTGAAGATCCAGGCAGGCGAATATTATTTCACCATGACGGCATCCAAACTGGCTTTTGACGGCTTTATGTCTGTTTATACCCAGGAAGATGAGAAGGAAGAAAATAACCGGATTCTGGGCAAATTAGAGAAAGGGATGGAGCTGGAGCTGAAGGAACTTAGGGAGAGCCAGCATTTTACTCAGCCTCCCGCCCATTATACAGAGGCGTCCCTGGTAAAAGCTTTGGAGGAACAGGGGATTGGCCGTCCTAGTACCTATGCGCCTACGATCACCACTATTTTGGCCAGACGGTATGTCACCAAGGAAAATAAAAATTTATATGTCACTGAGCTGGGAGAAGTGGTAAACCGCATGATGAAACAGTGTTTCCCCAGTATTGTGGATAAAGATTTTACCGCGAACCTGGAATTCTTGCTGGATAAGGTCGGGGATGGAACGGTGGACTGGAAGACTGTGGTGAGCAACTTCTATCCTGATCTGGAAGAGGCGGTAAAGAAAGCGAAAGATGAGCTGGAGTCAGTTACCATTGCCGATGAGGTGACAGATGAGGTCTGCGAGCTGTGCGGCCGTCATATGGTGATTAAGTATGGGCCTCATGGAAAGTTTTTGGCCTGCCCAGGCTTTCCGGAATGCAAAAACACCAAGCCTTATCTGGAAAAGATTGGTGTGCCTTGTCCGAAGTGCGGAGGCGAAGTGGTGATTAAAAAGACCAAAAAAGGCAGAAAATATTACGGGTGCGAGAATAATCCAGAGTGCGATTTTATGTCCTGGCAGAAGCCGTCTAAGGAAAAATGTCCGGTTTGCGGAGGCTACATGGTGGAAAAAGGAAGCAAGCTCGTCTGCGCCAATCAGCAGTGCGGATATAGTATGAATATTAAAGAGAAACAAACAAATTAGTTAAAAAATTCGAAAATCTTCCAAAAACTATTGTGGGTGTCCAGAATTTGTGATACAATTCATATAGCATTCCAGGTTGTATTCCTATAGCACCGAGACAAGTTAGGAGGATTTGAACATGAGCGTACAATTGCTTGATAAAACCAGAAAAATTAATAAATTGCTGCACAACAATAATTCCCACAAGGTTGTGTTCAATGATATCTGCAAGGTTTTAAGTGAGATTTTGTTGTCCAATATCCTTGTTATCAGCAAGAAGGGAAAAGTGCTGGGAGTCAGTATCTGGCCAGGCGTGGACGAGATTGAGGAATTGATCGATGACAAGGTGGGCGGATACGTAGATAAGATGCTGAATGAACGTCTTCTCAGCGTTCTTTCCACCAAAGAAAATGTAAACCTTGCCACCCTGGGATTTGCGGAAGAGAATGTAAAGAAGTACCAGGCGATTATTACTCCCCTTGATATTGCAGGAGAGCGGCTGGGAACTCTGTTTATTTACAAATGCGATTCCAGCTATGACATTGATGATATTATTCTCAGCGAGTATGGAACAACGGTGGTAGGTCTGGAGATGATGCGTTCCGTTAATGAGGAAAATGCAGAGGAAACCAGAAAGATCCAGATTGTGAAATCTGCCATCAGTACCTTATCTTTTTCTGAGCTGGAAGCAATCACCCATATTTTTGAGGAGCTGGACGGAAACGAGGGAATTCTGGTAGCCAGCAAGATCGCAGACCGGGTGGGAATTACCCGTTCCGTGATCGTAAATGCTTTGCGCAAATTTGAGAGCGCCGGCGTCATTGAGTCTCGTTCATCAGGAATGAAGGGCACTTATATTAAGGTCCTGAATGATGTGGTTTTTGACGAGCTGAAGAATATTAAGGCTGCAGGAAAATAAGAGAGAGTTATCTGTTTATCTGGTTTTATGAAAAAATGGTGCAAAATTTCAACTAGCCGCTTGTCAAGCGGCTAGTTTTATGTTATACTCGTGCAGTTGAAAAAATTATACACGTCTGCGGATTCCAGGAGCAGGTGCCGGAAGCAATAAAGGATAAGGGGATGGATTTCTCCTTCCGGTCGTTCCGGAAGCATCAGAAGCAGGCGGAAGAACGCCTCTTTCGGCCGCGCAGCCGAAGGAAGAGCAAAAACCAAAATGGAGGAAAAGACATGAGCGTAATTTCTATGAAGCAGCTGCTGGAAGCTGGTGTGCATTTCGGCCACCAGACAAGAAGATGGAACCCTAAGATGGCTCCTTACATCTATACTGAGAGAAACGGAATCTATATCATTGACCTGCAGAAGTCTGTAGGCAAGGTAGATGAGGCTTATAAGGCTGTTTCCGATATCGTAGCTGAGGGCGGCACCATCCTGTTTGTAGGAACCAAGAAGCAGGCTCAGGATGCCATCAAGACTGAGGCTGAGAGATGCGGAATGTACTATGTAAATGAGAGATGGTTGGGCGGTATGCTGACCAACTTTAAGACCATCCAGAGCCGGATTGCCAGATTAAAAGAGATCGAGGCAATGTCCGAGGATGGAACCTTTGACGTACTGCCGAAGAAGGAAGTAATCGCATTAAAGAAAGAATGGGAGAAGCTGGAGAAGAATCTGGGCGGCATCAAGGAGATGAAGAGAATTCCTGACGCGATCTTCGTTGTAGATCCTAAGAAGGAAAGAATCTGCGTTCAGGAGGCTCATACTCTGGGCATTACCCTGATTGGTATCGCAGATACCAACTGTGATCCGGAAGAGCTGGATTACGTTATCCCCGGCAACGATGATGCCATCAGAGCGGTTAAGCTGATCGTATCCAAGATGGCTGACGCTGTAATCGAGGCAAACCAGGGCGAGGCTGAGGCTGAACTTGAGGCTGCAGGCGAGCTCGAGGCAGAAGAGACCACTGAGGAATAATTTATATTCAGCAATAGGCTGATGAGATAGTCACGGAGGGAATAAATATGGCAGCAGTTACCGCAGCATTGGTAAAAGAGTTAAGAGAAATGACCGGCGCCGGTATGATGGACTGCAAGAAGGCTCTTGCAGCAACCGACGGCGACATGGATAAGGCAGTTGAATTCTTAAGAGAGAAAGGCCTTGCCGGAGCAGCAAAGAAAGCCGGAAGAATTGCCGCAGAAGGAATCGTAGTTACAGATATTACTGCAGACGAGAAGACCGCTGTAGTTGTTGAAGTAAATGCTGAGACTGACTTCGTTGCAAAGAATGAAAAGTTCCGCAATTATGCGGCAGATGTTGCTGCACAGGCATTAAAGTCTGAGGCTGCTAACATGGACGAGTTCATGGCTGAGAAGTGGGAGAAGGATCCTACGTTAACCGTTAAGGAAGCGTTATCTTCTCAGATTTCCATTATCGGCGAGAACATGAACATTCGTCGTTACGAGAAGGTGTCTGTAGAGAATGGATTTGTTGCATCCTATATTCATGCAGGCGGAAAGATCGGTGTTCTGGTTGCCGTGGATACCGATGTGGTAAATGATGAAATCAAAGAGATGGCAAAGAACGTGGCAATGCAGGCCGCTGCCTTAAAGCCATTATACACCAGCCGGGATGAGGTTGATGCTGATTACATTGCAAAAGAGAAAGAAATTTTAACTGCGGCTGCCAGAAATGAGAAGCCGGACGCTCCCGACAAGATCATCGAGGGCATGGTGATGGGCCGCGTAAATAAGGAATTAAAGGAAATCTGCTTACTGGATCAGGTATACGTTAAGGCTGAAGACGGAAAACAGTCTGTAGGCAAATACGTTGAGTCTGTAGCTAAGGCAAACAATGCTAAAGTGAAGATTGTGAAGTTCGTTCGTTATGAAACCGGCGAAGGTATGGCTAAGAAGGAAGAGAATTTCGCAGAAGAAGTAGCTAAGCAGATGGGGATGTAATTCATTCAGCTAATTATAACATTGCACAAAGAAAGCCCTTGAGATGCCTTAATTTTCAAGGGCTCTTCTTTCAGGAAAAGTTGTTCTTCCGGTAAAGACAAGTGTTTTTTTGATCGAGACAGAATTTCTCAGATCTGGATATGATCTTTTGAGAAAGTACCGCTGGCGCTATTGAAAAACTTAATTAATTCCTTTACAATAAAACCTGCGGCTGTTTTCATGGATTCCTTAGACTTAAGTTTATGAGATAAATGAAAGATAAGACGCTGAGGAAAAAGAAAAGTAGGATGTGATAGAATGGGCAAGTATTTTTTAAAACGATTGGGAATGGCGCTGGTCACTATTTTTCTGGTTACCTGTGTTACCTTCCTGTTAATGAACGCTGTTCCAGGAAGCCCCTGGTTAAGCGAGAAAACCCCGTCCGAAGCCACGCTGGCGGCCTTGAATGCGAAGTATGGTTTGGATAAGCCGGTGTTGGTTCAGTTGTTTATGTATCTGAAAAATCTGCTTCACGGTGATTTTGGCGTATCCTTAAAGATGCAGCGGAATCGTGAGGTGTTGAGCATTATTTTGGAAATGTTCCCGGTATCCGCTAAGATCGGTGCGATTGCTCTTGCATGGGCGATACTGGTGGGCGTTCCCTTAGGATGTTTTGCGGCATTTAAAAGAGGAAAAGTGACAGACAGCATTCTGCGTATAGTATGTACGCTGGGAATTTCTATGCCCAGTTTCGTGGTAGCGTCTGTACTTCTGGTTGTGTTTGCCGGAGGCGCATTCAAGTTTTTCCCCACAATTTTTGACGCTTCCCAGGGATGGCGTACTTATGTGCTGCCGTGTTTTGCGCTGGGATTTTATCCGATGTGCTATACGGCACGTCAGACCCGTTCAGCAATGCTGGATTCTCTGAATCAGGAGTATATTAAGACGGCCAGAGCTAAGGGACTTAAGAACAGCAAAATTATCTTCAAGCATGCTCTTCGCAATGCTCTGATCCCTGTTATTACGTATCTTGGACCGCAGGTGGCATTTACGCTCTGCGGAGGCTTTGTTGTGGAAAGTGTATTTTCCATTCCAGGCCTGGGACGTTATTTCGTACAGTCTATTCAGAACCGGGATTATCCGGTGATTATGGGTACCACGATTTTCCTTGCTACCTTTATTATTCTGATGAACGTTGTGGTGGATATTCTGTATAAGGTGGCAGACCCGAGAATCAGCTTGACGAAGGGAGGAGACTGATCGTGGCTGACAATAAGAAAATTAGACGCTGTCCGGTTAGCTTCCAGCCAGATATCGAGGCGCTGCTGGCAGAGGGCGGCCTTACGGCGGCGGATTTTGAACCGGCAACCAAGCAGGAGCAGGAAGACTTTATTCAGGAACGTGCAAGCGTTTCTTACTGGAAGGATGCATGGAGAAGGCTGCGCAAAAATGTAGTGGCTATGGTAGCCTTAGGCGTGATTATCTTTTTGATTTTATTTGCTTTCGTTGGTCCGTATCTGATTCCTTACGGATATGACCAGTTCAATAAAGGGGCAGAGAATCTTCATCCCTTCCATTATGCGCTGGAAGACCAGATTCGTCTGGAGGAGGAGATTGCTGCCCGTTCCCAGACTACGGTGAAGGATGTAGATACGCTGATTGCCGAGGCTGAAGCCGAAAAGGGAGAAGAACTTTCTTCTGTGGAAAAGGCAATGATCCGCGCCCAGGCAAAGGTATCTGCTCAGGGATCCGGAAGCGATGAGGAAGTTGATCAGGATGTTCTTCGTCAGGAACTGGGAATTAAGAAGAAACTGTTTGGCTACTCCAGAGATGAACTGGAGCGGAAAGCGGCGGGAGAATCCGTATTCCCCCATGTGTTCGGAACCGATATGTACGGCCGTGATATTCTGGTTCGTGTAATGTACGGGGCCAGAGTTTCTATGGCAGTAGGATTCTGCGCGGCAATTCTGGTACTGGTGATCGGTGCGATTTACGGATCGGTTTCCGGCTACTGCGGAGGAAAGGTAGACGCGGTAATGCAGCGGATTGTGGAGCTGATTTATTCTGTTCCAGAGATGCTGGTCGTTCTTCTGATTGCGACAGCGCTGAAGCCGATTTTAACAGAGTATGTAAACTCAGGTTCCGGCGGCCCTCTTAAATCTTTTGTGACGATCCTGGGTCCCAACCTGATTTCTATGTTCATCGCTTTTGGTATGCTGTACTGGGTTACCATGAGCCGGATTATCCGCGGCCAGGTACTTCAGTTAAAGCAGCAGGAGTATGTAACAGCGGCGAAGGCTTTAGGTGCATCCGGCGGCCGGATTATCCGCAGACATCTGCTTCCCAACTGTATCGGACAGATTGTTGTTACCACCTGTCTGCAGATTCCGTCAGCGATCTTCCTGGAATCCTTCCTGTCATATTTGGGCGTAGGTGTTTCTGCTCCTCTTCCCAGCCTGGGTTCTATGGCCACAGATGCATTGAGCGGAATGTATACTTACACGTACCGGCTGATTGTTCCTTCAGTTGTACTGAGTGTGATGATTCTTGCCTTCAACCTTTTCGGTGACGGACTGCGCGATGCATTAGATCCAAAGCTTAAGAAATAGAAAGGAGGAGCAAAATGTCAGAACAGAATTCCAGTCAAAAATTGTTAGAAGTAAAAGACCTGCATGTCTCCTTCTTTACGCCTGCCGGTGAAGTAAAGGCAGTAGGCGGCATCAGTTATGATTTAAATTACGGTGAAGTGATGGGTGTGGTAGGAGAGTCCGGTTCAGGCAAGAGCGTGGAAGCTTACTCCATTATCGGACTTTTACAGTCTCCGGGAAAAGTCATCGGCGGCTCTATTACCTTTGAGGGGCAGGATGTGCTTTCCTTCTCCAAGTCGGAGATGACGGCTTTTCGCGGAAATAAAGTGGCTATGATTTTCCAGAACCCCATGACTTGTCTGAATCCGGTATATACTATCGGAAATCAGCTGGTAGAGGCTCTTCGCGCTCATGACAAATCAATTTCCCGCAAGGACGCAGAGAAGCGTGCCATGGAAATGATGGAGATGGTGGGAATCAATAACGTAGAAAAGCGTATGAAGCAGTATCCTCATGAGTTTTCCGGCGGTATGCGCCAGAGAGTAATGATTGCCATGGGACTGATCTGTCATCCGCAGCTTCTGATTGCCGACGAGCCCACTACGGCTCTGGACGTGACCATCCAGGCCCAGATTCTGGAGCTGATGAAGGATCTGCAGAAGAAGACGAAGATGGGCATCATCTTCATTACCCACAACCTGGGGGTTGTGGCAGACATCTGCGACAAGGTTTCGGTTATGTATGCCGGAAAGATGGTGGAGCAGGGGCCGGTAGACGATATTTTCTATGCTCCGGCACATCCTTATACAGAAGGTCTGCTGCGTTCCATGCCTCGTGTGGATGCGGAGAGCTATGAGCGGCTGATTCCCATTGAGGGAACGCCGGTTGATATGCTGAATCCGCCGGAGGGCTGTCCTTTTGCGCCCCGGTGTGAGAAGTGCATGAAGATATGTTTAAAGAAAATGCCTCCTTATGTAGAAGTGGGAGAGAATCACCGTTCCGCCTGCTGGCTGCGGGTGCAGGAGCGGATCAATAAGGAGGAAGCGTAGTATGGCGAATGAAGAGAAAGTACTCCTTGAAGTGAAAAATCTGCGGAAATATTTCCCTATAAAAGGGGTTAAGGGACCAGGCGTTCAGGCGGTTCAGGATGTTTCCCTGTTTATCAAAAAAGGGGAGACCCTTGGTCTGGTAGGAGAGTCAGGCTGTGGAAAAACCACCCTTGGACGGACAATTCTGCGGCTCTATGAACCTACCGGGGGCACCATCATTTATGATGGGAAACCAATTTATCATAATCCTCTTGGCCCAGATGGAAAGCCTCTGGGGAAGTGTCAGGCAGAAAATATGCTGCCTTACCGTCGGAAAATGCAGATTATCTTCCAGGATCCTTCTGCGTCACTGGATCCTCGTATGACGGTAGGAGAGATTATCGGCGAGGCTATCGATATCCATAAGCTTACGTCCAGCAAGGCTGAGCGGGCTGATATGATTAAAGAACTGCTGAGAAAAGTAGGGTTGAATACAGAGCATGCAAACCGTTATCCCCATGAGTTTTCCGGCGGACAGCAGCAGCGTGTGGGAATCGCCCGGGCCCTGGCGGTAAAGCCGGAGTTCATTGTCTGCGATGAGCCGATTTCTGCATTGGACGTATCAATTCAGTCCCAGGTTGTAAATATGCTGGAGGACATGCAGCATGAACTTGGTCTGACCTATCTGTTTATTGCCCATGATCTGTCGGTTGTACGTCATATTTCTAATCGGATTGGCGTAATGTATCTGGGATCCCTGGTGGAACTTGGCGAAAGCTATGAGCTGAACCGCCATCCCATCCATCCCTATACGCAGACACTGCTGTCTGCTGTTCCTGTTCCCGATCCGAAGGTAAGCCGTAGCCGCCACAGAATCGTGCTGGAGGGAGATATTCCAAGCCCCATGAATCCGCCCAGCGGATGCCGTTTCCATACTCGGTGTCCTTATGCCACTGAGAGATGCAGCAGCGAGGTGCCGGAGTTTAAGGAATATGAGCCGGGGCATTGGGCTGCATGCCATCTTCTGGAATCCAAGTAATTTGGCGGATGGATCTTTAATGAACGGTTTCACGGCCTTTTAGGCTTTGAAATAAATAGGTTTAGAACTGGCCGAATTAACGCCTGTGGAGTCGGCAGGTTACGACGACGGTGAAGCAGGAAGTCCATGGAATTTACGCCGATGGACAAGTTCACACAATGCGAGGATATGCGCAAAAAAGAAGGAGGAAAGTTTTTATGAGAAAAGTGAAGAAACTCGTGTCTCTGGCTCTGTCCTCAGCCATGGTACTGTCTCTGGCAGCCTGCGGCGGAAGCAGCAAGGAGACCACTGCCGCTTCTGAGGCTGCTGAGACCACAGCTGCATCTGAGGCTGAGAGCACTGAGGAGACCACAGCGGCTGACACCGCGTCTTCCGATGGCTTCAATCTGGCTGTATGCCTGGCTTCCGAGCCCCAGACCATTGATCCGGCCTTAAACTCTGCAGTTGACGGTGCAATCATGATCAACCACATGTTTGAAGGTCTGGTAAAGTGGGTTGATGACGGCGAAGGAAATGCAGTGACCGCTCCTGGACAGGCAGAGTCCTGGGAAAAGGTGGTAAATGACGATGGTACCGTTACTTACACCTTTACTCTTCGCGACGGCATTAAGTGGTCCGACGGACAGCCGGTGACCGCTGGCGACTTCGAGTACAGCTGGAAGCGTCTGGCCAACCCGGAGACTGCAGCAGACTACTGCTACATGATCGACATGGTACAGGGTTATGCGTCCGTTGCTGACGGCAGCGCTGATCCAGATACCCTTGGCGTTAAAGCTCTTGATGACAAGACTCTGGAAGTAACCTTATCTTATGACTGCCCGTACTTCGAAGAGATCATGGCATTCCCGGCAACCTTCCCGGTTCGTCAGGATGTGGTTGAAGGAAACGACGAGTGGACTTATGATGTTTCTACTTACATTGGAAACGGTCCTTACAAGATGGCAGAGTGGTCACACAATGCATACATTCTGGCTGAGAAGAATGAAAACTACTATGACTACGATAACCTGGGCCCAGATACCATCCGTTTCACCCTGTTAGACGATGCCAACGCTATGCTGGCAGCTTACAACAGCGGCGAGCTGGATTTCATTGAGAACTTCCCAACCGATGAAATGGCAAACTATCTGGCTTCTGGTGAGATCACAGTAGCAGATTATCTGGGAACTTACTATGTATGCTTCAACACCGAGGATGAGGTGTTCTCCGATCCGCTGATTCGTGAGGCATTCTCTCTGGCGATTGACCGTAACTACATCGTAGAGAATGTAAGCCAGGCTGGTGAGGTTCCGGCTACCGCTTATGTTCCATCTGGTGTGAATGATGCAGAAGGCCCCAGCGGTGATGATTTCCGTACCGTAGGCGGCGAGTACTACAGCGTAGCTGAAGAGGATTATGAGGCAAACTGCGAGAGAGCTCGCGAGCTTCTGGCAGAAGCTGGATATCCTAACGGCGAAGGCTTCCCAACTGTAGAGTATACTTACAATACCGATGACAAGCACAAAGCAATCGCTGAGGCTCTGCAGAATATGTGGCAGGAAGTTCTGGGCGTAACCGTTACCCTGAGCAATCAGGACTGGAACGTATTCCTGGAGAGCAGAAAGCAGGGCGATTATCAGATCGCACGTAACGGCTGGATTGCTGACTACAATGATCCTTGCTCCTTCTTAGACATGTGGTATACCGGCGGCGGCAACAACGATGCACAGTACTCCAATCCGGAATATGATGCACTGATTGATGCTGCAAAGGCTACCTCTAATCAGGAAGAGCGTATGGCTGCATTCCATCAGGCAGAAGATATCCTGATCGGACAGGACAGCGTGCTGGCTCCGATTTACTTCTATACGCAGCCTTACATGCTGGCCGATGATATCCAGGGTATGTACTATACTCCTCTTGGATACTTCTTCTTTGGCTATACCAGCCAGCAGTAATGAAATTTCCCGGCCAGCCAGGCGGGATAGTGACAAAAATGAAAAGCACCTTGCAGAATATCCTCTGCAGGGTGCTTTTTTTTGCGGCCGGACTTCATAAAACCCCAAAATTGTGCTATAGTAATAGGCGAAAATTGGCGAACGATGGAGGTTTGGTTTGAAAAGAAGATATTTATGGACAGCAGTTCTGGGGATTTCCCTGTTTTTCTTCACAGGGTGCAGCGGCCGTGCTCCTGTATCGGAGGAGCAGGAAACAGAGGTGCAGGAGAAAGAAACAGAAGAGCTTTTTCAGGAAGAAGAGGAGGATCCTCTTTTAGGGACGGCGGATCTGCAGGTGTGGCTGGGAAGCGATTTTCGCACGTTGGATCCGGCCAAAACTCTTTACAATACAGAAAAAACGGTTTTGCGGCATTTATATGAAACCCTTCTGGTAAGGGGAGATGAGGGAGAAACAGAACCTGGACAGGCGGAAAGCTATGAGGTTTCCTCCGATGGGCTTACGGTCACGTTTCATCTCCGGGATGATTTAAAATGGTCCGACGGCTCCGCCCTTACTTCCCAGAATTTTATTGATGCCTGGAACCGGCTGGCAAATCCTCAGACAGCCTCTCCCTATGCAGAAGATCTTCTGGGCAATGTGTCCGGGTTTGCACAAATGCAGTCCGGGGAAGGGGAGAGCCTGGCTCTTTCGGCGCCGGACGAGCAGACGCTGGTAATAGAACTTGTCTCTCCAGATTTTTCTTTTCCGGAGAACTGTACCTTGACTGCCTTGAGTCCCATTCCAGAGGATGAAGCAGAAACAGGATCAGAGTGGATGCTGTCTCCGGAGACGGCAGTGGGAAACGGGCCGATGGTGCTGTCGGAATACGTTCCTGGCGATCACTTGACTTTGGTGAAGAATCCTTACTATTGGCATGAAAGCCAGGTATCTTTAACTTCCATCACTTTCTTGCTGAACGGGAGTGAAGAGGAGAATCTGGCCAGATATGAAAATGGAGAGCTGGACCTTTTTAAAGGCGGCGTAAACTGGACGGAGGCCGCAGACTGGAGGGAGTATCATAAGCGCCCGGCCGCTTTGGCATCTCCTTCGGAGGAAGAAGGAATGAATGATACCGATATGGTGTATGCTCCGCTGTCGGCCACCTATTATTTTCTCCTGAATTTGGATAAGGAACCGTTGAAGGACCAGAGGGTGAGACAGGCCCTTTCCATGGTGCTGGACAGAAGATACATTGCCGATGTGGTGATGGAGGGCAGCGTGGAGCCGGCCTGGTCTTTCGTAGGACCGGGGATTTCCGATGCGAAAGAGGGAAGCTCTTTTCTGGAAACAGGAGAAGAAACTTATGTGCCTTCAGAAGCAGCATGGAATCAGGAGACGGCCCTGGCTCAGGCGGCAGATCTTCTCCTCCAGGCTGGCTATCCAGGAGGAGAGGGAATTCCGGAAGTGGAAATCTTGACGAATGATGAAGGGTATCACCTGGATCTGGCAGAATATTTGATTGAGACCTGGAGTGCGTTGGGAATTCACGCCAGCATAAGAGAAGTAAACTGGAGCTATTTCATCCCTCATCGGGGAGCAGGAGCTTATTGGGCGTCCAGGGCAGTCTGGATGATGGATACGGACGATCCCCTCTCTCTGCTTTGGCAGTTTACTTCCCAAAGCCCTGACAATGACGGCAGATATGCCAATGAAGAATTTGACCGCCTGATGACGGAGGCCAAATCTGCCCAGGACAGGGAAACTTATTACCAGCTGCTTCATGAAGGAGAACAGCTTTTGCTGGAAGATGCAGCGGCTGTTCCTGTTGCCTTTTACCGGGAGGGATGGAGACAGCATCCAGGCCTTATGGGGGTTATCCATTATTCAGACGGAACCTGGCAGTTTAAAGCAGCATATTATCCGTTTTAGCGGGAATAATTTTGCACGGCTTATTTCATAAATAAGGACTTTTTTCTGTCAGTTTTTTATGCTATAATAAGAGCACTTGGCCGGGATGTCCGGCATAAGCCAAAGAGAATAATGAGCAGTTGGGAGACTTACGTTATGGAAATGAAGCGAGTGCTGTTAAAATTAAGCGGCGAAGCTCTGGCCGGACCGAATAAGACCGGATACCATGAGGATACGGTGAAAGAGGTGGCCAGACAAGTGAAACTTTCTGCAGATGCAGGAGTGGAGATTGGCATTGTAATCGGTGGAGGAAACTTCTGGAGGGGCAGAACCAGCGAAGCCATTGACCGAACGAAAGCAGATCAGATCGGTATGCTGGCTACGGTGATGAACTGCATTTATGTTTCGGAAATTTTTCGGAATGCCGGGATGAAGACCGAAATTTTTACTCCTTTTGCCTGCGGCTCCATGACAAAGCTTTTTTCAAAAGATGCAGTGAATGAGTGCTTCAGCAAAGGTGTGGTAGTCTTTTTCGCAGGAGGAACAGGGCATCCCTATTTCTCTACCGATACAGGAATTGCTCTTCGGGCTATTGAGATGGATGCAGACTGCATTCTTCTTGCTAAGAATATTGACGGTATCTATGACAGCGATCCGAAGATTAATCCGGAAGCGAAGAAATACGACACAATTTCCATTCAGGAAGTAATTGACAAGCAGCTGGCGGCAATGGATTTAACCGCATCTGTAATGTGCATGGAGCACAAGATGCCCATGGCGGTATTCAGTCTGAATGAGAAAGACGCCATTGCCAATGCAATGCAGGGAAAAATTAACGGTACGATAGTGACCGCATAACAGGAGGATATGATGCAGGACATTAAGGTTTACGAGGACAAGATGAATAAGACGCTGGACAACTTACTGGATGAGTTCGGAACGATCCGGGCGGGCAGAGCTAACCCCCATGTGCTGGACAGACTTAAGGTGGATTATTACGGAACGCCGACTCCTCTGCAGCAGGTAGGAAATATTTCTGTTCCTGAGCCCCGCATGATTGTGATTCAGCCTTGGGAGAAGAGCCTTTTAAAGGCCATTGAAAAGGTAATTCTTACTTCTGATCTGGGGATTAACCCAACTAACGATGGATCGGTTATTCGTCTGGTTTTCCCGGAACTGACAGAGGAGCGCCGTAAGGAACTTTCTAAGGAAGTAAAGAAAAAAGGAGAAAATGCTAAGGTGGCTGTCCGCAACATCCGCCGGGATGCTAATGATTCCTTTAAGAAGAAGGAAAAATCTGCAGAAATTTCTGAAGATGATTTAAGCGAAGTAACAGAAAAGATTCAGAAGCTTACCGATAAGATGATCGAGAAGATTGACAAGGCCATCGAGGCAAAGACGAAGGAAATTATGACGGTATAACTGAAAGGTTAACAGGGGCAGGTGTGACAGCCTGCCCTAATTTATGGCGTGGCTGTTCAGACGGAGGATGGGGAGAGCCCGCCATCAGGCAAGGAGAGAAGAGGATGGGTGAGTTAACCAATATGGTGATTCCGCGGCATGTGGCCATCATTCTGGACGGCAATGGCCGTTGGGCGAAGAAACGGGGCCTTCCCAGAACCATGGGACATCGGGAAGGCTGCAAAACTGTGGAAAAGACCGTAGAGATTGCAGCCAGAATGGGAATCGAGTATTTAACAGTATATGGGTTTTCTACGGAAAACTGGAAGCGCTCCACAGAAGAGGTAGGAGCCTTAATGCAGCTGTTCCGTTATTATATGGTGAGACTGTTAAAAATCGCAAAGCAGAATAATGTACGGGTTAAAATGATCGGGGACAAGCGCCGGTTTGCCCAGGATATTATTGACGGAATTGACCGGCTGGTGGAAGAAACCAAAAATAATACCGGTCTGACCTTCGTGATTGCGGTAAATTACGGAGGACGGGACGAGATTACCCGTGCAGCGGCTAAATTAGCAGAGGACTGCCAAAAAGGAAAGGTGGATCCAGCTGCCATTACCCAAGATGTATTTGCTTCCTATCTGGATACGGCGGGAATACCGGATCCGGATCTTTTGATCCGCACCAGCGGAGAACTCCGGCTGTCAAATTATCTTCTCTGGCAGGTAGCTTATACGGAGTTTTATGTGACAGACTGCTTATGGCCGGATTTTAATCAAGAGGAATTAGAAAAGGCAATTGTGCAGTATAATAAGAGAGACAGAAGATTCGGCGGCGTAAAGGCGTAATAAGCAGATAGAGAAAAGGGGGAATGGTATGTTTACTACCAGACTCGTCAGCGGAATTGTGCTGGTGATATTAGCTCTGATTTTCGTAGGCCAGGGCGGCGCTCTGCTTTTGACTGCGTCGGCGGTGATTTCCTGCATCGGGTTATTTGAATTATACCGGGTGATGAAAATGGAAAAGAAGCTTCCTGGTCTGGTGGGCTATGTGGCGGCTGTTTCGTACTATATCCTTTTATGGCGGGGACAGGAGAAATACTTGAGTCTTCTGGTGATTTCCGCGTTGATGGTATTTATGACCATATATGTGGTTACCTTTCCAAAATACGGGACAGAACAGGTGACGGTGGCGTTCTTCGGCATTTTTTATGTGGCGGTGATGTTCTCTTATCTGTATCAGACCAGAATGATGACGGACGGAAAATTTTTGGTATGGCTGATTTTCCTAAGTTCATGGGGATGCGATACCTGCGCTTACTGCTGCGGCACCCTTTTTGGACGTCACAAGCTGGCTCCTGTGTTAAGTCCCAAAAAATCAATCGAAGGAGCGGTAGGCGGTGTAGCTGGAGCGGCGCTCCTGGGTTTTCTTTACGCCTTGTTTTTCGGCGGCTTTATGGCTGAGGTAGGGAATCCTTTGGTGGCTTGTCCGGCAGCCTGCGGCATTGGCGCAGTGATTTCCCAGATTGGAGATCTGGCGGCTTCTGCGATTAAACGGAATCACGGAGTAAAGGATTACGGTCATTTAATTCCTGGTCACGGAGGAATTTTAGACCGTTTTGACAGCATGCTGTTTACTGCTCCGGCAATTTATTTTGCTCTTACCTTTCTTCGGTAAATCAATCATGGCGAAACAGGACAGGGAGTAAGATGCTTATGAAAAAAATTTCTGTGTTAGGCTCCACCGGTTCCATCGGTACGCAAACCTTGGAAGTGGTTCGGAATAATGGAGATATTCAGGTAACAGCCTTGGCGGCAGGGAGAAATATTGCCCTGCTGGAAAAGCAGATCCGGGAATTTCATCCACGGGTTGCTTGTGTTTGGGATGAGGAAAAGGGAAAGGAGCTTCGTCTTAAGGTGGCGGATCTCCCAGTGAAAGTATACTCTGGCATGGAGGGACTGATTGAGGCGGCCACAGAACCGGAGGCTGAAATCGTGGTGACAGCTGTGGTAGGAATGATCGGTATTCGTCCAACTATTGCAGCGATGGAAGCTGGGAAAGATATTGCATTGGCCAACAAAGAGACTTTGGTTACGGCAGGTCATATTATCACAAAGCTGGCCAAAGAAAAAGGCGTGAAGCTTCTTCCGGTAGATTCAGAGCACAGCGCCATTTTCCAGTGCCTTAATGGAGAGCGGGAACATGGCTGTTCCATCAGCAAGATTCTTTTGACTGCCTCTGGAGGGCCCTTTCGGGGCTGGAACAGAGAGCAGCTTAAATCTGTAACGGTGGAGGATGCGCTAAAGCATCCCAACTGGTCCATGGGCCATAAAATTACCATAGATTCTTCCACAATGGTCAATAAGGGACTGGAAGTTATGGAAGCGAAATGGCTTTTTGGGGTGGAGATGGACCAGATCCAGGTTGTAGTTCAGCCCCAGAGTATTGTACATTCCATGGTGGAATTTGAAGATGGGGCGGTGATGGCTCAATTAGGGACGCCGGATATGAAACTTCCCATTCAGTACGCGCTGTATTATCCTCGGAGAAGATTCCTTCCGGGAGAACGGCTGGATTTCTGGAAATTAGGGGATATTCGGTTCGAAAAGCCGGATATGGAAACTTTCCGAGGACTGAAACTGGCTTACGAGGCAGGAAGAGAAGGAGGAACGATGCCGGTGGTGTTCAATGCTGCCAATGAGCTGGCGGTAAAGAAGTTTTTAAACCGGGAAATTTCTTATCTTACCATTGAAGAAATGATAGAGGCTTCCATGGAAGCCCATCAGAGCATTCCTGATCCGACGGTTGAACAGATTCTTCAGGCGGAGCGGGAGACGGATGAATTGATAGAAAGCAGGTGGTAAGTTGCTGAGCATTCTGGCAGCGGTAATCTTAGTCGGTTTTATTATTTTGTTCCATGAATTGGGGCATTTTCTCCTGGCCAAGGCCAATGGTGTAGAAGTTTCCGAGTTTTCCATTGGAATGGGACCGCGGATTGCTTCCAAGGAGTGGAGGGGCACCAGATACTCCTTAAAGATTCTGCCGTTGGGCGGTTCCTGCGCCATGGCGGATGAGGAGTCAGAAAGCGGAAATCCTGATGGATTTTTGTCAAAATCAGTCTGGGCCAGAATTTCTATTATTGCAGCGGGGCCGGTGTTTAATTTTATTCTTGCCTTTATTTTCGGCGTGATTATAGTCGCCTATCGGGGATATGATCTTCCGGTGATTACCAATGTGGTGGAGGGTTATCCTGCAGAAGCTGCCGGACTGAAGGCAGGAGATATGGTTTTGGCGATCAACGGCAGGAAAATGGTGGGATACCAGGACTTGAGTCTGTATCTGCAGCTTCATCCGGAGGAAAAGCTGGAGGTGACCTATGGACGGCTTCCTGAAGGTCAGGAGGAAAATCCCCAGCTGTGGTATGAGAAGGATGTCTCTTATGAAACGGGAACGGCTTATCTGACCACTGTGTACAATCCGGAGACAGGAAGCTACATGATCGGCATCGAGCATTATACAAACTATCACCGGGCTGAGAATCTGGGAAAGCTTCTTCGCCTGGGGTGGCATGAGGTGGTCATTCAGGGACGGACGGCGATTGAAAGCTTCCGGTTATTGTTTACAGGATATGTCAGTGCTGACGATGTTGGCGGACCAGTGCGGATTGTGGCGGGAATCGGCCAGATGGTAGAAGAAATCAAACCTGAGGGCTGGTTTATTGTCCTGTTAAACTTGATTAACTGGGGAATGATTCTCAGCGCCTCCCTGGGAGCGGTTAACCTTCTTCCTCTTCCTGCATTGGACGGAGGAAGGCTGGTGTTTTTGTTTATTGAGGCCATAAGAGGAAAGGCCATTGACCAGGAAAAGGAAAGCATGGTGCATTTTGCAGGGATGATGGTGCTGCTGTGCTTAATGATGCTGATTATGATAAACGATATACGGAACCTGATTTTTTAACTCCGGAGTTTTTGCAGGAGGATAGGGAAAGGAAAAACAATGGGAAGGGAAAGTACCAGAACAGTGCGCATTGGGAACCGGGTGATCGGCGGAGGAAATCCGATTGCGATTCAGTCCATGTGCAATACAAGAACGGAAAATGTAAATGAAACGGTGGAGCAGATTCACCGTCTTGAGGCGGCGGGGTGTGAGATTATCCGGGTGACGGTGCCGAATATGGAGGCGGCCAAGGCGATTAAGGCCATTAAGAAAGAAATTTCCATTCCATTGGTGGCAGATATCCATTTTGATTACCGGATGGCCATTGCCGCCATTGAGAATGGAGCAGATAAGATCCGAATTAATCCCGGAAATATTGGCGGGGAAGAACGGGTCCGGGCAGTAGTTGATGCTGCCAGAGAGCGTCAGATCCCGATCCGGGTAGGGGTGAACAGCGGATCACTGGAGAAGGATCTGCTGGAAAAATATGGCGGAGTGACGGCCGAGGGAATTGTGGAAAGCGCCATGGATAAGGTAAAAATGATTGAGGACATGGGCTATGACAATCTGGTGATCAGCATTAAATCTTCTAATGTACTGATGTGCGTGAAGGCCCATGAGCTGATTGCCAGAGAAACAGACCATCCTCTTCATGTGGGGATTACCGAGGCAGGCACTTTGTATTCCGGAAATATTAAATCTGCAGTCGGCCTTGGCATTATCCTTTATCAGGGAATCGGCGACACCATTCGGGTGTCTCTGACGGGAGATCCGGTGGAAGAGGTGAAAAGTGCCAAGCTGATTCTCAGAACCTTGGGACTTCGCGAAGGCGGAGTGGAAGTGGTATCCTGCCCTACCTGCGGCCGGACAAAAATCGATCTTATTAGCCTGGCCAACCAGGTGGAGACCATGGCGGCAGAATTTGACTCTCTTTCCGGCATTAAAGTGGCAGTAATGGGCTGCGTTGTTAACGGACCGGGAGAGGCCAGAGAAGCAGATGTGGGGATTGCCGGCGGAGAAGGAGAAGGACTTCTGATCCGCAAAGGCCAGATCATTCGAAAGGTGCCGGAGGATAAACTCCTGGAAACCCTTCGGGAAGAGCTGGCTGCTATTAGAGAGGAAAGACAAAAAGAAGTATGACCAAAAAATTTTTGGAAGTGTTTCCTGGATTAAAGATTGCTGAAGAACTGCGGGAGCTTTTAAACTTGGTGGAGGTGCCGAAGGTGGCCTCCACCAGGGATAGAAGCTCTATTCGCATTTATATCGAAAGTCCCAGGCTGATCCAGAAAGAGATTATTTATGGATTGGAGCAGGGCATTAAAGAGCAGCTGTTTCCTGATAAGCAGATGACCATTAAAATACAGGAGAAATTTCGGCTGTCCGGACAATACACTCCGGAGAAGCTTCTTGAAGTGTACCGGGACAGTATTCTGCTGGAACTTAAGCATTACAGTATTATTGAATACACGATGTTCCGCAAGGCGGAATTTTCCTTTCCTGAACCAGATGTAATGAGCATGACCATTGAAGAAACCATGGTTTCCCGGGAAAAGGCGGCTGAGCTTAAGCGGATTCTGGAAAAGATTTTCCAGGAGCGCTGCGGTCTTTCAGCTGTGGTAGAATTTTCTTATGTGCCTCCGGCAGAAAGCAAGCTGCGGCTTCAGGCTAAGAAAGCGGAGGAGGAAGCGGCGGCGGCTTATGCAGCGGCCATTCAGGCCAGAGAACATCAGGGGGACGGCACTTACGGTGCTTCTGCAGCCAAAACGCCGGGGATGGTCCAGAAGGCAGGGGACACAGGCGGCAAAAAAGGGCAGTCCAAGGGGACTCTCCGTCCTCTGGCCGGAGGAAATCCAGGAAAAGGCGAGGGGGCAAAAGGAGGCTTTCGCAGCGGTTTTGGAAAGGGAGAAAAGAAATTTTCTTACTCCAGAAAATCGGATAACCCTGACGTACTGTTTGGAAAGGATTTTGAAGATGGATTCACTCCCATTGAATCCATTGCCGGGGAGATGGGAGAGGTCACCATTCGGGGCAAGATTCTCACAGTAGAAAAACGGGAGCTGAGAGGCGGAGAACGGTCCATTATTATTTTTGATGTGACGGATTTTACTGATACCATAACGGTAAAACTGTTTGCCCGTCAGGAAATGATGGAAGACGTGGATAAAGCGGTGGTAAAAGGCAGTTTTATCAGGATCAGAGGTCTTACCACCATCGACCGTTTCGATCATGAGCTGACCTTAGGCTCTGTGGTGGGCATTAAAAAATGCGAGGATTTTACCAGTAAACGTATGGATACCAGTCTGGAAAAGCGGGTGGAACTCCATTGCCACACCAAGATGAGCGATATGGACGGGGTATCGGAGGTTAAGGATATTATTAAGCGGGCAAAGCAGTGGGGAATGCCGGCGATTGCCATTACGGACCATGGCTGTGTCCAGGCATTTACCGACGCCAATCATGCCCTGGACAAAGGCGATACCTTTAAGATTATCTATGGGGTGGAGGGGTATCTGGTAGATGACTTGAAGCAGCTGGTGGAAAATCCCAAAGGCCAAACTTTTTCTGACAGCTATGTGGTGTTTGACATCGAAACCACCGGATTTTCCCCGGAGAAAAACAGGATCATTGAAATCGGGGCGGTGAAGGTGGAGAACGGAAAGATTACAGATAAATTCAGTACCTTTGTCAATCCGGATGTACCGATTCCTTTTGAGATTGAACAGCTTACTGGAATCAATGACAGTATGGTGCTGGACTCTCCCAAAATCGATGTGATTCTGCCACAGTTTTTAGCCTTCTGCCAGGGAAGTGTGATTGTAGCTCATAATGCAGCCTTTGACGTGGGCTTTATTACCCATAACGCATTAAGCTTAGGTCTGGAGTTTTCTCCCACGGTTCTGGATACCGTAGCTTTGGCCAGGCTTCTGCTGCCGAATTTAAACCGGTTTAAGCTGGATACTGTGGCTAAGGCGGTAGGGGTATCATTGGAGAATCACCACCGGGCGGTAGATGATGCAGGGGCTACGGCAGAGATCTTTGTGGCCTTTGTCAAGATGCTCAGGGAACGAGAGATAGAGACTTTAGATCAGCTGAATTCCTTAAGTCAGATGTCTCCAGAAACCATCAAGAAGCTTCCCACCTATCATGTGATCATTTTGGCAAAAAACGATGTGGGACGGATTAATCTTTACCGTTTGGTTTCCTCCTCTCATCTGGAGTATTTTGCCAGACGGCCCAGGATTCCCAAAAGCCTGCTGAATCAGTACCGGGAAGGGTTGATTATCGGTTCTGCCTGTGAGGCGGGAGAGCTTTACCAGGCTCTTC
The DNA here is from genome assembly GCA_018713255.1 of Candidatus Cottocaccamicrobium excrementipullorum. Lineage (GTDB taxonomy): Bacteria > Bacillota > Clostridia > Lachnospirales > Lachnospiraceae > Caccovicinus > Caccovicinus excrementipullorum. The sequence goes on along the minus strand of DVFL01000002.1, from coordinate 203,950 downwards.
TTAGAGGAGCTCCCGAGGCGGAGATTGCCAGATTGGTGAACTTTTATGATTACCTGGAAATCCAGCCTCTGGGCAACAATGAATTTATGCTCCGGGATGAAAAAAGCACGGTGAAAAGCCGGCAGGACCTGATGGAAATCAATAAAAAGATTATTCGTCTTGGGGAACAGTTCGGCAAGCTGGTGTGTGCAACCTGCGACGTGCATTTTCTGGATCCTCAGGATGAGATTTACCGGAGGATTATTGAGGCTGGACAGGGATTTAAGGATTGCGACCAGCAGGCTCCTTTATACTTAAGAACCACAGAGGAAATGCTGGAAGAATTCAGTTATTTGGAGCCGAATAAAGCGGAAGAGGTGGTGATCACCAATACCCGGAAGATTGCGGATATGTGTGAAAAAATTTCTCCGGTTCGTCCGGATAAATGTCCTCCGGTCATTGAAAATTCCGATGCTACGCTGCGAAAAATCTGTTATGACAGGGCCCATGGAATTTACGGAGAAAATCTTCCTCAAATTGTAACAGACCGGCTGGAACGGGAACTGAATTCCATTATCAGCAATGGTTTCGCCGTAATGTATATTATTGCCCAAAAACTGGTGTGGAAATCCAATGAGGACGGTTACCTGGTGGGCTCCAGAGGTTCGGTAGGATCTTCTTTTGTGGCAACTATGGCAGGAATTACAGAGGTAAATCCTTTAAGCCCGCATTACATCTGCCCGGAATGCCATTATTATGATTTTGATTCCGAAGAAGTGAAAAAATTCGCAGGAATGGCCGGCTGCGATATGCCGGATAAAATATGCCCTGTCTGCGGCCATCCGTTAAAGAAAGAAGGATTTGACATTCCCTTTGAAACCTTCTTAGGATTTAAGGGAGATAAGGAGCCAGATATCGACTTGAATTTCTCCGGAGAGTATCAGAGCAAGGCTCATGATTACACTGAGGTGATTTTCGGAAAAGGGCAGACCTTCCGGGCCGGAACAGTAGGTACCCTGGCGGACAAGACGGCTTACGGATACATTAAAAAATACTATGAGGAGAGAGGCCAGCAAAAGAGAAACTGTGAGATCAACCGGCTGGTTCAAGGATGTGTGGGGGTAAAGCGGACTACAGGCCAGCATCCGGGAGGAATTATTGTTCTCCCCCTGGGAGAGGAGATTTATTCTTTCACTCCGGTGCAGCACCCGGCAAACGATACCACCACCTCAACAGTGACAACGCATTTTGATTACCATTCCATCGATCACAACCTGCTGAAGCTGGATATTCTGGGACACGATGATCCCACCATGATCCGTATGCTTCAAGATCTTACGGGAATGGATCCGGTAAAGGATATTCCGCTGGACAGCAAAGAGGTAATGAGCTTGTTCCAGAATACTTCTGCCCTTGGCATTGAGCCGGAGGATATTGGAGGCTGCAAGCTGGGAGCACTGGGGATTCCTGAGTTTGGAACAGATTTTGCCATGCAGATGTTAATCGACACCAAACCGAAGTATTTTTCTGATTTGGTGCGGATTGCCGGACTTTCCCATGGTACGGACGTATGGCTGGGAAATGCGCAGACCTTGATTTCAGAGGGAAAGGCTACCATTCAGACGGCGATCTGTACTCGTGATGATATTATGATTTATCTCATCGGACAGGGAATGGAAGAGGGATTGTCCTTTACCATAATGGAGTCTGTCCGAAAGGGAAAAGGGCTTAAGCCGGAGTGGGAGGAAGCGATGAAGGAGCACAATGTTCCTGACTGGTATATTTGGTCCTGCAAGAAGATCAAGTACATGTTCCCCAAGGCTCATGCAGCTGCGTACGTTATGATGGCCTGGCGGATTGCGTACTGCAAGGTGTTTTATCCCCTTGCCTATTACGCCGCTTTTTTCAGTATCCGGGCCAAGGGCTTCAGCTATGAGCTGATGTGCATGGGGCGGGATAAGCTGGAAGTATATCTGGCGGATTATAAGAAACGCTCGGACACTTTATCCAATAAGGAACAGGATACGTTGCGGGATATGCGGATCTGTCAGGAAATGTACGCCAGGGGATTTGAATTCCTTCCCATTGATATTTACCGGGCGAAGGCCACACATTTCCAGATTATCGACGGGAAACTGATGCCTTCCTTGAGCAGTATTGACGGTCTGGGGGAAAAGGCGGCAGAGGGAATTGTGGAGGCGGCGAAAGACGGCCCCTTCTTGTCTAAAGAAGATTTCCAAAACCGGACAAAGGTAAGCAAAACCATCTGTGATTTGATGGCGGACCTGGGGCTCTTAGGAGACCTTCCAGAAAGCAACCAGCTGTCTCTTTTTGATTTTGCGTAGCAACTGATTTTTGTGCATCTCCAGTTGAGAGCAGCTTTCAGGAGCAAAAAAATAAAATCGACATTCTTCAGTGCCTTGACGGCTGGAGGGGTGTCGATTTTTTATAGTATTTTTCTGCACAGGAGGCAGAAGATTAAGGCAAAAAAAGCTTGCTATATACCCTGGTAGGGTATATAATAAAACCTGAACAGAGAACAGGAATACATTTTCCGGGAAAGGAGAGAATGAAAATGAGTGAAGAGATCAACTCCGCAGCCGATTCCAGCAAGGGCTGTGTCCATTGTCATCAGCATAAGGATCGTTCGGAAAAAGAATATAAAGATTTGATTCACCGGCTGAACCGGATTGAAGGCCAGGTGCGGGGAATCCGGGGCATGGTGGAAAAAGATGCTTACTGTCCGGATATTTTAATTCAGGTATCGGCGGTGAATGCCGCCTTAAACAGCTTTAACAAGGTGCTTTTGGCAAACCACATCCGAACCTGCGTTGTGCAGGATATTAAAGAGGGGAATGAAGAAATCATTGATGAGCTTGTCTGTACCCTGCAGAAACTGATGAAGTAAGGTCAGGGACATTCCCTGGAAGGGAGAAGAGGAGGGATAGAGATGGATCAATATGCAGTTACAGGAATGAGCTGTGCTGCCTGCAGCGCAAGGGTAGAAAAGGCGGTTTCCAAAGTGCCTGGGGTTACTTCCTGCTCAGTCAGTCTGCTGACCAATTCCATGGCAGTAGAAGGCACTGCTTCTGAAGGAGAGATTATCGCTGCAGTAGAGGACGCAGGATACGGCGCCCAGAAAAAGGGAGGGAAAACCAGAAATCTCCCATCGGCGGCGGAAGCAGAGGATGCTTTAAAGGATCGGGAAACTCCGGTGCTGAAACAGCGGCTGTTTGCGTCTCTCGGTTTTCTTATTGTTTTGATGTATTTTTCAATGGGGTATATGATGTGGAACTGGCCGGTGCCAGCTTTTTTCGCAGAGAATCATGTGGCCATGGGGCTGCTCCAGCTGATTTTAACGGCAATGATCATGGTGATCAATCAGAAGTTTTTTATCAGCGGATTTAAAGGGTTGATTCACCGGGCGCCGAATATGGATACTCTGGTGGCGTTAGGCTCGGGGGCGTCCTTCGTCTACAGCACCTACGCCTTGTTTGCGATGACTGACGCCCAGGTTAAAGGCGATATGGCCGGGGTAATGTCCTACATGCATGAATTTTATTTCGAGTCCGCCGCCATGATTCTCACTTTGATTACGGTGGGCAAGATGCTGGAGGCCAGGTCCAAGGGAAAAACGACAGACGCTCTTAAAAGTCTCATGAAACTGGCGCCGAAAACGGCGGTGATCCTGGAGGATGGAGAGGAAAGGACGGTATCCATCGACCAGGTGGAGGCGGGAGATCTTTTCGTGGTGCGTCCGGGGGAAAACATACCGGTGGACGGGGTTGTGCTGGAAGGTCACAGCGCAGTGAATGAATCTGCCCTGACCGGGGAAAGCATTCCTGTGGATAAGGCAGAGGGAGATAAGGTTTCTGCCGCTACGGTGAACCAGTCCGGATTCTTGAAATGCCGGGCTACCAGAGTGGGGGAGGATACCACCCTTTCTCAGATCATTCAGATGGTCAGCAATGCAGCGGCAACGAAAGCGCCTATTGCCAAGGTGGCAGACAAAGTTTCTGGTGTATTTGTGCCGGTGGTGATTACCATCGCTGCAGTGACAATTCTGGTGTGGCTTTTAGCTGGTCAGACCGCAGGGTTTGCCTTAGCCAGGGGAATTTCTGTTTTGGTCATCAGCTGTCCCTGCGCTCTTGGACTTGCCACTCCCGTAGCAATTATGGTTGGCAGCGGCGTGGGAGCAAAACACGGCATTATGTTTAAAACCGCTGTATCGCTGGAGGAAACGGGGAAAACCCAGATTGTGGCCCTGGATAAAACGGGCACCATTACTCGGGGAGAACCAGAGGTGACGGATATTCTGCCGGCTCAGGGAATTTCAGAGGATGAGCTCTTAGCTTTTGCCTGCTCCCTGGAGGGAAAAAGCGAGCATCCTCTGGCGAAAGCGGTTCTTGCTGCAGGGAAGGAGAGAAAAATTGCAGGGGAGGAAGTTTCTGACTTTATGGCTCTTCCTGGAAATGGCCTTTCCGCCCGCATGAAGGGAGAGGAGATTTTCGGAGGAAATTTAACCTTCATTCGCTCTCGGATTTCTGTTTCCCGGCAAATGGAAGAGAAAGCAGAAGCAATGGCGGAGGAGGGGAAAACTCCCTTGTTTTTCGGGAGAGGAAGCCAGCTCATGGGAATGATTGCTGTGGCAGATACCATTAAAGAAGACAGTCCTCAGGCGATTCGCCAGCTTCAGAATATGGGCATTCACGTGGTAATGCTTACAGGAGATAATGAACGGACAGCCAGAGCCATTGGACGCCAGGCGGGAGTAGATCAAGTTATTGCAGGAGTACTTCCGGAGGGAAAGGAAAGCGTAATTCGGGCGCTGAAGGAAAAAGGAAAGGTGGCCATGGTAGGCGACGGCATCAACGATGCGCCTGCGCTGACCCGGGCAGACATGGGAATTGCCATTGGCGCCGGGACAGATATTGCGATTGATGCGGCGGATGTGGTTTTGATGAAGAGCAGGCTCAGCGATGTGCCCGCTGCTATTCGGTTAAGCCGGGCTGTTCTTCGGAACATCCATGAAAATCTGTTTTGGGCATTCTTTTATAACGCCGTGGGGATTCCCCTTGCTGCCGGTTTGTGGTATCCTTTCTTTGGGTGGAAGCTGAATCCGATGTTCGGCGCCGCTGCCATGAGCCTTTCCAGCTTCTGCGTGGTCACCAATGCGCTCCGGCTGAATTGGTTTGATCTGCTTAACCCGAAAAAAGACAAAAAAATGAAACACGCGGCAGCCGGCAGGATAGAACTGGAAACTTCGGTTTCCTGTTCTGGCCCTGGAGGGTCCTGCACGCTGGAGCCGGAAAACCGCGGCAATGATAAGGAGGAAAAAACAATGGAAAAGACAATGAAAATTGAAGGAATGATGTGCGGTCACTGCGAGGCCAGAGTAAAGAAGGCTTTAGAAGCTTTGGCTCAGGTGGACAGCGCGGAGGTGAGCCACGAGGCCGGAACGGCAGTGGTAAAGCTGAATCAGGAGGTATCTGATCAGGTGTTAAAGAAAGCGGTGGAGGATCAGGACTATAAGGTACTGTCGATCTCATAAGTTCATCGTGCTGGAGATAAAACTGGTAAAGGAGAAAGGGAGAAGGCTTCCTTTCTCCTTCTGCCCTGAGAAAATCAAACTGTTAATTATTGTAGGAATTTTTTTAACATTTTTGAAAATTATTGCTTGACAATCCGCAGAAACTGTATTATACTAGCGTACGTAATCGAGGCGTGGCTCAGTTTGGTAGAGCGCTGCGTTCGGGACGCAGAGGCCGCGTGTTCGAATCACGTCGCCTCGATTTTCTCATAAGGCCAATTGGTCAAGCGGTCAAGACGACGCCCTCTCACGGCGTAAACCCGGGTTCGATTCCCGGATTGGTCATAGGCTGCTGCAGTGTGCAGCAGCCTTGTTTTTACCAAAACTAAATACATCTTTTTTCTATGCCATTGTAGCTCAGCCGGTAGAGCACTTCACTCGTAATGAAGGGGTCGCGTGTTCGAATCACGTCAATGGCTTTTTTGTTTTATTCGGAATCATTAACGCCGGCGCTTGGCACTCCGACGCCGGAACTGAGGAGGAAAATGCATGGTGAGAAAGCAGGTAGTGCCGGCCCTTTTCGCGGCAGCCATGGCAGTGTCCCTGGCAGCATGCAGGGCTCCTTCGGGGTTAAGGGAAACAATACAGACAGGAGAGGCGGAGAGTCCGGCAGAACTTGAGCAGGATGAAACCGGGGAAGAAACAACGTCAGGTGAAGCAGACACTGGCGAGGCTGAAGATGCAGGCACTGATGCAAAAAAAGCAGTTAAAATCGGAATGGTGGTTGATACGGCGGAGGAAGAAGCATTTTTTCGCCAGTCCCTCCAGGCCGGATTGTCCCGCGCTGCCCAGGAATTAGGCGTTCAAGTTCAGTGCCTGGAAGCAGGGACAGCAGCGGAATATGATTTCAGGCTGAATTCCTTAATCGAAGAGGATTATGATTTGATTATCGGGACGGGAAACGAGATGGCGGCGGCTGTGAGAAAGGCTGCCCAGGCCTGTCCGAACATTCAATTTGCGGCAATCGGGAATGCTTCCAATGCTGATTTGGATAATGTAACCTCCATAGTGTTTGATCAGAGCCAGGTTTATTATCTGGCGGGGGTAGTGGCCGGCATGACGACAGACGGCGGAAAAACTGGCCTGATTTTCAGTTCTGCAGGAGAAAATTCAGATCTCCTTGGGTACAGCTATTGTGCCGGTGTTCTGGATGCAAATGCTGAAGCTGAGATTTTCCAGCAGGAAGCCGCCCTTTCTCAGGTTTCTCAAGAGGAATACAATTCTGCTGTGGAAATGATCGATCAGGGAGCCGATGTGATTTTCTGCGCGGCGCCTGGCAGCCTTTCAGAAGTGCTGGAGAAGTGCAGAGAGAAGGGGGACTGGATCATAGGCGCAGATCCCTCCCAGTGCGATCCTTCTCGGGAAGGAGTTCTTGCTGTGGCGGTCCAGAACGTTGAGAAGGGAATTTTTGCGCTCGCCCAGGATTGCTTGGATCAGCAGCTTCAAGGCGGAGTCCTGGTTTATGATTTAGGCAATGAAGGCGTTGATCTTTTGCTGTCAGAGGATAATCTTCCAAAGGAAGTGGAAAAAGCAGCGGCAGAAATTAAAGAAAAGATCAGATCGGGGGAAATTACTCTTCCGGGAAGCCGTCAGGAATTTGAAGCGGCCTACGGCGATGTTTATCAATTAGGCGAATAGTCATGGGAGGAAGAACGAGATGAACCAACAGGAATTGATTCGTGCCGCCCTGGAGGCCAGAAAGCGGTCCTATAGCCCTTATTCCGGTTTTCAGGTAGGAGCCGCCCTTCTTGCTCGGGACGGGCGGATATTTACCGGCTGCAATATTGAAAATGCAGGATATTCTTCCACGATCTGTGCCGAGCGCACAGCCATATTTAAAGCGGTCAGCGAAGGAGTGAGGAACTTTGCTGCCATCGCGATTGCAGGAGGCCCCGGGGAGGGGGAACAGCTGCAGTACTGCGCGCCCTGCGGCGTCTGCCGGCAGGTAATGATGGAGTTTTGTGATCCGGAGACATTTCAGATTATATTGGGAAAATCCCAGGAGGATTACCGGCAGTATACCCTTAAGGAACTTCTTCCTTTAGGGTTTGGACCGGAAAATCTTGGAAAGGAGAGAATGTGCGATGATTGATCTTCACCTTCATTTAGACGGCTCTCTGCCGCCTGAACTTCTAATAAAAATGGCAGAAATTGAAGGAGTATCTCTTCCTGCTGAGGAGGAGGAAGAGCTGATCCCTTATTTGACTGCTCCAGAGGACTGCGGCAGTTTAAATGAATATCTGGAGAAATTTGATCTGCCGGTTTCTTGTATGCAAAGCCGGGAAACGTTAATTCTGGCGGCAGAAGGATTGGTGTTTGAACTGGCCCGTGAAGGGCTTTTGTATGCGGAAATTCGTTTTGCACCTCAGCAGCACACCAGGAAGGGGCTGACGCAGCGCCAGGTGGTAGAGGCGGTTGCTGAGGGAATTCGAAAAGGCTGTGAGAAAACAGGGTTTAAGGCTGGCCTGATTCTCTGCTGTATGCGCGGGGGAGAGAATCAGAAAGAGAATGAAGAGACAATCCGTCTGGCTAAAGAATTTCTGGGAAATGGGGTCTGCGCCGTTGATCTTGCAGGAGCCGAAGCCTTGTTTCCTACCAGCGGATTTCAGGAACTGTTTGCTTTAGGAAAAGAACTTTCCGTTCCATGTACTATTCACGCCGGCGAGGCTGCCGGGCCAGAAAGCATCAGAGCTGCGTTGTCCTTTGGGGCCAAACGCATCGGTCATGGAGTAGGCTGCGTGGCTGATGAGGCGCTGATGGAACAGATGATTCGAGAAAAGATTACTTTGGAGGTCTGCGTAATCAGCAATCTTCAGACCAGGGCTGTTCCTTCGGAGGAAGATCACCCTATTTTGAAGCTTCTCCGCCGGGGAATGCGGGTGACGGTAAATACAGATAATATGACCGTTTCGGGGACAACGCTGGAAAAAGAATTTGCATTATTAAAGAAAATGGGAATGACTGCTCAGGAACAAAGGCAGATGCTTCATTATTCTGCTGAAGCAGCATTTCTTCCTTTGGAAGAACGAGAAGCGCTGAAAAAAGCAGTAGACCGCTGCCTGTAAAAAACGGGAGACGAAAGAGTGTTGAATTCTTTCGTCTCCCGTTTTTTATCTGCTGCCGGAAGGAAGCTGGGGAACGGTGGGAACGTATCCTGGACCTCTGAAATCTACATCAGAATCTTCAGAATCCGTTGGACCGCTGGTCCCTGGTTCGTCGGCGCTGCCTTCGGAAGGATCAATAATCGTAGAAATGCTGGTGTGAATCGTGCAGGTGCCGGGGATTCCGAAATAGGAATCGTCTGTTTCTGCTGTCTCATTCTGAGGCAGGGCGATTCGAACTTCCGTCTCCTTGGAGGGGCAGTAAGCAGTGGGAGTCTGACCTGATTCAGAGCATACGGTTACTACCACATGCTTGTCACACACTTCTGTGGGAACAGTGCCCTTAGCAAAATATTCGGTGTAAGTGGCATCGCCTCTAGGATCGTGATCACATACTCCGTTGACGGCAAGCTTTCCGGATTTTCGGCAGATTACAGCCGTCTCAATGCTGTCAGGCTGAGGGAAGCCGGGATCGGAAAGTCCTTCATGAATCCTGGTCATGATCTTGCGCCAGATATCTTTGTGAAAACTAGTTCCGCCGTTGTAGGTTGACCCGCCGCTAAGCTGCTGATTGTCGTCGCAGCCGCCCCAGATACCGGCAGTGTAATAAGGGGTAAATCCCACAAACCAGATGTCCCGGTTGCTTGTGGTGGTACCGCTTTTTCCTGCAACAGACATATTGGAAAGATTAGCCCTGGTGCTGGTGGAGTTTACATTAATTCCAGACCGGGCAAATTTCCGGTTGCTCTGCATGGATGCAGACATGGCGTCAGTCAGCAGGAAGGCGGTGGAATCCTTTAACACCCGACGGGTTTCCGGCTGGCTTTGAATCAGCACTTTTCCGTCATGATCTAAGATGGTGGTGAAAAACTGGGGTTCCGTATAAACGCCCCCATTGGCAATGGTGGCAAACGCAGTGGTCAGATCCAGGTTGGTTACGCCGTTAGTCAAACCGCCCAGAGCAGTGGCTGCATTTAAATCACTGTTAGTCAGAGTGGTAATGCCTAGGTTTTTGGCGTAATCTACGCCCAGCTGAGGAGTAACCGTCTCCATCAGACAGCGCACTGCCACAATATTCATGGAATAAATAATTCCGTCACGAATGCTGGAGTAGCCTAAATATCCCTGGCTGTACCAGTTTCGGAAGGTTTTCGTGCCCACAGTATAAGGTGCATCGTAATACACGGTGCCAAGGGTGGCGCCGCAGGCGTCCAGAGCAGGAGCGAAAGAAGAGATAACCTTGAACGTAGAGCCTGGCTGCCGGGTTACGTTAGTCGCCCGATTTAAGGTTAGGCTGGCGGTTTTTTCTCCTCGTCCCCCGGAAATCGCTTTTACCTGTCCTGTGGACTGGTCCATGATCACAAAGGAAGTCTGGGGCTGGAGAATTGTCTGAAGCCGTTCTGCCAGCACTGTGTCGGTGTCTTTCAGAACATAGGCTTTATACTGCTCCACATCAGCCTGGGCTTCTTCTTCAGAGCTGTAAAGCCCATTGTAGCCGTCCCTGAGAACCGTCTCATGATAAGCTTCCAGGTCATTCTCTGAAAAATGTTCGGTGGATCCGTCTTCATGGGTAACAGAAAGCCGGTATTCCACAGAATATTTTGCGGTATCATAATTCTCTGGATTATTGACCTCCTCGTCTACGATAGCCTGAATGTCAGGATCCTGGGTAGTATAGATGGAGAGGCCGCCGCCGTAGAGGAGATTATGGGCCTGAGTTTCTGTGTAGCCTAAATCATTTTTTAAGGCAGACATGACTTGTTCCACCAGTTCATCAGTAAAATAGCTGTAGGGCGAAGAGGTTTCACGGGTGAGCACGTCCACATTCTGGATGCGGGAATATACATCGTCTGCCAGGGCTTCTTCCTGTTCAGCTTTTGAGATGTAGCCCTGCTCATACATATATTGCAGAATAATCTTCCGGCGCTCCCCATTGTTCTCTGGATTGGAAATGGGATTCAGCCGGGAAGGGTTCTGGGTGATGGCAGCCAGAACGGTACATTCAGATAGGGTAAGGTCGGAAACCTCTTTATTAAAATAACGCCTGGAAGCTACTTTGACGCCTAAGGTGTTGTTCCCCAGATTAATGGTATTCAGGTAATCTGTGATAATCTGTTTTTTCGCCTCGACAGTACTTCCCTTTTCTTCGGTAAGCTCTTTTTCCAGCTTAACGGCCAGGTACTGTTCTTGAAATTTCCGTTCAAGCCTGGCGCCGAAGCTGGTTTCCCGTCCGCCTTCAAAAATATTGTTTTTAATCAGCTGCTGGGTGAGGGTGGAGCCGCCGCCGGCGTAATCGTTGGTCAGCACACCGACTGCTGCCCGGGCAATGGAACGCAGGTCAATGCCGTTATGGGTCCAGAACCGGGAATCCTCAATAGAAACAAAAGCATCAATCAGATCCTGAGGGAGTTCATCGTAAGTCGCCTCTTCTCGGTTGGCCCCTGACATGACTAACGTATCAGTAAGATTCCCGCGGCTGTCATATACTTTAGTGGCGAAGCCGCTGGGGCCGAAGCTGGCAGGATCCACATCAGGAGCGCTGTCGATAATTCCCTTGATGATTCCGGCGCCGACTCCAGCTCCGGCAATAACTAAGAACAAAATAATGACAAAAAACAATTTAAATAGGTTCAAGGTTAGGCGGTTGGTAATTTTCCGCCTGTTGGAACGGGCGTTTCTCAGCCTGCGCCGGGTAGCCGCCATTCCATAATTATATGAACTCATGAAAAGCCTCCTTTTTTGCATAAGAGCTTATGTAGGTTAGTATAGCAAATATTTGAAATCAATTCAATTTAATAAAGGAATTTGTAAGGGAATCCTAAAAAAACAGCGGTTTTGTCTTGGGTGAATCGGGACAAAATCTTGAAATTTATTTAGCCCTTTGTTAAACTAGGAGAAAAAGGCGCTCTGCCTGAGATGAGAATAGAAAAGGAGCAGCGTAAGATGACAGAGCTTTATCGGATTTGCCATGAGGGAGGACAGGGCGAGATTGTGGAAAAAAAGTCCCGGTTCATTGCCAATGTCCGTCCGGTTAAGACGGAGGAATAGGCGATTTCCTTTATTGAAGAGATGCGCAGAACTTATTGGGATGCCCGGCACAACTGCTATGCCTATGTGTGCGGGGATAGAAATCAGATCATGAAGTGCAGTGATGACGGAGAGCCCAGCCAGACGGCAGGACGTCCTATGCTGGATGTTCTTTTGGGACAGAATCTTCACGATGTGTGCGTGGTGGTAACCAGATATTTCGGCGGAACTCTTCTGGGAACAGGCGGGCTGGTGCGGGCTTATTCCCAGGCGGTGAAGGAAGGGCTTAAGGCAAGCAGCATTTTAACAAGAAAACAGGGGAGAAAGCTGACGGCGGAAATAGATTACAGCGCAGTGGGAAAGTTTCAATATCTGGCTGCTCAGAATAATTTTCCCATTTTGGACAGTCAATATACAGACCGGGTGAAGTTTGTTCTCCTTCTTCCAGAAGAAAAAGCAAACCAGGCGGTAGACCTGTTTACTGAAGCGACAGGGGGGACGGCTGTCCTCTCCCTTTCTGACCCGGTTTTTTATGGTGAAGAAGAGGGAAAGCTGGTATTCCTCTGATTTTTCTCTTGAAATCCTGGAATTTAGGTGTTATACTGTAAAATTGTGATTTATGTATCAGGACGATGACACAACGCAGATAGAAAGAAGAGTATGTCACTTATGAAGATGAAACGAGAAGATGTAAGAAATATTGCGATTATTGCCCATGTAGATCATGGCAAAACTACGCTTGTGGATGAGCTGTTAAAGCAGAGCGGCGTGTTCCGGGAGAACCAGGAGGTTGGAGAACGGGTAATGGACTCCAATGATATCGAGCGGGAACGGGGAATTACCATTCTGGCTAAGAATACAGCTGTTTTTTATAAAGGAACGAAAATCAATATTGTGGATACTCCAGGCCATGCGGATTTCGGCGGCGAAGTTGAGCGTGTGCTGAAGATGGTGAACGGAGTAGTTTTGGTGGTGGACGCTTATGAAGGTCCTATGCCTCAGACCCGTTTTGTGCTGCAGAAGGCGCTGGAACTGGATCTTCCAGTAATCTGCTGCATTAATAAGATTGACCGGCCGGAAGCACGTCCCAAGGAAGTGGTGGATGAGGTTCTGGAACTGTTTATGGATCTTGATGCTTCGGATGAGCAGCTGGAATGTCCTTTTGTATACGCTTCCGCCAAGGCAGGATTTGCTAAAAAGGAATTAGATGACCCTGAGGAGAATATGGTTCCCCTTTTCGAGACCATTATCGATTATATTCCTGCGCCGGAGGGGGATCCGGAGGCGCCCACCCAGGTGCTGATCAGTACGATCGACTATAATGAGTATGTGGGACGGATTGGCATTGGCAAGGTGGATAACGGTTCTCTGAAGATCAATCAGGAATGTGTTATGGTAAACCATCACGATCCAGACAAATTTAAAAAGATCAAGATCGGAAAGCTTTACGAATTCGACGGCCTTAAGCGGGTAGAAGTACAGGAGGCGAAGATCGGATCTATTGTAGCCATTACCGGCATTCCGGAGATCCATATTGGAGATACTATTTGTTCCGTGGATCATCCAGATCCTATTCCTTTCCAAAAGATTTCTGAGCCCACCATTTCCATGTATTTTATGGTAAATGACAGCCCGCTGGCTGGTCAGGAAGGGAAATACATCACTTCCCGGCACATTCGCGACCGGCTTTTCCGGGAGCTGAATACAGATGTCAGCCTTCGGGTGGAAGAGACGGATTCGGCAGACTGCTTTAAGGTTTCCGGACGAGGCGAGCTCCATCTTTCTGTGCTGATTGAAAATATGCGCCGTGAAGGGTTTGAGTTTGCCGTAAGCAAGGCTGAAGTAATTTATAAATATAATGAAAGAAACCAGAAACTGGAACCCATGGAAATCGCATATGTAGATGTTCCAGAGGAATTTACCGGGGCGGTTATCCAGAAGCTTACTTCCAGAAAGGGAGAATTGATGGGAATGTCTCCCATTGCCAGGGGATATACTCGATTGGAGTTCAACATTCCTTCTCGGGGCCTGATTGGTTATCGGGGAGAGTTTATGACGGACACTAAGGGAAATGGAATTCTTAACACGATTTTTGACGGATATGGTCCTTATAAGGGAGACCTTTCCTATCGTCCGACTGGCTCTCTGATTGCCTATGAGGCAGGAGAATCCATCACTTATGGCCTTTACAATGCCCAGGAGAGAGGAACGTTGTTTATTGGTCCTGGAGTTAAGGTGTATTCTGGTATGGTAGTGGGCCAGAATCCCAAGGCAGAAGATATTGAGGTGAATGTCTGCAAGACCAAGAAGCTGACCAATACCCGTTCTTCCAGCGCAGATGAAGCTCTTCGCCTGGTTCCGCCCAAAATCATGAGTCTGGAGCAGTGCCTGGAGTTTATCGATACAGATGAGCTGCTGGAGATTACTCCTCAGTCCCTGCGGATCCGCAAAAAAATTCTGGATCCCACTCTCCGCAAGAGAGCATCCTTTAAAAAGTAAATCATTCTGCAGCAATGCTTAAATTTAGAAAATCCTGTCGAACGCTTTTGGCGGGATTTTCTTTTTTTTCGTAATAATCTGGCACTCCTGTTCATAAACTGTTTATGTGCAGCGGCGTGGGGAGGAATTGATTCCACCAGCTGCCAATTGAATGAAAAGAGGAGAGAAATACAATGTCAGAAAAAATGATCGAAAACAATAAGGTAAGTGTAATCGGAAGGATTGTGTCCGGCTTTACCTTCAGCCATGAGGTGTTCGGTGAGGGCTTCTATATGGTTGACCTGGAAGTGAACCGTTTAAGCCAGCAGGCCGACATTATCCCCCTTATGATATCAGAACGGCTGGTAAAGGTGGATCAAGATTATCAAGGCATGACTGTGGAGGCTTTGGGACAGTTCCGCTCCTATAACCGGCATGAAGGGACGAAAAATAAGCTGATTCTGTCTGTTTTTGTCCGGGAGATTCACTTTATCGAAGAATTTACGGATTATACCAAAACAAATCAGATCTTTCTGGACGGTTATATCTGCAAGCCGCCGGTATACCGGAAGACGCCTTTGGGCAGAGAAATTGCAGATTTGCTTCTGGCAGTAAACCGTCCTTACGGAAAGTCTGATTATATTCCCTGCATTGCCTGGGGAAGAAATGCCAGATTTGCTTCAGGATTTGAAGTGGGAACGAGGGTTAAAGTATGGGGGAGAGTACAGAGCCGGGAATATACCAAGAAGCTTAGTGATACAGAATGCGAAAAACGGGTGGCTTACGAGGTTTCGGTGAGTAAGCTGGAGTGCGGAGAGTGAAAAATACATAAAAAACAGGATCCTTGAAAAAATCTTAATAAAACTGTAAGAAAAGTTTGCAAAATCTAAGAAAGTATGCTATTATGAGCTACGTTATTAAACAGGTTTGGACGTAAGAATCTGCGTCTGAAGTCTAACAATTCATGAAGCTGAAAAAGCTTCCGTGTATGAGGTGCAGTCAGATGAAAAAAGGAGCAGTTCAGGTAATCTGCGGTCCAGGCAAGGGAAAAACAAATGCAGCCATCGGCCAGGCCATCAGTGCCGTTTCGGACCACAAAAGTGTGATTATGATTCAGTTTTTAAAGGGAAACCAGGAAACCGGACGGATGGACGTGTTGAGCCGCCTGGAGCCGGAAATGAAAATCTTCCGATTTGAAAAGTCCGCCGCGTTCTATGAATCCCTTTCTCAAGAAGAGAAAACGGAAGAAATGATGAATATCCGCAATGGTCTCAATTTTGCAAAAAAGGTAATGGCCACAGGAGAATGTGACTTGCTGATTTTGGATGAGATTCTGGGAATTGTGGATTGCGGGATTATTTCCGAAGAAGAACTGATTCGCCAGCTTGAAACGAGAGAAGGAGAAATGTCCTTGATTTTGACCGGCAAAGTGCTGCCGAAGGGATTGGAATCCTATGCGGATCATATTACGTACCTGGAAGTAGTAAAATAAGAAGGAGTTCCATTCCTTTTTCAGGAAACTTCTGGTTTGCGTTGACAAGTACAGGGAAGAATGATAAGATAAAACCAGTATAAACCTGCAGAAAGTAGAGGTCGCGCTGATTATGAGTACATTGCCGGATGTGCCGGACACAAAAGAAGGCAGTGGAAAGGGAGAAGCGCCGAAGGATGAAAGCGCCGGAGCTTTCACCCTGGGCATATGGTGAACAGCCATGTGACTGTCATCCGTCAGGATGGAGAGCTACTAAAGTGAAAGATGAAAGCTTTGGGGGCTGACCTGACGTCAGTCCCTTTTTGCTGCTCATTCCAGGTGAGTCCGGCGGCCCGCCTGGAATCTCTGAACTTACGCCGCCTCTTCGGCGGCAGATGATTAATGTAACGAACAAAAGTAAAATAGTCAGGAGGATGAACAGATGTCGATTTTTGAAGGAGCAGGAGTAGCATTAATTACCCCCATGAAGCCGGACGGCCAGGTTAATTATGAAAAGCTTGAGGAAATTATTGAGGAGCAGATCGCTGGGGGAACAGATGCCATTATTGCGTGCGGAACCACAGGAGAGGCTTCTACCCTTACCCATGAAGAGCATATTGAAGTGATCCGTTATACCTGCAGCGTGGTGAAAAAACGGATTCCGGTAATTGCAGGAACGGGGTCAAATTGTACAGAGACGGCCGTTTATCTGTCTCAGGAGGCGGAAAAAGCGGGAGCGGACGGCGTGCTGCTGGTTTCTCCGTATTACAACAAGGCTACTCAGAACGGCCTTGTGGCACATTTTACGGCAATCGCTCAGTCCATTTCTATTCCTGCCCTTTTATACAATATTCCTGGAAGAACAGGAGTAAATATTTTGCCTCAGACCATTGTTACCCTCTGTAAAAATGTAGAAAATATTGTGGGTGTGAAAGAGGCAAGCGGAAACTTCTCTAACGTTGCCACCTTAATGAGCCTGGCGCAAGGATGCGTGGACGTATATTCCGGCAACGACGATCAGATTGTTCCTATGCTTTCTCTGGGGGCGAAAGGTGTGATTTCTGTTCTGTCCAATGTGGCTCCTCGTCAGACCCATGAAATTTGTGCTTCTTATTTTGCCGGGGATGTAAAGCGCAGCATGGAGCTTCAGATTGCCGCGATTCCGTTGATTACTGAACTTTTCCGGGAGGTCAATCCGATTCCGGTAAAAGCAGCCATGAATCTGATGGGCAAGGAATGCGGTCCTCTCCGCATGCCTTTAACGGAGATGGAGCCGGAGAATCAGATGCGGCTTAAAAAGGCGATGGAAGATTACGGTATTTTATAAGAATCAACATACCAGACGGAGGATAAAATGGTAAAGATTATTTTACATGGATGCAACGGGGCAATGGGGCAGGTGATTGCCGGACTGGCCCTTCAGGATTCTCAGGTGGAAATTGTTGCAGGAGTAGATCTGAATACAGAGCAGAAGAATGGTTTCCCGGTGTACTCGTCCCTTGATGAAGTAAAGGAGCAGGCAGATGTGGTGGTGGATTTTGCTTCTGCCAAGGCAGTGGACGGTCTTTTGGATGATTGTATCAGACGTAAGCTGCCGCTAGTGTTATGTACCACTGGTTTAAGCCAGGAGCAGCTGGAGGCAGTAAAGGCGGCGTCGGCTCAGATTCCTGTGCTTCGTTCTGCCAATATGTCTTTAGGAGTTAATCTGCTGTTTAAGCTGGTTGCGGAAGCGGCGAAAACATTGGCAGCTTCTGGATTTGATATAGAGATTGTGGAAAAACACCATAATCAGAAAATGGATGCGCCCAGCGGAACTGCATTGGCTCTGGCAGATGCAGTAAATGAAGCGATGGACAATCAATACCATTATGTTTATGACCGCAGTTGTCGGCGGGAAAAGAGAGATCCCCTGGAAATTGGAATCAGTTCCGTGAGAGGAGGTTCTATTGTAGGAGATCATGATGTGATTTTCGCCGGAAAAGATGAGGTGGTGACCATCAGCCATACTGCATATTCTAAGGCTATTTTTGGAAAAGGCGCCTTGGCAGCGGCGTTGTATTTGAAAGGAAAAGAGCCGGGGATGTATACCATGGCTGATGTGATTCAGTAATTTTTTCGTCATGAACGGAAAATTGTCTGAGCTGAATTGGTTCGAAATTTCTATAATTTTCCAGAGAGAAAGGCACGTATTCGGTTCATACTAGCTGTAAACCGGCACAGATGCGGTAAAAGCAGTTCAGTATGAAAGGAGACGGTAATGATGAAAAAAATCAATGGATTAATCCTGTGCCTCATGGCGGCGGTGATGCTTTCTGGTCTTGCAGCATGCTCCAGACAGGACCAGCGGGAATCAACCAGGGCGGAAACATCGGCGGACCGAGAGGAAAGTTCTCAGGATAAAACTGATGAGAATCAGCCGTTAGAGAAAAATATGGATGAGGATGAAGGCGGAGGCGCCGGCAGCACTGGGAGCACAGAGGGAGAGACCGGCGTGCTGGAAGGCTTGATGGATGATGCAGCAGACGGCGCCGAGGAGATGCTGGATGGAGAGGATCGTGAGTCTTCTTCAGACAGAGAAAACGGGAACTCCATGAAAGAAACAACTGAACGGTAAAAGCAAGGCGCAGACGATTTTGTCTGCGTCTTTTGCTTGCCTTTTTGCTGTCTGTTTGGTATAATGAAATGGAAAATAATGGAAATTAAGGTGGTTGCGTGGAGAAAGTTTACAGCAGAAGAATTAAAGAATTCCAGATTAGAGCCAGAAAAGAGAAAAAACGCTGGTTTTCCCGGGCGTGGAAAAGAGAGAAGCCAACAGGGAAGGCGGGGATTGATTTTGGCCGGATTCTTTCCTTCTGCTGCCTTTTGGCGGCCTGGGGATTTCTTTTCCTTGGGATTCGTTCGCTGTTTTTCTCCCGAACTGCAGATGTACAGACCATACAGTACCTGCCTTCTCCGAAGTCCGGGATGCCAGAGGCGGAGGGATGGGAGCAGGAGTTTTTTGGAATTCATATTGGGCTGCGAGAAGATGGAATTTACTTTTTCCGGGAAAAACGTACTCTGGACTGGCAAGATTCAGAAGATATCCCCAGCCATTAGTTGGGTCATTAGAGAAATTAATAGGTGGGCCTATTGTAATTGACAATCCTTTGTATTATACTTTCTACTGAAATAGTGTTCTTTTATATCAATAACTTATAAATCTCAAATGAAGAAAGGATAAGTGCAAAACTATGGAGAAGAAAGAATTACTGTATGAAGGAAAAGCGAAAAAGGTTTACACCACGGAGGATCCGGATGTATTAATCGTTTCTTATAAGGATGATGCAACGGCATTTAACGGTCAGAAGAAGGGAACTATTGTAGGCAAAGGCGCAATTAACAACCGGATGACCAACTATCTTTTCAAGAAGCTGGAGGAGAAAGGCGTTCCGACTCATTATATCCAGGAATTAAATGATCGCGAAACCGCAGTAAAGAAAGTAGAGATCGTTCCCCTGGAGGTAATCATTCGGAATTTCTCTGCTGGAAGCTTTGCTAAGAAGATGGGAATGGAAGAGGGCGTTGCCTTTAAGTGTCCTACTCTGGAATTCAGCTATAAGAATGATGAGCTTGGAGATCCTTTCATTAATAAGTATTATGCGCTGGCGCTTGATCTGGCCACAGAAGAGGAGATTGAGGCCATTACCAAGTATGCTTTCCAGGTAAACGAAGTAATGCGTGAGTACTTTGATTCTTTGAATATTGAACTGATTGATTTTAAGATCGAGTTCGGACGTTATCATGGACAGATTATCCTGGCAGACGAGATTTCTCCTGATACCTGCCGCCTGTGGGATAAGGATACCCATGAGAAGCTGGATAAGGATCGCTTCCGTCGCGATTTAGGAAATGTAGAAGACGCTTATCAGGAAGTATTCCGCCGTCTTGGCATTGATTAATTGAGATTTCTTCCCCACAGACTTGAGCAGAAAGGCACGATGAATGAACCAAATTGATTTTTTAGACGATGACACTCTTCGGGAGGAGTGCGGCGTTTTCGGAATTTATGATTTTGATGGAAACGACGTTGCTTCTACGATTTATTACGGACTTTTTGCCCTGCAGCACAGAGGGCAGGAAAGCTGCGGAATTGCGGTAAGCGACACGGAAGGTCCGAAGGGACGAGTTAGTACCCATAAGGGCATGGGCCTTTGCAACGAGGTATTTACCCCGGATACGTTGGAGAGCCTTCACGGCAATATTGGCGTAGGACATGTGCGGTATTCGACGGCAGGCAGCTCCACCAGAGAGAATGCTCAGCCCCTGGTTTTGAATTATATTAAGGGTACCCTGGCCCTGGCACACAATGGAAATCTGGTAAATGCTCCTGAGCTGCGCCGGGAATTAGAGTACAGCGGCGCTATTTTCCAGACCACCATTGACTCAGAAGTGGTGGCTTACCATATTGCCCGGCAGAGGGTAAATACTCCTACTGTTGAGGCGGCAGTAGCCAACGCCATGAAAAAAATCAAAGGAGCCTATGCTTTGGTGATCATGAGCCCAAGAAAGCTTATTGGAGCCAGGGATCCTTTTGGATTTAAACCCCTGTGTATCGGCAAGCGGGACAACGCTTATATTCTGGCTTCGGAAACGTGTGCTTTGGAAACCATTGGGGCGGAGTTTGTCCGGGATGTGGAACCGGGAGAGATTGTAGCCATTACTCGGGACGGCATTACCTCCAACCGAGAAATGTGTTTTTCCGATCCGAAAAAGCAGGCCAGATGTATTTTTGAGTACATTTATTTCGCTCGTCCGGACAGTGTGCTGGATGGAGTGAGCGTTTACCATTCCCGGATTTATGCCGGCAGATGCCTTGCAAAGGATTCTCCCGTAGAGGCGGATTTAGTAGTAGGCGTTCCGGAATCCGGCAATGCGGCGGCTCTTGGCTATTCCATGGAATCCGGAATTCCTTACGGAACAGCTTTTGTAAAGAACAGCTATGTGGGCAGAACCTTTATTAAGCCTAAACAGAGCAGCCGTGAGTCAGCGGTGCGGATTAAGCTGAATGTGCTGAAAGAAGCGGTGGCAGGAAAACGGGTGATTATGATTGATGATTCCATTGTCCGCGGAACCACCAGCGCTCTGATTGTGAATATGCTGCGGGATGCAGGGGCGAAAGAGGTTCACGTGAAGGTGAGTTCGCCTCCATTCCTCCATCCTTGTTACTTTGGTACAGATATTCCTTCAGAGGATCAGCTGATTGCTCATAATCGGACGATAGAAGAGATTCGCCAGTTAATCGGGGCGGACTCCCTGTCTTACCTGGAGCTGAAACGGCTTTCTGAGATGGCGTCAGGTCTTCCCATTTGTACGGCCTGCTTTTCAGGAAATTATCCTATTGATCCGCCCAAAGAAGACATCCGGGGCGAATTTACCCCGTAATTTCCATGGGCCGGCAGCTGCGTTTTCATTATTTTACCGAAACTGGCGGCGCATTTGGAATTCCTGAATTGATGCCGCCTGTCCGGCGGCGGATGATTATAGTAAGTTAAATAAGGTTGAGGAGGTTATCCATGAACGACAGATACGTAAGCCCCCTTTCTGAGCGTTATGCCAGCAAAGAAATGCAGTACATTTTTTCTCCTGACAAAAAATTTAAAACCTGGAGAAAGCTGTGGATCGCTCTTGCGGAAACGGAAAAAGAGCTGGGGCTGCCGATTACGGAAGAGCAGATTAACGAGCTCAAAGAGCATGCAGAGGATATTAATTACGAGGTGGCGAAGGAGAGAGAACGTCTGGTACGCCACGATGTGATGTCTCACGTTTATGCTTATGGGGTGCAGTGTCCAAAGGCTAAGGGAATTATTCACCTGGGCGCTACCTCCTGCTATGTTGGAGACAACACAGATATTATTCTGATGGCGGAAGCTTTGCGCCTGGTACGGAAAAAACTTCTTAATGTGATGGCTGAGCTGGCGAAATTTGCAGAAAAGTATAAAGACCTGCCGACCTTAGCGTTTACTCATTTTCAGCCGGCTCAGCCTACTACAGTGGGAAAGAGAGCTACATTGTGGCTGATGGATCTTACGCTGGATCTGGAGGATCTGGATCACGCCTTGAATTCCATGAAGCTTCTGGGATCTAAAGGAACTACCGGAACTCAGGCAAGTTTTCTGGAGCTCTTTGACGGCGATCACGAAAAGTGCCGGAAGGCAGACCAGATGATCGCAGAGAAGATGGGCTTTTCCAGCTGCTTCCCAGTTTCCGGACAGACCTATTCCCGGAAGATTGACAGCCGAGTTCTGTCTGTACTGGCGGGAATTGCTCAGAGCGCTCATAAGTTCTCCAATGATATCCGTCTTCTTCAGCATTTAAAGGAGATTGAAGAGCCATTTGAGAAGAATCAGATCGGATCTTCTGCAATGGCTTATAAGCGGAACCCCATGCGCAGCGAGCGGATCGCTTCTCTGTCTAATTATGTGATGGCTGACGTGATGAATCCCATGATGGTGGCCTCCACCCAGTGGTTTGAGCGTACGCTGGATGATTCTGCCAACAAGCGTCTGTCTGTTCCGGAAGGTTTCCTGGCAGTGGACGGTATTTTAGACCTTTACTTGAACGTGGTAGATGGTCTGGTGGTTTATCCTAAAGTAATCGAAAAGCATCTTATGGCGGAGCTTCCATTTATGGCAACAGAAAACATTATGATGGATGCAGTAAAAGCAGGAGGAGACCGTCAGGAACTTCATGAGCGGATCCGTACCTTATCCATGGAGGCAGGAAAGAATGTGAAGGAGAATGGCGGCGATAATAATCTGCTGGAACTGATTGCGGCTGACCCGGCATTTAACTTAAGTCTTGATGCGCTGAAAAAGACCATGGATCCAGCCCGTTACGTGGGACGGGCGCCTAGACAGGTGGAAGAATTCTTGGCTGAGGTGATCAATCCTGTGCTGGAAGCGAATAAAGATGTGCTTGGACTGAAAGCTGAGATTAATGTCTAATATTTATAAGTATAATTAATAAGATTCATAACCATTATAATAATTATCTCCTTTACTTATGGCAGATTTTGTTGTAAATTAGTAAAGTAAGAGAAATGAACAGGGATAATCCCAAAGGAGGAAACATAATGGTTCGAGCTATCGTTGGCGCTAACTGGGGAGATGAAGGGAAGGGAAAGATTACCGACATGCTTGCCAGGGAATCCGACATTATTATCCGGTTCCAGGGAGGAAGCAATGCCGGGCATACCATCATCAACAATTATGGAAAATTTGCTCTCCATCTGCTGCCATCCGGCGTTTTTTACAACCATACCACCAGCATTATCGGCAATGGAGTTGCGCTGAATATTCCCTATTTAATTCAGGAGATTCAGTCTCTGGTGGAGCGGGGGGTTCCCAAACCCAAAATTTTAGTTTCTGACCGCGCCCAGATTTTGATGCCGTATCATGTGCTGTTTGATACTTATGAGGAAGCTCGTCTGGCTGGAAAGTCCTTCGGCTCCACTAAGTCAGGAATTGCACCTTTTTATTCTGACAAGTATGCAAAGATCGGTATTCAGGTAAGCGAGCTGTTTGATGATCAGGTGATCAGAGAAAAAGTGATGCGTGTATGTGAACAGAAGAATGTTCTTCTGGAGCATCTGTATCATAAACCCCTTCTGGATCCAGAGGAGTTAATTAAGACCTGCCGGGAATATCGGGATATGATCGAACCTTATGTGTGCGATGTATCCGCATATCTTCACCAGGCAATTAAAGAAGGAAAAACGATTCTGCTGGAAGGACAGCTGGGTTCCCTTAAGGATCCTGACCATGGAATTTATCCGATGGTTACTTCTTCCTCTACCTTGGCAGCTTACGGCGCTATAGGAGCAGGAATTCCTCCTTATGAGATCAAAGATATTATTACCGTAGTGAAGGCGTATTCCAGCGCAGTAGGAGCAGGCGCTTTCGTCAGCGAAATTTTCGGCGATGAGGCAGATGAGCTGCGTCATCGGGGCGGAGACGGCGGAGAATACGGAGCGACCACGGGCCGTCCCAGAAGAATGGGGTGGTTTGATGCTGTAGCTACCCGTTATGGCTGCCGGATTCAGGGTGCGACTGAAGTTGCTTTTACTGTGCTCGATGTTCTGGGTTATCTGGATGAGATTCCGGTGTGCGTGGGATATGAGATTGACGGTCAGGTGACAAAGGACTTCCCCACCACCGTAAAGCTGGAGAAGGCAAAGCCAGTATATACCACTCTTCCCGGATGGAAGTGCGATATCCGCGGAATTAAGAATTATGAAGATTTGCCGGAGAACTGCCGGAAGTACATTGAATTTGTGGAGCAGGAGATTGGAGTTCCCATTACCATGGTTTCCAATGGTCCAGAGCGAGATGATATTATTTACCGCAAGGTAAAATAAAGCAAGGAGAAGAGGGCTGCCGCGAAATGAAGAGAATACATTTCGCAGCAGCCCTCTTTTAATTCTTCTTATCTTTGTTTTTCCTTTTGATCAGGTTCAGCATCATCTGATAAGCGTAAAAGATACATGGAATGACAATCAGGCAGAAGAGATCCGCCATCAGCAGGCCGGAGGTTTCTTCTGTCCCGAAGATTGCCAGCACTACTGCGCCGATCAGCAGAATACCGATTGCAATGAGACAGAGTATCGCCAGAGGGCGCTTAAACCGTTCCATCATAATTCACCTCTTTCTTTATGCAGGACCATACTGAAAACGGAGTTAAGATTCCTGTTCTTCTGCAAGAGATTCCCAGGTCTCGTAAAGCGCTTCCAGTTTCCGGGAGATTTCTTCTTTTTCCTGGTTTAATGACATTAGGCGGGGAACATCGGTATAGACTTCTTCTTTGGTGAGAAGCTCATCAATTTCCGCCTCTCTGGTTTCCAGGCTGTGGATGGATTCTTCCGTCTTTTTCAAATCGTTTTGCAGTTTTCGGATGCGGGCCTGCTCTTCCTTCTGGGCCTTCCAGTCCAGTTTTCCCGTGCTTTCTGTTTTTTCTGTCTCCGCAGGCATTCTTCCGGCCACAGATACAGCGGTAAGCCCGGAAAGGGGACCGGAAGATTTTGTCCCGGCAGCTGAATCAGAAGGAGACTGTCCCGTATAAACCCTGGTCAGTTCTTCTTTTTTCTCCAGATAGTAATCGTAGTTGCCCAGATAATTAATAAAGGTCTGTCCAGTAAGCTCCAGAATTCTCGTGGCGGTTTTGTTGATAAAATATCGATCATGAGAGACGTAAAGGACGGTTCCGGTGTAGTGGGTTAAGGCATCCTCCAGAATCTCCTTGGAAGTAATGTCCAGGTGGTTGGTCGGCTCGTCCAGAATGAGAAAATTAGCTTCAGAGAGCATCAGTTTTGCCAGAGAAACCCGTCCACGCTCTCCGCCGCTTAAATCAGAGATCCGCTTAAATACATCATCGCCGGTAAAAAGAAAGGCTGCCAGAACACTGCGGACCTTTGTGTTATCCATCTCAGGGTATTCATCTTGAATTTCATCGAAAATGGTTTTTTCCGGATGGAGAACCTGCTGCTCCTGGTCATAGTAGCCTACGCAGACTCTAGCTCCAGGGCGGATTTCCCCCGTGTCAGCGGGAAGCATATCCATGATAATTTTCAGCAGGGTGGATTTGCCGGTTCCGTTGCTGCCGATGATTGCCACTCGCTCGCCTCGTTTAATCTCTATATTTACATGCTGAAACAGGCTTAAAGATCCGAAGGACTTTCCAAGGTTTCGGATGGTGAGTACGTCATTTCCGCTTTCTACTCTTGGCTCAAGGGTAATGGACATGGCGTCGTTTACTTCCACAGGCTTTTCCAGAAGCTCTACTTTCGCCAGCATTTTTTCCCGGCTTTCCGCCCGCTTAATTGATTTTTCCCGGTTAAAGGATTTTAGCTTTGCAATTACTTCCTGCTGATGGCGGATTTCCTGCTGCTGGTTCAGATAAGCCTTCATCTGAGCCTGACGGATCATAGCACGTTTCTGGCTGTAGGCATCGTAATCGCCTAGATAAACCTGCGCGTGTCCTCTGTCCAGCTCAATAATCTTTCTGGCTACTCGGTTTAAAAAATACCGGTCATGGGCAACCACAATAACGCTTCCGCTGTAATTCAGCAGATAATTTTCCAGCCAGGCAATGGATTCCATATCCAGATGGTTGGTCGGCTCGTCCAAAAGGATGATATCCGGATTTGAAAGAAGGAGACGCCCCAGGGATACCCGGGTTTTCTGCCCGCCGGATAAGGTGGACACTTTTTGATCAAAATCCTCCTCGGTAAAACCAAGACCTTTCAGAACTCCCATCACCTCGCTTTTGTAAGCGTAGCCGTTGGCCAGTTCAAATTGGTGGTTGAGACGGCTGTATTCCGACAGAAGACGTTCCAGCGCCTGCCCTTCTGCATCCTTCATCTCCAGTTCAAGTTGACGGATCCGTTCCTCCATCTGGATAATGGGGCGCTTAATTTCCAGCACTTCTTCGTAGATCGTCCGTGTACTTTCCAGCTCCTGATGCTGGGCCAGGTAACCGATGGTTTTCCCCTTTGCAAGGACCACCTCGCCGGTGTCGGCAGGGAGTTCACCGACGATGATTTTCAGCAGGGTGGATTTGCCTGCTCCGTTAATTCCAACGACAGCGGCCTTTTCATGATCCTCAATATGAAAGGAAACATTTTCCAGAATGGTTTCGCTGCCGAAGGCTTTTCCAATATTATTGCATGATAAAATCATGGGAATCCTCCTGGTTATCTCTTAAATGTAAAAAATTAAAAAAATAGGATAAATCAGCAGTATTAGTATAATATAGAGACTAAATTTTTGCAAGGAGCGAAAAATAGTTTGACAATGTTTTCACAAATCCCTATAATAAATAACAGAAACAGAAGAAGGAAGTGAAATACGTGGAACACAAAACAATTTCGAAAGCGGTGATTTCCAGGCTGCCTCGTTATTACCGATATTTAGGAGAACTGCTGGAGGACGGAGTCGAGCGCATTTCATCCAATGATTTAAGCCTCCGCATGAAGGTGACGGCTTCCCAGATTCGCCAGGATTTGAATAATTTCGGCGGATTTGGACAGCAGGGATACGGTTATAATGTAAAGTATCTGTATACGGAAATTGCCAAGATTCTGGGAATTGACAGACAGCACAATGTGATCATTATCGGCGCTGGAAATTTGGGTCAGGCGATCGCCAACTATGCTAATTTCGAAAAGCGGGGATTTATCATTCGGGGAATGTTTGATGTGAATCCTCAGCTGATCGGTCAGGTAGTGCGGGGAGTGAAAATTATGAACCTGAATGAGCTGGAAGGCTTTTTGAAGGAGCATGATGTGCAAATCGCGGCTTTGACGATACCTAAAACAGAGGCGCCGGCGGTGGCTGACCGCCTGGTAAAGGCTGGGATTAAGGCCATTTGGAATTTTGCCCATACTGATCTGGTGGTGCCTGAGGATGTGGTAGTGGAAAACGTTCATTTATCCGAAAGTCTGATGCGCCTTTCCTATCGAGTGTGCAGCATGCAGGATGAAGAAGAAAAAGAAAAGGCGAAAAAAGAATCGTAATTCGAACAGCAAGCCGGCAGACAAGGAGATCCTCTTTGCGCCGGCTTTTGCTGATTAGTTGATGCCGGGGGAAACCGGAAGAAAGGAGCAAAGATGAAGCGGCTGGTAACAGGAAAACAGATGAAAGCCATGGACAGCTGGACGATAGAACATCTGGGAATTCCTTCCCTTGTGCTCATGGAGAGAGCGGCGTTGGAGGTTGCCCGTCAGGTAATGGCCAGAGCGGATAAAAGCCGTAAGATTTGGTGCGCCTGCGGATGCGGAAACAATGGGGCTGATGGAATTGCTGCCGCAAGAATTCTTCACCTTGCTGGATATTCTGTGGTGGTCATCTATGGAGGGGACCGGGAAAAGGCAAGTGATGAATTTAAGCTTCAGGCTTCTGTGGCAGAAAAGCTGGGGATCAGCCTGATTCCCTATGAGGAATTTATTCCGGGAAGGTGCGATGTGCTGATTGACGGAGTATTTGGAATCGGACTTTCCCGACCAGTAGGAGGAGTGTTTAAAGAATTTCTTCAAATGCTTGCTCAGGCTGAACCTGAGCTTACGGTGGCGGTGGATATGCCTTCAGGAATCAGCAGCGATACCGGAAAGGTGATGGGGACGGCCGTTAAAGCAGATGTTACGGTGACATTTGGCTGGCAGAAGCTTGGCAGTGTTCTTTATCCTGGAAGGCTTTACTGCGGAGAAGTGATTACGGCAGATATTGGATTTCCTGCTTCAATCCTGGAGAAGAGAACAGAAGGAAAAGAGGGAATTCAGACGTTCTGTCTGGAGAAAGAGGATCTTTCCTCAGCACCTTCCCGTCCGGATTATTCGAATAAAGGAACTTACGGCAAAGTGCTGATTGTTGCCGGTTCACCGAATATGGGCGGAGCGGCTTACCTGAGCGCTCGGGCGGCATACCGGGCCGGGGCAGGTCTGGTGAAAATTTTTACATCAGAAGAAAACCGGGGATTTCTTCATACCCGCCTGCCGGAGGCAATTCTGGAAACTTACGAAGCCGAGGATTTTTTGACTTGTGGAGAGGCATGCCGCAGTCAGGTGGAGGCATGCTGCAGCTGGGCGGATGCAGTGGTGCTTGGCCCTGGACTGGGGCAGAAAGAATATTCCAAAAATCTGGTGGAAATGGTATTGACAACAGCCTGCACACCGATTATCGTAGATGCAGATGCGCTCAATATTATTACAGCTAATCCAGGGCTTACCAGCTATTATACGGAAAACATTA
Source organism: Candidatus Cottocaccamicrobium excrementipullorum (assembly GCA_018713255.1). Lineage (GTDB taxonomy): Bacteria > Bacillota > Clostridia > Lachnospirales > Lachnospiraceae > Caccovicinus > Caccovicinus excrementipullorum. The sequence goes on along the minus strand of DVFL01000002.1, from coordinate 175,525 downwards.
TTATTACCCCCCATTTAGGAGAGATGTCCCGGCTCACTGGCAAAACCATTCCTCAGCTTCAGGAAGACGTGGCAGGGGCTGCCAGAGCTTATGCAGATGAGTATGGAATCACCTGTGTGCTTAAGGATGCGGCCACAGCGGCGGCGCTGAGAGATGGAAGGACATTCATTAATACCAGCGGAAACAGCGCTATGGCAAAGGCCGGTTCCGGAGATGTGCTTACCGGAGTTATCGCTGCCTTTTTGGCTCAGGGAATGGATGAGATAGAGGGAACCGCTCTTGGGGTTTATGTACATGGCTTGGCCGGGGATTTATGGCGAAAAGAAAATGGAGCGTACGGTCTGCTGGCCGGTGAACTGGCAGATTACGTAGGAAAAATCCTGGGAGAAAACAGGATATAACATCAGGAGGCAAGAAAAACAAATGGACAGATACAGCAGGGTGTATGCGGCCGTAAATCTGGATGCGCTGAAGGAAAACATGAAGGCCATGAAGGCGAATCTCCCTGAAAAAACGGGGATAATCGGCGTGCTTAAGGCTGACGGATATGGACATGGGGCGGTTCCGGTGGCAAAGGCCATTGAACCGTATGTGGAAGGATATGCGGTGGCTGCGGCGGAGGAAGGGTTGAATTTATGCCGCCATGGCGTTAAAAAGCCGATTTTGATTTTGGGACCGGTGCACCCCTGCTGGTATGATGAGTTAATTGAGCATCAGATTCGTCCCGTGCTGTTTGAAGAAAAAACCATCAGGGAATTTTCAGCCAGAGCGGCTGCGTTGAAGAAGAGGGCGCCTTTTCATCTGGCTCTGGATACAGGGATGAGCCGTATCGGCATGAAGCCGGACCAGCAGTCGGCGGAATTAATCAGCCGGCTGATGTCTCTTCCAGGGATCTATCTGGAGGGAATGTTCACGCACTTTGCCACCGCAGATGAAGAGGATAAAACGAAAACCATGGCGCAGATTGCCCAATATCAGGCCTTTGTGAAGATGCTGGAAAAAGAGGGCGTTCAAATCCCGATTAAACATTGCGCCAACAGCGCGGGAATTATTGATTCCCTCGGCGTGGAGTTTGATCTGGTGAGGGCCGGTATTTCAATTTATGGTCTTTATCCTTCCCAGGAGGTGAATCGTGAAGCGGTGAAGCTTACGCCGGCTCTTGAGCTGAAGAGTCATGTTACTTACATTAAGTCCATCGAACCAGGAACAGAGATAAGCTATGGAGGAACATTCAAGGCTGAGGTTCCCATGCGCATTGCTACGATACCGGCTGGCTACGGAGATGGATATCCCCGGTATCTTTCGGGAAAAGGATGGGTTCTGATCCGAGGGCAGAAGGCTCCTGTGGTGGGCAGGATCTGTATGGACCAGTTTATGGTGGACATTACAGGTTTGGAAGGAATTGAAGAGAACGACCAGGTAACCTTGATTGGAAAGGACGGAGATCAAGAGATTACCGCAGAAGATTTGGCCGAGGCAGGAGGAGGCTTTCATTACGAACTGTTATGCGGTTTGGGAAAGCGGGTTCCTAGAATTTATTTTTCCGGCGGAAAAGCAGTGGGGAAAAAGGATTATTTTGATGACCGCTACCAGGATTTTGAATGCTGAAGCCTTATTGCGTTTTTTGACGGCTGAAGATATCCTGTCTTAAGAGAGGAGTTTTAGCGGCGCTTACATATCATAATGTATAAGAGGGAAAAAACGGGCCATACTACCCTTAGAATTATGATATGGAGTGTGAGGAACGTGACAATCAGACGAGGCGATGTATATTATGCAGATTTAAGACCGGTGGTAGGTTCGGAGCAGGGCGGAATCCGGCCAGTGCTGATTATTCAGAACGATGTGGGAAACCGTCACAGCCCTACGGTCATCTGTGCGGCCATTACCTCTAAAATGAATAAAGCGAAGCTGCCTACACATGTGGAGCTGGACACGAAAAGATGCAATATGGTAAAGGATTCTGTGATCCTGTTAGAGCAGCTGCGGACAATTGATAAGATGCGCCTGAAGGAGAAGATCTGCCACATTGACGACAGCTTGCTGGAACAGGTAAATACGGCGTTAATGGTCAGTCTTGAGTTGGATACATAGACGGACCGGTAAAATTATGGCAAATCTGGTACTTGCCATGAAGAAGAAAGGGTGATAAAATAAAAAGGATGTACATGGACAGAAGGTAAAAAAAGGAGTATTGAAAGATGTCAGGACATTCTAAATTTGCCAATATTAAGCACAAAAAAGAGAAAAACGATGCGGCTAAGGGAAAGATTTTTACCGTTATCGGTCGTGAAATTGCAGTTGCTGTAAAGGAGGGCGGTCCAGATCCGGCCAACAACAGCAAGTTAAGAGATGTGATTGCCAAGGCGAAAGCCAACAACATGCCCAACGATACCATTGACCGTGGAATCAAGAAGGCTGCCGGCGATGCCAACTCTGTAAATTACGAGACACTGACTTATGAAGGCTACGGCCCCGGCGGCGTAGCCATTATCGTAGATGCGCTGACGGACAACAAGAACCGTACTGCTGCAAATGTAAGAAGCGCTTTTACCAAGGGCGGCGGAAATGTAGGCACTCCAGGAAGCGTTTCCTATATGTTTGATAAGAAGGGGCAGATTATCATCGACAAGGAAGAGTGCGATGTGGATCCTGATGATCTGATGATGATGGCTCTGGACGCAGGAGCAGAAGATTTCTCTGAAGAAGAGGACAGCTATGAGGTGTATACCGATCCGGATAATTTCAGCCAGGTAAGAGAAGCCCTGGAGAAGGAAAATATCCCCATGATGGAAGCCGGCGTCACCATGATCCCCCAGACCTGGGTAGAATTAAGCGACGAGGATTCCATTAAAAAGATGAACCGGATTCTGGATCTTTTGGATGCAGATGACGATGTTCAGGCGGTATATCATAACTGGGATGAATAATTATTCTTGGTTGAGCGAGGAATTTTGATTTTTACTAAAATTCATAAAAATGAGAAAAACAGACTGGATGCAGGCAAATTTTGCCGAGCGTTCAGTCTGTTTTTTCAGCGAAATCTTAGACTTTTTAGCGGAGCGCAGCGGTTTATCAATCTAAAATCATGATGCTGCCGTCTGACGATCCTGCCCCGGCAGCTTAAATTTGCTGTAATAGATCAGCAGAACCGCCGAGCTTAAGGTCCAGGTGATGGGATATGCCCAGAAGATGGTGTTGATCACCGGGAAGAATTTCACGGCGATGGTAATGTAGGTCACCCGGATAATGCACCAGCAGATCATCATCACCAGCATGGGAACAATGGATTTTCCGGCGCCTCGGAAAATGCCTGCCATGCAGTGGGAGAAGGCCAGAAGAAAATAAAAGAGGGTGACGGTTTTGGCCTGTGCCACGCCGTAGGAGATTACCTGAGGATCGCTGTTGAACAGGGAAATCAGGTAAGGAGAGAATACATTGATGACGATTCCCACCACTTCCGCTGCGGTAATGGAACAGAGGATGCCGAAAACGGCTCCTTTTCTCACCCGATCGTATTTTCCTGCCCCCAGATTCTGGCTGACGAATGTGGTGAGCGAGAGGGCGAAGCAGGTTACAGGAAGAAAGCCGAATCCTTCAATTTTGGTGTAGGATCCGCAGCCTGCCATGGCGGTGGAGCCGAACTGATTGATGTTGGACTGAACCACTACGTTGGCCAGCGAAATAATGGAATTCTGAAGGCCTGCAGGAAGTCCGTTCCCGATAATCTGCCGCAGCATGGATAAGTCGAAGCCGATTTTTCTTAAGCTCACCCGGTACTCTTCTGGAGCTCTCATGAGATGAATCAGACAAAGCAGAGCGCTGACAATCTGGGAAATCACCGTGGCGAAGGCGGCGGAGCCTACTCCCATGCCCAGACCTGCCACAAAAAACACATCCAGCACCACGTTAACGCCAGAAGAAATCATCAGATAGATCAGAGGATGTCGGCTGTCGCCTGTGGCCTGGAGAATACCTACGAAAATATTATACAGCACAAAGGCCAGGGAACCGGAAAAATACACCCGGAAATAAATGATGGAGTTGGGAAGAACTTCTTCTGGAGTCCCCATCAGGCGAAGAATGGAAGGAGAGAAGGATACGGCAAAGATGGTCAGCAGAATTCCTGCAGCCACACCGAAAGCGATGATGGTATGAATGGATTTCTGAACCATATCCGCCTTTCGTGCACCGTAATACCGTGCCACTACAACGCCGGCGCCAACGGCAATGCCGTTAAATAAACCTACCATCAGGTTAATCAGGTTTCCTGAAGAACTGACGGCAGCCAGGGCGCTGCTTCCCAGAAAATTTCCTACAATCAGGGAATCTGCGGTGTTGTAAAGCTGCTGAAACAGATTGCCCAGAAACAGAGGGACAGCAAAACCAATGATTTTTTTCCAGATCGGTCCTTCTGTCATGAGGGATGATGATGATTTATTCATGGAAAGTTCCTCGATTTCTTTTGTGATATGATTCATAGGCTGAAAAACTGCTGCAGAATCAGGAAAACTCCCTGGCTCTGCAGCAGTTTTGTGTTCAGCTCGGATATAGATTGGTCAGGGGCCTGAAGGCCCTTCAGCTGTTTGGCAGAAATTAAACCGGAAAGCCGAAATACTTAACGGCGTTGTCATAGCAGATGCCCTTAACAATGGTTTCCAGAGCTTTGGTATCGTCAGGATACATTCCTTCCTCTACCCAACCGCCAATCAGACGGCAGAGGATCCGGCGGAAGTAGTCATGTCTGGTGTAGGATAAGAAGCTTCTGGAATCGGTAAGCATACCGATGAAGTTGCCGAAGCATCCTAAGTTGGCCAGAGAAGTCATCTGCTCGGTCATGCCGACAAAGTGATCATTGAACCACCAAGCGGAACCCTGCTGCAGTTTTCCAGCAGTTTCTGGACTCTGGAAGCAGCCTAAGATGGTGCCGATGGAAGCGTTGTCGTTGGGATTTAAGGAGTAAATGATGGTCTTGGGAATTTCATTGGTTGCGCTTAACGCGTTTAAGAAATCTGCCATCTGTGCGCTGGGAGCGTAATTGTTGATGCAGTCAAATCCGGTGTCAGGTCCTAACTGCTCAAACATGTAAGCGTTGTTGTCACGCTTGCAGCCATAATGAAGCTGCATGGTCCAGCCCATCTTGTGATATTCTTTTGCAACAAACAGCATGAATGCAGTCTTGAATTTTAATTCTTCATCCTTGGTGATGGTCTCATGATTCAGGCTCTTGGCAATAATGCTGTCCAGCTCTACTTCGTCAGCAGGAACGTACATTACATACTCCAGAGCGTGATCGGAAACCAGGCAGCCATGGGCGTTGAAGAATTCCATCCGGTTCTTTAATGCATCTTTTAATGTCTGGAAGTTGGTTACCTTAATGCCGCTTACCTGGGAAAGGGTGTCAATGTATTCGGCGTAGGTTGGCTTTTCTACGTTCATGGCCTTGTCTGGACGCCATGCGGGAAGAACCTTTACCTCGAAGGTAGGATCAGCAGCAATCTTCTCATGCCATTCCAGAGAATCCACCGGATCATCTGTGGTACAGATTAATTTTACATTGGACTGACGGATTAAATTGCGGACAGTCATGCCGTCTTCCTGAAGCTTGGCATTGCACAGGTTCCATACTTCTTCAGCGGTGTCGCCGTTTAAGTAGCCCTGATAGCCGAAATATTTGCGAAGCTCCAGATGGCTCCAGTGATACAGCGGGTTTCCAATGAGCTTTGGCATGGTTTCTGCCCAGGCCTGGAATTTCTCACGGTCGGTGCTGTCTCCGGTTACGTATTTTTCGTCAATGCCGTTGGAACGCATCTGACGCCACTTATAATGATCTCCGCCCAGCCAAACCTGGGTAATGTTATCAAATTTCCGGTCCTCATAGATTTCCTGAGGATTGATGTGGCAGTGATAGTCCACAATTGGCATATTTTCTGCATACTCATGATACAGCTTTTTTGCCGTTTCGGTGTTCAGCATGAAGTCTTTGTCCATAAATGGTTGCATAGGTACTTCCTCCTTAAATTAAAAATTGGTGGTCTCACGCTTTATTAGATCAGCAGCGATGGTTGTCCGGCTGGGGACATTTCCACCGTTGAAGACACCCATGAGGGTATTAACTGTGGTGGTGCACAGGGCCTCTACTTTGCTGTCAATGGAAGTCAGTTCCGGATCGGAGCAGAGAGAGAGAATAGAGTTGTTGTAGCCGATGATGGAAAGACGGTCGGGAATCGACAGTCCTGCCTCATGGGCAAACTTTACAGCTCCGGCAGCAAGAGAATCATCTGAGGTTATCACTGCATCAAATTTCAGCCCCTCTTTATCCAGAGCCAGAAATAATTCCTTGGCAGCTGTAATGTCCTTGGCGCACTGGCGGATATAGGCAGGGTCGATTTTCATGCCAGCATCGGACAAAGCGTCCTTAAATCCCTGGAGCTTGTTGGTTCCGCTGTAGGATGTGCTGGTATAAACATAAAGAAGTTTCTGCCTTCCGGACTGAATTAGCAAGGAAGCCGCTTGATAAACGGCAGCCTTGTCATCGCAGACAGTAGAGTAGATGTTGTCTCCTTCCAAATATCCGTTTACCAGCATAATGGGAATTTTTTCTGCGGCGTCCAGAATATAGGTGTTGTCCCTGGGTTTCATCTCTATAAATTTAGAGCCGGCCAGGATAATGGCATCCACCCGCTTGGAACAAAGCAGATCAAAATATTTTTGCTTCGTCTCCAGCTCGTAGCCGGTACAGCAGAGGATGGAATCATAGCCGTTGGAACGAAGATCACGTTCCAGGTAATATATGGCATTGGCTAAATACAAATCAGAAGAATCAGAGCACATAATGCCGATGGTCTTCATTGTATTTAAGCCGAGCCCCCGGGCAAACACATTGGGCGTATAACCCAGCTGTTCCATAACGGCCAGAACCTTCGCTCTGGTTTTATCGCTGACATTAGGATTCCCGTTTAACACCCGGGATACCGTAGCGATGGAAACATTAGCTTTTTTGGATACGTCATAGATATTCATCCGGTCACCTCAATTCTGTAAGTACTTACAAGCTAAGTTTATTATACTCATTGTGAACAAACATTGCAACAGGTTTCTATTTTTTTATTGACTTTCTCTACAGTTTTTTGTAGAATAATTGTAAGCACTTACAATCATGATTATCCAAGGTTTGCAGGCGCAAATTGGAGGAGAAGAGGAGAAGAAAAAATGCAGGACTTTGTAAAGATCCACGAGGACGACAATGTTGCAGTAGCCCTCCGCCCTATTCCGGCAGGCACGACTCTTGAGGTTGGCGGGACACAGGTGACTACCCTGGAAGAGATTCCCCAGGGGCACAAATTCGCCTTAACAGACATCAAGGCCGGCAGTGATGTCATTAAGTATGGTTTCCGCATTGGACATGCCAAGGAGGATATTAAAAAAGGCCAGTGGGTGCATGTTCATAATTTGAAAACTGCCTTAGGAGATCTGCTGACTTACACTTATGAGCCGGTACATTCCGAGTTTAAGGAGACAGAGCACGCATATTTTGAAGGCTTCCGCAGAAAAGACGGCAGAGCAGGCGTCCGCAATGAGCTCTGGATTATTCCCACGGTAGGCTGTGTGAATTCTATCGCTAAAGCGATTGAAAAAGAGTCTCAGAAATTTGTGGGCGGAACCATTGATGCAGTGGCAGCTTTTGTGCATCCCTACGGATGTTCACAAATGGGAGATGATCAGGAAAACACCAGAAAGATTCTGGCAGATATGATTCATCATCCTAATGCAGGCGGGGTTCTGGTTCTGGGACTGGGCTGTGAGAACAGCAATATCCCGGTTTTGATGGATTATATCGGAGAGTATGACAAGGACCGGGTTCGCTTCCTGCAGTGTCAGGATGTGGAAGATGAGCAGGCAGAGGCGATGAAGATTATGGAAGAGCTTGCAGCCTATGCCGGATCCTTTAAGCGGGAAAAGATTGATGCCAGCGAGCTGATCATCGGCATGAAATGCGGCGGTTCTGACGGGCTGTCTGGAATTACGGCTAACCCTGTAGTAGGCGCATTCTCAGATATTCTCTGCTCTAAGGGCGGCACCACCATTCTTACAGAGGTACCGGAGATGTTCGGGGCAGAAACTATTCTGATGAACCGCTGCGAGACGCCGGAGCTGTTTGATAAGACGGTTCATCTGATTAATGATTTCAAAAACTATTTTACCAGTCATAATCAGACTATTTATGAGAATCCTTCTCCCGGCAATAAGAAGGGCGGTATTTCCACGCTGGAAGATAAGTCCCTTGGCTGTACCCAGAAATCAGGCAGTTCACCGGTAAAGGGCGTGCTGGCATATGCAGAGCCGGTGAAGAATAAAGGGCTTAACCTTTTAAGCGCTCCTGGAAATGATCTGGTGGCGGCTACTGCTCTGGCCATGTCCGGCGCGCAGATCGTATTGTTTACCACAGGAAGAGGTACGCCTTTTGCATCTCCAGTTCCTACGGTAAAAATTTCCAGCAACACCCGTCTGGCGGAGCATAAGAAAAATTGGATTGACTTTAATGCAGGACGGATGGTGGAGGATGCCACCAAGGAAGATTTGGCGGCTGCTCTTTTCCAGTATGTGCTGGATGTTGCCTCGGGAAAACCGGTTAAGGCAGAGATTGCCGGCTTCCATGACTGGGCAATTTTCAAGCAGGGAGTAACCTTGTAATTATTCAGACCAGCGGCAGAAGACAGCTTAGGCACAACTAAGGGCGGACCGTTCCGGCGGAGAAATTCCAGAAGAGAGGGTAACCCATGAAGCAGAACAGAACTACATTACGAAGCGTTGAAATCTTAAAGTTGGTTTCCCAATGTCCAGAGGGGATTACCTTAGACAGGATTTGCGAAACTCTGGATTTGCCGAAGACCAGCGCATATGATATCATCACCACACTGGCGGAGACCGGCATGGTGAATGTAGCCAAAGGTCAGCGTCAGGTATATACTATCGGTCTTACCGCTTACCGCATCGGCATCAGCTACACCAATCATTTGGACGTGATCGGCACAATTGAGCCAGAGCTTCGGGCTTTTTCCCGCCAGATTGGAAAGACGGTGTTTTATGGCGTGCTTTCTGGCCATGAGATTGTTTACCTGTGCAAGTTTGAGCCGGAAAATCCCATTATCACCACAGCTACGGCAGGATCAAAGAATCCTGTTTACTGTACTTCTCTTGGAAAGGCGATTTTAGCTCACACTGATGAGGAGCAGCGGCAGCAGGTGATCAGCCAGATTCATTTCCGTCAGAAAACTCCCCGGACGATTATGACGGCGGAAGCGCTGCTGCAGGAGCTTGAGACGGTGAGAAAGCAGGGATATGCTTTAGATGCCAGAGAGGTGGAGGAGCATATGGAGTGTGCAGGAGCGCCGATATTTGACCGGGAAGGCAACGTGCTGGGAGCGATCAGCGCCTCAAGTTTTTATAAGCCGGAGGAGGATTATCACGCTCTTGGACGTGCAGTGAAGAAGAAAGCTGAGGAAATTTCCAGACTTTTAGGCTATTTGGGAAAAAGGCCGGAAAAAGAGGAAAAATAGCGGTTTACCCGTTGACAAAATATGTGGTAACGATTAAAATTTAATCATAAAATTGCATTTGCGAAACTTATTCGCATATGCGAACTTCAAAGAAAGAAGGAGAAAAAAATGAAGAAAGAACAGGTTTTAGCAAGACTGAAAGAGGACTGCCTGGTAGCTGTAGTTCGTGCAAAGAACTTAGAGCAGGGCGAGAAGGTGGTAGATGCCATTATTGCAGGCGGCATTAATTTCATCGAGATCACCATGACCATGGACGAGGGCAACCCCGTAGAGTTTATTTCCGCCATGGCCAAGAAGTACAAAGATAATGACAAGGTTGTTATCGGCGCTGGAACGGTTCTGGATCCTGAGACTGCCCGTCAGGTAATTCTGGCAGGTGCAAATTACGTAGTAAGCCCTGGCTTAAACGTAGATACCATTAAGCTTTGCAACCGTTATCGTGTACCAATGCTGCCTGGCGTTATGACCCCAACCGAAGCCATTACCGCTATGGAAGCTGGCTGTGACGTTATCAAGATCTTCCCTGGCAATATTGTAGGACCGGCAGCGATCAGCTCCTTCAAGGGTCCCCTTCCTCAGGGCGAGTTCATGCCTTCCGGCGGCGTAGATGTTGACAATGTTGACAAGTGGTTAAAGGCCGGCGCATATGCAGTAGGAACCGGAAGCAGCCTGACTAAGGGCGCAAAGACCGGCGACTTTGCAGCAGTAACCGCTAAGGCTCAGGAGTTCGTTAAGGCTGTTGCAGCTGCACGGGCTTAAGTTCAATATAATAATTTTAATGAATTAAGGAGAATTTAAAATGGCAAAGATTGTAACCATGGGCGAGATTATGTTAAGACTGTCCACCCCAAATAATGAGAAGTTTATTCAGGCTGACGAGTTTGACATCAACTACGGCGGCGGCGAGGCTAACGTTGCTGTTTCTCTGGCTAATTATGGTCATGAGGCAGATTTCGTAACTGCTGTTCCCGCTAATCCCATTGGCGAGTGCGCTGTTGCTGCATTGAGAAAGTATAACGTAGGAACCAAGCATATTGCAAGAAGCGGCGAGCGTTTAGGTATTTACTACCTGGAGACCGGTTCTGCAATGAGAGCTTCCAACGTAGTTTATGACCGCGCACACAGCTCTATCTCCACTGCAACTCCTGATCAGTTTGATTTCGATGAGATCTTTAAGGATGCTGACTGGTTCCACTTCACCGGAATTACTCCGGCTGTATCTGACGCTGCAATTGAGTTAACTGAGGCTGCTTTAAAGGCTGCAAAGGCTCACGGCGTAACCGTTTCCGTAGACTTAAACTTCCGTAAGAAATTATGGTCCTCTGAGAAGGCTCAGAAGGTTATGACCAACCTGATGCAGTATGTTGATGTTTGCATCGGCAACGAAGAGGATGCTGAGAAGGTTCTGGGCTTCAAGCCAGGCAACACCGATGTTACCTCCGGCGAGCTGGAGTTAGGCGGATATGTTGATATCTTCAATCAGATGGCTGACAAGTTCGGCTTCAAGTACATTGTAAGCTCTCTGCGTGAAAGCTTCTCCGCTTCCAACAATGGCTGGTCTGCCTGCATTATGGATGGCAAGACTCGTGAGTTCTATCATTCCAGAAAATACTCCATCACTCCTATCGTTGACCGTGTAGGCGGCGGCGATTCCTTCGCTGCAGGCTTAATCTGCGGACTGGTAGATGGAAAAGACATGAAGGCAGCTCTGGAGTTTGCTGTTGCTGCTTCTGCGTTAAAGCACACCATTCCTGGTGACTTCAACCTGGTTACCCGCGCTGATGTGGACAACCTGGCTGGCGGCGACGGTTCCGGACGTGTTCAGAGATAAAGATGAATGAAAATGGGCGCTGCAGAACCTGAAGAAAGGGGAAGCAGCGCCTTTTCCATTTTCAGATAGAAGGTGAAAAGAAATGGACAATGAAAAGAGAAGGTTTCCTAACCTGGTAATTGAAGAGTTGTTTCGAAGAAAGTCTGTCCGTGTATTTACGCAGGAACCGGTGTCTCAAGATGAGAAACGGCTGATTCTTGAATCAGCCTGCCAGGCTCCCACGGCGGGAAATCAACAGCTGTATACGATCATTGATGTAACCGACCAGAATCTGAAAGACCGTTTGGCGGTAACCTGCGATGATCAGCCGTTTATTGCCAAGGCGCCGCTTGTGCTGGTTTTCTGTGCAGACGCATCTAAATGGTATCGTGCTTACCAGAATGCCGGACTCGCTCCCAGAAAACCTGGTCCAGGAGATTTATTTCTGGCCATGGCGGATACTGTGATTGCTGCACAAAATGCTGTGACGGCGGCAGAAAGTTTGGGAATCGGTTCCTGTTATATTGGCGATATTTTGGAGAACTGCAGTGAACATCGGCGCCTTCTTCATCTTCCTGCTTACGTTGTTCCGGCTGCCATGGTAGTTTTCGGCTATCCAACCAGCCAGCAGAAGGAGAGGAAAAAGCCGGAACGGGCCTCCCTTAAGTTTATTGTTCATGAAAACCAATATCGGGAAATGGGAAAAGAGGAACTGCAGGAGATGCTTGAACCCCAGGCAGGACAGATTCCTTATGAACAATGGATCAACGCTTTTTGCAGCAGAAAATATATGTCTGATTTCTCACGGGAAATGAGCCGTTCGGCGGAGGAGTATCTAAAAGATTTTCTTGGAGGCGAAAATTCTTGAGAACAGGACATTTATTTACCCCGGAAATTTTGATATAATACGAGCTAGAGGGGAAAAGAACTCTTGCCTAACATGGCAAAATACAAAGCAGGAGGAGCGCGGTATGGAACATTTTAATCCAATTTTACAGGGAAACACCAATTCGAAGAAATTTTTTACCATCGGCGAGATTATGCTTCGTCTGACCCCGCCAAACTATGAGAAAATTCGGATGGCCAGCAACTTTGAGGCCAGTTACGGCGGAAGCGAGGCCAATATTGCGTTGGCTTTGGCTAACCTGGGCGTGGACAGCACCTTTTTCAGTGTAGTGCCGAATAACAGTCTGGGAAAGAGCGCAATCAGAATGCTGCGCAGCAATGATGTGCACTGTACGCCGATGATTCTCAGCAGCCCCAAGGAGACCCCTACTCATCGTTTAGGGACATATTATCTGGAAACCGGCTACGGAATTCGTCCAAGCAAGGTGACTTATGACCGGAAGCACAGCGCCTTTACAGAATATGATTACAGTCAGGTGGATCTTCATTCTATGCTGGAGGGCTTCGATTGGCTGCATTTGAGCGGAATTACTCCTGCATTGGGAGACAACTGCCGCCGGCTGGTAATGGACAGCCTTCGGGCTGCAAAGGATCTGGGGCTTACCGTAAGTTTTGACGGCAATTTCCGCAGCGCCCTCTGGACCTGGGAGGAGGCAAGAGATTTTTGTACCCAGTGCCTGCCTTATGTGGATGTGCTGTTAGGAATCGAGCCTTATCATCTGTGGAGAGATGAAGAAGATCCCAGCAAGGGAGATTATAAGGACGGCGTGCCGCTGCAGCCTTCTTACGAGCAGCAGGATGAAATTTTCCAGGCATTTGTTGAACGGTATCCTAACTTAAAGTGCATTGCCCGTCATGTGCGGTATGCTCACAGCGGAAGTGAGAACAGCCTGAAAGCTTTTATGTGGTATGAGGGTCATACTTTTGAGAGCCGGCTGTTTACCTTTAACATTCTGGATCGTGTAGGCGGCGGCGATGCTTTTGCCAGCGGATTGATTTACGCCATGCTTCATAATTACCGTTCCATGGATATGATTAATTTTGCAGTGGCCAGCAGTGCCATTAAGCATACCATCCATGGCGACGCCAATATCACGGATGACGTGCAGACCATCCGCAACTTGATGAATATGAATTACGATATTAAGCGATAAATTGCAGAATAAGACGGAAAAATGCGCCGTGAAACTGGTTTTTGAACTGGTTTTGCGGCGCGTTTTTCATGATACGGCAAAATTATGGGGCAAGAAGGATTTGGACTCCCTTCATCATGATTTCCTGGCAGATGCAGGCCAAATCCTCTGGGCTTTCTTTCATGCCGCTTTCCAGCCAGTAAGTAACTAGTCCTAGGCAGCCGGAAACGATAAAGGCGTAATAAGCCTCGAAAATCTGAGAATCCTGAGAGCGGTACAATTCCATCCAATCTTTCAGACACTTTTCCCTTACCAGCGCTTTAACCTGGTTGACGAAATTCAGATCTCCGTTTTCGCCTAAAAGAATCTGTACCATATCTGCATTTTCTTTCGTGTATTGAAATACCTCTGTAAAAACCAGAGATGGTTTTTCGCGGATTTCGTTTGCCTGATACTTTTGAAGAGCTGCATCCAGGCCTGACAGCAGCTCTTTTTCGATCTGTTCCAGAAGATCGAATACATCCCGGTAGTGGAGATAAAAGGTTCCGCGGTTTAAATCTGCCATCTCCGTAATTTCTCTCACGGTAATCTCCTGAATCTTTTTTTCTTTCAGCAGAATGGCTAGGCAGCGGCGGAGCTGCTGTCTGGTTTTTCTCACTCTGCGGTCCTGGGTTTCATCTCGCATATTTCTTCCTCCATCTAGGCTTGTGCGTTGTGGGGCCGGTTTTTCCTTGTTGAGAATAAAAGACGATGAATAATGATCAAATTCAGAGGAAATTGTTGAGTAAAAAACACTGCCGGCCAAATTGATTATTGCATCAGTAGGTTAAGGTTAGTATAATCCATTATAGTCAATAAGTCAACACATGTTGATTAATGATAAATAAGTCGAAAAATGAAATAATAGAATAAAAAACGATATTTGTCGAGTAATTATTATGCCGGAACAGGGAGAGAACAGGAATGAAGCTGAAGGAAAAGAAGAAAAAAGGCCAGAGTGGAATGCGTCTTGCCGGATTCATTGCCAGAAACAGCCGCAGAATTGAAAAAGTATTTATTGTTGGTCTTGTGCTGGCTGCTTTATGCATCCCCTTTGTAAATGTAAATTATGATTTAACAGAATACCTTCCCGATTCTGCAGAATCAAAGCAAGGGCTTAATTTGATGGAAGAGACGTTCGGTTATCCAGGAACGGCCCGGGTAATGATAGAGGATGTGACCTTGTATGAGGCGAAGGAATACAAGGACCGGCTGGAAGAAGTGGATGGTGTGGATCAAATCCTGTGGTGCGATTCAGAGGTGAATGTGTACGCCCCGGAGGAATTTATTGAGGAAGATTCCATTTCCGATTATTATCGGGATGGGGCGGCGGTAATGGATATTATTTTTGAAGGCGGTGATTCTGACCAGAGCACCTCCCAAGCCATCGATGAAATGCGAAAGATTACCGGCGATAAAGGATATTTCGTGGGGATGGCCGTGCAGAATCAGTCCCTGGCGAAGCAGCTGGCGGAGGAAATGAAAATGATTATGACGCTGGCTGTGGTCTTTATTTTCCTGATTCTCTGCCTTACCACCACCTCCTGGTTTGAGCCGGTTCTGTTTCTTACCGTGATGGGAGCAGCAATTATATTAAACAAAGGCACCAATATTTTTCTGGGCACAGTGTCTTTTCTCACTGATAATGTGGTAGCTGTGCTGCAGCTGGCGGTTTCCATGGATTATTCGATTTTTCTTCTTCATGCGTATACCCGGTATAAGGAAAAGGGAGAGGATCAGATTACAGCTCTCACCAATGCGATTAATGAAGCGTTAAATTCCATTCTTGCCAGCAGTTTAACTACCATTGTAGGTTTTCTGGTGCTGGTGACCATGAAATTCAGCATTGGCTTTGACCTGGGACTTTCTCTGGCTAAGGGCGTGGTGTTCAGTCTGATAACTGTGCTGTTTCTCATGCCGGCGCTGATTTTAAGGATGTCCAGACTGATTGAGCGCTTTTCTCATGGTTCTTTCCTTCCAGATTTTAGAAAGATCAGCGTAAAGATCTACAAAATCCGTTATGTGGTGCTGGCGCTGGTGGTGGTATTTTTCCTTCCGATGTACCAGGCGCAGACTATGAACAGCTACTTATTTGGAAATTCAGCGGTGGGAGCAGGGGAGGGGACAAAAGTTTATGAGGATGACCAAAAGATCATTGCCCGATTTGGCCGGAGCAATATGATGATGATCATTGTTCCTCAAACCTCAAATGTGACGGAAAAAGAAATGACCCAGGAAATCGAAGCGCTTCCAGAGGTAAAATCAGTTCAGTCCCTGGCGGGAACTCTTCCTGAAGGAATTCCAGAAAGCTTTCTGCCGGAAAGTGTAACAGGACTGCTTCACAAAAATGGGTATTCCCGTATTCTCCTTTATACCAGAACCAAAGACGAAAGCCAGGCAGCTTACCAGGCAGCGGATACCATTCAGGAGATCATGCATCGATATTATCCGGAGAATTCTTATTTGGTAGGAGGAACGCCTTCTACCCGGGATATTCAGGAAGTGATTACGAAAGATTATGATCTGGTAAATCTCCTTTCCAATATCGGCGTATTTTTGGTGGTGCTGTTGACTTATCGCTCTCTTGTGGTGCCTATTGTAGTAATGATTCCCATTGAAGTTGCCATTATCTTTAACATGGCAGTGCCGTATCTGGCTGGGGATCAGGTGGTGTTTATGGGGTATGTGATTGTCAGCTGTATTCAGCTGGGAGCAACGGTGGATTATTCGATTTTAACCACCAGCAATTATATTCAGGCAAGAAAAAGCAAAAATCGAAAGGAGGCCGCTTGGGAGGCTATGGCTTTGAGCATGCCGGCGATTTTAACCTCAGGTTCCATTCTCACGATTGTGGGATACGTGCTTTATGCCGTTTCTTCCATCAGCGCGATCGGGGATCTGGGCCATTTGATTGGCCGAGGAGCTTTTATCAGCATGATTCTGGTGATGGCTCTGCTTCCGGCGTTCCTGGCGGGGGTAGATCCGCTGCTGACGAAAAATGAACTTCAGCGTTTTCGGGAGTGGAGACAGAAAAAACGTACGGCGAAGGAGGGAAAAATTCATGGAGAACAATAAAAAAATAAAAGCCATTGTTCAACGAGGAGCGGTTCTTTTGATGACGGCATTGCTGTCGGAGACCGTGCTTACTCCTGTTTTAGCGGGGGAGCCTATTCCATCTGTGGATGAAACCATGTATGTGAATCTGGATACATATGGGAAGAAAAGAGCGGTAAGCGTAGTAAAATGCGTAAGGTCTAATGGGGCGTCCTCCTTTACGGATTACGGAGAGTATACCCGTATCATCAATATGAGTAATGATGCGCTTCCTCAGGAAAAGGAAGGGGAGGTAACCTGGAATCTGAGTCAGGACAGCCATGAACCGTTTTATTACGAAGGCGTGATGGAGCCAGAATCGGTGCAGCTTCCCTGGAATTTCGATGTGAGCTATCAGCTGAACGGAAGACCGGAGAAACCAGAGAATCTGGCCGGGGCCTCGGGGCTGGTGGAGATCAGGGTTCAGGCAGAACCCAACCATGCGGCGGATCTGTATGACCAGAATAATATGATGCTGGCGGTAATGTTTCCGGCCGATCAGGAATCCTGCTACAGTATTGATGCTCCGGGAGCACAAATTCAGACCATTGGGTCTATGACTGCGGCAGTGTTTACAGCTTTGCCGGGAGAATCTGGAGATTTTACCGCAAGAATCGGGACGGACAGTTACGAATCTTCAGGGATACTCATCCTGATGATTCCCGGGACGACTGATTCGTTAAAACATGTTAAAGAGATTAAAGAGGCAAAGGATACCTGGCGAGAGGCAGGAGACGCCATGTATCACAGTATCGATGCTATGCTTGCTTCCATGGAATCGATGAAAAATGGCGTAGTTTCTGTCCAGGAAAGTTTAACTAATTTTGAAGAAGCCCGGGAAGTAATCAGCGGAAGCAGGAGCGCCATAGAGGCCCAGAATGATGCTTCTATCCAGGCGCTGGCTGCGATGGCTCAGCAAAGCTCGGCTATGGTTCCTTATCTCCAGACGGCTAAAGACAGTGCAGAATCGCTCCACAGCCATCTCACGGAAATGACAGGGACCCTGGAAAAGATGCAGACTCCTCTTGAGGAGCTGGATGAAGATCTGGATCGGATACAAAATGGGCTGGAAAGAACGGCAGACGTGCTTCCTGGTTTTGAGTCCTCGTTGATGGAGGTAATTCAGCTGGATACCCAGCTTCAGGCTCAGGAGGCTGCGGTGATGATGACCCTGGTGGGATTTTCTGAAACCTCAGCAGAGGATGATATTGACCGGGATGCAGAGGAATACGCAGACGATCAGGCCATGGCATACGCCGATGCAGTAATGGAAGCCATGGGACTGGACAGGAATGATCCAGATCAAAAGGAAGAATATGAAAAGCAGCATGACGCTGTTTATCAGCAGGCATTCGCTCAGTTTAAATCAGGCTATCAAGAAAGCGCCATGGAACAGCTGAGTTTGGCTATGGCTCAGGTGGAAAACCCGAAGGATAAGCTGATTGGGAAAGCAGATGGGCTGGAAACCTTGGCCAGCCACAGCAACGCGCTGCGCCGGTCGGCAGAAACCTTGCTGACAGGAGCGGATCATTCCGTGGATAAATTCAGAGATTTGACGGCAATGTCGGATGAACTTCTTTCTCAGGTGAGAGCGATGAAAGCTTCTTTGGATCTGTATTATCCAGAGCTGCAGAGCGCCTTGACAGACAGCCAGGAACTGTTAAATCGCACCAATAATCTGTTGAATCAAACAGTTGGTTCAATGACCATTATCCAAAATACATTAAAAGCTTCTTCTCCAAGTCTTGATCAGGGAACGAAGGAGCTGATTGAAGGCGCCTCGCAGCTTTTGACCAGAAGCATGGATGTGCTGGATGCTACAGGGGAGATCCGCAAAAGCAGCGGAGTTATGAAAACCACTCTGGATCGTGAGTTAGATAAATTTGAAGAGGAGAACCGTTTTCTGGATATGGATCCTGAGGCGGAAAAAGTATCCTTTACCTCAAGAAAAAATGGAGAGCCGAACAGTCTGCAGATTATTTTGCGGACAGATGAAATCAGCTTAGAAGAAGATGAGAATGAGATTCTGGATGCGGAGACGAAAGAGAAGAAAGAAAATCCTTTTATGAGGATGTGGAACGTGCTGGTAAGCTTGTGGAATGCGGCAGTGGAGATTTTTAAAAACCGATAGAAGTGACTGCGCGCTTCTCCTGCAATGTCGGCGGCAGCATTAAACAATAAACGATATCATCAAAAAACGCAAAAGAGGGAAAAGATGTCAATGCCTTTTTCCTTCTTTTGCGTTTTTGGCTGCTTCTGCATTACGTCTGCAAACAGCTGAAGCTTAATTTCCGCATTCAATGCTGATTTCATTAAACTTTTTCAGAATCTCATCGATTTGGATTTCTTCTTTTTCCTCGTCTGCCTTATCAATAACAATGCCGCCCTGATGCATCATTAAAAGACGGTTCCCGTATTCTACGGCATAGCGAAGATTGTGGGTGACCATGATGGTGGTCAGCTGCTTTTCTTTTACGATTTTGTTCGTAAGCTCCATGATAGTTTCAGCTGTTTTCGGATCCAGAGCAGCAGTATGCTCATCCAGAATCAAAAATTCAATAGGCGTCATGGTGGACATCAAAAGCGCCATGGCCTGACGCTGGCCTCCGGACAGCACCCCTACCTTCACATCCAGTTTATCCTCCAGACCAAGGCCAAGTGTTTTTAAGGACTCCCGGTAAGCGTCGATGCGCTGGCGGTTAGTGCCGGGAAGGAGATTAAAGGATTTTCCTTTATTGTCTGCCAGAGCCATGTTTTCCAGAATTGTCATATTGGGGCAGGTGCCCATGGCTGGATTCTGATAAACTCTGCCGATGGATCTGAGCCTTTTGTGTTCGGGAAGTTTGGTAATGTCTTTGCCGTTCATGAGAATTCTGCCCTCGTCCACAGGAATGCTGCCGCAGATCAGATTCAGCATGGATGTTTTGCCTGAGCCGTTGCTTCCCACAACAGAAACAAATTGGTGATCCTTGATGGTAAGATTAAAATCCTGAAACAGACACATTTCATTTACCGTGCCTGCGTTGTAATATTTTTCAATGTGTCTTAATTCAAGCATGGAGTTTTCCTTTCTTTCCTTTCCGATTGCCTAGAACCAGAATAATCAAAAAGAGCACGGAGGTTGCCAGCTTAAGATCAGAAGCAGTAATGGGAAGAGAGATCGTTACTCGTCCAATATGAATCGCTCCAAGGCTTAAGGCGATGGAAACACATGCCTTGTAGATAATCGAGCCGATAATTACTGCCGTGGTGGCTTTCATGAAAGAAACCCGCTTAAACAGCTGGGTTCCTATAATAACGTTAGCCAGACCGATTACCATCGTTCCAGTACCCATGGAGATTTCGAAAAATCCTTTCTGCTGACAATAAACGCAGCCGGCCAAAGCGGCGAAGCCGTTGGCGATTGCCAGGCCTAATATTTTTACTGTTCCTTTATCCTTTGCCAGAGAGGTGACTAAAACCTCATTGTCTCCGGCAGCCCGAAGAAGATAGCCGGACTTAGTTTTAAGGTATAGATCCAGCACTACTTTGCAGATTACGACCAGAATAATCAGGACGATTAGTACGGTGAAAGGCGCCAGCGAGGGGGGAAGCTTGGAGGCAAGTCCGCTGTCAAAAATAGTCTTCTGGCTGAAGATGGGCAGGTTGGCCCGGCCGGCAATCCGCAGATTGATGGAATAGAGAGCGGTCATGACAATGATGCCGGACAAAAGGTCCCGGACTTTAAGCTTAACATGAATCAGTCCGGTGGCGCAGCCGGCGGCCGCGCCTGCCAGAAAAGTAAGCGGGAGAGTAAGGATTGGCGGAACGCCGGCGATAATCGCCACCGCAGTCACTGCCGCCCCTAATGGAAAGGTTGAGTCAACAGAAAGATCCGGGAAATCCAGAATTGTGTAGGTAATGTATACGCCAAGGGCCATAATGGCGTATACAAGACCTTCTTCCAGAACTCCGATTATTGTGGTAATCATAAAAACCTCCGGTGAAATCAAATCATTGTATTTAAGCTGCCGAATCGGCATTTGCTGGCTATTGGGAAATTTCCGTGAACATTTCCGCTGCGTTTGCTGTCAAATCTTCAGGAAGAGTAATTCCCAGATTTTCTGCCACAGCAGAATTGCCGTAGAAAGAAGCTTCCTGGATTACCTCGTAATTCATTTCGCTGGCCTTTGCTTCGCCCTTCAGGACTTTAGCGGCCATCCGGCCGGTTTGCTTTCCAAGTTCAATATAATCCAGTCCCATAGAAGCAAGACAGCCGATACGCACCTGTTCAATTTCGCTGCCGAATACAGGGATATTTAAGGCGGCTGCTTTGTCCAGAATAACGGGAAGAGAAGCTACTACCGTATTGTCTGTCAGATTGGTGATGCAGTCCACCTGGCTTAACAGGCTGTCTGCCGCCAAAGGAATGTCAGCAGAAGAGGAGACGCCGCTTTCTACAATGGTGAAGCCGTAATCCGGCGCTGCTGCCTTGTATTCTTCAATGGTAGTTTGAGAATTTACTTCGCTGGTGGTATACATGATGCCAATGGTTTCTGCATCGGGAAGGATTTCCCGGATCATCTGAAGCTGCTGTTCTACAGGAAGCTTGTCGCTGGTGCCCGTAATATCTCCTACGCTTGAACCATCGGCATTCGCTAACTCAGCGGCAACCGGATCGGTAACTGCAGTGTAAATTACCGGAATATCGGATTTCATGGCCACGCTGTATGCGCTTTGAGCCATAGGAGTGGCAATAGCGCAGAAAAGATCCACGTCTCTGGCGGCGAAGTTGGTGAAAATCTGGCTGGCGGTGCCGCCGTCTGCCTGGGCGTTTTCGTAATATACCGTCAGGTTTTCTCCTTCAACAATTCCTTCTTCTGCCAGTCCTTCCAGAAAACCTTCACGGCAGTTGTCTAAGGAGCCGTGTTCCGCGTATTGTCCAATTCCAATCACATAGGAATCAGAAGAGGTTTCCTGGCTGCTGTCTGATGAAGATTCTGCAGAAGCATTTTGGGTTGATCCGGTTTCTTCTTGAGCAGTTGAAGCAGCAGTAGTTTCCGCCGGTTCAATGGTTACGCATCCAGTTAACAGGTTCATGGCCACAGCGGCTGCCATCAGTACAGGTAATGTTTTTTTCATCATTCAAATCCTCCATTATCAATTAATTTTCGGATATGTGATCGGAAGCGGGGCAAAAAAATAAGCCCCAAGGATAATATGTATATCCTTGAGGCGAATCTATCCGCGGTGCCACTCAATTTAACGAAACGTTATCTCTCACATACCAACATACGTGCTGCAATGGTAACGGATGCAGAATCCCGTCAGCCCCTACTGTAATGCTCCTTCAGAGCTGCCCTCGAAAGTCCATTCAGCAATTGGTTCCATACCGCAATCCCACCGCCTGCGGCTCTCTGTGATTTCACCGGAAAGCTTACTCCTCTTTCTCATCGGTTTTGCTTGTTGATACACATCTTAATACTATTTGGGGGATTTGTCAATACTTTATTTTTCGGAATTCGGAATCGGCCATTCAGGCCCTTCTCTCATCCTCTTTTGCTTTCCGATGCAGCCGTCTGTACGTGGATGGAATACAAGCATGAAATTCAAGCAGCGCTGCCTGATTTTTACAGGAAATTGTAAGAATTTAGAAGTGGTGTTTTTGGCGGTCTTGTTGTATAGTGATGATAGAAAGAGAAATCTAAAAACAACCAGGAGGATATGATGAAAAAGCAGGCGGGGATTTTATTCGGAATCGGCGTTTTGGTATTGGCCGGCGGGTGCGGACAGCAGCTGGATGCCAGGGAAATTTATGATGCGGCGAATCAAAAGAGCCAGGAGATGTCAGATGCAGCCATGACTTCCAGTGTGGATATGACCATAAAGCAGGGAGAGGATTCTCTGAGCGTTGTCACGGACATGGACATGAAGATCAAGGGAATGAACACGGATTCCATGGAGTATTACGCCGAAGGAACCAGCACCACCCTTGGTCAGACGGTTGATATGACCATGTATTATAAGGACGGTTATTATTATATCGATTCGGCAGGTCAGAAGCTTATGTATGCCATGGACATTAATGAGCTGACTGAGCAGATTAAAAAGAGCACCGAGGGAAGCAATATGGACTCCTCATATCTGTCAGAGATTACAGCAAAAAAGGACGGAGATAATACGGTTCTCACCTTTACCTGCGATGCTTCTCAGATGGATCAGTATGTGCAGGATGCCTTAAGCGGCATGGGAACCATGGGTTTGGGAGATATTACTTATAATATTACCAGCGCCAGCGGCCAGGCCGTGGTAAATGCAGACGGGTATTTTACCAGCACGGATATGGTGATGGCAGTTGAGATGACTGCCAATGGAGAAACCATCAATGTAGACATGGATACCAGCGTCACCTATGAGAATCCGGGTCAGCCGGTGGAGATTACCGTACCGGATCTGGAAGGGTACACGGAGATTGACCTTTCCGGGATGATGACTTCCGGGGAGACGGCGGCAGAATAAATGAAAATGAGGAAAACGAATGGGCGCCAGGGTTCTGGCGCTCTTTTTTCGTGATAAGCCTGACTTATGGCAGTAAGTCAGGCAAAGCGGCTGTCTGCAGAGGCGGATATGCCGCTTTTTTCAACTGCAGGTAGAATTTCCTGTGCGGATCAGTCGCCTATCCGGTTATTGATGGGCATAAGGGGGCGTGCTATAGTTGGGAGAGAAGAGAAAGGGCGGAAAGCCCGGATCTCAACGACAGAAGATTATTACAGGGAGAGGGAAGAGTATGCTGGATAAAAAAAGTGTGGGAAGGCGGATTGCCTATTACCGGAAGGATAAAGGTTTTTCGCAGAAAGAACTGGCGGACAGTTTGAACATATCCTATCAGTCGGTTTCCAAATGGGAGGCAGGATACAGTCTGCCTACGGTGGAGATGCTGTATGAGATGGCGAATGTTTTGAATGTGACTGTGGATCTGCTGTTAAATGATTCTGCCTGGGAAAATCGATGGATTCGATATACGGACACAGGCCTGGACACGAAGAAACTGTATAAGCTTAAACGGGAACTGCTGAAATTAAATTCCGATGATGAGAGGATTTTTTCAGCGGAATATGCAGATGCGTACTTATTCCGTATGGACACAGCTTCCATGAAGGACCCCATATACGCCAGCATCACCTGTACCCCCGGCTCTAAGGAAAGGCTGGCGGCAGAATACCGATATAACCGGGAGATTTGCGCGGATGCAGTGGCTGGCACCATCAATTTGCTGCTCCAGTACGGTGTGGAATCGATGATTTTAAAAGGGATGATTGTGTGCGGAAATTATAATCAGGATCAGCTGCGTTTGATGGCGGAAGCCATGAAGGACCGGTGTCGGAAGAATGATGTGATTTTTGCCGGAATGGAGATCGCGGCACAGCCGGTAAATTACGGTACGGAGGAGTATCATATCAATGTGACGCTGACCGGGGTTCAGGACCGAGAAAAAATTCTGGATGGAAGTCAGATAAGGGAAGGGGATATTTTGATTGGCATTCGGACAGATGGAATTGACGGCACGAATTATCCGATTATTAAGGTTATGCTGGACCGGAAGCCCAGGTTGTTTCAGGAAAAATTGGACGAAAAGCATCTCTTTTTAGATGAGCTCATGAAGCCTGGAAATGCATTTGTACGAGAAATCCGGGCATTGCAGGGGCAGGGATTGCTGCATGGAGCAGTTCGGGTTTTGAATAGTATGCTGAAACGAAGAAGCTGGCGGCGAGTACCTGAGGGCCTGGGAGCTTGTATTGATCTGTGCTCTGTGCCGGTTTTTCCCCTGCATCGTTTTCTTTTTCAGCAGGATATGATCGGAGAGCGGGTATTTCCCTATCATTTTAATATGGGAATCGGAATGATCGCAGTGGCGCCGGAAGGTGGATGGAGAGAAGCGATGGAAATTATCGGACAGTTTTCTCCATGTTGGCGGATCGGGCGGATCATGAAGGATACGGGACATGAAGGAGAGAAAGTCTGGACAGAAGGGCGGATTTTATGGTGAGGAAAGCGCAGGGGTTATTCTGGCAGGCAAGCATGCGGTACGGGGCTTTTCTGGGCATTTCTGTGATACTGGCCATCTTGCTAAATGGAATCGTAATTGCCGGAAATGATGAAGTTGCACAGGCAGCCGACTGCATTTTTGCCGGACAGCAGGTGGACATGGGAAAGCTCTTGGCAGGACTTTCTGACCTGGCTGTATGGGGAGCGGCCGTTTCTTTTGGGAAAAGCTTAAGTGCCGGTCATTACAGTGCACTGGTTTTGCGCAGGGTGAGACAGCAGACGGGAGAACGGCTGATGAAGCTTCCTTGCTCCTGTTTCGATGAAAATGGTTCCGGAGCCATATTGACCCGGTTTTCATCGGATATAGGGGAGGCGGGCAGATTTTATTCGGAAATTCTTCCGGACCTTCTGGTGAATCTGGTAACGGCGGTTATGATTACGGGATATTTCATTCAAATGGATGGGAGACTGATCATCATTCTCTTTGCCAGTTACCCGGTGATGCTGGTGGTGGCAGACAAGCTTTCTAAAAAACTTGCCCGCATTGCAAAAGGGTTCCGTACCAGGATGGATGACAGGACGGAGGCTGCTTACGATGTGATCCAGGGAATCGAAGTCCTGCGGAGTTATAATCTGGAGGAAACTGCCGGCCGGCGCATTGGGACCATAATTGATGATATTGCTGACCACGGCTGCAAAAGCACCCGGATCAGCTCTTTGGGGTGGCTGCTAAAGGGAATTCTTACCACGGTTCCAGTGGTGATCTGCTATCTGTTTGCTCTCTATGAGGTGCTTGGAGGACGAATCACTGCCGGTGAGATGCTTTCGTTTACCGTGCTGTTAAATCGGGTAATCCACCCTATAAGTGATATCGTATTCTGTGCCAACGATATCCGCACGGCTAAGGTGGCTATGGATCGTCTGGAACGGCTCTTTGACAGGCAGACGGAAGAAGAAGAGAGGTTGTCTGCCGGTGCTTTTGGCAGAGAAACGGCAGGGGAACAGGAGACGGCTGAGGCAGGAAATGAACATGAAAAAGGGGAAAGGGAAACGGTCATTTCATGGAGACAGGTGAATTTTTCTTACGAACCGGGAAATCCCGTACTGAAAGGGGTATCTTTCTGTATCCGAAAGGGCGAAACGGCAGCATTTGCGGGAGGTTCAGGAGAGGGGAAAAGCAC
Organism: Candidatus Cottocaccamicrobium excrementipullorum; assembly: GCA_018713255.1. Taxonomy (GTDB): domain Bacteria; phylum Bacillota; class Clostridia; order Lachnospirales; family Lachnospiraceae; genus Caccovicinus; species Caccovicinus excrementipullorum. Next base: position 149,778 of record DVFL01000002.1, on the reverse strand, counting down.
GATTTTTAAGCTTCTCTGCGGGTTATATGCGAAGACCGAAGGGGAATATCTGCTTTATGGCAGACAGATTGAGGACTGGAATCTTCAGGCAGCCAGGGACTGTTTTTCTATCGTATCTCAGAACGTTTTCCTTTTTCCTGAGAGCATTTTCTGGAATGTGGCCTGCGGAAAAGAAGGGGCTTCCCGGCAGGAAGTAGAAGAGGCATGCAGAGCAGCGCAGATTCATGAGTTTATTGCCGGTCTGCCGGAAGGATATGATACGCTGGTGGGAGAGCGGGGCGTGAAGCTTTCCGGCGGAGAGAGGCAGCGCATTTCTATGGCTCGGGCGTTTTTAAAGAACGCTCCCATTATTTTGCTGGATGAGCCTACATCTGCAGTGGATACAGAGACGGAACAGGAGATTCAGAAAGGGATTTCACGGATTGCAGAGGGAAAGACGGTTATCGTGATCGCTCACCGCCTTTCCACGATAAAGGCGGCTGACCGGATTTATGTGCTGCAGGATGGGGAGGCGGCAGAAATGGGCACCCACCAGGAACTGCTTCAGAAAAAGGGAATTTATGCAAATCTGTATGGAAAGGAAGTGGGGGAGAATGCAGAATAAGGCGGATAAGAAGCATTTGCTTCTTTGGTTTATGGGACTGATGGAAAAGCGGCTGCCTGTTTATCTGGCTGCAATTCTCCTTTCTTCTGTAGGGGCAGCTTTCGCAAGGATTGCCAATGCCTGGATCGTGGAGAGCGTGGTTACATCGGCCCAGACCGGGAATGCAGATGGCCTTTTTCTCCGGGCGGGACTGCAGTTTGCTGCTTTTGTGCTGGGATGGTGGGTGTGGCGGGTGGGGATTATCCGCTACAATATTGAGGGAAGGCGGGGAATTGCCCGGCTGGAAAAACTGGTATTTTCGAAAGCCCAGAGACTGCCCTTTGCTTATTATGAGGAGCATCACAGCGGAGACTTTATCTCAAAGCTGATTTATGATACGGAGCGGGCGGGGGATATTTACAGCTCCCGGCTGCGGAGATTGTCTGCAGCGGTCATTTCTACGGTGGTTTATCTGGTTCCCATGTTTTATTACAGCCCTCCCCTTACTTTATGCCTCCTGATTGTCAGTTTGATTTCCTTTTCAGGAAACAGCCTGTTTTTAAAGCCCATGAAAGCTTCCGGGGCTGTCCAGGCAGCGGGAAATGGGAAGCTTATGGAGTACCTGACGAATATGCTTTCGGGTATGGAAACGGTGAAGATGTTTCCGGTGGGGGAAAGGCTTCTGCAGATGTTTTCTAAGGCGAATAAGGACTGCTTTCAGGGGCAGGAGCGAACGAATCGATTAAGTGCCGGCCTGGAAAGCTTAAACAGTTTTCTGGATCTTTTCGGCGCCCTGGCTTTCCTCGGTCTCGGCGTATGGTTCGTGGCTGCAGGAAGGATCAGCCTTGGGGGACTGACGGCACTTTACACGCTTTATGGTTCATTTCGGTATGTGTTTTTGGATATCGGCAGGTATCTTCCACAGATGATGAACTGTCTGGCAAATGTGGAAAATCTTTATGATTTTCTCCAGCTTCCGGAGGAACCCAGGCAGTATGCTGCGCAGGCAGAGAGCGAAGCGGGAGAATTATGCAGTGCAGATAAGGCGGTGCGGATAGAACATATTGATTTTGGGTATCAGAAGGATCGGAAGATTTTTTCTGATTTTACATTACAGATCCCCAAAGGAAAGTGTGTGGCCGTGACGGGAGAATCCGGGTGCGGAAAAAGTACGCTGGCAAAGCTTCTGCTGGGCTTTTATCCTCCGGACTGCGGATACATCGAAATATGCGGAAAAAGCGGCCGAAACAGTACCCTTCGGGAAATGCGGGAGATGATCGCTTACGTGCCTCAGGAACCATACCTGTTTGAAGTGACGATTGCGGAAAATATTGCTTATGGTCTGGCAGGAAGCGGCAGGAAGGCGTCCATGGAGGAGATTATCCAGGCGGCAAAGACGGCGAACGCTCATGAATTTATCCGGAAACTGCCTCAGGGCTATGATACTATCCCTGGAGAGCGGGGAAATACCCTTTCCGGCGGAGAGAGACAGCGGATCGCCATCGCCAGAGCCGTCCTGAGAAATGCGCCGATTCTTCTCCTGGATGAAGCCACATCCGCTCTGGACAATGAATCAGAGCACCTGGTCAATGAAGCCCTGAACCGGGTGTGTGCGGGACGGACAACGATTATGATTGCCCACAGGCAGTCTACAATCGCGCTGGCCGATGAAGTGATTCGGATTGGATCCTGCGGCAGGGGAGAAATACAGGGATAATGGACTTTGCTGTGAGACCGATGAGTAGGAAGGTAGGAGACGATTATTTTGGAAAGATACTTGGGAATACGATCAAAAGGATTGGTATTTCTGATGAAGGCTTGATTTATGATAAGGGAGCGAATACTAGACATGCAATTGTACATACGATGGCAGATAGGAACAGAGACTTTTCATTTTGGCTCCCTTTCTTTGATTCCCTGCAACTACGGTGGAGTCCCCATACTCCATTAGCAGATCAGGTTCCACGTAGGAGTACTGGCTATAGGGCAGTGTCCCTACAAACAGGTATACGTCTACCTCCGCAGCAACGCCGGGGCTTATGTTCCAAGTGGTATCGCATCCTCATCCATCTGGGCGATATCCTCATAGGATATTAAAAGAGAATAATTTTGGCCTTTTCTTGACAAATGATTAATTAGGATATATACTATCAATTGATAGTGAGAAATTTGCTGGAGGTGATTATCATCTTTCTTAGTACACAATCGAAAAGAGGAGAAGTCGTTGCTTTTTTGGAAGAACTGAAAATGTTTTTGGAAAAAGGTGACTTTAATATAGATACTGACTTTATTTTAATACGAAAAAATAAGAAGGATGACATGGAGCATTCGACACCATATACGTTATTAGATTTAGACTATGATATAGAGGATGTTGTTGACAGATTAAAAGAACTGACTGTCGAAGAATATTCGGAAACTAAGATTGATAAAGATGATTTAGATCCACCACTGCTTTTTGTATTTGGAAAGAATATAAACAGAAAACTTATATATATAAAGCTGAAAATTAAAGGAGACCAGAAAAGACATGTTTTATGCGTGTCGTTCCATTATGCGATGGATAAGATGAAATTCCCATATGCATAATTGGAGACGAAAAGGAGGAAGGACAATGGAGACGAGTACTTTAATTAGAAAAGTTCACATGTATTGTCCGCTGTGTGACAAGACACATGAAGTAGAAGAAAGAAAACGCTTTGCAACAATTATATTGAAGGGTGAAGAGGTAACCTACGAGGAGAGGTTTTATTTTTGTGCAAATGCGGATGAAGATGAAAATGAATTTGAAACCGGCTCCATGACAAATGCAAATCTTCTGAATGCACGTAATGCTTACCGTGTAAAACGTGGTCTGCTTACCTCTGACGAGATCGTTGCAATAAGAGAAAATTATGGCCTGTCACAAGTTGATCTTGCAAGATTATTTGGATGGGGAGAGGCTACAATATCAAGATATGAGAGTAAAGCCATCCAGGATGAGGCGTATGACACAATGCTTCGTCTTATTAAAGACAATCCATTAATGGCACTGGAATTCCTGAAAAAGAATGCCGCAAAATTTTCTGCCCAGAAAAAAGCAGAAATAAAGGCAAAAATTATAGAGAATCTGGATTCTTATGGAAAAGAGTATCTGACACGGCAGGCAATTGAAGGGGAATATGCTGATTTTGAAGAGCCATCAGATGCAAACGGTTTTACGATATTGAATATTGATAAAACCGAGGCTGTAATTTCATATATTGCCGAGAAAGTGTCTAATTTGTTCAAGGTAAAATTGATGAAAATGCTCTGGTATGTAGATGCTCTTTCGTATAAATTGAATTGTCATGCTATGACTGGAATGGTTTATAGGCATAATACTATGGGAGCTCTTCCTGTTGGACATTATAATCTTATGAATCTGGAAAATTTAAATATACACGAAGAAGAAAGCTATAATTATGAATTAATGCTTCACATCTATCCGACAAAGGGAATGGATTATTCTATTTTAAGTGCTGATGAAAAGAAAATCATAGATAAGGTAATAAAAAAATTTAAAGATTATAAGGCAAAAGATATTGTTGAATATATGCATAAGGAGAAGGCTTATATCGAGACGAAACCGGGGAATATCATTCCATTTTCTTTGGCAAAAGAAATAAGAGAATTCTGATATTCCGACACAATAATAAGCGAATGAAAGCACTGGCAGAAATGCGGGTGCTTTTTTCAGCGGAGATGGATTGCGGAAAATATTGCTTATGGTCTGGCAGGAAGCGGCAGAAAGGCGTCCATGGAGGAGATTATCCAGGCGGCAAAGACGGCGAACGCTTATGAATTTATCCGGAAACTGCCTCAGGGCTATGATACTATCCTCGGAGAGCGGGGAAATACCCTTTCCGGCGGAGAGAGACAGCGGATCGCCATCGCCAGAGCCATCCTGAAAAATGCGCCGATTCTTCTCCTGGATGAAGCCACATCCGCTCTGGATAATGAATCAGAGCACCTGGTCAATGAGGCCCTGAACCGGGTGTGTGCGGGACGGACAACGATTATGATTGCCCACAGGCAGTCTACAATCGCGCTGGCCGATGAAGTGATCCGAATCGGATCCCGCGGCGGGGGAGATATGCAGGCATAGCGGACTTTGCTGTGCTGTCGGAAATCACGGCAATACGAGGAGAACGGACGGCCTTGAAAGAAAAGTCAGGAATGGCAAGTGTTTTTCGGAGGGCCATTCCTAATCCTGCCGATTCCCATTTCTGTAGTGTGAAGTTTATTCATATGATCAATCAGCTGCTCCTTACGATTCATGTGGCTGTTCTCCTGTAGCCTTTATTCTGGGGGTAAATTGCTGCGGTTTGATTTATTAACAGACATCAAAAACTCCGATTACTTTATTGCATTTTTGGCAAAAGTATGCATTGGGTATTTTGGTTTGCCCCCAAATAATATTAGCGTGTCCCAAAGCTTTCCCGTTTGTATAAATCAGTTTTTTAATTTCCTTTTTTTGAAATTCAGATAGCGGCACCCACATTGCAGAAACACTTTGAGTAACAATGCCGCCCGGCTGCATATCTGAACCACAGAAAATACATTTCATGACGAATATTCCCTTCATTAATGATTCTTGCGGTAAAAGTTGACAATTTCCACATTTCCATGCATTTCTTTATCTGCCACATGAAAACCGCACTTTTCCGTATAAAATTTTATGTTCTGTTTTTTGTCTGCAGGCGTTACCAGAGTGATTTGTTCCCAGTCAGGATAGAGAGAAAGCATATATTGAAATGCCTGGGTGCCTATTCCTTTTCCCTGATATGCCGGTATGACACATAAGCAATTAAGGTAATAATGCCCCTTTCCCCTGTCTGAAAAAGATATTACGCCTACAGGAGTATTGTCGCTTGTTATAATATATTTTGCGGTTTTTTCGATGGATTGTTCCATCTGTTCCTTTGTCTGTCCGTAGGCAGGGCATTCGCCATACCGAAGATAATCGTCATAAAAAGAAGAATTATAAAGATTAATCAGCAAATCTGCATCCTTTTTAGCCGCTTTTCGGTATGATAAATTCATTCTTTTGGTCCTTTCTTAATTCCCGTATTTTCTGCTTGTTGGTTTGCTCAAACAGATTAATGATAACATGAAAATGGTGGGGGAACAATAAGGAAGAGAGTGAAAAAGTGCCCCAAGAAGCTTTCTCCTGTCCGTGTTTAAATCGTGGAGAGAAAGCCACTCAGAGCACTGTATTTCTTAACCCTAATTAAAACCGCTTAATTTTCTTCGCGGTAGTCTTGTCAAATTCCGTCTCCCGGACAATAAGGCTGTGGATCCGCTTATACGGCGGCATGTCCTTATTAAATTCGTCGATCAGGGCCTGGAGCTGTCCCTGGATATCTTTGATCCGCTTTTTCTTTGCGTATTCGTAATCCGGGAAGATCTCTGCTTCAATGACCCGGTCCCTTTCCCGAACCAGAATTTCCTTTACCAGATCGTTTCGGCTTAACTGGTTTTCCAGCTCTTCGGGGGAGACGTTTTCTCCGTTGGCCAGAATGATCAGATTTTTCTTCCGGCCGGTGATGTAGACGAAATTATCCTCGTCAACATAGCCCAGATCGCCGGTTTTCAGCCATCCGTCCTCCAGAGCTTCTTTTGTCTCTTCCGGCATTTTGTAATATCCCATCATGACGCTGGAGCCTTTTACCCAGATCTCGTCATCCACCACCTTGGCCTGACAGTTGGGAAGCAGTTTTCCTACAGAGCCTTTGCGGTTGTCCCATTCCAGGTTATTGCTGATTACAGGAGAGCATTCAGTCATGCCGTAGCCCTGCAAGATCGTAATGCCGTACTCTTTAAACCGGTCCACGTATTCCGGATCCAGATAGGCGCCGCCGCTGCAGATGATCCGCAGATTCCCGCCGAAGGCTGCATGGGCCGCCGCCTTTTTGGGGATCAGCTTGGATACATCTTTGAGCTTTGCGTAAATGGATTCGATTACCATGGGAACCAGAAGGACGATCTCCGGCTTAAACAGCTTGAGATTTTTCTGCACATGCATGATGGAATCGTTGATGCAGATTACCATGCCGATATAGATTCCCTTAATAATGTCCATGGTAAGACAGTACACATGGTTGATGGGAAGGAGAGTCATGGAGACGGTTCCTGCAGGAATTTTCATATCCAGACACACTGCATTATCCGTCAGGTTTCTGTGGCTTAACATTACGCCTTTGCTCTTTCCCGTGGTTCCTGAAGTAAAAAGAATGGTACAGAGCTGATCTGGATTCAGTTCCTGTTCAAAGCTCCCTTCATGTTCCATAAGCAGCTGGGTAAGCGACAGGATATGATCCGCGCTTTCTTCCCCTGCCTGCATCGAAACGATGCAGGTAATTTGCGGGCACAGTTTTTTCATTTCAGGAATCACATCTGCCCGGATTTCATCGTAGATCAGCATTTCCACATCTGCCCGGTTTAACAGCTCGCAGATTGCTGAGGCGGGGAGCTGGGCATCAATAGGAACGGCAGTGCTGCCGCTGTTGACAATACCGAAATAGCTGATAATCCAAGGATAGGAAGTGGTGCCCAAAAGAGCGATGTGTTTTCCTATCATCCCCTTTGCGTCCAGCATCCGGCTTACTGCCATAGAATCACGATTGACCTCGTCATAAGTTTTGTTTTCAATTTCTTTTCTGCCGGTTTTGTAACGGAATGCGGTTTGGCTGCCGTAAGCATCAGCGCTGTGGCGGATCACATCCCGTAAGGTTTCTACAGCCATGAGATCCTCCTTTTAGTCCTGAAGGGACTTGATATATTCGATGGCCTGAGCGACAGTTTTTACATTTACCACATCCCGCTCATTTACTTCAATATCGTACTTGTCCTCCAGCTCGCCTACCAGGCTCATAAAATCATAAGAAGTAAACCCCAGATCCTCAATAAAGCGGGAATCTTCCTTAATGTTTTCTGGCTTAACATCCACATATTCACAGATGATTTTCTTTAATTCTTCTAACATGATTGATTTCCTCCTGATCAATATAATGTTTGGTTTTTCTTTCCTGACTGACGGCAAAAAGCACGAGATTAACTCCAGTCGATCACTTCTCCCACAGTACGGCTGCAGTCTTCAATGCCGCGGAAAATAATCCGGCACAGATAATAGTAGATTTCCTGAAGCTTTTCTGGAGTTACCACGCCAGTCTGATACTCAAAACAGAAATCCAGACCATTGTCAGAGGCATTCTGGCTGACTGTCAGATATAAGGTGTGAGCGGCAACACCGTTGGAATAACGGGCGGTGCGGTATTGGATTCCTTCCAGCTTCTCCAAGCCAGGGCCGTCATAGCGCATGGACAGAGGCTGATAAGTCAGGGATAAAGGCTCATAAGTCTGACCGTCTGCCAGTTTATAATATTGAGAGCGGTAGTAGTAGTATTCGGTAGGGCTGAAGTTGGCGTGACGGAAATACTGATTCTGCATATCTCGGATTTTATAGATTCCTTCAATAAAGGTATCCTCTCGGGGAACAATGGTGCGGAAGGGGAAGCAGTGAATTCTGGTTCCGCCGCATCGCTTCTCCTGAAGGGTGGCGCGCCGGGCGATTGTTGTGGTTACAGAAATATCATCCAGGTTATTCTCTTTTTGGAGATAGGTGCGCAGGCCCATCAGCAGAAGACAGGTCATGGAAACCTGCTGATCCTCGCAGAACTGGAACATTCTGGCAGAGGGTTCCGTTTCCAGGTGGAAAGTGGTAATGTTGGCTTCTACATTAGTAGAAGCATTGGTGGCAGCCCGGAGATTGGGATTTCCTGTGGCTTTCCGCTCGGCCTCCAGCTTTCCCGGGCCGTAAATATCAGCAAAAATCGGTTCGGAAGAGGAAATCAGCTGATGGAAGAACTCTCGGTCCCTCTGGCTGGCTTTTGATCCTGCTTCGTATTCCAGATCCTTCTTTAATTGCTTTATATAAGATGCCATGGGTTTGGGGTAATCAATGCCCTCGTACATCCGATTGGCGTACAGTTCAATAATGTCCCGGAAAAAGAGAATGAGAGACTGGGCGTCCATGGTCATGTGATCTACGGCAATATAGATTCCCTGGAAGCCGTCCGGCATTTTAATAATAACAATATGATGCATGGGGGAATCGTAGCGGGCGAAGGGAGTCTCTGTCCATTCCCGCATTTTTGCTTCTGCGGCTTCCTGGGTCCATCCGGTGAAGTCAAATTGTTCGATCACGGAATCATCCTGCCGAACCACATACTGGTATACGGTTCCGTCCTTGTCTTCTGCAAACCGCAGGCGCATGGCTTCGCAGCGGGCAATGGCTTCCTGAATGCATTCTCTCAGCACGTCCCAATTCAGATCCAGCTGAATGGTAAGACTGGAGCCAATGTTCAGCACCTGTTTTGCCGGACAGTATTTCAGGCAGTAATAATGCAGGTTCTGGGCAGCAGTTAAAGGATATACCTTGTTGCCTTTTCTGGTCTTCATATTAAAATTCTCCTTCCTGGAAAGTTTGGCTGATTAATTTTTTCACAGCTTTTTCATAAGATTCTGTGTCTTTGTAATAAGATTCTGCATGACTTGCGCCTTGTACCACTAACAGATCTTTGGGCGCCTGGCAGGCATCATAGAGTTCGTAGACCATGGAGCAGGGGACGAAGGTGTCCCGGCTTCCGTGAATGAACAGGGTAGGAATCCGGGATTTAGCCACTTCATTTACACCATTGCATTCATTTAAGCCGTATCCCGCTTCCTTTTTGGCCATCTGATCTGCGATATTCATCAGAGGGAAGGACGGGAGATGGTAAGTACGTTTTAATACTGAGGAAAAAACGCAGTAAGCCGAGGTAAAGGCGCAGTCGGAGACAACGGCCTTTACTTGAGCGGGCAGATCAAGTCCTGTGGACATTAAAACCGTTGCAGCCCCCATAGAAATGCCCTGGAGAAGGATTTGACAGTTCTGTCCCAAACGGTTTACCAGATATTCCATCCAGGATTTGGCGTCATAACGGTCCAGGCAGCCGAAACCAATGTATGTGCCTTCGCTTTTTCCGTGAGCTCGTTCGTCCACTAAAAGAAGCTGGAATCCCTGTTCCAGGTAAAATTTTCCCAGTGAAGCGTAATCACTCATGCCATCACTGGTATAACCGTGAAAGCACAGGGCGATTCGCCTTCCGCCATTTCCTGGGAAATAAGTGGCGTGAAGCTTCAATCCATCTCGGGAAGTAATGTAAACATCCTCATGAAGCTGCTGCTCCAGCCATTCTTTGCAGGCCCTGATTCTGGGAATATACTGATTCCAGTCGGTCCCTGCCATATTGATGGTGCGTTCGGATTTGGCGTTTGCGCGGATCATCGTACGGCGAAAGAAATAATAAGCCAGTCCATATTCGGCGGCAGCACCTGCAGCTGCCAGTCCAAGAAGGTATTTGGTGAGTTTCATGAATCGAACACCCCTTTCTGTGCCTGGTGAAAGTTTTTATAGAAACTTTTTTAAGGATAATGCTTTTTCAATGTTTCCTTCTATTTTAAGCCGGCCGGTGGTAAAGGCAAAAATCGGATCCAGCTTTCCTGCTGTGATGGCCAGAAGTGTCTTGGCGCTGCAGGAAAAGAGCACATCCCTGTCATAATATTCATAAGGTTCAATGGAAAGAACGCCGTCTTTCACTTCGGCATAAAAGGCGCCTTCTCCTTCGCCTGTTATGTTGAACTGAAAAGCCAGGTGCTCCTGCACCTTGCTTACGTCAGCTCCAGAAAACTTTTGCTTTACTTTTTGAAAAATTTCTTCGTATGTCATATGCAGCCTCCCCAAGGGGATTCGACCATTGGTCGAATCCTTTTTAAGGTTACCTTATCATCTTTTCTAACGGCAGTCAAGTATGGAATTCAGCGGTTCGCTCTGGTATACTATAGGTGTTTCATCCTGCGCAGAAAGAAAGGACATATATGGAAATTCAGTCGAAAAAAGAACGAATTCTGGAGGCTTTACAAGAGCTGATGAAAACCTCTGAGGCAGAGAATATTTCGGTCAGTGATATTGCCAGAAAAGCCGGAATTGGAAAGGGCAGTATCTATTATTATTTTGCTTCAAAAAATGAGATGATTGAGGGAGTAATCGAGAGATCTTATTCCCGTATCCTGGATGAGGGGAGGGAACTGGCCCAGGCAGAGGGCATGGATGCGCTGAAAAAGCTGAAGATTATTTATCGGGCTTGTTTGAACTCATCCCTGGAACTGAAGCGCCAGGAGGCCTGCAGCACGTTTCTCTTTCAGCAGCAGAATGCCTTTATTCATCAAAAATTCTATCAGATTCTGATTACAAAGATGGAACCGATTCTAGGGGATATTATACGCCAGGGAATGAAGGAGGGGACTCTTAATTGCTCCTGCCCGGAAGAAACGGCCAGAATCATTCTCACGGTTCTTACGGTAACGTTAGATAATACGGTGGCGCCGGTAAATCAGGAAACCATTGGGCGGATTTTAAAGGTATTTTCTGACATGCAGATTAAGGCTATGGACATGCCTGAAGGAAGTCTGGATTTTTTAGGAGAGTTTTTGGGATAAGCCTAAGCCAAGATAAAAAGGAGACAAAAATGAAACGAAAGATAATGGTCATTGCGGTCCTGATTTGTGTTTTCCTTACTTTAGATGGGGCCGCATTGTACTTATTTGCGTCCAACTGGACAGAAGAAAATATTGTGACAGATCCTATGGTTTATACTCAGTATTTTGGCGAAAGAGGAATTCATCGGGATCCCACCGCAAAAAACCATAAGACTGGAGAGAGCTTTCTGGTAGCCAGTGATATTTTCCCTAAACAAATTCCGGAATCGGCTCAAGTAGATATGTTTTATTATCAGTACTTAAATAAGTGGGATCCATGTTATCTTATCTGTTTAGTATACCGTCTTGATCAAAAGGAGTATGAAATTGAACTTACCAGACTGAAAAATATTTCCAGTTCCGAAAAGGGCTTGGTTTATGGAGCAGAAGGTTTTTCTTATGAACTGGCGGCGGTAAATGCTTCGGAAAAAGGGTACATTTATGCTCTTGCTGATCAAGAGAATAAACGGCTGATTTATGTGGAAATCACTTTCTGCAATTATTTTACGGATATTGATTATCTATCGGTTATCCCGGAAGAATATCTTCCAATCGGATTTGACGCAATGAGGGGAAATTCTGCCAGGAAAAACTGGGAACAAGGAAATTCTTTGGAAATTTCCAAGAATACATTGATTTCTCCTATTTTTTTACAGGAAAATGTGGTAAACTATTTACAGAAAGAAAAGAACAGGATTCTTCCAAAAGGGGGTTTTATTGATGGATAAACGTCATTTTGTCATTACTATCGGAAGACAGTACGGCAGCGGCGGACGAATCACAGGGCGGATGCTGGCGGAGGAGCTGGGAATCCATTTTTATGATGAAGAGATTCTAAAAATGACCTCGGAGACCAGCGCCATTGGAGAGCAGTATTTCCGTCTGGCGGATGAAAAGGCGGGGAATAATCTTTTGTACCGCATTGTAAAGGAGATGAAGCCGGATCTGTATGTGCCGAAGGCAGATGGAAATTTAACAACGCCGGAAAATCTTTTTCGTTTCCAGTCTGAAGTGATCCGCAAGCTGGCTGCTGAGGAGACCTGCATTATTGCCGGACGGTGTGCCGATTATATTCTGGAGCAGGAGAATTTAGACCAGCTGATCAGAATTTTCGTTTATGCCAATATGGACACCCGTGTGCGCCGGGTTATGGATGTAGATAAAGTGGATGAAAAGGAAGCGCTGAAACGGATTAAACGCATTGATAAAGAGAGGAAAGAGTATCACCGTTATTTTGCAGGCCGCAACTGGATGGATATGGAGCATTATGATCTGCCCATTAACAGCAGCCGTCTGGATTTTGCCCAGATGGTGGAACTGATTAAAGATTACATCCGCCTGAAAGGTTTTCAGTGGGAAGGGCTGTAAAGCGCGGAAAATCTCTGGTGGAAGGAGAAAAGGAATGAGGGCGGAATCTGATTCAGGAATTCTTAAGTTGTTCAAGCAGATTGAGGCTTACATTCCCTGCTGTTCTCAGGAGGAGCAGGATAAACGGATGATTCTCGATGCTGTCCGGCAGGATAAACAGATTTTGCTGAGAGAAAGCAGAATGGCCCACATGACTGCTTCAGCCTGGGTGGTCAATGAGGATTGGAGCAAGGTGCTGATGTGTTATCATCGTCTTTATCATTCCTGGTCTTGGCTTGGCGGCCATGCAGATGGGGAATGGGATCTTCTTAAGACGGCGCTGAAGGAAGTTCGGGAGGAGAGTGGGATTTTTCAGGTGAAGCCCGTAAGCCAGGAGATTTTTTCTCTGGAAGTGCTTACAGCGGAAGGCCATGAAAAAAGAGGAGAATATATTTCCTCCCACCTGCACCTGAATGTAACCTTCCTGCTGGAAGCAGATGAATCGGAACTTCCCCAGGTGAAAGAAGATGAGAACAGCGGTGTTGCCTGGTTTGCTTTGGATGACGCGCTGAAAGTCTCTGATGAGCCCTGGATGAGAGAACGAATTTATAAGAAATTAAATCAAAAGCTTTTTCGGCTGAAGAGCCAGAAATAACTTCCGGTCCGGCAGGGATTATCCCTGCCGGATCAGTTTTTCTAGATCAGAATAAAATTCGGGGTAAGAGATGTTTACACATTCTGCGCCCTTGATTTCGGTTTCTCCATCGGCACACAGGCCGGCGATGGCAAAGGTCATGGCAATCCGATGATCCATATGACTGTCAATCACTGCGCCGTGAAGAGGTTTCCCGCCGTGAATAATCATGCCGTCTTCCGTTTCTTCTACGTCAGCTCCCATTGCGGCAAGATTTTCTGCCATTACTCTGATTCGGTTGGATTCCTTTACCTTTAATTCTGCCGCGTCACGGATTACCGTGGTGCCCTCTGCAAAGCAGGCCATCATAGCCAGCACAGGAAGTTCGTCGATCAGGGAAGGGATAATTTTACCGCCGATTTCTGTGCTGTGCAGGTTTCCGGACCGGACGAGAAGATCGGCGGTAGGTTCTCCGGAATCCTCATGACGGTTAAGGAGAGCAATATCAGCTCCCATATCCTGACATACTTTCAATATACCGGCACGGGTAGGATTGATTCCCACGTTTCGGATCAGAATTTCCGAGCCAGGAACTAAAATTCCTGCGGCCAGGAAAAAGGCGGCTGAGGAAATGTCTCCCGGCACCTGCACAGGGCAGGCGTACAGTTCATCGGCGGGCTGAATGGCGGCGGTAGAATCTTGGGACTTTATCTGAGCTCCAAAATGAGCCAGCATCAGCTCTGAGTGGTTTCGGGAGAGGTAGGGTTCCGTGACGCTGGTTTCTCCTTCTGCGTAAAGTCCGGCCAGCAGAACGGCTGATTTTACCTGAGCTGAAGCGACTGGAGAATTATAGTGAATCCCGTGAAGGGGTTTCCCGTGGATGCGCAAAGGGGCGCAGCCATTATCCCGAATGCTGCGAATGTCAGCTCCCATAAGTGTCAAAGGGATGCGAATCCGGTCCATGGGACGTTTCTGAATGGAAGCGTCCCCGGTAAGGGTCACGTTAAAATTCTGAGCGCAGAGAATTCCAGAAATCAGGCGTGTAGTAGTACCGCTGTTGCCGCAGTCCAGCACATTTTCCGGAGCCTTAAGTCCGCGCATGCCTTTGCCTTTGACAATGACGCGGCTGCCTTCATTAATGATTTCTACTCCCATGCTGCGAAAGCAGGAGATGGTGGAGAGACAGTCAGCTCCCTGGAGAAAGCCGGTAATTTCCGTAGTTCCCCGGGCAATAGAGCCCAGCATTACTCCCCGGTGAGAGATAGATTTATCTCCCGGCACCGATAATTCGCCTTTTAAATGCGATGCTGTTTTGAATTTCATGATTTTTCCTCCTGCTAGGGCCGAAGCTCGTAATGGTATTTTTCAAGCTGTTTTTTTCCAGTTTCCATGGCTTCTTTTTCATAAAAAGTGATTCGAAGGGCGCCCTCGCCTTGTTCACGATTATTGTTAATGCCGATGTTTTTAATGTTGATTCCCTTGGCTGCCAAAATTACCGCGATCGTGGAAATTGCACCAGCCTCGTCCACCACGTCAACAGAAAAGGAATAATCAGGAGCCAGAGCGCCTTTTGCTCTGCTGGTAAAGGAATTCCGATAGTCTCTGGATTCTGTAAAAAATTGATTCAGCGCATGGTGATCTCCATGGCGAATTTCCTCCAGAATTTGGGAGAGAGAGTTGATGTAACGCTCCAGAATTCCAGCAATAGGCTCTTGATTGGTAACGCAGATCTGCTCCCACATTTCCGGGGAGGAAGAGGCTATCCGGGTAATGTCTTTAAAGCCCCCGGCGGCTACTTGCTTCATCGTTCCTTCCCGGCTGTCTGCTTCTTTCACCAGATTCACCAGACTGGAAGCTACAATGTGGGGCAGATGGCTGACGGCGGCCACTACCCGGTCATGTTCATGATAATCCAGCAGAAGAGGAATGGCGCCGATAGCCTTGGCGATGTCCATCAGACGGCCGCTCAAAGGATCAGGTGCGTTTATTTCCTCTGAAAGGGAAACGGTTTCATCTGGAGAAGAGTATCCTCCAGATGGGGTGACAATATAAAAGGCGTTTTCCAGCAGATGATCGGTGGAATTTTCATAGCCTGTTTTTTCAGAGCCGGCCATGGGATGGCCGCCTACAAAAACATTCTCCATTCCCAGGCGAATTACCTGCTGATGAATATCTGTTTTGGTACTTCCAACGTCGGTGATAAAAGCGCCTTTTTTTAGAAGGGGTTTCAGTTCTTTCAGATACTGGGCGTTATATTCAACTGGTGTGCATAAAAAAATCACATCGCATTCTCTCAGGGGCTGGCTGATGCCGTCCAAAATCACGTCAACGATTCCTTCTTGTCTGGCTTGTTCAAGTTTTGCGCGGGTGCGCATGTAGGCCATTATTTTGATTTTCGGATTGTATCGTTTCAGGCCCCGGGCAATGGAGCCGCCGATTAAGCCCAGGCCAATAAATCCAACGGTATTCTCGTTCATAACATACTCCTTATGATCGCGTCAGTGTTCGGGGGGAACACTCGGTTTTACGCCGTTTCCTGTTAACCAAGCTTTCGGCCGGCCAGATCAGAATATGGTTTTAAGTGCTCCATCATCTGCTGGAACTGCTCAAAGGTCAGAGACTGCGGGCCGTCAGAAAGCGCGCAGGAAGGACAGGGGTGGACTTCGATCATCAATCCATCGGCGCCCACAGCGGCTGCAGCTTTTGATAACGGTTCTACATAAGCTCTGACGCCTGTAGCATGGCTGGGGTCAACAATTATTGGAAGATGGCTCTTTGACCGGATTACTGGAACGGCGCTTAAATCCAGGGTATTTCTGGTTGCGGTTTCGTAAGTGCGGATACCCCGCTCGCAGAGGACAATGTTTGGATTTCCTTCGGAGATAATGTATTCTGCTGCATTCAGCCATTCATCAATGGTGGCAGCCAGTCCACGCTTTAACATAACTGGGAGACCGGAACGTCCCACTTCTTTCAGCAGTTCAAAATTCTGCATGTTCCGAGCGCCGATCTGCAGCATGTCTACGTATTTAGCGGCCATGGACAACGCTCTCAAACTGGTAACTTCACAGATGGTAGCCAGTCCTGTGGCTTCTCCGGCCTCTTTCATGTAGCGGAGTCCCTCCTCTTCAAGACCCTGGAAGGAATAAGGAGAGGTTCTTGGCTTAAAGGCGCCGCCGCGGAGAATTGAGGCGCCTGCTTTTTTTACGGCTTCAGCGCACTGAAGGAGCTGATCATGACTTTCAATGGCGCAGGGCCCGGCCATGACGGTAAAAGTGCCTGGGCCGATGGTGGTGTTCTTTACTGGAATAACAGAATCCTCCGGATGAAACTTTTTGTTTACCAGTTTGTAGGATTCTGTTACCTGAACGATTTTATCGACCCCTTCAGAAAGTTCCAGGTTGGCGCCCCGCAGTTTTGTCTTGTCTCCCACAACGCCTACAATGGTCACCTCATCGCCCTTGGAAAGATGGACTTGAAGGCCTTTTGAACGAACAATATTGGCTACCTGCTCTATCGCCTGGGCGGAAGCGCCTGGTTTCATAATAATGATCATAGTTAGATTCCTCGACTTTCTTTTTCGCTTTCTTCATTCTATATAACATCCATCAGATTGTCAACACTTTTACACGTTAAATTTCAACGCTTTAAAGGATATCAGTATAAGGCAAAACATCCATGGCGGGAAAAGGGGATTAAAGGGAGGGAGAGGCTGTGATTTGGCATTTTGCCTTGTTTTTTCGGAGAAAAAACCGTGGATAACCAAAAAGTGTCTGGAAACAGTAAAGGATATTTCGAAATAATTTGTTAAATTCAGGCAATTTTACTTGTAAAATTTCGGTTTTTTTAGTACAATATCCTCATGGACTAAATACGATGTTACAGGAGGAATGTATATGAACGTTTATGGAACCAGTCAAATCCGCAACGTTGTTCTTCTGGGTCACGGCGGCGCAGGAAAGACTACGGTTGCGGAAGCTATGGCTTTAGTTGCCGGTGTTACGAAAAGAATGGGAAAGGTAACGGACGGGAATACCATCAGCGATTACGATAAGGAAGAGATCAAGAGACAGTTTTCCATTTCCACCTCTCTGATTCCCCTGGAATTTGAAGGAGACAACGGCCCGGTTAAGATTAATCTTTTAGATACTCCTGGATTTTTCGATTTTGTGGGCGAAGTTGAAGAGGCAGTAAGCGTTGCTGATGCAGCGATTATTGTGGTGAACTGCAAGGCGGGAATCGAACCAGGTACAGAAAAGGCCTGGGAGCTCTGCGAGAAGCTGAGACTTCCCCGAATGATCTTTGTGACGAATATGGATGATGATCATGCCAGCTACCGTGAACTGGTGCTGAAACTGGAGACCCGTTTCGGCCGAAAGATTGCACCTTTCCAGCTTCCTATTCGTGAAAACGAGAAATTCGTAGGTTTTGTAAACGTGATTAAGATGGGCGGCCGCCGCTTTACGAACTTAAGCGACTATGAGGAATGCCCCATTCCTGAATATGTACAGAAGAACCTGGGAATTGCAAGAGAAGCTTTGATGGAGGCTGTTGCAGAGACCAGTGAAGAATACATGGAACGGTACTTCTCCGGAGATGAATTTACCGTAGAAGAGATTCAGCAGGCTTTGCGCAGTCATGTAATTGACGGCAGTATTGTACCTGTAATGATGGGATCTGGAATTAACTGCCAGGGCTTTAAGGTTCTGATGCAGGTGCTGGACCGTTATTTCCCGTCGCCGGATAAGTATGAGTGCGTAGGTGTGGACGTATCCACCGGCGAGCGCTTTACTGCCAAGTATAATGACGATGTGTCCTTATCTGCCAGAGTCTTTAAGACCATTGCGGATCCGTTTATCGGAAAGTACTCTCTGATGAAAATTTGTACCGGAACCTTAAAGCCGGATTCCGTAATCTATAATGTAAATAAAGAAGCAGAAGAGAAGGTAGGCAAGCTGTATGTGTTAAGAGGCAAGGAACAGATTGAGGTTCCTGAGCTGAAAGCAGGAGATATCGGCGCTGTGGCCAAGCTTTCCGTGACCCAGACCGGCGATACCATCGCTGTCCGCACCGCGCCTATCGTTTATCATAAACCTATGATCTCCAAACCCTATACTTATATGGCATACAAGGCAGTAAATAAGGGAGACGATGATAAAGTATCCTCTGCATTGGCGAAATTGATGGAAGAAGACCTGACCTTAAAGACGGTGAACGATGCAGAGAACCGCCAGTCCCTCCTTTATGGCATTGGCGATCAGCAGCTGGATGTGGTGGTGAGCAAGCTGCTGAACCGTTATAAGGTTGAGATTACTTTGGAGAAACCTAAATTTGCTTTCCGTGAAACCATTAAAAAGAAAGTTAAGGTTCAGGGCAAGCATAAGAAACAGTCCGGCGGCCATGGCCAGTACGGTGATGTAATTATGGAGTTTGAGCCTTCCGGCGATCTGGAGAAGCCCTATATTTTTGAGGAGAAGGTATTTGGCGGTTCCGTTCCGAAGAATTACTTCCCGGCAGTAGAGAAGGGACTGCAGGAAGCTGTTCAGAAAGGCCCCTTAGCGGGATATCCAGTTGTGGGCATTAAGGCTACCTTGCTTGACGGTTCTTATCACCCGGTTGATTCTTCTGAAATGGCCTTTAAGCTGGCGACTCTGCTGGCGTTTAAGAAAGGCTTTATGGAAGCCAATCCTGTTCTGCTGGAGCCGATTGCTTCCTTAAAGGTTACAGTCCCGGATAAATATACTGGTGATGTAATGGGAGATCTGAACCGAAGAAGAGGACGAGTTCTGGGAATGAATTCCGACCATCACGGCAAGCAGATTATTGAGGCTGACGTTCCTATGTCTGAGCTTTATGGCTACAACACTGATCTTCGTTCCATGACAGGCGGCATTGGTATTTATGAATATGAATTTGCCAGATATGAGCAGGCTCCCGGAGATGTACAGAAGAAGGAAGTGGAAGCCAGAGCGGCAAAAGACGAAGATTAATGACTTTCGCCGAAACAGCGGCGTGAAAGTTGAAAAAGAGGTTGTCTAAGAAAGAGAGCTTTTGTAAATCGAGCTTATTTACAAAAGCTCTCTTTTTGTGTAGAATAAACCAATAATGCTGATGCAAGGCGACTGCTAGAGATAGAAGGAGGAATTAGATTTGGATGAGTTTCAGCAGAACCCCTGGATGTGGGATATTCTGCGGATGGACCGCAGACAGTTTTCTCGAATTGCAGCGGGGTTTTTACTTTATAATCTTCTGGGGGCAGGGCTGCAGATCATTTTTGTCTCATTTCTGCGGCTTTGGGGATGGAATGGGTATTCCGGCATCATGAATTTAAGCTGGATGATGAACATTGTATGCATGTATCTTTTGGCTTTCCCAATTACTGCATTTTACTTTCGGTCTGTTCCCAAATTCGGGCATGTGCGGAATGAACGGTGGGAGCTTAAAGCTTGGATCGTTGTGTTTTTCATGGCTTCCGCGTTGTCTTATTTTGGAAATCTTTTGGGAAATTTGGTAACGGGCTTTTTTGGGGCGTCCTCCAACAATTACGAAGGGCTGATGGAAATGGTGTTTCAGGCAGATATGGGACTGACCTTTCTGGCGGTAGTGGTAGGCGCTCCTATCGTAGAAGAAATGATTTTTCGGAAATTTCTGATTGACCGGACCATCGGATATGGAGAAAAATTGTCTGTTCTTCTTTCCGGCGCTTTATTTGGCCTGATGCACGGAAATCTGAATCAGTTTTTCTACACATTTGCCTTGGGATGTCTTTTTGCATATATTTATTGTAAAACGGGAAGGATCAGAAACTGCATTGTATTTCATATGCTGATTAATTTAGGAGGAGGAATCATTGCGCCGATGCTGCTGCGGTCTATGGATGGGCTTCTTTCTTTGAGCGGTTTCGATTCGGCCCGCATTCAGGCACAGTATCTTCTTTCTCACCCGGCGGCAGTGCTTCCTGTCCTGTTTTTCATTGCCTATGTCCTGTTCCAGCTTGCGGCGTCGGTGATTGGACTGGTGATGTTTTATGTGTTCCGGCGGTATATCTGTTTTTACCCAGGGATTCGGAGAATTCCTGAAAACAGGGTGCTGCAGACGGTGGTGCTGAACCCTGGGATGATCTGTTTTCTGCTCCTTTGCCTGTTTTCCTTTTTTGCTTAAGGCAGAGAGACGAGAATTTACTTGACAGCCCCGGTTTCTTATGCTAAATTTACTGGTAGCTTAAATGCTGAGACAGGGAAGAGTAGCATGTTTCGGAAATGCAGAGAGCTGCCGTTTGGTGCGAGGCAGTTTTTCGGTTCAGGTGAACTGGCCCTTGAGCAGCTGCCCAAACCCGGCGAAGCCGGAAAGTAGGCGCAGACGGCAGCCCCCGTTACAGGGCTTTGAGCGCATGCGTTAACTGCATGAAGCAGAGTGGTACCGCGGAGGGATAGTCAGCCCTGCGTCTCTGGCCGGAAGGCTTGAGACGCAGGGCTTTTTTGCGGGAAAATTTAGGAGGAAAGAACATGGCAACACATTATAATCACGCCGCGATTGAGAAAAAGTGGCGGGAGAACTGGGAAAAGAACCCGATTAACGTTAATGACGGCAAGAAAGAGAAATACTACTGCCTGGATATGTTTCCTTATCCTTCAGGCAGCGGACTTCACGTTGGACATTGGAGAGGCTACGTGATTTCTGATGTATGGAGCCGTTATCAGCTGCTGAAGGGAAAGTATGTGATTCATCCTATGGGATGGGATGCTTTTGGCCTTCCGGCAGAAAATTATGCGATTAAGATGGGAATTCATCCTGCTATTTCCACGGCTCAGAACATTGCCAATATCAAAAGACAGATTAACCAGATTGCGGCGATTTATGACTGGGATATGGAAGTTAATACCACGGATCCTTCATTTTATAAGTGGACTCAGTGGATTTTTGTGCAGATGTTTAAGCATGGCTTGGCTTATGAGAAGGAATTCCCCATTAACTGGTGTCCTTCCTGTAAAACAGGTCTGGCCAATGAAGAGGTGGTGGACGGCTGCTGTGAGCGCTGCGGCACTCCGGTAACGAAAAAGAATCTTCGTCAGTGGATGTTAAAGATTACTGCTTATGCTGAGCGTCTGTTAAATGACCTGGATAAGCTGGACTGGCCGGAAAAGGTAAAGAAGATGCAGACCGACTGGATCGGCAAATCTTACGGCGCTGAGGTAGAGTTCCCGGTTGACGGAAGAGAGGAAAAAATTACTGTCTATACCACCCGGCCGGATACGCTGTACGGCGCCACCTTTATGGTACTTGCGCCTGAGCATAAGCTGGCAAAGAGCCTTGCTACGGATGAAACCAGAGCGGCTGTGGAGCAGTACATTTTCGACTCCTCCATGCGCTCTAATGTGGACCGGATGCAGGCCAAGGAAAAGACCGGCGTCTTTACCGGCTCCTATGCGGTAAATCCCATGAATGGCAAGAAGATTCCCATCTGGCTGTCCGATTATGTACTGGCGGATTATGGAACTGGTGCGATCATGTGCGTGCCTGCTCATGATGACCGTGACTTTGAATTTGCCAAGAAATTTAATATTCCTATTGTGCAGGTAATTGCCAAGGATGGAAAAGAAATTGAAAATATGACCCAGGCTTATACCGAGGCCAGCGGAACGATGATTAACTCTGGCCAGTGGAACGGTATGGAGTCTGCCGTGCTGAAGAAAGAAGCTCCTCATATGATAGAGGAAATGGGAATTGGCCGGAAGACTGTGAATTATAAACTGAGAGACTGGGTATTCTCCCGTCAGAGATACTGGGGCGAACCCATTCCCATTATCCATTGTCCAAAGTGCGGCTGCGTTCCTGTGCCGGAGGAAGAACTTCCGCTGAAGCTGCCTGAGGTAGAGAGCTATCAGCCTACTGGTACAGGAGAGTCTCCGCTGGCTGCCATTGATGACTGGGTGAACTGCACCTGCCCTGTCTGCGGTTCTCCGGCAAAGCGGGAGACCAACACCATGCCTCAGTGGGCGGGTTCCTCCTGGTACTTCCTGCGCTATGTGGACAATAAGAACGATAAGGAATTGGTATCCAGAGAGAAGGCAGATAAATATCTTCCGGTGGATATGTACATCGGCGGAGTGGAGCATGCGGTGCTTCATCTTCTGTATTCTCGTTTCTACACCAAGTTCCTGTGCGATATCGGGGTGATTGATTTTGATGAGCCTTTCATCAAGCTGTTTAACCAGGGAATGATTACTGGAAAGAACGGCATTAAGATGAGCAAGTCCAAAGGAAATGTGGTTTCTCCGGATGATCTGGTAAGAGATTACGGCTGTGATTCCCTGCGTTTGTATGAGCTGTTTGTCGGTCCGCCGGAGCTGGATGCTGAATGGGACGACAGGGGAATTGAGGGCGTATCTCGTTTCCTGAACCGGTTCTGGAATCTGGTGATGGACAGCAAGGATAAGGACATTGCACCGACCAAGGAGATGCTGCGGCTTCGTCATAAGCTGGTGTTCGATATTGAACAGCGTTTCAATCAGTTCAGTCTGAACACTGTTGTATCCGGCTTTATGGAGTACAACAACAAGCTCATTGAACTGGCCAAGAAAGAAGGGGGAATTGATCAAGAAACCCTGAGAACTTTTGTGGTGCTGCTGGCTCCTTTTGCTCCCCACATTGGAGAGGAATTATGGCAGCAGTTAGGCGGTACGGACAGCGTGTTCCATACTACCTGGCCGGAGTGCGATGAGGAAGCCATGAAGGACGATGAAGTTGAAATTGCCGTTCAGGTGAATGGAAAGACCAGAGCAGTAATCAGCCTTCCCGCTGAGGTATCTAAGGAAGATGCTCTTGCCGCAGGAAAGAAAGCGGTGGAGGACAAGATTTCCGGAAATATTGTAAAGGAAATTTATGTGCCGGGAAGAATTATTAATCTTGTAGTAAAATAATTGCCGTTGCAGAATGAAAAGAGGGTCAATGGCTGCTGCTTGTCAGCAGCTTTTGGCCCTCTTTTTGGGAAAGGTTATGTATTTTGGGATCTTGCTCCGGCGCTTTGACGGGAGAGCTTTTTGGAAAGCAGCCGCAGAGTGTCCAGCTTCCTTTTTTCTTCCGGAGACAATTTTTCTGTGAGAATTTCAGCAATCAGCCGAGTCTCCTCATCGGTAAAATGGACTCCGGCTTTTTGTGCTTCTAGATTCAGATCAGTGAAAGCTTTCAGCAGCTGTCCTTTTGGCATATGGGCGATACGCCCGGCGAAAGAGGAGAGAAGCTCCAGCTTTTTCGGGTTCATGGCTTTAAGCCTGGGATCATTTTTCCAGGATGAATTCATAAATCTCTGCCTTTCTTATTAGGGGAAACCGCGCCGGTGCCCTTTGCACCAACGCCGGTGGGTTAAGGAAAAGAAAGATTAAGCAAAGGCCTGCATGGTCTGGATCATCAGCTGGAGATTTTCCAGCCGGGCCTGCTGTTCAGGGGAAAGGATGGATTTGAGCTTTTCCATCATTACGCCGGAGGAAGGCATTTCCTGAGGAGGCACAGAGGTTTCCGGATAATTCCGGCGGATCTGAAATCCTTGAAGAATATTGATCATCAGATCCAGAAAGTCCTGTTCCTGCCTGGTGCCGTAGGGCTTCATGGCATTCATCATCTCGATGGGAGAGATATGGTCCTGCTCCACAGAACAGATCCCCATTTCGCCTCTGCCGTCCTCTCGGAACAGCTGTGCTGTGCGCATGAGTTCATTGCTTTTGACCAGCAGAGAAAAGAACTTTTGCTGGGATACAGAGACATAAGGAAGGGCCGCTTTGATCATCTGCAGGTGATGGTCACCAATGAGATAATCCAGGTCCGTGAATTTCAGTTCTTCTTTTTCCATCATCAATCAACCGCCTGATTGTTTCTTGGTGTATGTATATGGATGATGTACAGGATTTATTCCCCTGCATATTATGGATTTAGAAGGAGGTTTTTTTTATGATCTGTTTAAAGCTGATTATTGACGGCAATGCTGTGTATGAAATAGATGAAGAGTGTTTAAAACGGATGCGGTGCTCTTTTTCGGGGAAGAAAGAAGGGTCTGAGCCTCAAAATTCGGCGGAGAAAAGGGAAAAAATCTGAACCGCGAAAAACGGCATCCTCTGATAAAGAGGATGCCGCTTCGTGGCCGGATGGCGGGAAGGGATGATCAGCAGAAGCTGTTTCCGCCGCCGCAGAACAGGAGAAGGATAATGATCCAGCAGAAATCTCCTCCGAATCCGCCGCAGCCGCAGTTACAGTTATGTTCGAAACAGCCGTTGTTGTTTCCGCCTCCGCAGCAGCAGCACAGGATCAGGATCAGGAAAATCAGATTACAGCAGCTGTTTCCTCCTGACTGGCATTCGCATCCGCAACCGCAGTTCGTTGCTGCAACATCACTCATATGAATTCCTCCAAGATTTTCTTTACACTCCATCATATGAGACCCGGCTTGCCAGAGTTTCCTGAAATTTGAAAAAAGGCAAAGTAAACGTTGAGGAAATGATGGGAACCGGTTATAATGTTGATAAAAGCCAGAAGGAAAAGGAGAATGTTTCTGTTATGGAATTAAATACGGAAAATATGAAAAAAATTCAGCGGCTGATTATCTTTACCGTCATCGTGGTAGTGATCGGCGTGAATTATCAGAAGGTGATCTGGGTAGCAGGTCTTTTGTTTAATTTGATTTCCCCTTTTATTTTAGGGGGAGCGATTGCTTTCGTTCTGAATGTGCCCATGCGGCTTGTGGAAGGCTGTCTTCCGATTAAAAAGAAAAAAGCCAGACGGGGAATCAGTCTCGTGCTGACTTTGGTTATTGTTACCGGCGTGGTGGTTCTGGTGAGCTTTGTGGTAACACCTCAGCTTTTTTATACCCTTCGTTCTCTTCAGGGAAGCGTTCCGCGGTTTTTCCTGGAAATTCAAACTTTCCTGGAACAGACGTTTTCCAATGAGCCGGCAATTGAGAATCTGATCAACAGCTTCCAGATCGACTGGCCTCAGCTGCTTTCTGACACCGTAAGCTTTTTGCGGAGCGGAGCCACTTCTTTTCTTTCGGGCACCATATCCGCCGCCGTGTCCTTTGTCAGCGGCGTGACCACATTTATCATTGCTCTGGTCTTTGCCATTTACATTCTGGCGCAGAAAGAAGAACTGTCCAGACAGATGAAGAAGCTGATTCAGGCTTTTTTTTCAGATTCTGCTTCGGAATGGGTGTTTAAGGTGGCGTCTCTGACAGGACAAATCTTTTCCAGCTTCCTGACAGGACAGTGTGTGGAAGCGGTGATTTTGGGAACAATGTTTTTTGTGTCTTTGATGGTTCTGCGGCTTCCTTATGCGCTGCTGATTGGCGTGCTGATCGCATTTACCGCACTGATTCCTATTTTTGGCGCATTCATCGGTTTTGGCGTGGGCGCGTTTTTGATGCTGATGAATGATCCTATGGATGCCTTGATTTTTGCCGTTACCTTCCTTATTCTGCAGCAGGTGGAAGGCAACTTGATTTATCCTCATGTGGTCGGCGGCTCTGTAGGACTGCCTTCCATTTGGGTGCTGGCGGCGGTGACTGTTGGCGGCAGCGCCTTCGGCATTGTGGGCATGCTTGTATTTATTCCGCTTTGTTCTGTGCTGTATGCTTTGCTGAAAGAAGAGGTGAACCGCAGGCTGGAATTAAAGAAAAGAGGGAAAATAAGTCCTAAGGTTCCCGGCCATACGGCTAAGGCGGCAGAAAGAAAGGGAAAGTCCTCTTAAACATATCGAAGATTCAGCTGCTTTAGGAGATGAGAAGAAATTATCTTCCCATCTCCTTTTTGATGTCAGCTAAAAGCGTGTAGGGGAGATTCAAATTACCGCGGCCAATGCCGATTTGAATGTCTGGTTTATTGGAACCGTGAAAATCAGAACCGCCGGTGGGAAGCAGGCCATAATCTTTGGCCAGTTTGGTCAGCCGGGGAATTTGTCCCTGATTATGGGAAGAGTGGTAAATTTCAAGGCCTTTGAGACCAAGGTCTTTCAAGTAAGATACCAGTTTTTCGTTTTCTGACCAGCCTAGTTTGTACTGCATAATATGGGCCAGAGAAGGGAATGCGTGATTTTTTGTGAGAATTTCCATGGCGCGGCGGGGACTAATCTTTTCTTTGCGCATGCAATAAGGTCCGCCGTACTGCAAATATTTCTGAAAAGCTTGATTCATGGAAGAGGCATATCCTTTTTCCACAAGAACCCGGGCAAAGTGTGCCCGGGTAATTACCGTATCCGGGTTGCCTGCTGTAAGTTCTTCTCTGGTGATCCCGAAGCCGCCTTCATTAAACCGGCGGAGCATTTCTTCGTTTCTTCTTGCACGGACAGCGGCCAGCTCCTCGATTGCCTGGGCAAAATCAGCTTCATTCGGGTTAATGTAAAGCCCAAGAATATGAATTTCGCAGCCTTCATACATGCAGGACAATTCAATTCCAGGAACCAGCTCAATTCCGGTCTGATTGGCTGCATGGACGGCTTCCGGGATTCCTTTTACCGTATCATGGTCTGTCAGTGCAATGGCGGAAAGTCCTTTTTCTTTTGCCAGATTTACCACCTGGGTGGGAGAAAGGGTGCCGTCAGATGCATTGGAATGAACGTGAAGATCAACTGATGACATAGAAACCTCCTTTAATCAGCGGCAGGTTATCCTGCCTGTTCTTTATCATAGCACGTTTTTGCCGTTCTGTACAAAAAAAGATGGATTGTCTTGAGTTTAACCGGAGGTTTAGCTGAAAGATTTTAAGAAAGTGTTAAATCGGAAAATGAACGTAACAGAATTACAAATTTTGCCGGTAAAACGACCTTAAAATTTAATAATTTAGTAATTCTATTTTATGGAAAATATGCTATACTATACTCCGGCAATAAGGAAATTTAGCAGAGATAGATAGGTGAAAAAAGGTATGAGTGAGTTAGAGAAAAACCGCCGGACTGCAGGAAGAAGCAGGGCTAAGGGAAGTTCCAGGGCCTCCGGCAAAAGCAGCTCTTCTAGAAGCACCTCTTCTAGAAGCAGTTCTTCGAAAAGCAGTTCTTCCTCAAAAAGCAGCAGTGCATATCGTCACAGCCGCAGCGCATATACGTCGAAACGGGGCGGCGGCGGTTGGTGGATGGCTGTGGTTGCTCTTGTGCTGGTAGTCGCGGCGGTGTCCATTATTTTTGCCCTGCGGGGGCGAGGGCTTCCTGCCAGTCAAACAGGAGAGGAAAGTGGTTCTTCTCAGGCAGAAACAGAGCTGGCGCGCCAGGTGTCGGTAGATGGCATTGATATTACCGGAATGGACCGAACGGCAGCAGAGAATGCCATTTTGGCAGAGTATCCATGGTCCATGACGATTACTTACGGAGAGGAGACTTACGAGGTCCCTAATCTGATGCAGGAGAAGGTAGAGTCTCTTTTGAATGAGATTTATTCCGGCGATCCTCAGGAATCCTATACGTTGGATACCAGCGGTTTGGAAGATGCGGTGACTGCTCAGGCGGCCGCAGTGGCAGATTTATGGGATAAAGCGCCGAAGAGCGGTGCCATTACGTCCTTTGATGCGGATTCTTCACGTTTTGTGTTCAGCGAAGGAGAAAATGGACTGGCGGTAGATCAGGAAAAGCTGATTTCTGATATTAATGCAGCCATTGCAGGGAAAAACTTCGATGCCTCCATTGCAGCGGCGGTAAATGAAGTGGCCCCGGAATATGATGAGGCTTCAGCGAAAGACCAGTATAAAACGGTCAGCACCTTTTCCACGAATACTACATCAAACAGTAAGCGGAATACGAATATCCGTCTTGCCTGTGAAGCGATTAATGGCACGATCCTGCAGCCAGGAGAAGAGTTTTCTTTCAACGGCGTAGTGGGAGAGCGTACTGAGAAAAAAGGCTATCAGGCGGCAGCAGCGTATAATAACGGAGAAGTAGTTCAGGAAATCGGCGGCGGCGTCTGCCAGGTATCCACTACGTTGTACAATGCTGTTGTGCGGGCTGGGTTTAAGATTACCACCAGGCGTTCCCACACCTACGAGCCCTCTTACGTAACGCCGGGGCAGGACGCCACAGTAAGTTACGGCGGACCGGATTTTAAGTTTGTCAATAATTCGAATGCCCCCATTGGACTGCGGGCAAGTTACGCCAGCCAGGTGGTTACCGTTTCAGTTTATGCCATTCCTCTTCTGGAAGACGGCGTAAAGTATGATTTAAAATCTACGAAGCTGAAGGATATGGATCCGCCGGCGCCTACTTATGAGGAGGATCAGACGCTGCGGCCTGGAGAGGAGAAAGTAAAGAGCCAGGGCAGCAAGGGCAGTTACTGGGAAACCAGGCTGATTATTACTAAGAATGGTGAAGTAGTAAGCGATGAGGTAGATCATAATACCACTTATCGGGGACATGCGCCGGTTGTTCTGCGGAACACTTCAGGAGTGGTGATTTCTCCGGAGGAGACCACGGCGCCGGGAGAGACAGTTCCTGCATCAGAAGGAGCAGGAGACGGCCTTGCCCCGGGTCAGATCATTGAAAGCTCTGAAGCTCCGGCGGAATCTTCTGGCGCAGCAGCCGTGACGCCGGGACAGACAGAGGCAGCGACAACTGCTCCGGTGGAGTACGGACCGGGTTTTGCACTTCCCCAGCCTTCGGAAACGATTTCTGGAGAAGGCCCTGGCGCGGCAGCAGAAGCCGGGCCTGGCGGGGCAGGAAACGTGGTTGCTCCCAATCCCTTAAGCTGACAGAGAAGCTCCAAGGGCCTTTCAAAGAACGGGAAGTTCTTTGAAAGGCCCTTTTTGACTGGTGATCAACTGAGCAGGCTGCCTAAAAGAATAACAGGCGAAAAGGAATTGCCAGTGAAAAACATTGTATTTTTTGACGTAATTATTTGCATTTTATGGATTTATTGATATAATATATACAGGTCAGTTTCCCTGCCTGTCAGGGATTCCACTATTTATACATTTTATGCAGGAGGAAAGTAAAATGGCAAGAAAAATGAAAACCATGGATGGCAATCAGGCTGCATCTCATGCATCCTATGCTTATACCGATGTAGCTGCCATCTACCCGATTACCCCTTCTTCCGTAATGGCTGAGCATACGGATGAGTGGGCAACCGACGGAAGAACCAATATTTTCGGCCGCACCGTACAGGTAACCGAAATGCAGTCCGAGGCAGGCGCAGCAGGCGCCGTTCACGGATCCTTAGCAGCAGGTGCTTTGACCACCACCTACACTGCATCTCAGGGTCTTCTGCTGATGATTCCCAACCTTTACAAAATTGCCGGAGAGCAGCTGCCGGGCGTAATTAACGTATCCGCTCGTGCCATCGCTTCTCACGCATTATCGATTTTCGGTGATCACTCTGACGTTTATGCTTGTCGTCAGACTGGATGCGCTATGCTGTGCGAGTCCAGCGTTCAGGAAGTTATGGATTTAACCCCTGTAGCTCACTGTGCTGCAATTAAGGGCAAAGTTCCTTTCATCAATTTCTTTGATGGTTTCCGTACTTCTCATGAGATCCAGAAGATCGAGACCTGGGATTATGAGGATTTAAAGGACCTGGTAGATATGGATGCAGTTGAAGCATTCCGCAAGCATGCGCTGAATCCGAACCATCCGGTTCAGAGAGGTTCCGCTCAGAACCCTGACATCTTCTTCCAGGCAAGAGAGGCCTGCAACCCCTATTACAACGTTCTTCCGGGCATTGTTCAGGAGTACATGGACAAGGTTAACGCAAAGATCGGCACCGATTACAAGCTGTTCAACTACTATGGTCCTGCTGATGCAGAGCAGATCATCATTGCTATGGGCTCTGTAAATGATACCATTGAAGAGACCATTGATTACATGGTAAAGACCACCGGCGCTAAGGTAGGTGTGGTAAAGGTTCGCCTGTACCGTCCGTTCTGCGCTGAGGCTCTGATCAGTGCTATTCCTGATACGGTTAAGAAGATTACTGTATTAGACAGAACCAAAGAGCCTGGTTCCTTAGGCGAGCCGCTGTACTTAGATGTAGTGGCTGCATTAAAGGGCACCAAGTTTGATGCTGTTCCGGTTTACTCCGGCCGTTACGGCTTAGGTTCCAAGGATACTACTCCGGCTCAGATCGTAGCAGTATACGAGAACACGGAGAAGAAGAGATTCACTGTAGGTATCGAGGATGATGTTACCGGCTTATCCCTGAAGTTAGGCGAGCCTCTGGTAACCACTCCTGAAGGTACCACCAACTGCAAGTTCTGGGGCTTAGGCGCTGACGGTACTGTAGGTGCAAACAAGAACTCCATTAAGATCATCGGTGACAACACCGACATGTATGCTCAGGCTTACTTTGATTATGACTCTAAGAAGTCCGGCGGCGTTACCATGTCTCACTTACGTTTTGGACATACTCCAATTAAGTCCACCTACCTGATCCACAAGGCTAATTTCGTTGCCTGTCATAATCCTGCATACGTACGTAAGTACAACATGGTTCAGGAGCTGGTAGACGGCGGTACTTTCTTATTAAACTGCCCATGGAGTGATGAAGAGCTGGATAAGCATTTGCCTGGCCAGATGAAGAAGTTCATCGCTGATCACAACATTAATTTCTACACCATCGACGGTGTAAAGATCGGTATCGAGACCGGCATGGGTCCCACCCGTATCAATACCATTTTACAGTCTGCATTCTTTGAGCTCACCGGCATTATTCCTTCTGAGAAGGCGAATAAGCTGATGAAGGAAGCTGCTCAGAAGACCTACGGCCGCAAGGGTCAGGATGTGGTTGAGAAGAACTGGGCTGCTATCGATGCAGGTGCAAAGAACGTTCATAAGGTAGAAGTTCCTGAGTCCTGGAAGAACTGCGAGGACGAAGGTCTTGATTACAAGGTAATTACCGAGGGAAGAAAGGACGTTGTTGATTTCGTTAACAATATCCAGACCAAGGTTTCTGCTCAGGAAGGCAATACTTTACCAGTATCTGCATTCAATGAGTACGTAGACGGAACCACTCCTTCCGGCTCCTCCGCATACGAGAAGCGCGGTATTGCCGTAAATGTTCCTGTATGGAATCCGGACAACTGTATTCAGTGTAATTTCTGCTCTTACGTTTGTCCTCATGCCGTTATCCGTCCAGTAGCGATGACTGCTGAAGAGGCAGCTAAGGCTCCTGCTGACATGAAGATGAAGGATATGACCGGTATGCCTGGTTATAAGTTCGCCATGACAGTATCTGCACTTGACTGTACCGGATGCGGTTCCTGTGCAAATGTTTGCCCAGGCATGAAGGGCAACAAGGCTCTGACCATGCAGACTCTGGCAGACAACTTAGCTGAGCAGCCAATCTTTGATTTCGGACAGACTCTGCCCATCAAGGAAGAGGTTATTGCTAAGTTTAAGCCAACCACTGTTAAGGGCTCCCAGTTCAAGCAGCCTCTGCTTGAGTTCTCCGGCGCCTGCGCAGGCTGCGGCGAGACTCCTTATGCGAAGTTAATCACCCAGCTGTTCGGTGACAGAATGTACATTGCAAATGCAACTGGATGCTCCTCTATCTGGGGCAACTCTTCACCGTCCACTCCTTATACCGTTAACGCTAAGGGACAGGGTCCTGCATGGAGCAACTCTCTGTTCGAGGATAACGCAGAGTTCGGTTATGGTATGCTGTTAGCACAGACTGCAATCCGTGACGGCTTAAAGGCTAAGGTAGAGGAAGTTGCAGCTTCTGATAAGGCTTCTGATGAAGTTAAGGCTGCATGCCAGGAGTGGTTAGACACCTTCTCCTGCGGCGCAACCAACGGCGCAGCTACCGATAAGCTGGTTGCTGCATTAGAGGGATGCGACTGCCCAACCTGCAAGGATATTGTAAACAGCAAGGATTTCCTGGCTAAGAAGTCTCAGTGGGTATTCGGCGGCGACGGCTGGGCATATGATATCGGCTTCGGCGGCGTTGACCATGTATTAGCTTCCGGCAAGGATATCAATGTAATGGTATTCGATACCGAGGTTTACTCCAACACCGGCGGACAGTCCTCTAAGGCTACTCCTACCGGCGCTGTTGCACAGTTCGCTGCAGGCGGTAAGGAAGTAAAGAAGAAAGACTTAGCTTCCATTGCCATGAGCTATGGCTATGTATACGTTGCTCAGATCTCCATGGGCGCTGATTATGCTCAGACCGTTAAGGCTATTTCTGAGGCTGAGGCATATCCGGGACCATCTCTGATCATTGCTTACGCTCCTTGTATCAATCATGGTATCAAGAAGGGCATGGCAAAGGCTCAGACCGAGGAGAAGCTGGCTGTAGAGTGCGGCTACTGGCATCTGTTCCGCTTCAATCCTGCTGCTGAGAACAAGTTCTCCTTAGACAGCAAGGAGCCGAAGATGGATGGATATCAGGATTATCTGAAGGGCGAGGTTCGTTATCTGTCCCTGGCTATGAAGAATCCTGAGAGAGCAGCTAAGCTGTTCGCTAAGAATGAAGGCGAGTCCAAGGCAAGATATGAATACCTGAAGAAGTTAGTTGATATGTATAAGGCTGACTAATTCATGAAAAAATCGTAATAACAAGCTGCTGTGAAATCATCAGCTGAAAAGAAGTGCCTCAAAGTCATCAATTATTGGTGATGGAGAGGCACTTCTTTTGCTTTTTTCTCCTTATTACTTCGGATATTAAAATAATTTAGAGTAAAAAGTAATAAAATTTACTAAATGAACAAAATAGGATATAATGTCTAAGTAAGTTCCATTGCGCAATGGCTGCTAAGAAAATGTTAAAATTTGTTGAGCGAAGAGGGGATGATAAGATGACACAGGAGACACAAATGCTGTTGGGACTTTTCCTGGGCATTGCGATTATGATTATCTTGGTGATGAAAACGAAGACACATACCTTCATCGCATTGCTTCTGGCAGCCTTGATCACTGGATTAATCGGCAGAATGAGTCCGTCAGACGCCATTTCAGCAATCCAGACCGGCTTTGGCAATACTCTGCAGAGTACAGGTATTATCATTGGCTTAGGCGTAATGATGGGCGGTATCCTTGAAAAAACTGGCGCGGCAGAGAGACTGGCGTATACTTTTATTAAAACAATCGGTAAAGGAAAAGAAGAATGGGCATTGGGAATTACCGGATGGCTGGTATCCATTCCTGTATTTGCTGATTCTGCAATTGTTATTTTTGCTCCTTTATGTAAGGCAATGTCGAGAGTAACCGGCAAATCTGTAATTGGTCTTGCATTGGCGCTGGCCTGCGGACTTCAGTGTACTCATGTAATGGTTCCGCCTACTCCGGGCCCATTAACCGCAGCGGGAATGTTCGGTGTAGATGTGGGGCAGATGATTTTAGCGGGCGCAGCAATGTCAATTCCGATTTTTATTGCTGCAATTCTTTACGCTCAGTGGATTGGAAAGAAAATTTACCAGATCCCCAGAGAAGATGGTACGTTTGACCGAAAGGAATACAAGAAAGAATACATTAAGTCAATGGAGCAGTTGGAAGAGGTCATGAATGCAAAAGACCTTCCGGCTTTATTCCCCTCCCTTGCTCCGATTTTAATTCCTCTGGTTTTAATTCTTTGCAATACAGTAGCAGGTTTTGTGGGGATGAGCGAAGGAATCATTTATGATCTTATCAGCCTGTTAGGTTCCCCTATTGTTGCATTAGGCATCGGAACTACGCTGGCGGTGTACGGACTTGGCGGGAAGATGGAAAAATCCCGTTTAATGAAGATTATGGATGAAAGCATCAAGGATACCGGCATGATTATGCTGATTACCGGTGCCGGCGGATCTTTGGGAAATGTAATCAAGGTAAGCGGTATTGGCGATGTACTTGGTGCAGCGGTGGTTTCTCTTCCAATTCCGGCAATTTTGATCCCGGTTATTATCGGCGCGTTAATGAGAATTGCGCTGGGATCTGCGATGGTAGCTATCACAACAGCAGCTTCTTTGACGGCTCCTTTGACCACAGTACTGGGCGTACATCCTATTTTGCTGGCCCAGGCAAGCTGTATCGGCGCAATTGCATTCAGCTATTTTAATGACAGCGGTTTCTGGGTGTTTAACGGCATGTTTGGCTTGTCAGAGTTAAAAGATCAGGTGAAATGCAAGACGGCAGTTTCTCTGATTATGACAGGTGTCGGCATGATAGAGCTGTTGATCCTAAATGTAATCTTTTAATGTTTCGAAAAACGTAAGAAACGGTTCCTTGACGGGACCGTTTCTTTTTGCTATATTAACTGTATTAAGATTATTAATACAGTTAATCCACATAATACAGCTGTTCCGGCAAATGCTGCGATGGAACAGCGGAAAGGAGTCAATTTGTGATCGTTTTAGATTATAAGGACCGAAGGCCGCTGTATGAACAGGTGGCAGAACGGTTTAAGGAGTTGATCATCCGGGGCGTGCTTCCGGCAGATACCCAGATGCCGTCGGTGCGGAGCCAGGCGATTGCGCTTTCGATTAATCCTAATACAATTCAGAGAGCTTACAGCCAGCTGGAGCAGCAGGGGTATATTTACACCATAAAAGGCCGCGGAAGCTTTGTGGCAGATACAGGACAGCTTTTAGATCAGCAGAAGGCTGGATGGAGAGAGGAGTTTTTGCGTATGGCGGCAGAAGGATATTCCCTGGGAATTACCCGGGAAGAGATGAATACGTTAACGGCTCAGGCGGAAACGATGGCGGATATTCATCTGAAGAGCAGCGGACAGGAGACAGAAAGGGGGAATAAAGATTGATCCGGGCAGAGAATGTAACGAAACGATTTGAGGATATTGTGGCGGTGGATCATATCACTGCAGAGATAAAGGAAGGAAATGTATTTGGGCTTATTGGAACTAATGGTTCAGGAAAGAGCACTTTTCTCAGAATGGTCAGCGGAATTCTTAAGCCTGATGAAGGAAGCATTACTATTGACGGGGAAGGAGTGTGGGAAAATCCCAGCGTAAAATCCAGGTTTTTCTATATTTCTGATGACCAGTATTTTTTCAGCAACGGTACGCCGGAGGAGCTGAAGCTGTTTTACGCCTGCATTTATCCGGGGTTTGATCAGAAACGGTTTTATCATTTGCTGGGAAGCTTTGGCTTAAAGAAGGACCGAAAGATTTCTGCGTTTTCTAAAGGCATGAAAAAACAGCTTTCTGTGATCTGCGGATTATGTGCCGGGACAGATTATCTGTTTTGCGATGAGACCTTTGATGGTTTGGACCCTGTGATGCGTCAGACGGTAAAGAGCTTGTTTGCCAACGACATGGCGGAGAGAAATCTGACGCCCATTATTGCTTCCCACAATCTTCGGGAGCTGGAGGATATCTGTGATCATGTGGGGCTTCTTCACCGGGGCGGAATTCTCCTGTCTAAGGATCTGGATGAGATGAAGCTGAATCTCCATAAGATTCAGTGCGTGTTAAAGCCGGGAATGAAGGCAGAAGATCTGAAAGCTCTGGATATTGTAAAGACAGAGCAGAGCGGCAGTATTTATACGCTGACGGTGAGGGGAGAGGAAAAGGAGATTACAAATTGGATGGAGTCTTATGACCCCCTGTTTTTCGAAATGATTCCTTTATCCCTGGAAGAAATCTTTATCAGTGAGACGGAGGTGGCTGGTTATGACATCAAATCGCTTATTCTTTAAGCTTCTCTGGGAAGAGATAAAACGGAAAGCCTGGGCCGCGGCTTTGGCAGGCCTGACCTTATTTTTTGTGATGCCGGTGGCATTTGCCATGCAGATCAGCAATATCAATGATCAGCAGCCTTTGGATAAGATAATGGAAGCTCGGGTAAAAATGGCAGAGACCATCGTGGGATTTGGAACCAGCTATCCTTTGGTGATGATCATTCTGGCGGTGGGAGCAGTAATCTTGGGAATTGCTGAA
Organism: Candidatus Cottocaccamicrobium excrementipullorum; assembly: GCA_018713255.1. Classification (GTDB taxonomy): domain Bacteria; phylum Bacillota; class Clostridia; order Lachnospirales; family Lachnospiraceae; genus Caccovicinus; species Caccovicinus excrementipullorum. Next base: position 113,784 of record DVFL01000002.1, on the reverse strand, counting down.
TTCTCTTATCTGCAGAGCAGAAAACAGGTGGATTTTTATCATAGTCTTCCTGTTAAACGGCAGATGTGGTTCGGGGTGAATTTTACTTCCGGGATTCTGATCCCGAGTCTGGTCTATCTGGTGGCTGTGGGAGCATCTCTGGCTGTAGCGGCAGCAGGAAAAGTACTTTCTCCGAATTTGATCATTCTCGGGGCGAAATCCTGGCTGTGCCACATGGTATGCTATGTGATGATTTATAGCTTTACGGTGTTGGCAGTGATGTTTACCGGGACAAGAATTGCTGCCGTTCTTGGCACCGCTGTATTTTCTTTGTTTTTTCCGGCAGTGGGAGCTTTGATCGAGGCATTATGCTCCCAAAGTTTTCATACCTACTACAGCACCCCCAATTTGTTTAATACCTTGTTTTTAAAACTAACTCCGGGGGGCTGTGTGATCAGAGCCATGTCTGAAGGGATGAGGGCAGGACGGATTCTGGGATTTGTCCTGGGAATTTTTGGCGCTTTGGCGGTAAGTCTGTTTTTATACCAAAAGCGTCCTTCTGAAGCGGCGGGGAAAACCATGGCTTTCTGGCTGCCCTCTCAGGTAATAAAGATTATGCTGGTGATTCCCTTCGGCTTAGCCTCAGCTTTGTTTTTCCAGGCCATGAACGACAGTCTGGGCTGGGGCGTCTTCGGAGCAGTGGCCGGAGTGGTGATTTCCCATTGTATCATTGAAGTGATCTACCACAGCGATTTTAAGCGGCTGTTCTGCCATGAAAAGGCGATGGCAGCCTGCATGGCAGTGGTGCTGGCTGTTTTGCTGAGTTTCCATTTTGATGTGCTGCATTATGACGCTTATCTTCCTGGGGAAGGGGATATTCAGCAGGCTTCTATTGATTTTGATATGGATTACTGGGTAACTTACAATCCGAAAAACATCTATGAATCAGGACGGGATTATCTCTTGGAAAACGGAGAGATTTCTGATATTCCGGCTCTCCTTGAAATCGCCGGGGAGGGAATTCGGCAGACTGAGCTCCTGGAAAAGGGAGAATGGTCTTATGACAATATGGATTATGTGACAGTATGCTATACTCTGAAAGGCGGACGAAAGGTTTACCGGGCTTACCGCATGGACCTTGAGCCGGTGATTGAGGCGGCAGACAGGATTTATACGGATCCGGCTTATAAAGCTGTTCTGTATCCGGGAATTGCCCTGGATGAGCAGGAGGCTGCTAAGAATCTGGCTTATCAGGACAACGGCTTGGCCATGGAAAGGGTGCCGGGAACTGAAGCGCAGAGGATTGCCGTATATCGGGCATATCAGGAAGAGGCGGCAGCCTTGTCTCTCAGCCAGAGGAAAGAAGAAGCGCCCATAGGAAGTCTTCTTCTGATTTCCGATGAGGATAAGCATATTCTGGATCCGGAGAATCCGGATATTCCGGTGAGATATTATGAGCATTACCGGTATTCAGGGTACAAGTATCCAGTATACCCTTCCTTTACCAAAACCATAGAAGCGCTGAAGGCATGCGGCGTGGAGACGGGAAGAATATTAACCGGGGAAAACGTAACCGAGGTAAAGGTGGCTTACAGCCAGCAGATAGAACACGGAGTTCATGTAGATTCAGCAGGAGTCACCTATTCCCAGGTATATACCGCTGATCCTGTCATCAAGATCTATGACGATCCGGATCAGATCCGAAGCCTGATGGAAGGTTTTGTTTCTTATGAAACGAACAATTCCCTGGTTCTTCAGGAGCCGGAATACGATTTGACTGTCACGTTAAAAGAGGAGAACGGAGAGGAGATGGAACTGAACGGAACCTTCCTGAAAGACAGAGTGCCGGATTTTGTAATTCAGGACTTCGAAAAGTAATTGTTGTGGGATGGAAAAAATTGTGATAGACTTATGCAAGAATCATCAGCGAGATGAAGACTTTACAGACAGAAAGCAGGAGGATTCGCATATGAGTAAATCACGTTCCATTGAAACTACATGTATTCAGGGGGGATGGCAGCCGGGAAACGGAGAACCAAGGCAGCTTCCGATTTATCAGAGCACTACCTTTAAATACTCCACCAGCGAGGAGATGGGAAAGCTGTTCGATTTGGAGGCGGAAGGTTATTTCTATACCCGTCTGCAGAATCCCACCAATGACGCAGTGGCCGCTAAGATCTGCGAGATGGAAGGGGGAGCGGCAGCTATGCTTACCTCTTCCGGCCAGGCGGCGAATTTCTTCGCCATTATTAATATTTGTTCTGCAGGAGATCATGTGGTCAGCTCCGCTACGATTTACGGAGGCACCAGCAATCTGCTCACTGTTACCCTGAAGCGGTTCGGCATTGAGACTACCCTGGTTGACCCGGACCTTCCTGAAGAGGAGCTGGCTAAGGCCATTAAGCCCAACACCAAATGTGTGTTCGCGGAAACCATTGCCAATCCGGCCTTAGTGGTGCTGGATATTGAGAAGTTCGCTCACCTGGCTCACAGTCATGGCGTTCCCCTGATTGTGGATAATACTTTTGCTACGCCAATCAACTGCAGACCTTTTGAGTGGGGGGCAGATATTGTAACCCACAGCACCACCAAATACATGGACGGCCATGCCATGGCGGTAGGAGGATGCATTGTGGACAGCGGAAACTTCGACTGGGATGCCCATAAGGATAAATTCCCAGGATTGACCACGCCGGATGAGTCCTACCACGGGATTATTTATACGGAGCGGTTTGGAAAAGGCGCATTTATCACCAAGGCTACTGCCCAGCTGATGCGTGATCTTGGGGCTATCCAATCTCCGCAGAACGCATTCCTTCTGAATGCAGGACTGGAAAGTCTCCATCTGCGGATGCCAAGACATTGTGAGAACGCTCTTAAGGTTGCTCAGTACCTTCAGAGCAGAGAAGATGTGGCCTGGGTGAAATATCCAGGACTTCCTGGAGATCAGTATTATGAACTGGCCCAGAAATATATGCCTAACGGCACCTGCGGCGTAATTTCCTTCGGCTTAAAGGGAGGAAGAGCTGCTGCAGCCGCATTCATGGATAAACTTAAGCTGGCCTCTATCGCCACTCATGTGGCGGATGCGAAGACCTGTGTTCTTCACCCGGCCAGCCACACCCACCGTCAGTTAAGTGATGAACAGCTGGTGGAGGCAGGAGTGGATCCTGCAATGATCCGCTTCAGCGTGGGAATTGAGAATGCAGAGGATATCATAGAAGATATCCGTCAGGCTCTGGATGACTGAGCGCTAGAGGCTAAGGATTGACGGAGGAAAGCAGATTTATGGTAAATGGCGCGTTAGTTTTGGAAGGCGGTTCCTTAAGAGGGTTATTTACCGCCGGAGTGCTGGATGTACTGATGGAACATGGGATCAAGTTTTCCTATGTGAACGGAGTGTCGGCAGGTTCCATGAATGCTCTCAGCTATCTCAGTGATCAGCCTGGCCGTTCGCTTAAAGTTGATCTGGATTACCTCCACGACAAGCGGTTTATGAGCTTTCGGAATATGGTGAAAAAGAGAGAAATTTTCAGCTTTGAATTCATGTTCGGCGAATTGAGCCAGAAGCTGGTTCCCTTTGATTTCGAAGCCTTTAACCAGTCTCCCCAGGAACTTGAGGCGGTGGCAACCAGATGCCGGACCGGCCAGCCGGAATATTTCAGCAGCAAATCCTGCAGCGATATGCTAAAGGCAGTTCAGGCTTCCAGCAGTCTTCCTATTCTTTCGCATATGGTAAAGGTGGAAGGAAAGCAGTATCTGGACGGCGGGCTGTCGATGCCCATTGCTTATCAGAGAGCCTTTGACCGAGGATATGATAAGGTGGTTGTGGTTCTGACCAGGAACAAGGGATTTCGCAAGAAACCTACAGATCAGTGGACGCAGAGAGCTTTTCGGCGATATTTTGCTCCTCTGCCCCAACTGCTGCAATCCATCGAAGAGATTCCTGACCGGTATAATCGGATGCAGGAGGAGATGGACCGGCTGGAAGAAGAAGGAAAGCTGTTGATTATCCGGCCGGATGAACCAGTGAAGGTTTCCCGGTTTGAGCGAGATAAAATGAAGCTTCAAGAGCTTTACGGTTCTGGACGGCGGATTACCCAGGAAAGGCTGGATGATTTATGCCGATATCTGGAAATCCCGGTGCCGGAGGTTATTCCTGAAGTAATTGAGAAGGAGAATCAGATTCTGGGACAGACGAAAGCGGCTGTGGAGAACAGTTAAGAATAAGATGAAAATGGCGATGCTGTATACCTGCATTTTCCAGAAGTGTGTGGTGAATGGGGGATACAGCACCGTTTTTTTGCTTTTTAGGGGAAATGTACGAAAAAAAATACAATAAATCAAAAAAAATAGTTGTCAGATGAACACAAAATGAACACAATACAATGTTACAGTAAAATAAATCCCAGGGAAATGTTCAGAGAGGAGTAAAGCGATGACTTCTAAACAACTTGTTTCTTCAATCTTACTTGCTGCTACGGCTGTTTCCGCCTTTCCTGCCGATGCCATGGCGACGACTACATATGATTTGCGCAAGAAGGTGATTCAGCTGACGGGAATTATGAATCCAGGTGACGGAAGCCGTTATATAAGCCGGGCTGAGTTTGCTTCTATGCTGGTGAAGGCTTCAGAATATCGGAGCACGGTCAGCAGTACTGTACCTGTCTCTGTGTTTGCCGATGTGCCGGTGGACAGTGTTTATGCGCCCTATATTCGCATTGCTGCCAGGCAGGGATGGATGAAGGGATATCTTGGAGGCCAGTTTAAGCCAGATGAATATATTACGCTGCAGGATGCAGCTTGGGCAGTATTAGCGGTGTTAGGGTACACCAATGATGATTTTACGGGAGATCAGAATGGAAGCCGAATGGCCAAGTTTAAATTCCTTGAGCTTGATGAAGAGCTGGGAAATATGCAGGGAACAGAAATCTTAACGGAGGATAATTGTATTAACCTGTTTTATAACCTGCTGAAAACGGAACCGAAGGATTCTCAGCAAATTTACGGCACAATTTTTGATTTGACCTTAAGTTCTGACGATGAGCTTAATCCATTGGAAATGCTGGATACAACAGTTAAAGGCCCGTATTTGGTTAATAAACGGAAAAAGCTGTCAAATCAGGTGCCCTTTGATTTGGATGAGGCCAGCTTCTTTATTAATGGAGAATCAGCTTCCCGATCTGCGGTTAATGCAGCGCTGAACGAGTATGGGTATTTGCTGATCTATTATAACAGTTCAGCGAAGACGGTATGGGTTTATACAGAAGAAGCAAGCAGCACCACAGGAAATCGGGTAATCAGTGGAGAAGTTACCAATATCTATTATCAATCTTCTGATGTGATGACGCCTACGGCGGTGACCATCACTTCTGATGACGGAGAAACCTATGAATGTGAACTGACGACCTCAGATCTTCAGTTTGCGTTTTCCATTTATGGAACCGTGGAGGTTGGCGAGGATGTTATCTTGGTGTGCAGCGGATCTGCAGAAAACGAAGATGGCGATGTCACTTATCGGGTAACTGATTTCTTGGAAGATTAAGCAGAGTGAGGTTAGAACATGGAAGAGCGTAAGGAGAATCAGGCAAAGGAGGAAGGGGGAAAAAAGGGGATAAAACTCCCTGTCTTAGGCCGGAAAAAGCAGGAGGCGAAAAAGCCGGCAGAAGGGGAAACCATCCCTTCCTCAAAATTATCCAAGAGAAAAAAGAAGAGAAATAAGCGCATCATTGCTGCAGGAGTTGTGGTCGTCCTGGTAGGAATTCTCTGGCTGAATGGACGGAGACGGGCTCAGGAGGCGCAGATGGCGGCTGCCTCAGCCGGACAGCAGAGAACGGCTACGGTTGAGCGGAGAACAATCACTTCAGAGCTGTCTTCCTCTGGAACGCTGCAGCCCAAAGATACTTATGAGATTACTTCTCTGGTGGAAGGAGAAGTAGTTTCCGCCGATTTTGAAGAAGGGGATCAGGTGGAAAAAGGGCAGGTGCTGTATGTGATTGATTCCAGCAGCATGGAATCTCAGCTAACCTCCGCCAATAATTCTCTGACTCGGGCGCAGAAGAATTATCAGGATGCGCTGAAGGATTACAACGAGATTCAGGCAAAATTAAGCGGCAATACATATAAAGCAACAAAAACCGGATATGTTAAAGATCTTTTGATTGATGTAGGCGATCAGGTAGGTTCCAACACCCAGATCTGCAGCATCTACAATGACCAGATTATGGAACTGAGGGTTCCGTTCTTATCAGGCGAAGCGGCTGTTATTGCTCCGGGAATGACAGCTCTTGTCACTCTTTCTGATACCGGCGAGCAGTTAAACGGCACTGTATCTGCAGTCAGCGCTCTTGAGGAGGTGCTGACTGGAGGGACGCTGGTTCGATATGTAACCATTCAGGTAGCCAATCCAGGAGGTCTGACCACGAACATGACGGCCACTGCTGTGGTAGCTGATTGTTACTGCGCCCAGGAAGGATCGTTTGAGCCTACGGTAGATACGGTGATGACAGGAAATATTGACGGAACTGTTGAAGTAGAGTCTCTGTTAGTCAGCGAAGGCTCTTATGTCACAACAGGAACACCAATTTTTCAAATTACTCCCAGTTCTGCTGCGGATATTCTGGATAATTATGAGAACTCTCTGGATAACGCGGAGGCCAGTGTGGAGTCCGCCCAGAATCAGCTGGAAAGCACCCAGAACAGCTACGATAATTATACGATTACAGCGCCGATTTCCGGCCAGATTATTACCAAAACCTCAAAGGTAGGAGATAATATTGACCGAAGCGGAAGCAGCAACACGGTTATGGCAGTGATTTACGACCTTTCTTCCTTAACCTTTGAGATGTCCATCGACGAATTGGATATTCAGAAGGTAGAAGTGGGGCAAAAAGTGGAAGTCACTGCAGATGCCATTGAAGGGCAGACCTTCACCGGAACAGTAACCAATGTCAGCCTTCAGAGCACAGCGGCAAACGGAGTTACTAACTATCCAGTAACCGTGACCATGGATGAAGTGGGCAGCCTGCTTCCGGGCATGAATGTTGACGGTGTGATTATTTTGGATTCAGTGGAAAATGCGCTGTCGATTCCGGCGGATTCTCTTATGCGGGGCAATCAGGTTTATGTGAAGGATGATTCAGTGACTGAACCTCAGGGAGCTGTTCCCGCTGGATTCCGGGCGGTGGAAGTGGAAACCGGCCTGATCAGCGATGATTATGTAGAAATTTTAAGCGGCCTGGAAGAGGGGCAGGAGGTATATGTGGCTGAGTCTTCTACAGATTCAAGTGCTGCCTTTATGATGCGGGGCGGAATGCCTGGCGGCGGAGGTCCGGGAGGCCCTCCTGGCGGCGGACGTTAAGTTTGAAATGGGAGAGGACGTAAAGCCATGGCGGAAGTAAAGAATGAAACGAGAGAGCCTTTAATCGAGCTGAAAAATATATACAAGATTTATCACATGGGAGACGAAGAGGTAAGAGCCAGCGACGGCGTATCCTTTACCATCTACCGAGGCGAGTTTGTGGCGATTGTAGGAAAATCCGGAAGTGGAAAGTCTACATTGATGAATATTATTGGAGCGCTGGATGTGCCCACATCTGGCGAATATTATCTGGGCGGAGAAGACGTCAGCGACATGACGGATGATGAACTGGCAGAAATCCGAAATAAGATGATTGGATTTATCTTCCAGCAGTATAATCTTTTGCCGAAGCTGAATCTTCTGGAGAATGTGGAACTGCCTCTGCTGTATGCAGGGGTGCCAGCCCAGGAGAGGAAAGAACGTGCCTTGGCTTCTCTGGAACGGGTGGGATTGAAAGAAAAATGGAAAAACATGCCGTCTCAGCTTTCTGGCGGCCAGCAGCAGCGAGTTTCCATTGCCAGAGCTTTGGCGGGAAATCCTTCTCTGATCTTGGCTGATGAGCCTACAGGCGCTCTTGATTCCAGAACCAGCCGTGAGGTGCTGAATTTTTTGAAACAGCTGAACGAAGAGGGCAATACCATTGTGATGATTACCCATGATAATTCTATTGCGATGGAGGCAAAGCGGATCATCCGGGTTAGCGACGGCAAGATTAATTTTGACGGAGATGTGAAAGATTATGCTGCAATCCTTTAAATTGGCGATTAAAAGTATATGGAGCAATAAAATGCGCTCCTTTCTGACCATGCTTGGCATCATTATTGGTGTGGCATCGGTGATTATCCTGGTCAGCATTGTGAATGGGTACATGTCTTCCGTGGTGGAAAGCTTTGCCAGCATGGGCGTAAACCGGATATCCGTCCGTTTGACGAATTTGTCATCCCGGTCAGTAAGTGTGGACGATATGTACGAATTCTATGAGGAGCACAGGGATCTTTTTGCTCAGATGAGCCCTAATGTATCGGTGAACGCCGTGCTGAAAAAAGGGGATGACTCTCTGGATATGAGTTCTGTGGGAGGATACAGTGAAGAATATCTGGATCTGATGGATTATGATTTGGAAGCAGGGCGGAATATTTCTTATGCAGATATTGCAGCCAGAAATAAGGTGTGTGTAATTGGGTATTATGTGGCCAGTCAGCTTTTCGGTTCGCCCACAGAGGCCTTGGATCAGACGGTCAAGGTGAATGGGTATGCTTTTACTGTGATTGGAGTAGTAGAGCGCCAGGATGAAGATGAGCTGGAGGAAGGGGGAAGCGATGACTTTTTATGGATGCCTTACAGTGTGGCCACCAAGCTTTCTCGAAGTGCAGATATCACCAGCTACACCTTTGCCACAATTGATACAGACGATACCGATACCTGCAAAACGCTTCTTGAGGATTTCTTATACGAGGTTTATCGGAATGACGATTTATACAACATTACAGCAAACAGTGAAATGCTGGATTCTTTAAATGAGCAGATCGGCATGATGTCCGCCATGCTGGGGGGAATCGCCGGAATTTCCCTGCTGGTGGCAGGCGTAGGGGTAATGAATATTATGCTGGTGTCTGTTACAGAGAGAACCAGAGAAATCGGAATCCGCAAATCCCTTGGGGCAAAGCGGGGAACCATTATGCAGCAGTTTGTAATTGAGGCGGCGGTAACCAGCTCCATCGGAGGAATAATCGGCATCGTGCTGGGAGCTATTGTCACTCAGATTGCAGGAAATATGATTGGCATTACCGCCACTCCAACTCCTGCCGCTGTGCTGATTTCCTTCAGCGTTTCCGTAGGAATCGGATTAATCTTTGGATATATGCCGGCAAACCGGGCGGCGAAGCTCAATCCCATTGATGCGCTGCGCAGCGATTAAAGAGAAAAAATGGCAGAATGGAAAGAACTTTGGTTCAATCCTTTCTGCCATTTTCTTTTCCTGGGAAATATGGTAAAATGATCGGCAAAGCAAATGTATTTCAGGAGGCATCATATGGTAAAGGTAATTGATATGCATTGTGACACCATCGCAGAATTATATCTGGATCACGAAAAAGGCGGAAAGGCGTCGATTAAGGACAGCTCCTTAAGCGTAAGTTTGGATAAAATGAAAAAGGGCGGCTATGGGCTTCAGAATTTTGCGCTGTTTACGAATCTTAAGGGAGCAGGAGACCAGCCCTTTCTTTACTGCCTTAAGCTGGCGGATACGTTCTTCACGGAAATGGAGGCCCATAAGGATGAGATTGGGATTGTCCGCAATGCCGAGGAGATTGAAGCAAACTGGAAGGCAGGAAAGATGTCTGCTCTTTTGACGGTGGAAGAAGGGGGCGTGTGTCAGGGCAGTCTGGCATTTCTCAGAATTCTCTATGCACTGGGCGTGCGGATGATGACGCTGACCTGGAATTATCCCAATGAGCTTGGCTGGCCTAATCTTCGGGTGGAAAAAGAAGATGGATCGGTTTCTTACCAGGAAGACCGGGAACATGGTTTGACCGAGAAGGGGAAAGAGTTTGTGGCCGCCATGGAGGAGATGGGAATGATCATTGACGTATCCCATTTAAATGATGCGGGGATCTGGGATGTGTTTCGCCTTACGCAAAAGCCGTTTGTGGCAAGTCATTCCAACTGCAGAAGTTTATCTCCCCATCCCAGGAATCTTACGGATGAGATGATCAGGGCGCTGGGCGAACGGGGAGGCGTGGCAGGAATCAATTTCTGTTCCGCCTTTGTGGGTGCAGATCCAGACAGGGAAAGTGAGACCCGGATGGAAGAGCTGATTAGGCATATGCTTCACATGAAAAATATAGGAGGGATCGGCGTAGTAGGGCTGGGCTCTGATTTTGACGGAATTTCTAATCCGGTGGAAATGGGAGATGCTTCTGGGATGCAGCGGCTGGCAGATGCGATGAAAAAGGCAGGATTTACGTCAGGAGAGATTGAAGCCGTGTTTTATGGGAACGTGCTGCGGCTTTATCGAGAAATTTTATAACCGGCTCATAGAAGCAGGAAAATATGTTTAAACTATAATAGCGTTGGTGTTCTGCCTGAACACTGACGCTGATGAAATAATTTACGGGGATTTTACATGATCATGCTGTAAATTTTACATGGCTTTGTTATGCTGATTACGATATACAGATAACAGGAGGAATGCAAAAGGAATGGGAGCATTCGGCGTATTGTTTCAGTTTATCGGCGGCTTGGGGATGTTTCTCTATGGAATGAACGCCATGGCAGACGGCCTTCAAAAATCTGCCGGGAGCCGTATGCAGCAGCTGCTTGGGGTATTTACCTCAAATAAGCTGCTGGGAATTATCCTAGGGGCGGGAATTACTGCCTTGATTCAAAGCTCTTCTGCCACCACGGTAATGGTAGTGGGCTTTGTCAATGCGGGAGTCATGACTTTAAGCCAGGCGGTAGGAATTATTATGGGCGCCAACATCGGCACTACGGTTACCAGCTGGATCGTTTCGATGAATGAATGGGGCGAAATGCTTAAACCGGAGTATTTTGCTCCCCTTTTAGTGGGAATCGGTGAGGCGGTAAATATTTTTTCCAAGGATTCCCGGAAGCGGCAGGTGGGAGAAATCCTGGTGGGGTTTGGCTTTTTGTTCATGGGTTTGGAATTAATGTCCATGTCTATCCGTCCTTACCGCGATGCGCCGGTTTTTGCGCAGGCTTTTGCACTGATGGGGAGAAATCCTTTGCTCGGCATCCTGGCGGGAGCGGCGGTTACGGCGGTGATCCAGAGTTCATCTGCTTCGATTGGAATCCTTCAAACTCTTGCCACCAATGGAATGGTGAATTGGCAGGCGGCGGTTTTTATTACCCTGGGACAGAATATTGGAACTTGTGTGACTGCTTTGCTGTCATGCGTGGGCGCTCATCGCATGGCAAAGCGGGCGGCGGTGATTCACTTGCTGTTTAACTGCATCGGCGCTATGGTCTTTGGAATAATCATGGCGGCTGTTTTTGTTTTCTGGCCTTCCTTTGCCCTTTCTCCCATCAGCAGTGTGGAGATTTCTGTGTTTCATACGATTTTTAATTTGGCCAATACCATTGTGCTTTATCCGTTTACCGGAGTGATGGTGAAGCTTTCTTATCGGTTTGTGAAGAATTCGAAAAACCGAAAAGCGGGAACCGTAAATGTGGAAAACGAAATGGAGCGTCATTTGGACAGCCGCATTTTGGAGAATCCCTCTTTTGCCATTGAACATGCAGAGAACGAGGTAGTCCGCATGGGGGAGACTGCTTTGATGAATTTAAACATTGCAGGAGAGGCAATTCTGGAAAACAATCCGCATGAGGCGGAAGAAGTCAGGAAAAATGAAGAGGCGATTAACCGTATGGAAAAGATGCTGACCAGTTACCTGGTTAAGATCAGCAATTTATCGCTGAATGAGGAGCAGCGCCTTTTAGTAAAGAATTTGTTCTACACCATCAGCGACTTGGAACGGGTGGGCGATCATTGTGATCATCTGGCTCAGCTGGCAGAAAACAAGATCAAGCACAAGGCTCAGTTTTCCTATGAAGCAGATCAGGATCTGCGGGAAATGATCAAGGCCTCCCAGGCCGCCCTTGATCATGCCATTAAGGCCAGGGAATCTCGTGATCTGTATGAGGTGCGCCAGGTGGTGCAGAGTGAGGAACAGGCAGATACACTGGCGGAAGACCTGCGGGAGCGTCATGTTGACCGTCTCGCCCAGAATTTATGTACCACAGAAAACGGGATGGTATTTTTGGATGCGGTCAGCAATCTGGAACAGATATCGGATCATGCGTTGAATATTGCTGGCTATGTCAGAGATGAGATATAAAGACAGGGAAGCCAATAGGGACCAAAGATGGAGGATAAGAGAATAATATGGAGAGAATATATGTAATTGAGGATGATGACAATATCCGGAATTTGTTAAAGATTGCGTTGGAAGGGTTTGGCTATGAGGCGGAAGCCTTTGAGACGGCGGAGGAGGGATTAGCCAGAATTCAGGAACAGATCCCGGATCTGGTGATTTTTGACTGGATGCTTCCGGGGATGGACGGAGTGACGGCAATTAAGAAAATCCGCCAGACGGAAAATATCCGCCATCTTCCCATCATTATGCTGACAGCCAAGGAAAAAGAGCTGGATAAGGTAGTGGGATTAGACTGCGGAGCCGATGATTATATGGTAAAGCCCTTCGGCATTCTGGAGCTTTCCGCCAGAATCCGCAGTCTACTGCGCCGTACAGGACGTCAGACTGAGGAGAGCGTGAAGCTGACCTTTTATCCCATTGAGGTAGATAAAAAAACCAGAGAAGTGTTTTCTGGAGGACGAAAGGTGGAGCTTACGCTGAAAGAATATGAGCTGCTGGTATATCTGATGGAACATCAGACCAGAGTGGTCACCAGGGATGAGCTGCTTAACCAGATCTGGGGGTATAGTTATGATGGCGAGACAAGAACGCTGGATATGCATATTCGGACGCTGCGCCAGAAGCTGGGAGAAGAAGGGGGCTCCTGTATTAAGACTGTCCGTGGAGTAGGATATCGTTTGGTGAGGTGATAAAGGGTGCGAAAGGCCATATTGATTAAATTTGTGCAGGTGCTTCTGGCTGCTTTGGTATTAAACAGTGTGATTTTCTATGTGGCCAGCAGCAGTATGATGCTGAGAACCGTTCGGAGTGATATGCTTTATACGCTTCAGAGCATTGACTGTATTCTGGATTATAGCGGAAAAGTTTCTGATCAGGTTCGGGAAATGAAGGACGCTGCCGGGCGGAACGAAAGCCGTTTGACCTTGATTGCATCGGACGGAACGGTGCTTGCAGATACAGGGGCAGAGGAGTCGGAAATGGATAATCACCTGGAACGGGAAGAAGTGGTGATGGCCATGGAAGAAGGCGAAGGGTATTCTACCCGGTACTCCTCAACGGTAAAGAGAACGATGCTTTATGTGGCTTATCGGTCTCCAGAATCTGGAATTATTCTCAGGCTTTCTGTTCCCTTCTCAGGAATGCGGGAGTATCTTCCCATGCTTCTTCCTGCAGCCTGGTTAAGCTTCGCCGTGGCGGTGCTGGTTTCTTTAAGCGTAACCGACCGGTTTGTTTCTTCGGTAACTAAGCCGATCCAGGATCTTTCAAATGAGATGATGAAGGTGCGTGGGGACTGCATCGACCTTCATTTTGAACCAAGTCCTTACCCGGAGATCAATATTATCGGCTCGACCACGGTAAAAATGTCCAATAATGTAAAGGAATACCTGGGACAGATCGAAAAAGAGAAGAAGATCCGTCAGGAGTTTTTCAGCAATGCTTCCCACGAACTGAAAACTCCCATCACCTCCATTCAGGGATACGCAGAACTGCTGGAAAATGATATTGTTACTGACCCGGCGATGCAGAAGGATTTCATTCGGCGGATTAAAAAAGAAGCGGTACATATGACCAGCCTGATCAATGATATCCTCATGATCTCCAAGCTTGAGGCGAAAGAAGCGGAGGTGCCTTTTACACCGGTACGTATGGCGGTGCTTCTGGAGGATATCCGAGGTTCCTTAGAGCCGGTGGCAGCTAATTTGGGTATTTTTCTCCATACAGATTGTCCGCCTATTCGGATTTATGCCAATCCCCAGCAGATCAGAGAGCTTTTAATGAACCTGATGTCCAATGCGATTAAGTATAACCGGCCGGGAGGTCAGGTATGGGTGACCGTTCGGGAAGAGGATGGCCATATGATTATTAATGTACGGGATAACGGCGTAGGAATTCCTGAGGATTCTTTGGACCGGATTTTTGAGCGGTTTTACCGGGTGGACAAGGGCCGGAGCAAAAAGCAGGGAGGAACCGGATTAGGACTGTCGATTGTAAAACATATTGTGAATTTTTATCATGGAACTATTCAGGTTCACTCCAAGGTGGATGAGGGTAGCGAATTTATGGTTTCTCTGCCGGTAAGAAAGGCGGACGAGGAAGATGAAGACGATTTGAATCTGTAAAAAAGCTGAATTCCTTGTCTTTTGCTCTTTATTGCGTTAAATTCTAAAAAAATTAATGTGATAAAATTGACTGGCGCTGTATTTTGTAGTATGATAAGGAGGATTTCAGGGGTAAGGCCTGAAAATCATATTATATACAGGGAGCGTGAAATTATGAAAAAAAGCAGAAGACTTCTTGCTCTTGCCATGGCAGGGTTAATGGGATTTTCCTTAACGGCATGCGGATCTGGCGAGACGGAAACGACAGCGGCAGAGACTGCGGCAGAGGCAACGGAAACCACGTCGGCAGAGGCAGCAGAAGGGGAGGAGACCACAGAAGCCCAGGCAGAAAATGCAGATTCGGACAAAGTTTATAAAATCGGTGTTCTTCAGCTGACTCAGCATGATGCGCTGGACCGCGCCAATGAAGGATTTTTCGCTGCTTTGGATGATGCCGGAATCCAGTATGAGGCTGACCAGCAGAATGCTGCCGGCGAGCAGTCCACCTGTCAGACCATTGCAGAAAAATTTGCCACTGATGGAGACGACTTGATTTTCGCCATTGCAACTCCTGCAGCTCAGGCGGTAGCCGGAGTGATTGCAGATACGCCGGTACTGATTACGGCAGTTACCGACCCGGCAGAATCAGGATTGGTTGCTTCAAATGATGCTCCTGGCGGAAATGTAACGGGAACTTCTGATCTTACTCCTGTTGCGGAGCAGATCCAGCTGTTAAAGCAGATTCTTCCTGATGCAAAAACAGTAGGCATCCTTTATTGTTCCGCGGAGGCTAACTCTGTTCTTCAGGCGGAGATGGCGAAGGAAGCGTGTGCAGAAGAGGGTATGGAGGCTGTGGAGTACACCGTTTCTGCTTCCAATGAGATTCAGACAGTGGTTGAATCCATGGTAGGAAAAGTAGATGCCATCTATGCTCCTACGGATAATATGATTGCAGCCGGCATGGCTACAGTTGCCATGGTTGCAAATGATAATGGTCTTCCCGTTATCTGCGGCGAGTCCGGTATGGTTGAAGCCGGCGGCCTGGCAACCTATGGAATTGATTACTATCAGCTTGGCTACCTTACCGGTCAGCAGGCCATTGAGATTTTAGTGGACGGCGCTGATCCGGCTGAAATGCCGATTGAATACTTGTCTGCTGATGAGTGTGAACTCACAGTAAATCAGGATACAGCAGATGCCCTGGGAATTGACGTTTCCGGTCTGCAGTAAACAAATCCGCAGCGGCTGCATGGTTCAGGCGGCCGCTGCGAAGACAGATGGTTTGCATAAGGGGGAGAGCTGCTTTCCTTATTATGCAAGCCATTTATCTTCATTGAGAAGCGATTACAGTTCTTTTGGAGGTTTTTTATGAGTGGTTTATTTACGGCCCTTTTGGGCGCGGCAGCCCAAGGGGTGCTGTGGGGAATCATGGTGCTGGGAGTTTACATTACCTATAAGCTCCTTGATATTGCAGATCTTACGGTGGATGGAAGTTTTGCCTTGGGAGGCTGTGTCTGCGCAGTAATGATTCTGAATTTTCATATGGATCCTGTGCTGGCCATTATTGTGGCGGCTGTTGCCGGCGTGGCGGCAGGAGCAGTTACCGGTCTTCTCCATACTTTATTTGAAATTCCGGCGATTCTGGCGGGAATTCTTACCCAGATCGGGTTATGGTCTGTAAATCTTCGGATTATGGGCGGAAAGAGCAATAACCCTCTGCTTCAGGAAGAAACCTTGATTTCCCGCCTGGTGGGACGTACCGGCACGAAAACAGTGGAAACTGCGTCTCCCCTGGTGCAGAAGCTTGGGCTTACTCAGTCTCAGGCCTCTCTGGTAGTGGGAATCATTATCGCTGTTTTGGTGGTAGCCGCTTTGTACTGGTTTTTTGGTACTGAGATCGGAAGTGCTCTGCGGGCAACAGGAAATAACGAAGCCATGATCCGGGCCCTGGGCGTGAATACGAAGATGACGAAACTCCTTGCCTTAATGTTAAGCAACGGCTTGGTAGGGCTTTCTGGCGCTTTAGTCTGCCAGAGCCAGAAGTATGCCGATGTAGGAATGGGAACCGGCGCGATTGTAATCGGTCTGGCAGCCATTGTAATTGGAGAAGTGCTGTTGGGCAGGTTCCGTCATTTTGCTTGGAAACTCACCTCGGCAGTGCTTGGTTCTGTGGTTTATTTTCTGATTCGGGCTATTGTGCTTCAGCTGGGTATGGATCCTAACGATATGAAGCTGCTGTCTGCAATTATTGTAGCCCTGGCTCTCTGCATTCCTGTTGCGGTGAATAAATGGCAGCTTAAGCGGGCTTATTCAGAAGAAGGAGGTGAAGACTGATGCTGACCCTGACAAATGTTCGGAAAACCTTTAATAAAGGAACGATTAATGAAAAAAAGGCCTTAAACGGCATTAATCTTCACTTGAATCCGGGAGATTTCGTTACGGTTATCGGTGGAAATGGCGCAGGAAAGTCCACGATGCTGAACATGATTGCTGGTGTTTATCCCATTGATTCCGGCAAAGTGGTGATTGACGGGGTTAATGTTTCCAGGGAGCCGGAGTTTAAACGGGCAAAATACATCGGGCGGGTGTTTCAGGATCCAATGATGGGCACTGCTGCCGGGATGGAAATTCAGGAGAATCTGGCCCTTGCCTTCCGCCGCGGGCAGCGCAGAGGACTGGGCTGGGGAATTAAATCAGAAGAGAAAGAATTTTACTATGACGCCTTAAGCCGGCTTGGACTGGGGCTCCAAGGGCGGATGACCAGCAAGGTAGGCCTTCTTTCCGGCGGACAGAGACAGGCGCTTACGCTGTTAATGGCCACCTTAAAAAAGCCTAAGGTGCTTTTGCTGGATGAACATACGGCGGCCCTGGATCCGAAGACGGCGAAAAAGGTTTTGGATCTTACAGAGGAGATTGTGGGAAGTCAGAAGCTTACTGCTTTGATGGTTACGCATAATATGAACGATGCGATCCATATTGGAAACCGTCTGATTATGATGCACGAAGGACGGATTATTTATGATGTGGCTGGAGAAGAGAAGAAGGCTCTGGAGGTAAAGGATCTTTTGCTGAAATTTGAGGAGGCCAGCGGCGAGAAATTTGCAAATGACCGTATGATGCTGGCAAATTAAGGAAAAGCAGGATTTTGTTATACTTTTTTAATAATTTTGTCATTTTCATTGCCGAAAATCTGTGATAAAATAGCAGAGCATGTAAGGATTATGCTGCAAAGCAGGATGTAAAGGCATGATGGGGGCCGGTAGCTGCCGGAAGATTCCGCAGCGTCCAGGGCCCCCGTTTTTTGTAAGGAGAGATTATAATGCTGGACAATAAAGATTATATGTCAAGGCTTAACCGGGCCAGACGGAGGAGACGAGGAGGTCCGGATAAACGGATTATTTTGGCGGCGGTGGGAATATTCCTTTTGCTGGTGCTGGCGGCAGGGGCGGTTTATTATTTCCGTACCAGGCCGGAGGTACCGGCAGCGGCGGACAGCAGAGATTCCCAGCAGCAGGATGCAGATGCGGCGGCGCAGGAAGCCCAGGCTCGGGCAGCTGCTGAAGAAGCGGCTGCGAAGGAGGAAGAGGAAATTCAGGCAGTCCTGGATTCCTATGAAAACTTGGGCTTGGTTCAGGTAAGCGGATATTTAAATATCCGCGAGACCCCTGCCAGTGACGGACGAATTATCGGAAAGCTTTTAGGGGACAGCGCCTGTGAGATTTTAGGGCAGGAAGGAGACTGGTACCATATTACTTCTGGAGGCATTGAGGGCTACATCAGCAGCCAGTATGTTCTCACCGGAGAAGAGGCGGTTCAAGCAGCCAGGCCCAATGTAAAACTGAGAGCGATTGTGACAGCGGACAAGCTGAATATCCGATCGGAGCCGGTTCTGGATCCATCTAATGTGATCGGGCAGGTGCTGGAAAATGAGCGGTATGAGGTAATCAGCCAGATAGACGGCTGGGTGGAAATTCCTTCAGGCTATGTGTCCGCTGATTACGTGAATGTGCAGTATGCGCTGAACGAAGCCAGAGAACTTGACCTGGTGACCATGGCCTTAAGTCAGTATGATCATCTGGTCATTTCTAAGGTGAACAATTACCTGAATGTGAGGGCGGAGCCCAGCACAGATGGAGAGATTATCGGCAAGATGACCAGCAAGGCAGCAGGAGAAATTCTGGAAACCCTGGACGGCTGGTATAAGATCAAGTCTGGAAATATTACCGGATATATTACTGCAGATCCCCAGTATACGGCGGTAGGCCAGGAGGCCAGCGATCTTGCGGTTTCTACGGCAAGTCTGATGGCGATTGTGAATACCGACCGGCTGAATGTACGGACAGAGCCTTCCACAGATGCCACGATCTGGACGCAGATTTCCAAGGAAGAACGGTATCCGGTGATTTCCCAGCTGGATGGCTGGGTGCAGATCGAGCTGGATTCTGATGATGGAGACGGAGAGGCGGATCTGGCTTACATTTCCACACGGGATAACAATGTGGAGGTGCGTTATGCTCTTCCTGAAGCGATTAAGTTCTCTCCCCTTGAGGAGGCGGCCCAGGCTTCTGCATCTTTAAGAACCAGAATCGTCAATTATGCGCTTCAGTTTGTGGGAAATCCCTATGTATGGGGCGGAACCAGCTTGACTAACGGCGTAGATTGTTCTGGCTTTACCATGCAGGTAATGCGGAATTTCGGAATCAGCCTGCCTCATTATTCTGGTTCTCAGGCCCGGATGGGCAAGGCTGTATCTTCCAGCGAGATGCGTCCTGGAGATCTGATTTTCTATGCCAACAGCAGCGGAACGGTCAATCATGTGGCCATGTATATCGGCAACGGACAGATTGTTCATGCTGCCAGCAGACGAAGCGGAATCAAGATTTCCACCTGGAATTACCGCACCCCTAAGACCATACGGAATATGCTTGGGGATTGACAGATGACAGATGTGTGGTATGATTATAGGAAATTTATGTTTAGCGGGAAGGAGCATACGAATGAATAACACATACCTGGCACAATATTATGGGAAATCTTCTAATTTCACAGATATTCCCAATGGATTGTTTAAAGAATATAATGTGAAAAAAGGTCTCCGCAACGAGGACGGCACAGGAGTCCGCATTGGCTTGACCAAGGTTTCGGATGTGGTCGGATACGTGATTAAAGAAGAGGGCGTGGAAGAGGCGGAAGGAAATCTCCTTTACCGCGGCTACAGCGTATACGATTTGGTGAAGGGGAAAACAGGCTGCTGCGGTTTTGAGGAAGTTTGCTTTCTTCTGCTGTTCGGTTATCTTCCCGGAAAAGAGGATCTGCGCCATTTCCAGGAGGTTTTGAGAGGATTGTATGCCCTTCCTGACGATTTCCTGGAGATGAACCTTCTTCGTCTTCCTGGAAAAAACCTGATGAACAAGCTGCAGCAGGCGGCTCTGACATTTTATAATTATGATGAGGAGCCGGATGTACAGGATGTATACCAGACCCTGTTAAAGGGCGTTAATCTTCTGGCGAAATTTCCTTCGGTGGCCTGCTATGCTTACCAGAGCAAAGTCCATCACTTTGACCGGAAGAGCCTGGTGATTCATTACCCCAGGGAAGATTATTCCATCGCAGAAAACATTTTGTATATGCTGCGGGAGGATAAGCAGTTTTCCCACAAGGAGGCGGATCTTCTGGATGCCATTCTCATGCTTCACGCAGATCATGGCGGCGGAAACAATTCGACCTTTACCAACGTGGTCATTTCCTCCACGGGAACGGATCTGTACTCTGCTATTTCCGGTTCCATCGGATCGTTAAAAGGACCTCGTCATGGAGGCGCCAATATTAAAGTATCTGAGATGATGGAGGCGGTAATTCAGGAGATCGGCTATTCTACCAGTGAAGAGACGGTGAAGGCATTGATCCGGCGGATTCTGGCTGGGGAATTTTATGACCGCAGCGGTTTGGTTTACGGTTTCGGCCATGCAGTCTACACCATCTCTGATCCCAGAGCAGAGATCCTGAGAGGATATTGTGAGATGGTAGCCAGAGAACAGTATAAAATGGAAGAATTTAATTTCTACTGTTTCTTTGAGCAGTGTGTGAAAGAGGTAATCAAGGAAGACAAGCATAAGGTAATTCCCACGAATGTAGACTATTACAGCGGATTTGCCTATGAGATGCTTCAGATTCCCAGAGAAATGTATACTCCTCTCTTTGTGATCAGCCGGATTGTTGGCTGGGTTGCTCATAACCTGGAAAACAAGCTGTATGACGGCAAGATCATGCGTCCGGCAACTAAATATGTAGGGGGAACGGAAGAGTATGTTCCCATGAATCTCCGATAAGGCATAAATGTGCGTCCCGGTCCGAGTGCATTAAGCATTCAGAACCGGGGCCTTTTATTTTCTGGAAAATACTGCGGCGGCAGGCATAAAGCAGAGAAAATTTCCCATACTAAAGCTGAAGGGCTCTTTTGCCCGGAATTAAGGAATGTGGGAAAGGCGGATAAAAGTCGATGGGACAAAACGGATTAAGTCAAAAGGATCAGGAGTTAGAAGAGCTGGGACAAGTAGTAATGGAAGAGAGTGGAGGACGGAAAATTCAGCTTTTATCGATTATTGGAGAAGTAGAAGGCCATGAGAATGCTTCCGGCAGCTGCAAGACCACAAAATATGATCATGTGCTGCCAAAGCTTGCCCAGATCGAAGATGATGCACAAATAGAAGGCCTTCTGGTTTTGCTTAATACTTCTGGAGGAGATGTGGATGCAGGGCTGGCTATTGCGGAAATGATTGCTTCATTAAGCATCCCCACCGTTTCTCTGGTTCTTGGGGGAAGTCATTCTATTGGGGTTCCTCTGGCAGTGGCTTCAGATTATTCTTTTATTGTGCCCACAGGAACCATGATGATCCATCCAGTGCGGATGAGCGGGATGGTGATTGGAACCTCCAGAACCTATGAGTATTTTGAAATGATCCAGGACCGGATTCTTTCTTTTGTGGCCGGTCATGCGGATATCGCCTATGACCAGCTGAAACGGCTGATGCACAATACAAAAATGCTCACAAGAGATCTGGGAACCGTTTTGGTGGGGGAGCAGGCAGTCAAAGAAGGACTGATTGATGAAGTAGGGGGAATCCGAGAGGCTTTAGATAAGCTGTATGAAATGATGGATCAGGGAAAGGGAAAGAGAAAACGGACCAGACTATGA
The DNA here is from genome assembly GCA_018713255.1 of Candidatus Cottocaccamicrobium excrementipullorum. Classification (GTDB taxonomy): domain Bacteria; phylum Bacillota; class Clostridia; order Lachnospirales; family Lachnospiraceae; genus Caccovicinus; species Caccovicinus excrementipullorum. Next base: position 92,256 of record DVFL01000002.1, on the reverse strand, counting down.
GTGGTCCGTTCTTGCTTGCATTTTCAGCAAAGTTTATGTATACTGTTAATAATGGGCAAATTTCGGTTTTGCCGCAGAAAAGAAACATGACATTAAATGGATAAGATACAGGGAGGCAGAAGGTTCGTGGCACAAGGAAACAGAAAACAAAAAACAGCAGGAAGCTCAAGAAGCAGGGCTGCCGGCCGAAAAGCTGGAAAACAGTCGAAAAAGCAGGAAACCTTTCAGGAGGAAGTTCCTGCATTTTTGCGGGCTGAGGTGCTGATTATCCTGGCCTTTGCGGCAGCTGTGCTTTTATTTTTAAGCAATTTTCATCTTTGCGGCGTGGTCGGCGACTTTTTGCGGAGCCTTCAGCTGGGCCTTTTCGGCGCGGTAGGGTATTGCGCTCCTATTTTGCTGTTCGTGGGAATCAGCTTCTATTTGTCCAACACAGGAAATCGCAAGGCGGCGGTGAAACTGGCGGCGGCAGTGGTGGGAGGCGTGGTGATCTGCGGTCTGGCTCAGCTGATCTTTGGTGAGGGACTGAAAGAAGGCCAAAGTGTTCTCGGCTATTATCAGGCTTCCAGCCTTAATGGAAGAGGGGGCGGCCTTATTGGCGGCCTTCTTTCCGGTGCTTTGGTATCGGTAGTGGGAACCATCGGTACATATTTGATCTTGTTTGCAGTGCTGATCATCTGCGGTGTTTGCATTACTGAGCGTTCAGTGGTGAAAGCGGTAAAGACAGGCAGCGGGAAAGCCTATCAATATGCAAGGGAGGATGTGGAGCGCCGGAGAAAGGAACGGCAGGAAGAGCGGAGAGTTTCCCGGGAAGAAAATGTGGTTCGAGGAGTGGATTTCCATGCCACGAACATTACAGGTTTTCTTCACAAAGAGGAAGAGGATTCTTTGGAGGATCTGACCAGACATCTTTCAGGCAAGGGAAAGAAAGGCCAGCCTTTTGAGGCTGAGCTGTTAAAGGAAGAGGAGCTGCTCAATCAAGAAGAAGAGCAGAGAAGGATGGAACAGAGCCCGGAAGGTGAAGCGGAAAAGAGCCAGAAAGAAAATCGGGACGATGTTTTCTCTGGGAGTATTGATCTTCCCCCAGAATACGAGGAGCCGGTTCCTTTTACAGAAGACGAGCCGGGCCAGCCGGCGGTATTTGTCCGTTCTTCAGCGAAGAAGGCAGAGCCTATTCATCCTGACCGGGAGATCAAGACCATGGAAGAGATGGATGCGGCCTTTGGCGAGATGGGGGATGGAAAGAAGGAAGAGGAGGATAATTACCAGCCGGAGGGTTTGGAGCCGGCAGCAGAACCAGCGCCTGAATCCTTTGCTCAGGATACGATTTTTGTGGCGGAGGAGCCTAAGCGGGTTGTAACTGCCACTGGTAAAATCATTGAAACGGAAACGGAACTTCTGCAGAAAAAGATCGAGAAGAAACGGAAGGATGCCGCAGAGGGAGACAGCCGGGAGGCAGTTGAGGCTCAGGTACAGGAGAAAAAGCAGGAACCGGAAAAAGAGTATGTTTTTCCGCCGGTAAGCTTGCTAAAGAAGGGTTCCCGGTCTGGAGGAAGTTTCTCAGATAAAGAATACCGGGAAACGGCGGTGAAGCTTCAGCAGACTCTGCGGAATTTCGGTGTCGGCGTAACGGTGACCAATATCAGCTGCGGTCCCACGGTGACCCGTTATGAACTCCACCCAGAACAGGGGGTTAAGGTAAGCAAGATTGTAGGATTGGCAGACGACATTAAGCTGAGCCTGGCTGCGGCGGAGATCAGGATTGAGGCTCCCATTCCCGGGAAATCCGCGGTGGGAATCGAGGTGCCCAATAAGGAGAATTCGATTGTGTACCTGCGGGATCTTCTTGAAGCGGACAGCTTTAAAAACAGCAAATCCAAGCTGACCTTTGCGGTAGGAAAGGATATTGGAGGCCAGCCGGTTATGGCGGATATTGCTAAAATGCCGCACCTTCTGATTGCCGGAGCTACCGGTTCGGGTAAATCTGTGTGTATCAACACCTTGATCATGAGCATTATCTACAAAGCTAAGCCGGATGAGGTAAAACTGATCATGGTAGATCCCAAGGTGGTGGAATTAAGCGTGTATAATGGAATTCCCCATCTTCTGATTCCCGTGGTTACCGATCCGAAAAAAGCCTCCGGAGCCTTAAATTGGGCAGTGGCAGAGATGGGAGACCGATACAAAAAGTTTGCTGCCTACAATGTGCGGGATTTAAAAGGATATAATGAAAAAATTGAACATATGACAGATATTCCGGAAGAGGAACGGCCCAAGAAGCTTCCGCAGATTGTGATTATTGTGGATGAGCTTGCAGATTTGATGATGGTTGTGCCCGGCGAGGTGGAGGATGCCATTTGCCGTCTGGCTCAGCTGGCCAGGGCGGCGGGAATTCATCTGGTCATTGCAACCCAGCGGCCGTCGGTGAATGTTATCACCGGCCTGATTAAGGCGAATGTTCCCTCTCGTATTGCGTTTTCCGTATCTTCCGGGGTGGATTCCCGAACGATCATTGATATGAACGGAGCAGAAAAACTTCTGGGAAAAGGAGATATGCTCTTTTATCCTTCTGGTTATCCTAAACCTCAGCGGGTTCAGGGAGCCTTTGTATCAGATGAAGAAGTTTCTAAAGTTGTCGAGTTCCTGACGGAACAGGGAATGACGGCGGAATACAGCCAGGAGGTGGAAAGCCGAATGGAGGCCAATGCATCGGAGGACGCCCAGGGAGGTGATTCCAACCGGGATGAATATTTTGTCCAGGCAGGAAGACTGATAATTGAGAAAGAAAAGGCTTCCATTGGAATGCTGCAGAGAGCCTTTAAAATTGGCTTTAATCGTGCAGCCAGAATTATGGACCAGCTGGCCCAGGCTGGGGTGGTAGGGCCTGAGGAAGGCACAAAGCCCAGAAAAATCCTGATGACCATAGAAGAATTTGACCAGATGTTATCTGGCCCAAAAGAATAAAGGAGGAGCAGAGGATGAAGACAGATATTGAGATTGCACAGGAAGCAAAGATGATTCCCATTAAGGAGGTGGCAGCTGCTTACGGAATTACAGAAGATGATCTGGAATTTTACGGAAAGTACAAAGCTAAAATCACCGATGAGCTTTGGGAGCAGGTAAAGGACCGGCCAGATGGAAAGCTGGTTTTAGTTACTGCGATCAACCCGACTCCGGCAGGAGAGGGAAAGACTACCACTACGGTAGGCCTGGGACAGGCTTTTGCAAAATTGAATAAGAAAGCCATTATTGCCCTGCGCGAGCCGTCTTTAGGACCTTGCTTCGGCATTAAAGGCGGAGCGGCCGGCGGCGGCTACGCGCAGGTAGTTCCCATGGAGGATTTGAATCTGCATTTTACAGGAGATTTTCACGCCATTACTTCCGCAAACAATCTGCTGGCAGCAATGCTGGATAATCACATTCAGCAGGGGAACAGCCTGGGAATTGATACCAGACAGATCCTGTGGAAACGCTGCCTGGATATGAATGACCGGGTTCTCAGAAATATTGTAGTAGGTCTTGGGGCTAAGGCAGATGGCTTTGTCCGTGAGGATCATTTTGTGATTACCGTTGCTTCAGAAATTATGGCGATTCTCTGTCTGGCAGAGAATATGGCAGATCTGAAGGAGAGACTTGGCCGGATTATTGTGGCTTATAATTATCAGGGAGAGCCGGTTACAGCAGCGGATCTTAAAGCGGTGGGGGCTATGGCGGCTCTGCTGAAGGATGCTCTGAAGCCTAATTTGATTCAGACCCTGGAGCATACCGGAGCACTGGTTCACGGCGGTCCATTTGCCAATATTGCTCATGGCTGCAACAGCGTCCGGGCGACCAGAACGGCGCTTAAGCTGGCGGATATTACGGTAACCGAGGCAGGTTTCGGCGCAGACCTTGGCGCAGAAAAGTTTTTTGATATTAAGTGCCGTATGGCAGGTCTTAAGCCGGATGCGGTGGTTTTGGTGGCCACTGTCCGCGCCTTAAAGTACAACGGCGGTGTTCCTAAGGCAGAATTGAGCAAGGAAAATCTTGATGCTCTTAAGAAAGGCATTGTAAACCTGGAGAAGCATATTGAAAATCTGCAGAAATTCGGTGTGCCTGTGGTGGTTACCTTAAATTCATTCATCACGGACACTGAAGCAGAATACGAATTTGTAAAGAACTTCTGTGAAGAAAGAGGCTGTGAGTTTGCACTGTCCAAAGTATGGGAGAAAGGCGGAGAAGGAGGAATCCAGCTGGCACAAAAGGTTCTGGACACCCTGGAACAGAAAGAAAGCCATTTTGCGCCTATTTATCCAGACGAAGCCAGCCTGACGGAGAAAATTGAAACGGTAGCCAGAGAGATCTACGGTGCAGATGGAGTTTCCTATTCTCCGGCGGCAGCGAAAGCGTTAAAAAAGGCAGAAGAGATGGGATTTGGAAATCTTCCCGTCTGTATGGCAAAGACCCAGTATTCTCTGTCTGACGACCAGACTAAGCTGGGAAGACCGGAGCATTTTACCATTAATGTAAGAGATGCTTATGTTTCTGCAGGAGCGGGATTTGTGGTGGTTCTTACGGGAGCGATCATGACCATGCCTGGACTTCCCAAGACGCCTGCGGCAGAGGGAATTGATGTAGATGATACGGGGAAAATCACCGGATTATTTTAATGGAAAATAGCGCAGAAAGGAAGGACGGACCGTCCAATGAAGATTAAGGATTGGCTTAAAAAAGTTTCCTGTACCCTTCTTCAGGGAAGCCTGGAGACTGAAGTAAATGAAGTCGTGTATGACTCCAGAAAGGCAGCTCCAGGATGTGTATTTGTTTGCATGAAAGGGGCGAATGTAGATTCTCACCAGTTCTGCCAGGCAGTTTACCAGGCAGGATGCCGGGTGTTCGTTGTGGAACATCCTGTAGAATTGCCTCAGGACTGTGTGGTGATTCAGACAGAGAACGGAAGGAAGGCCCTGGCCCTTTTGTCTGCCGCCCGGTTCGGTTATCCGGCAGAAAAGATAACGGTGATCGGCGTTACAGGAACAAAGGGCAAGACCACCACCACTCATATGATCAAGGGGATGCTGGAGGCCTGCGGCCAGAAAACGGGAATGATTGGAACCAATGGAATTGATGACGGGCAGTCTTTTTATCCGTCGGCAAACACCACCCCGGAATCTTACGACCTTCACCGATATTTTGCTGCCATGGTGGAAAATGGCTGCCGGTATGTGGTGATGGAAGTATCATCGCAGGCCTTTAAGCTGAACAGAACCTGGGGAATTCAGTTTGATTACGGTGTTTTCACCAACCTGTCTCCAGATCATATCGGCCCCAATGAACATAAAGATTTTCAGGAATATTTACACTGTAAGTCCATGATCTTTAATCAGAGCAAAATCGGGATTGCCAATCGGGATGATGAACATTTCGAACAGATTACACAAAATGCTGACTGCCCTGTTTATACATATACTATGGAACAGGATGGGGATTTTGTGGGGGAACATCTCCGATATGTATCCCAGGATGGCTTTGTGGGCCTTGAGTTTCAGGTTAAGGGCAGAATTTCTGCAGAGGTGAAGGTAGGCATTCCCGGCCGGTTTAATGCCATGAATGCATTAGCGGCCATCAGCACCGTCAGCTTCCTGGGGCTCCCTATGGAGCAGATGCTGAAAGGACTTGAACATATTCATGTGAACGGGCGGATGGAAATAGCCTGGGCTTCAGAAAAGTTTCAGGTGATTATTGATTACGCCCATAACGCAGTAAGTATGGAAAGTCTGCTTCAGACTCTTCGGGCTTATCATCCCAAGCGCCTGGTGGTGGTTTTTGGCTGCGGCGGAAACCGTTCTAAGGACAGACGATACTCCATGGGAGAGATTGCCGGCAAGATGGCGGATCTTAGTATTCTCACGGCGGATAATTCCCGCTATGAAAAGGTGGAGGATATTATTGAGGACATTAAACAGGCCCTGATCCCGACTAAAGGAGCGTACCTTGAAATTCCAGACCGCCGGGAGGCTATTTCTTATGCTATTGAGCATGCACAGCCGGGGGACATGATTGCCATCATTGGAAAGGGACACGAAGATTACCAGGAGGTAAATGGTGTCCGCACCCATTTTCTTGACCGGGAAGTGGTTGACCAGGTGATTCAGTCTCTTTACGCCGGCGAGAAACCTTCAAAAGAATAAAGAAGGGCAGGAAAGGAAATCCTTATGGAACATACAACGGTATCAGATATAGTAAACGCTGCAGGAGGAAAGCTTCTGTGCGGAGATCCTGAGAGACCGGTTCTGGATATTGCCATTGATTCCAGAAAGGTAAAGGAAGGAGATCTTTATGTTCCCATTGTGGGGGAGCGGGTAGACGGTCATCAGTTTATTGACCAGGCTTTTCGAAACGGGGCGGCGGCAGTACTCACCAGCCGCCGCCAGACAATGGATTCAGCAGATGCCTGGATCCAGGTGGAGGATACCCGGGATGCGCTCCAGGCGATTGGCGCCTGGTACAGAGACAGGCTGGAAATTCCCATCATCGGCATTACGGGAAGCGTGGGGAAAACCACTACCAGGGAAATGATCGGGACCGCTCTTTCTGCGGGGTACCGGGTATATAAGACTCCGGGAAACAGCAACAGCCAGGTTGGAGTGCCTATTACGATTTCAGAAATCTCTAGGGCGGATCAGATTGGAGTGATTGAACTGGGCATGAGTGAGCCTGGGGAAATGCACCGGATTGCCATGGTAGCAAAGGTGAATCAGGCGGTGATCACCAATATCGGCGTGGCCCACATTGAGCAGCTGGGTTCTCAGGAAAACATTCTCCGGGAGAAACTGCACATTTTAGACGGGATGAAGCCGGAGGGGATTCTCTATGTGAACGGGGATGATCCGTTGCTTTGTCAGGTCAATCCAGGAACCGGCATCCGAAAAATCACTTATGGACTGGGAGAGGGCTGTGACTATCAGGCCATTGAAGTGAAAGGAGATGGAGGAAGGCCATCTTTTACGGCGCTCTGCCGAAAAACAGGCCAGCGAATTCCTGTCCGTCTTAATGTTTATGGAAATCATATGATCAGCAACGCCATGGCAGCTTTGGCGGTGGCAGCGGAAAATGGAGTGCCCATGGAGGAGGGGGCAGCTGCTCTTCAAAGCTTTTCTGGTCTTAAGGGGCGGCAGCAGATCTGGCATGAGGGAGGCGTTACGATCATTGACGACTCCTATAATGCCAGTCCAGTTTCCATGAAAGCGGGGATCCAGGTGCTGCAGGATATGGAAACCCGAGGCAGGAGAATTGCAGTGCTGGCGGACATGAAGGAGCTGGGTCCTGAAGAGAAAGAGTTTCACCGGCAGGTTGGACGATACATAGCGGACAGCCGGACGGATTTAGTTCTGCTTTTCGGCCCTTTGTCCAGGGAAATTCAGGAAGGGATCCAGGAAAGCCAAAAGGAAGGCCGCAGTTCTCAGATAGAGTGCATGTGGTGTTCAAACAAGGAAGAGCTGGGCAGTCGTCTCCGGTCTGTGGTGAAAAAGGGAGACAGCGTGTTGTTTAAAGGATCTAACAGCATGGGGCTTGGAGAGATTGCGGCAGATCTTATCAAAGAATTGGGAAGAGAGGAAACGGATGGCGAAGTTTGCCGACGTGATTATTGATATAACACATGAGAGTGTGGACAGGCCCTTCCAGTACAGGATTCCAGAGGGGCTGAAGGATCAGATTTATACAGGATGTCAGGTGGAGGTCCCCTTTGGAAGAGGCAATCATCTCCGCAGCGGATACGTGGTTGGTCTGACCGATCAGCCGGAGTATGACCCGGAAAAGCTGAAATCGATTGCCGGGATTAAGGCCCAAAGCGTTTCGGCAGAAACCCAGCTGATTCAGATGGCTTGGTGGATGAAAGAACGATACGGCTGTACCATGAACCAGGCTCTCAACACTGTTCTGCCGGTAAAACAGCAGGTGCGCCAAAAAGAAGAACGATGGATTCGCTGCCTGATGGACCAGGAAACTCTGGCAGCCCAGATCAGACTGGCGGAAACCAAGAAGTATCGGGCCAGAGAGCGGCTGCTGAAGAGTTTTCTGGAAACAGAAGTTCTCCCTTATGGAATGGCCATGACCCAGCTGAACCTTACCCGGGCAGCCTTAAAGCCGTTGGAAGATCAGGGATTGATTTCTGTTGATTCCCGCCTGGTTTACCGGGATCCGGTGCAGGATATTTCAGAAAGCCGGGAAAAGCTTTCTTCTGGAGAATTAGTTGATCTGAATGATGAGCAGAAAGCGGCGGTTTCAGGAATATTGGCCCAGTACCGGCAGGGAATTCAGAAAACTTTTCTGCTTTACGGCATTACCGGAAGCGGAAAAACGGAGGTGTACCTGGAATTGATCCGTCAGGTAGCCGGGGAAGGAAAACAGGTGATTGTGCTGATCCCGGAAATTGCTCTGACTTATCAGACGGTGCTTCGGTTTACCCGGCAGTTCGGCGGTAAGGTGTCCTTCATTCATTCACGGTTGTCTCAGGGAGAACGGTACGATCAGTTTGAACGGGCAAAAAAAGGCGAGATTCAGATTATGATCGGTCCCCGCTCCGCCCTGTTTACTCCCTTTTCCAATCTTGGATTGATTATTATTGACGAGGAGCACGAGCAGGCTTATAAAAGCGAGGTTACTCCCCGGTATCATGCCAGAGAGGCGGCAGAGTACCGCGCCGGACAAAGCGGAGCCTTTGTGGTTCTTGGCTCTGCCACGCCTTCTCTGGAAACGTACACGAAAGCGCTTCAAGGTGTTTACGGTTATTTTAAATTGTCCAGACGGGCGAAAAAAAACAGCATCCTCCCCAGAGTCCAGGTGGTGGACATGCGGCAGGAGCTGAAAGAGGGAAACCGATCGGTGTTCAGCCGTCCGCTCAGACAGTTAATGGAAGAAAAGCTGGAACAAGGCCAGCAGATTATGCTGTTTTTAAACCGGAGGGGATATTCTCGGTTTTTGTCCTGCCGCAGCTGCGGAGAAGCCATTAAGTGTCCCCACTGTGATGTGACTTTGACTCTCCATCAGAACGGGCGGCTGGTCTGCCATTACTGTGGGTACCAGATCAGGAGGCCGGACTGCTGCCCATCTTGTCATTCCCCTTATCTGGCGCCCTTTGGCGCGGGAACGGAGAAGGTAGAGGCGCTGGTTAAAGAAGAGTTTCCCCAGGCCAGGGTGCTGCGCATGGATCTGGACACCACCGCAAAAAAAGGAGGGCATCAGACTATTCTTGCTGCCTTTGGAGGAAGGGAAGCAGATATTCTGATTGGAACCCAGATGATCGTGAAAGGCCATGATTTTCCAGGCGTTACGCTGGTGGGGATTTTGGCGGCAGATTTGTCCTTATACGCACCGGATTATCGCTGCGGGGAGAGAACGTTTCAGCTTCTTACCCAGGCTGCGGGGCGGGCGGGAAGAGATCAGCTAAACGGCGATGTGGTGATTCAGACCTACAGTCCTGATCATTACTGCATCCAAACAGCTGCTGCCCAAGACTATGAGGCCTTTTATGAAAAAGAGATGGAGTATCGGCGTATGCTCCATTATCCGCCGGTTTGCGTGATGATGACGCTGTTGATTGGCGGGACCAGTGAAGAGGCTGTGGATTCAGCCATGAAAATTGCTTTTGAAGCGGTGCAGACAGCGCCGGAAATTCAAACTGTGGGGCCGGTAAATGCACCGATTTACAAACTTAACGATATTTACAGAAAAATTTTATATATGAAGAGCGAAAATTATGATATACTAATAAAAATTCGAAATCAGGTGGAATCTGTACTCATCCATAGAGGATTAAACCGTCAGGTTGGCGTGCAGTTCGACTTTTTATAGAAGAAAGGGAAGGAATAGACTATGGCAATCAGAAAAATCAGGACCATTGGCGATGAAATATTAAGAAAAGAGTGCAAGCCGGTAAAGATAATGACCCCACGGACAAAAGAGCTGATTGAGGATATGTTTGAAACCATGTACGCAGCCAACGGAGTTGGCCTTGCGGCGCCTCAGGTGGGAATTTTAAAGCAGATCGTTGTGATTGACGTGGAAGATGGAAATCAGTACGTGTTGATTAATCCGGAAATTGTGGAGGAAGAAGGAAGTCAAACCGGATACGAGGGCTGCTTAAGTGTTCCCGGGAAAACCGGAATTGTTACCCGCCCAGCGAAAGTAACCGTCCGGGCGCTGAACATGGAAATGGAAGAGATTCAGGTTACCGGCGAGGATCTTTTGGCCAGAGCGATCTGTCATGAGTGCGCTCATCTTCACGGAGAACTTTATGTGGACCGGGTGGAAGGCGAACTGGAGGATGTGGAGATGGAAGAGGAAATCGATCCGGCAGAACCAATTGAACAATAAACCAGACTTCAGTCGATGAAAACAGGAGGAAAGCATGAGAATTGTATTTATGGGAACGCCGGATTTTTCCGTTCCGGTTTTAGAAGCGCTGGTTGAAGGCGGCCATCAGGTAATTGCTGCGGTTACCCAGCCGGACAGGCCTAAAGGCAGAGGGAAAGCCGTAATGATGTCACCAGTAAAGGAAAAGGCTCTTGCGCTGGGGATTCCAGTATATCAGCCTTTGAAAGCAAGGGAAGAATCATTTATCCGGCAGATGGAAGAGCTTTCTCCCGATGCGGCGGTAGTAGTAGCTTTCGGGCAGATTCTTCCTCAGCGGATTTTGGATATTCCCAAATATGGCTGCATCAATATTCATGCGTCGCTCCTTCCCAAGTATCGGGGATCTGCTCCGATTCAGTGGGCGGTGATCAACGGCGAGAAGGAGACGGGAATTACTACGATGAAGATGGATGCTGGGGTGGATACTGGAGACATGCTCGAGCAGGCGGCGGTACCGCTTTCTCCCCAGGAGACGGGAGGAAGTCTCCATGAAAAACTCAGCGCCATGGCTGGCCCATTGATTTTGTCTACTCTGGAGAAACTTCAGGCTGGAAGTATTATTCCGGTGCCTCAGCCTGAGGAAGGAAGCAGCCATGCGAAGATGCTTACGAAAGAGATGGGATGGATCGACTGGAGCTGGGATGCTCAGCGTATTGAGCGGCTGATCCGGGGACTGAATCCATGGCCCAGCGCCTATACCCAGTTAAATGGAAAGACCCTTAAGCTTTGGGAGGCAGAGGTGCTTCAAGAGGAGTATGAGGGGCAGAATGGTCAGGTAGTTAAATCTGATAAAAAGCATCTTTATGTAAAAACCGGAAAGGGAACATTAAGTATCCGTTCCCTTCAGCTGGAAGGGAAAAAACGGATGGACACAGAAACGTTTCTGCGGGGAAATTCGGTGCCTGAGGGCACGGTATTTCCTGAGGCAGAGAGGAGGCAGTAAAAAGAATGTATTTTGGCGGCCTGGGTTATTATTATTTTGACTGGACCTATATTTTGGTGCTGATCGGCATTATTCTTTCTTTGGGGGCATCTGCCAAGGTAAACGGCACCTTCAGGAAATATTCCAGAACTTGGTCCCGCAGCGGCATGACCGGCGCTGAGGCGGCAAAAAGGATTTTGGATGCTAATGGAATTTACGATGTGGCGGTGCGGCAGGTGCCGGGAAATTTAACGGATCACTACGATCCTCGTTCTAAAACGGTAAATCTTTCGGCTTCTGTGTATGGCTCCACGTCAATTTCTGCAATCGGGGTGGCTGCCCATGAATGCGGGCATGTGATTCAGGATGCCAGAGGCTATGCGCCTCTCAGAATCCGCACGGCATTGGTGCCGGCGGCGAATATTGGCAGCAACCTGGCGATCCCTTTGATTATTCTGGGAGTCATTATTGGAGGAGTGGGTTCTCCTCTGGCAGAACTGGGAATTATTATGTTCAGCCTGGCGGTGCTGTTCCAGCTGGTTACTCTTCCTGTGGAGTTTAATGCCTCATCAAGAGCCCTGCGAATATTGGGAGACAGCTGGATTCTCAGTGAAGATGAGGTGCGTCAGGCCAGGGAGGTGTTAGGGGCTGCGGCGCTGACTTATGTTGCGGCGGCAGCTTCCTCAATTCTGCAGCTGCTCCGTCTGGTAATCTTATTTGGAGGAAGAAGAAACGATGAGTGAAGTGGCTGACAGCAGAGAGCTGTCTTTGGAAGTGCTGATGGAAATTCTGGAAAAAGGCAGGCCCAGTCACATGGTGCTCAGGCAGGCGCTGGAGAAATACCAGTACCTGTCCCGGCCAGAGCGGGCCCTGGTGACCAGATTGACGGAGGGCACTTTGGAATACCTGATTCAGATTGACTATATTTTGAACCAGTATTCCAAAGTTCCTGTTCCGAAAATGAAACCGGTAATCCGCACCATTCTCAGAATGTCGGTTTATCAGATTATGTATCTGGACCGGATTCCTCATTCAGCGGCCTGCAATGAAGCAGTAAAATTGGCGGTGAAGCGCAGATTTTCCGGCCTGAAGGGGTTTGTGAACGGTGTCCTGCGAAACATCGCCAGAGAAAAAGACACTATCCGAAAAAGCCTTCCGGATCTTTCGGTTCGCTACAGTGTCCCCTCCTGGATAATTGACATGTGGAATAAGGAGCTGGGAAGCGAGCAGACTGAGGAGATCCTGAAGGCCTTTTTACAGGAGAGGCCCCTTACGGTTCGCTGTAATTTCAGCTTGGCAGGGAAGGAAGAGATTCTGGCCAGTCTCAAGGCGCAGAATGTACTGGCAGAAGCTTCCCCTTATGCGGATTCGGTATTGCTTTTGAAATCTTATGATTATCTGGAAGCGTTGGAAGCTTTTCAGCGAGGATGGATTCAGGTGCAGGATTTAAGTTCTGTTTTTGCAGGAATTGCTGCCAGTCCTAAAGCGGGAAGCTTTGTGCTGGATGTATGCGGAGCGCCTGGGGGAAAAAGCCTTCATGCCGCAGACCTTCTCAAGGGAACAGGAATGGTGGAAACCCGGGATCTTACGGAATATAAAATCGGACTGATTCAGGAAAATATTCTTCGGACAGGTTTTTCCAACATTCGCACTAAAGTATGGGATGCCTTGACCTTGGATGAAACCATGATTGAAAAGGCAGATGTTCTTTTCGCGGATCTTCCCTGCTCCGGTTTGGGAATTCTGGGGAAAAAACCAGATATTAAGCTACATATGACGAAGGAAAATGCAAATGAGCTGGCAAAGCTTCAGCGTCAGATTCTTTCTGTGGTCTGGCAGTATGTAAAACCTGGAGGAACGCTGCTCTACAGTACATGCACCATTCATCAGGCTGAAAATCAGGAGAATGCCGAATGGTTTATGGAACATTATCCCTTCGAACCAGTTGATCTTACCCAGCGGCTGCACAGCCTTGAGGGAGAACCTTCCCTGGAAAAGGGCTGGATGCAGTTTTTACCGGGAAAAGGTCCGTGGGATGGATTTTTCCTGGCAGCCATGAGAAGGAAGGAGAACTAATGGATAAGAAGGATATTAAATCTCTTACGCTTCAGGAGCTGACCCAGGAGCTTAAGGAGATGGGAATGGCTTCCTTTCGGGGAAAGCAGATTTTTCAATGGCTTCATGGAAAGCTGGCAGATGAATTTGATCAGATGACTAATCTTTCCATCAAGGACAGGCAGAGTCTGAAGGAACGGTATTTTATTACCCGTCTCAAGCCGGAGAGGATTCTGGTTTCTAAAATTGACGGGACCAGAAAATACTTGTTTTCTCTTGCCGATGGAAATGTGATTGAAAGCGTATGGATGAAATATAAACACGGCAATTCTGTATGCATTTCTTCTCAGGTGGGCTGCCGAATGGGCTGCCGCTTCTGCGCCTCTACCTTGGATGGGCTGGAGAGAAACCTGCTGCCTTCGGAAATGTTGGATCAGGTTTATCAGATTCAGAAGGATACGGGAGAACGGGTGGATAATGTGGTGGTGATGGGTTCCGGTGAACCGATGGATAATTATGACAATTTGGTTCGGTTTATCCGTCTGCTGAGTGATGAGCAGGGATTGAATATCAGCCAGAGAAGCATTACCGTATCTACCTGCGGGATTGTACCGGGAATTGAAAAGCTGTCTGAGGAAGGCCTTTCCGTTACGCTGGCGTTATCTCTTCATGCGCCCAATGATCAGGTGAGAAAGACTTTGATGCCGATTGCCAACCGGTATCTTCTTAAGGATGTATTGGCGGCCTGCCACCAGTATTTTGTAAAAACCGGGCGACGGCTGACTTTTGAGTACAGTCTGGTGAGAGGGGTGAACGATACTCCAGAAGAGGCCATGGCTTTGGCTAAGCTGCTGAAAGGTCAGCACGGCCATGTGAACCTGATCCCGGTTAATCCCATAAAGGAAAGGGATTATGTGCAGTCTGATCATCGGTCTATCCAGGCATTTAAAAATCTGCTTGAAAAAAACGGGATAAATGTTACTATTAGAAGGGAAATGGGCCGGGATATTAACGGAGCCTGCGGACAGCTTCGCAAAAGTTATCTGGATCAACCCGTTTCCTGACCGGAAAACCATAAAAAGGAAGGAGTGATTCGGTGCAGGCAGTTGGAAGAACGGATAAAGGCCTGGTTCGGGAAATAAATCAGGACTATATTTATACCTCAGCCGAGCCCGTAGGGCCGCTGCCGAATCTTTTTCTGGTGGCAGATGGAATGGGCGGTCATAATGCAGGAGATTTTGCTTCCCGCTTTTTAGTTCAGCAGCTGGTGGCTGCGGTCAAGGAACAGCCTTCTGGAAAGCCGGAGGTTCAGGTTCTGAAAGAAAGTATTGCGGCGGCGAATTATCAGCTTTATGAAAAGGCGTCTGAAGACATCCATTTAAGCGGTATGGGCACTACTTTGGTGGCGGCTGTATATCAGGCAGGCGTTCTCTATGTAGCTAATGTGGGGGACAGTCGGCTTTATCTTGTGGGGAAAGAGATCCGCCAGATTACCAGAGATCATTCTTATGTGGAAGAAATGGTAGCCCTGGGACGTATGGACCGGGGAAGCGCAGATTACCTGAGAAATAAAAATATTATTACCCGGGCGGTGGGAACCGCTCCGGAGGTAAACGTGGACTTTTTTGAGGCCGAGGTGGAACCAGGGCAGGTGTTTCTTCTTTGCTCCGACGGCCTTTCTAATATGGTGGAAAACACTACGATTCAGAAAATTATTAAAAATGCCCCTTCTTTGGAGGCGGCGGCCAGAATCCTTGTGGACAAAGCCAATGCCAGCGGAGGAGCAGACAATATATCCGTGGTGCTTGTGCGCCCTGAGGAAAGCGGGGTGAGGGCATGCTGAAACCGGGAATGTATCTCCAGGGCCGGTATGAGATCATTGAGAAAATCGGTTCCGGCGGAATGGCGGATGTATACAAGGCGAGATGTCACACTTTAAACCGACTGGTGGCAGTAAAGGTATTAAAAGAGGAATTCAGCAGCAATGAAAGCTTTGTCAACCGGTTTAAGATGGAAGCGCAGGCGGCGGCCAGGCTGTCTCATCCAAACATTGTAAACGTATATGACGTAATTGACGAGGGAGACAGCCATTACATTATTATGGAGTTAATTGAAGGCATCACCCTGAAAAGCTACATTGCCAAAAAGGGACGGCTGGAAGTAAAAGAAACCATTGGCATTGCCATTCAGGTAGCCCAGGGAATGTCTGCCGCCCATCAGCACAATATTATTCATCGGGACATTAAACCTCAGAATATTATTGTTTCCCGCGATGGAAAAGTGAAAGTTGCAGATTTTGGCATCGCCCGGGCGGCTTCCTCAAACACTCAGGATTTAAATGCCATGGGATCTGTCCATTACATTTCTCCCGAGCAGGCTAAAGGAGAACCGGTAGACGCCAGAAGCGATATTTATTCTCTGGGGATTACCATGTTTGAAATGGTAACGGGACGTCTGCCCTTTGATGGAGAAAATACGCTTTCCGTTGCCATGGCTCATCTGGAAAACCCCATTACCCCGCCGAAGGTCTGTAACCCGGATATTCCAGAAAGTTTAGAGCAGATTATTTTAAAATGTACAGAAAAACGGCCGGAAGACCGATACGGGTCTGCAGAAGAGGTGATCGCCGATTTGCGCCGGGCGCTGATTAATCCTTATGGAAATCATCCTCTTGCTTCTGTCAAAAAGGCAAAGAGCAAAAAAGCGAAGAGCCATCAGGAGAAAGAGGAAACTGAACAGGAAAATAGTTCGGATTCGGAGATTAAGCCAAAGCCGGAAAAGCCCAGGGAACGGGCGCAGATGGATATCAGTCATCAGCTTGAACGCATTTTTGCAGTGACCGGCGTGGTGGCGGCGATTCTTATTGTGGCGGTGCTGGTATTTGTGGTGCTGCGGGTAGGGGGACTGATGTTCTTTCGGCCGAGTGTCAGCAATCCAGAAGGGCAGGAGTCTGCAGTCAGCCAGGCACAGGTAACTACGGCAGCCTTAGCTGATGGCCAGGTTTATATGCCTTATGTGGTAGGACTTTCTCAGGAGGACGCCAGAGTGCTTCTGGAAAATTCAGGTCTGAGCATGACGGTAAGCAGTGTGGAGACCTCTGACCGGTATCCTGCTGGATATGTGATGGCCCAGACTTACCCGGAAGGAACGGTTCTTGAACGCAATACTGCAGTATCAGTAAAGGTGAGCCGAGGAACCGGAACCGTAGATTTAACTGCCCTTGGCCTTGAAGGCATGGAATTTCAGGCGGCCAAAACGCTGCTGACGCAGAAAAATCTGGTGGTGGCATCAACAGAAGAAAACAGCGATACGATGCCTGCAGGAAATGTGATCAGCTACAGTCCACAAGTGCTTAGAGAAGGGGAAACAGTAACCTTGACGGTAAGCAGCGGGCCGGCTTTGATTCCTGTCCCAGATATTACCGGCGCTACGCCGGAAGCGGCGAATGCGCTTTTAACTGAACAAGGATTTGTGCCGGAGGCGGCTGGCTCTGATTACAGCAGTGATGTTGAAGAGGGAATGGTCTTTAATCAAACTGTGGCGGCTGGAACAACAGCGCCCCGAGGAACAGTAGTTCAATATACCATCAGCCTTGGGCCGGAAGAAACATTAATCGGAAAAACCCATTACATCGGTTCTATTGACCGAGAGTATAAGCTCAGTTTAAATTATGGGCCGGGCTATGCCGAAACCAGTATGCGGATTGTCATTCGTCTCCGTCAGGAGGTGGACGGCAAGGTGGTATACCGGAATCTGATTGAACCCCGGACTGTGGTGGGAGATTCTGTAGTGCCGATTTCGTTCTCACGGATTGAAGGAGCTGATGGAGTGGAGGAAGGAACGGTGGAGTTAGTGGATCTGGATGAGGATAAAGTTCTGGTATCCTATCCCGTATCCTTCTTTAAGACAGAGGAATAAGGAAAGAATGACAGGAAAGATCATAAAAGGAATTGCAGGATTTTATTACGTTCATGACGGCAGGGAAACCGTGTATCAGTGCCGGGCCAAGGGAATTTTCCGAAATCGGAAGATCAAGCCTTTGGTGGGGGATAATGTAGAGTTTTCCGTGCTGGATGAAACGGATAAAGAAGGAAATATTGATCAGATTCTTCCGCGGAAAAATACGTTGATCAGACCAGAGGTGGCAAATGTTGATCAGGCTCTTATTCTGTTTGCAGCGGCGGAGCCTGATCCCAACTTAAATCTTTTGGACCGATTTTTAGTGATGATGGAGCGGGCTGAAGTTCCCGTGATTTTGTGTTTCAACAAAATTGAGCTGTGTCCAAAGGAGCGTCTGGAAGAGTACCGGAAGATTTACGAAGATGCAGGATATCCGGTTCATCTGATCAGCGCGAAAAAGGACTGGGGAATTGAGGATGTCCGCAGATTTATTCATGGAAAAACCACCGTGCTGGCCGGGCCTTCCGGGGTAGGCAAATCTTCCCTTACTAATTTGATTCAGCCGAAAGCATCCATGGAAACAGGCGCGGTCAGTGAAAAAATCAAACGAGGAAGACATACCACCAGGCATTCTCAGCTGTTTTATGTGGAGGAAGACACATATGTGATGGATACTCCTGGATTCAGTTCGATGTATGTAAGTGATTTAAACCCGGAAGAGCTGAAGGAGTATTTTCCGGAATTCCGGTCTTATGAGCAGGACTGCCGGTTTTTAGGCTGTGTTCATGTGGGAGAGAGGGATTGCGGGGTAAAAACTGCGTTGGAAGAGGGGCGGCTGAGCAAAAGCCGATATGAAAATTACAGGCTTCTTTATCAGGAGCTGAAGGATAAAAGGAGATACTAATATGAACCGATTAGCACCTTCCCTTTTAGGCTGCGATTTTTCCTGCATTAAGGATCAGATCCAGGCAGTGGAGCAGGCAGGGGCTCATTATCTTCATCTCGATGTAATGGATGGGGCTTTCGTGCCCAGCATTTCTTTTGGCATGCCTTTGATTTCCAGCATTCGGAAATGTACTGGCATGGTGTTTGACGTGCACATGATGGTTCAGGAGCCGGGGCGGTATGCAGCTGCCATGAAAGAGGCTGGGGCAGATTTGTTCTGTGTGCACCAGGAGGCTTGTCTCCATCTTGACCGAACCATAAATCAAATTAAGGAATTAGGAATGAAAGCCGGAGTAGCTATTAATCCGGCGACGCCTGTGAGCGTGCTGGACTGTGTTTTGGACCAGGTGGATCAAATTCTGATCATGACGGTGAATCCTGGTTTTGGAGGGCAGAAATTCATTCCATATACGCTGGATAAGGTAAAGAACCTTCGGGAAATGATGAATCATCGGGGAATCAATGCGGATATTCAGGTGGACGGAGGGGTAACTCTGGAAAACGCGCCTCTTCTTTTGAAGGCAGGAGCGAATATTCTGGTGGCAGGCTCATCTGTATTTTCCGGAGATCCTGGAGCCAATACCAAAGCGTTCATTAAGATATTAAATCAATACGAGGCGAAAGCATGATGAAAAACTGTTTGCTGATTACCGGCGGAAACCTTGACTTGGATTTCGCCGGCGCTTTTTGCAAAAGCCAGTCCTTTGACCTGACCATTGTGGCGGACGGAGGATTAAAAGCGGCTAAAGCCCTGGGCATCTGCCCTGATGTAATTGTGGGAGATCTGGATACGGCGGATCCCTCTTTGATAGAAGAATTTCGAAAGGTGCCCTATATTCTTTGGGATATCCATCCTCCAGAAAAGAATGAAACCGATACTGAGCTGGCCTTGCGGCGGGCGATGTCCATGGGCGCGGACCGCATTCAGATCCTGGGAGCTACAGGAGGGCGGTTCGATCATATGCTGGCAAATGTGTTTTTGCTTTACGGCTGCCTGCAAAAAGGAGTGGAAGCGTATATTTTAGACCGGCAGAACCGTATTTTTTTAATTGAAGATACTTATACCTTTTACCGGGATAAGCTGTGGGGCAAATACATTTCTTTTCTCCCTCTTCTTGGGGAGATCCGTGGCATTACTCTGGAAGGCTTTTGCTATCCCCTTAAGGATTATGATCTTGAGGCTGGAAGCAGCCGCTGCATCAGCAATGAATTGGCTGGAGATAAAGGTACGATTTATTTTCGGGAAGGGATTGCCATCTGTGTAGAGTCCAGAGATTTAACAACGTAACTGGACTGGTTAATTTCAAAAAGACTGGATATTTAAAACACTCCACTTTCGTGCTATTCTAATGCCCAGAAAACATGAAAGAAGGAGACGATCATCATGAAAATAAAAAATGAGCAGCGAAAAAATGAACAGCTGGAAAAAATCGCCCTTACCGGGCTGATGGCAGCCTTGTCTTATGTGGTATTTACCTTTTTGCAGATTAAGATTCAGCTGCCGGGCGGGGATGCAACGTCCATCCATCTTGGCAATGCGGTCTGCGTGCTGGGCGCTCTGTTGTTAGGCGGCGCTTACGGAGGACTGGGCGGTGCCATTGGTATGGCCATCGGCGATCTTTTTGATCCGGTGTATGCCATCTATGTGCCGAAAACTCTGCTGCTGAAAATGGGAATTGGTCTGGTTACCGGATTGATTGCTCATCGTCTGGGCCATATTACAGAATCTCACGATAAAGGCCACGTGCTGAAATGGACCATTCTGGCGGCAGCTGGCGGGTTATTATTTAACGTTATTTTTGATCCCCTGGTAAGCTATTACTATAAGCTGCTGATTTTGGGAAAGCCGGCTGCCGATGTGGCGCTGGTGTGGAATATTGCTTCCACCAGCATTAACGCTGTGATTTCTGCTGTGGCATCCACAGCCGTCTATATGGCCCTCAGACCTGCGCTGTCAAAGGCCGGGCTTCTGTCCAGCCTTTATCACAGGACCCGCCCCATGGCATAACGGCGGCTGCCTGGAGCAAATAGAAGGAATTTTGCAGATGCAGTCTTTCTTTTTCCTAGAAAATGTGATATCTTAAAAGGCAGGACAATTAATTCTTTGTAACTCCAGGAGGAAAATTATGTTAGATTTAAAGTTTGTCCGGGAAAATCCGGACATCGTAAAACAGAACATTAAGAATAAGTTTCAGGATGAAAAGCTGCCTCTGGTAGATGAGGTGATTGAATTAGATGCCAAAAGCCGTGCGGTTCAGGCAGAGGCTGACAATCTCAGAGCTTCTCGGAATAAGCTTTCCAAGGAGATCGGAAAACTGATGGGCCAGGGTAAGAAGGAAGAGGCCGAGGCGGTAAAGGCTCAGGTAAACGCTAATGCTTCTCGTCTGGCGGAGCTTGAAGAGCAGGAGACAGATTTAAAGGCAAGAGTTCGGAAGATTATGATGACGATTCCCAACATCATCGATCCAAGCGTTCCTATTGGAAAAGATGACAGCGAGAATGTGGAGATTGAACGTTTCGGCGAGCCTGTGGTTCCTGATTTTGAGATTCCTTACCACACGGATATTATGGCCCGGTTTGACGGCATCGATCTGGATGCAGCAGGGCGGGTTGCCGGAAATGGCTTCTACTATCTGATGGGAGATATTGCAAGGCTTCATTCTGCTGTTCTTGCTTATGCCCGGGATTTTATGATTAACCGTGGATTTACTTATTGTATTCCTCCATTTATGATCCGCAGCAACGTGGTAACAGGCGTAATGTCCTTTGCGGAGATGGACGCCATGATGTATAAGATCGAGGGTGAGGATCTATATTTGATCGGAACCAGCGAACATTCCATGATTGGAAAGTTTATTGATACGGTAACTCCTGAGGAGAAGCTGCCTCAGACGCTCACCAGCTACTCTCCCTGCTTCCGCAAGGAGAAAGGCGCTCACGGCATTGAGGAAAGAGGCGTATACCGGATTCACCAGTTTGAGAAGCAGGAGATGATCGTGATCTGCAAGCCGGAGGAGTCTCCCATGTGGTATGACAAGCTGTGGCAGAATACGGTGGATCTGTTCCGTTCCATGGAGATTCCGGTGCGGACCTTAGAGTGCTGCTCCGGCGATCTGGCTGATCTGAAGGTAAAATCCTGCGACGTGGAGGCTTGGTCTCCCAGACAGAAGAAATATTTTGAGGTAGGTTCCTGCTCCAACTTAGGAGACGCCCAGGCACGCCGCCTTCGCATTCGGGTGGAAGGCCCCAATGGAAAATATTTAGCCCACACGTTGAATAACACGGTGGTAGCTCCGCCTCGTATGCTGATTGCCTTCCTGGAGAATCATCTGCAGGCAGACGGAAGCGTAACGATTCCTGAGGTTCTGTGGCCTTATATGGGCGGAACCAAGGTTTTGATTCCAAAGCATTGAAATATTAAAGAGCTGCTGTAAGGCATTCTGCCTTACAGCAGCTCTTTTTCTGTGACAAAAAAAAGAGAATGCGGTGTATTATTACACCGCATCCATTATTTCGCCCACTGTCATTTCCGGGTTTTCCATTCCCATAAAGATGATCCGCATCAGATAATAATACAGCAGCTCTACATCGTGGGCAGAAACCTGGGCAGTTTGGTATTTAAAGTAAAATTCCAGCCCTCCGGCAGGACAATCCATTACCGTGAGATACAGCTCCTGAATGGCGGTTCCATTGGTAAACCACTTGGTTTTGTAGGGAATCTGAGCCAGCTTTTCATTAGGCATGCGGATAGGCACCGGCTGATAGGTCAGGGCAACGCTTTCATAGGTGGTTTTGGGCGGAGCGTTATAGGCTTTTAAATAGGCCTGAACTGCCGCAGTGGAGTCATAGTTTACATGTTTATAAATGTTGTTCTGGAGAATCTGGATGGTGCGGACTCCGTCTAAGAATTCTGTATCTTCCGGAATAATGGTTCGGCAGGGATAGCAGTGAATCCGGGTGCCTCCGGAAAGGCGGCTTAAACGGGAAGTACGGCGGGAAACGTAGTTGCGCACACTGATATCCGGCTGCCTGTTATTGACCTTGGAAAGGTAAGTGCGAAGTCCCATTAAGAATAGGTTTGTCATAGAAATACCGTACATGGCGCAGTAATCCATCAGTCTCTGGGCAGGTTCCGGTTCCAGAAAGTAACTGGACTGTCCCACGGAAAGATCAGTCATCTGCCGGTCAGCTGCCCGCAGATTAGGGTTATGATGACGGCGGCGGCTTTCTTCCAGCAGGCGCGGTCCTGCAATAGAGGTAAAGATTGGTTCGCCGATAGCGGCCTGCTCTTTCCAGAAGGCTTCATCTTTGGCGTGGCGCACCGGGTCAGCGGCCTTTTTCAGATCTGCTTCTGCTGCATCCCGGTAGGAGAGAAGAGGCTGGGGATAAGGGGTGCCGAACACATAGTAGCTGTATAATTCCATAATATCCTTTACCATGGCGATGACGCCGCAGGAATCGGTAAGCATATGATCAAATAAAAGGTAAATCCCCTGATATCCATCAGGAAGGGATACCATCACAAATTCATTCATGGGAGAATCATATCGGGCAAAGGGCACGGCAGTCCAGGCATACATGGTTTTTTGGATTTCTTCCTCGCTTTTTCCGGTAAAGTCCACAAATCGTATATCTCGGGAATCGAAGGGAACAATATACTGCCGGATTTCTCCAGAAGAGTCCGGGGGAGTAAAGCGGATCCGAAGACTGTCGCAGCGTTCATATTCCAGCTGAATGCATTTTTTCAGCAGGCCGAAATCCAGATTTGCCTTCATGGTCAGACAGACGCCGATATTTACTACCTGGGGATTGAATTCTTGTACAGCCAGGAGATGAAGCTTCTCGGCAGCAGTTAAGGGAAAGGTTTCGTATTTCATATTGACCTCCTTGATTCTACTCCTAGATTCAACGTTCTATGTGTATGCTAACACAAAAAGATAATTGACACAATATGGGGCAAGTGTTGATTAAGTTTGCCTTGTGCAGGGGGAAATTTCGGAAATAATTACAGGAATCCTTTGGAAAGGAAGGGCAAAAATCAGACATTTCGGGGAAACACAGAAAAAAATATCGTGAAAACTCATTTTGTCAAGAAACGTTATGATTAATCCCGCTGGAAAATCAAAAGGAATTTTGGTGATTTTTTCGGCCGGATTTTTCTGCGCTCCGGCGCATATACTGTGGAAAGCAGAGAAAATCAGGTGAAGCAGATTGACCATTTATGTGGTAAAAGAAGGGGATAATGTGGATGCCATCGCCCAGAGCACAGGAATTTCTGTGGAGCTTCTTTTATGGGCAAACCAGATCGAATATCCATATCGGCTGGCAGTAGGCCAGTCTCTCTACATCCCGGAGGAAAGAGAGGCGGGTGCGGACCGTGCAACAAGGGGCCTTTATGTTTTCGGCTACGCCTATCCATTTATCAACTCCCGGGTTTTAGATGAGACACTGCCTTATTTAACAGATTTGTATGTGTTTTCTTATGGGTTTACTGCAGAGGGAAACTTGGTGCATCCCATCAGCGATGACCGGTGGATGATTCAGGCGGCCAGAGATGCTGGCGTAGGACCGGTGATGACGCTGACGCCCATCGATTCCAGCGGTACCTTTAACAATAATTTAATTACCGTGCTGGTTCAGAACCTTTCCGTCCAGCAGCGGTTGATTTGGGAGCTGGGGAGGACCATGCAGGAGAAAGGGTTTGCTGGACTGGATATCGATTTTGAGTATGTTCGGGCACAGGACGCCGCTGCCTATGTAGAATTTGTATCCAGAACTCGTCAGATCTTGAATTTGTTTGGATATTGGGTGACGGTGGCCCTTGCGCCGAAGACTTCAGCGGACCAGAAAGGGCTTTTATATGAAGGAATTGACTATGGGATGCTGGGGCAGGCGGCTGACCGGGTGATGCTGATGACCTATGAGTGGGGCTACAGCCAGGGGCCGCCCATGGCTGTAGCACCTATTCACAAAGTCCGCCGTGTGGTGGAATATGCCGTGTCAGAAATTCCGCCGGAAAAAATCAGTCTTGGCATTCCGAATTACGGTTATGATTGGCCCCTGCCTTATGAACGGGGCGTAACCAGGGCAAACACCATTCACACACTGGAAGCTATCCGGCTGGCCATTGACCGTGGTTCCGAGATTTTCTTTGACCAGACAGCTAAATCACCGTACTTTTATTACTGGCAGTACGGAATCCGCCATGAAGTTTGGTTTGAAGACCCCAGAAGCCTTTTGGCAAAATTTCAGCTGATTCAGGAGTTTGGGCTGACTGGGGCGGGATACTGGCAGCTGATGAATTTTTTCCGTGCAAACTGGCTGATGCTGGAAGAATTATTTTCAGTTTACCGGCACACAGATGAATGAGCAAGTCAATCTTGCCGACAAAGCTGTAATAAATTTCAATGTGCTGCCTGTGGGTGCCGTTCTTGTTAAAGCTGCATGCATAGCCGGGGTGACAGCGGCGAAAGGTGTGTCAAAGCAATGCTGCTCAGGAGAAAACACAAAGCAAGCAATCTTCATAAAGTTTTCCTCTTTAAGACACAAAGCCCTGCGAACGATAAAGCGGCACTTAGTAACAGGGAAATACAAATGTGTAAAACAGCGTTGCGGTTCAGCATGATTATCTGGAAGAAACCAGACAAAATTCTTCTCAAAGCTGGGATTGGCGTGAAAACACAGATGATTGCAATGAAAATTGTGTCTGTCAGCCACCCATACCAATGGGGCTGCATAGATAGCAGCACATGAAGAAAAATCATAACCTGCAGCAAAAAGAACGTCTGCTGGACTCCGGCAATGAAAATGCCATTTTCCGTCCATTTACACACATCCATCATATTGAGAACTGCCTGCGCTGGATATAGAGGGTCAATTAACAAATGGATTAGTGTATTGGCAAGAGAGATACCGAGAGCTAAAACGCTATAGCTGATTAGGCAGCCGATAAAGTAATCCCTTTTGCTGGCTCCCAAGTGCATTAACTTTGTGTAATCGTAAAAAACAAAGAAAAATGGCGTCATGACTGCAAGCAGCCAGGTGTAATTTCCATTGCTTAAAACCACATCGCCGGAAGATGTGGCACAAAGCACCACAAGAGCCGTCATGATAAAACTGATTTTATTGCTGGCAAGCAAACGTTTTACAATCGCAAAAACAGCATTCATCTTGCTGCACCTCCTTTATGCCCGACCATTTGGATGAAGAAATCCTGTAAGGATAATGGGTGGATGTCCAAAGAAGCAGTTCGTTCCGGGGGATTGTCAAAGATATAAGTTGTTACTAGACCACCAACCGTATCTTGACCGATCACGTTTAGATTTTGCGTTGCAGCTTCCACGTCCTTTTGTAGTCCGCTGATACTAAACGCCTTTGTTTCAACCGACTGCAGCGTGTCAAAAAAACGGACGCTTCCTTGATCAATGATGATTAACTTCTGAATTGTCTTTGCGATTTCTTCAATGATATGGGTAGATACAATAATAATTCGGGGGTGCTTCCGAAAACTCTCTGTGAGCATATCGTAAAACTCCACCCGCATAATTGCGTCAAAACCAAGGACGGGTTCATCTAAAAGCACGACGCGGTTATTGCTTGCCAAACAGATAATCGTGGAAACCATTGTTTTCATACCGAGGGAAAGATGATTAAACTTCTTTTTCCCGTCC
This sequence comes from Candidatus Cottocaccamicrobium excrementipullorum, assembly GCA_018713255.1. Taxonomy (GTDB): domain Bacteria; phylum Bacillota; class Clostridia; order Lachnospirales; family Lachnospiraceae; genus Caccovicinus; species Caccovicinus excrementipullorum. The sequence continues at coordinate 66,372 of DVFL01000002.1, read as the reverse complement.
AGTTCAAAGCGCTCCATCATTTCAGAAGCAAAGTCATAATCGTAGTTGGGATTTACTTCGGAAGCGATCTTCAACAGCTTCCGTACCGGAAGATTAAAATGCTTTGCAAAGTTTTCGATATAGCTGACGCCTATATCTAAAGTGGAGGTGGTGATCACCTTGCCGTCAACCTGTATCCTGCCGTTTGTAATATTCTGATACCCTGCAATGGACTTGAGAAGTGTTGTTTTACCTGCGCCGTTTCTGCCAAGCAGGCAGTAAATACCCGGCTCGTCGATTGACAAAGTAATGTTTTTCAGTACGGCTGCTTGTCCGTACTGTCCTATGCTAAAATAAATTGTAAACTTTTGTGATACACAAAGGTCAAGAGGGGAAATGAAAATTGAAAAATTATTTTTCGATTGGAGAAGCGGCAAAGGCTGTGCAGACAACGACAGAAACGCTGCGGCATTATGACCGTATCGGATTAGTAAAGCCGAGTACAAGGGATGAATGGACAAATTATCGTTACTATACCGAAGAGGATATTGTCCGTCTGAATACAGTTCGTGCTTTGCAGCTTATGGACTTGTCTTTGCAGGAAATCAAAAAGGTTTTGGAATACAACGATTTGGAAAAAATTGTGGATTTCTTAGCACAGGCAGAGAAAAAAGCGGATGAAAAAATAGCTGCGCTGCAATACAGTAAATCTAAAATCCAGTTGGCAAAAGCAGACTATGAGCGGAAATTGCAGGCACACAAAAATCCCAATGGCTCGTTCATCAAAGAGATCCCAGAACGTATTATTTTACTATCTGACACCCTGGAAGTGCCTACGCTGGACAACCTTTGGAACTATTTAAGCCATTTCTATGAAAAGATAACTCCTGAACTGGCAGAACAGTTTTCCTTTGAGGATTTAGCGGGAATATACACCAGAAACGGAGTATCAAGGCTTTTTGCTGTCTGTACTCATTATGCGGAAACGGATGGGTTGAAGATATTGCCAAAAGGAAAATATCTGTGTGCAAGCTGTACCGAAGAAAACAGAAAAAACACCTTGGACGAATTAATGGATAAAGCCAAAACCGAATATGGTGTGAATCCTCCATTTACAGTACAGCTTATTCTCGCATCGGGTATTTTGCAGTGGAATTATCAAATTCAAATTCCTTTGTATGACTGCTCAGGTTGCTTCATGGGGCTGTCAGGAAATGATGGTTTTTAACCCCTGACATACGGGAAAGAGATGATAGACTTAAAACTCAGCAGAAGCAATGGCAGAAAGCACAAAAGAGAAGGCTGAATCACGGATGTTTTCCTTGACAGAATCTTTCATTCTGCGGTAAACTATTTTACATATGGACTATAAATAATTTCATGCATCTGCGCCGTGAATCAGAAATATTTTTGCGGCAAAGAGGAAAAATACATGGGACTGACCGGAAAGAAAATCTGACGGGAAGAAGCGGATCTGTATGCCGTTTGCAGGCATAGAGTTTATTTCGTGTACTCAGCGCACCGGGAGGACTAATGTCCAGATTTTCCGGTGCTTTTTTTGTTATGGAGATGTTAGTCCATAAAAGAGAGGAATGGTTATTGTGGAGGAATCCAGTACAAGAATTGCCGTGATCGGCATCATTATTGAGGATCGCCGTCAGGCGGAAAAGATCAATGCCCTGCTTCATCAATACGGCTCCTATGTGATCGGACGGATGGGTCTGCCTTACGAAAAGAAGCAGGTAAATATTATCAGCGTGGTGCTGGATGCACCTATGGATGTGATCAGTGCTTTGTCCGGAAAGCTGGGGAGACTTCCTGGGGTCAGTTCCAAGGCACTCTATTCCAAGGCTCCTGCGGCATCCGGCACCGGCAGAGAGGAAGGGGCAGGATGAACCTGGAAAAAGAGAAATGCCTGAATGCCCTGGAAGAAGGAGAAATTCTTTCCCGGGATCAGTGGAAGATTTTGCTTCAGGCCCCTACAAAGGAGGATGCCCGGATTTTAGCGGAAAAAGCCAGTAAGATTCGAGACCAGCAATATGGAAAGCGTATTTTTATCCGGGGCTTGATTGAATTTACTAACTATTGCAAAAACGACTGCTATTACTGCGGCATCCGCAGAAGCAATCTGCATGCCAGCCGCTACCGGCTCACCCAGGAAGAGATTATGGAATGCTGCAGAATCGGTCATGAACTGGGATTTCGTACCTTCGTTCTCCAGGGCGGAGAGGATCCCTATTTTACTGATGAGAGAATGATCTGCCTGATTCGGGGAATAAAGGAAGCATTCCCTGACTGTGCGCTGACCTTATCCATCGGGGAGAAGGAACGGGAAAGTTATGCGGCCTTCCGCCAGGCTGGGGCGGACCGGTACCTGCTCCGCCATGAAACGGCGGATGATGACCATTATCGGCTTCTCCATCCGCCAGAGCTTTCTCCCAAGCATCGAAAAGATTGTCTGCGCACCTTAAAAGAGCTGGGTTACCAGACTGGAGCCGGATTTATGGTGGGCACTCCTGGCCAAACGCCGGATACCTTAGCTGCAGACATGGAATTTTTACAGGAATTAAAGCCGGAAATGGTGGGGATCGGTCCTTTCCTTCCTCATCATGATACGCCCTTTCGCCATCAGCCGGCGGGGGATGTGGGCTTGACTTTATATTTGTTAAGTCTGGTGAGAATTATGCTGCCGAAGGTGCTCCTTCCCGCTACCACAGCCCTGGGAACTGCTTCTGAGGATGGGAGAGAAGCCGGGATTCTTTCTGGTGCAAATGTGGTAATGCCGAATCTTTCACCGGAAAATGTGCGGGGAAAATACCTGCTCTATGACAATAAAATCTGCACGGGAAAAGAAGCCGCCCAGGGCCTGGAAGAGCTGAAAGCGTCCATGGCATCCATTGGGTATCAGGTGGTTGTTGACCGTGGAGACTATAAAAAGAACACTGCCTAAAGGCAGTTAAACCTGAAGGGGAAGAAGGTACTGACCCAAGGGAGAAAGGAAAGAAAATGTACGATCCAAAATCAAAATGTGCAGATGACTTTATCAACCATGAAGAGATCATGGAAACTCTTGCTTATGCAGAACAAAATAAGCATAATCGCCAGCTCATTGATGAAATCCTTAATAAGGCCAGGCTGCGGAAGGGGCTGAGCCACAGAGAGGCCGCCGTTCTTCTGGACTGTGATCTGGAAGATAAAAACCAGGAAATCTACGCTCTGGCTGAGCAGATTAAGAAGGATTTTTACGGCAACCGCATCGTGATGTTTGCCCCTCTTTATCTGTCAAATTACTGTGTCAACGGCTGCGTATACTGTCCTTATCATGCAAAAAATAAACACATTCCCAGGAAGAAGCTGACCCAGGATGAGATCCGGCAGGAGGTAATCGCTCTTCAGGATATGGGGCATAAACGTCTGGCGCTGGAGACGGGAGAGGATCCGGTGAACAATCCGATTGAGTATGTGCTGGAAAGCATTAAGACAATTTACAGCATTAAACATAAGAACGGAGCCATCCGCCGGGTGAACGTTAACATTGCTGCCACTACCGTGGAAAATTACCGGAAGCTGAAAGAAGCAGGAATTGGCACCTACATTCTGTTCCAAGAAACCTACCATAAGGAAAGCTACTTAAAGCTTCATCCCACAGGTCCTAAGCATGATTATAATTACCACACGGAGGCTATGGACAGAGCCATGGAGGGAGGAATCGATGATGTGGGCTGCGGTGTGCTGTTCGGCCTGGAGCTTTACCGGTATGAGTTTGCCGGATTGCTGATGCATGCCGAACATTTGGAAGCGGTATACGGCGTAGGTCCTCATACGATCAGCGTTCCCAGAATTAAAAAAGCGGATGATATTGATCCAGATGCTTTTGATAATGGAATCGATGACGATACCTTTGCCAAAATTGTGGCCTGCATTCGCATCGCGGTTCCTTATACCGGCATGATTCTTTCCACCAGAGAGAGCAAAACATGCCGGGAGAGAGTGCTTCATCTTGGCATTTCTCAGATTTCCGGCGGGTCAAGAACCAGCATAGGAGGCTATGTAGAAGAAGAGCCAGAAGATGAGAAATCAGAGCAGTTTGAGGTCAGCGACCAGCGTACCTTGGATGAGGTGGTAAATTGGCTGATGGGAATGGGATATATTCCCAGTTTCTGCACCGCATGTTACCGGGAGGGACGAACGGGAGACCGGTTTATGTCCTTATGTAAATCCGGACAGATCCAAAACTGCTGTCTGCCCAATGCATTGATGACGCTGAAGGAATATTTGATGGATTACGCTTCAGAAGATACCCGCAGGAAGGGGCTTGCATTGATTGATCAGGAGATTTTAAATATTCCTAAGGAAAATGTGCGGCAGCTTGTGCGGCATCATCTGGAAGAAATTGAAAAGGGCAACCGAGATTTCCGATTCTGACAGACAGGAGGAAGAAGCATGGCTGGATTAAATCAAACGCCTTCTGCCGACCGGATCCATATCGGTTTTTTTGGCAGGAGAAATGCAGGAAAATCAAGTGTGATGAATGCTGTCTGCGGACAGGATCTGGCGGTAGTGTCTCCCATAGGCGGCACCACCACTGATCCGGTGGTGAAATCTATGGAGCTGCTGCCGTTAGGGCCGGTAGTGATGATGGATACGCCGGGGCTGGATGACGAGGGAGAACTGGGAGATCTCCGCGTAAAAAAAAGCCTTCAGACTTTAAATAAGACGGATGTGGCTGTGTTGGTGGCTGATGCCTCAGCAGGTCTTTATCCGGAAGATTTGGAAATTATCCATCGGATAGGAAAAAAGAAAATTCCCGTTCTTTTGGCCTTTAATAAGACGGATTTAGAGAAAGATCAGGAGGGAGAAGGCCGCAGACAAAAGGAAAAGGCGGCATTGGATGCCGGACTTCGTCCAGAGGAGATTTTGTGGGTCAGCGCAAAAACCGGAGAAGGAATCCATGAACTGAAGGAACGGATGGCAAAGGCAGGGGCGAAACAAGAAAATTCCCGCCCGCTGGTGCGGGATCTTCTGTCTCCTGGAGATACGGCAGTGCTGGTGATTCCCATTGATGAAGCAGCGCCTAAGGGACGCCTGATTCTTCCTCAGCAGCAGACTATCCGGGATATTCTTGAAGGAGGAGCTGCTGCCATGGCTGTAAAGGACACAGAACTGACAGAAGCCCTTGGCAGCCTGGCCCGGAAGCCCAAATTGGTTATTACAGACAGTCAGGCCTTTAAACTTGTGTCAGCGAAGACGCCGGAGGATATTCTCCTCACCTCTTTTTCTATTTTGTTTGCCCGATACAAGGGCAATCTGGAGTCTGCAGTAAAGGGAGTGATGGCTCTGGACAATTTGAAGGATGGGGACAGGGTGCTGATCAGTGAAGGCTGTACTCATCACCGCCAGTGCGGCGATATTGGTACCGTGAAGCTTCCGGCATGGATTCGGCAGTATACAGGAAAAAATCTGGAGTTTTCTTTTACCTCAGGTACGGAATTCCCGGATCAGCTGGAAGCCTTTAGCCTTATTGTCCACTGCGGCGGCTGTATGTTAAATGAAAGAGAAATGAAGTATCGTCTCAGCTGTGCTGCGGATCAGCAGGTACCGATGACGAATTATGGAATTCTGATTGCCTATGTAAACGGAATACTAAAGCGAAGTGTAAAGCCATTCCCTGAGATTTACCGTCTATTTTCCGCAGAATAAGTCAAAAAAGGGCTGCGGCATCCTCAGCAATGAGTCGATGCCGCAGCCCTTTAAACTGGGAGATCAGCAGGAGATTTCAGGAGCTTCTTCTTCCTGACATTTCAGAATATCTGCAAAAAACTCATCCATTTCTTCTTTCGTATCAAAAACGGCCAGGTAAATCTGATTTCCCATGGCTTCCGCCAGAACATCCGGGAGGCGGCCGGACATTTTTATGTGAGAACCGTATTTGTCTATGATAGCCTGATGATTCAGAATAAAGGCCTTGCCGTCTCTTCTTCCGGCAAAAGCACAAAATGCATCTTTGCCCGGCTTTAATTCTGTCCGGTCAAAGGCGATCATATCTGCCCAGATCTTATACACATCAGTTCCATGAGCATAATCAATCATGTCCGGTGTAAATCCGCCGCAGGGACGCATATTGACTTCCAAAGCCACCAGCTGCCCCTTCTTTCCTAAACCTTCATGATCTTTTCCCAGGCGGAAAAATTCAAAATGAACGAAACGGCTTTTTACGCCGAAGCTTTTTGCGGTGGCTCTTCCCGCAATCCGGGTGTCCTCTGCCAGATCCTTAAGGATATAAAAAATAGAATTGTCTTGATTGTTCACAATATCCATAATAGACCAGGGAGTAACGTTCCCCGTTTCAAAAAGGGGATTTCCGTTGGAGTCGATAATCGCGTCATAAGAATTAACTTCTCCCATAATATATTCTTCCATGATGTAGGAAACACCGTCTTCTTTATGGGTGAAAAATTCCTCCAGCTGCTGGTCATTTTCGATTTTATAAGTGTGGGAAGCTCCTACGCCGTTATCTGGTTTTACAACCACGGGATAACCTACTTGAGCAGTGAAGGCCAGACAATTTTCTAACGTATCGGTAAGATGATATCGGGCGGTAGGGATGCCGACTCTCTGATAAAACGTTTTCATTTTAGATTTATATTTAATTCCAGGAATATCTTCTTCCTGAAAACCGGTAGTAATATGAAAGGCTGTGCGCAGCCTGGCATCCCTTTCCAGCCAGTATTCATTATTCGATTCCAGCCACTGGATGGGACCGTGCTTAAAAATCAGGAAAGCGATTCCCCGATAGACTTCATCATCATTTTCCAGATTGCTGACTTTGTAGTATTCGCAAAGGCTGTCTTTTAAATCCTGGGTCAGCTCTTCATAAGGCTGATCGCCGATTCCCAGAACATTGATTCCATTTTTCTTTAATTCCCTGCAGAACAGCCAGTAATTCGTAGGAAAATTAGGAGAAATAAATACAAAATTTTTCATCATACACTGCCACTCCTTTGTAAATTATTAATCACTCCTCTGGCCTAAAAGGTAAGGGACAAAATAAGCGGTCTGCTTATACCACCAGGGCCAGTCGTGGGAACAGTCGTATCCCCAATAATCTACCCAGGCATGGATTCCTTTTTCCGCCAGGACCCGGTCCAGCTGCCGGGTACAGTCTGGAATTTCCCAAGGTCCCTGTCCCGTGCAGATAATGGTCTTTTTCTGGTTGTACCAGTTGATAAAAGGATGGTCCTTAGGCATGCGGGCCAGGTAGTCAACAGGAGAGTTGGCATCAACCAGATCATCATGATAAGTGCCGAAGCTGAAGCTGGCAGAATAAATGCCGCTTAAGGCCATAAGGCCGTCGAAAATATCAGGGAATCGGAAATACAGGTTTGCTGCATGGAAAGCCCCAAGACTTAATCCGGTAATGAGAATAAACGGATAGCCTTCCCATCCATTGAGCTGGTTGGCAATTTCCCGGATTCGGGGAGCCAGTTCTCTGGTGAGATAAAACACCCAGCTTTCATGGCGGAGAATCCGGCTGCGTGGATCACCGTCTGTTTTGGACCAGGTTTCCTGATCAATGGTATCTGCGGAGAAAACCATTACCTGTCCGGAATTGATCCATGGGGCCCATACATCGGCCATCTGATAATTTTCAAAATCATAAAACCGGCCATTCTGGCAGGGAATGAAGAGAACTGGCCGGCCTTTGCTTCCATACCGTTTCCATTCCATCTCCCGCCCAAGAGACTGGCTGTACTCCTTGTAATAAACCACTTCCATAAAATCCCTCCTCGATTCATTGAAAGCTTCATCCCTAATCACGATGCTCCATAATCATCAGCATTGATGTTCCCCCTGAACACTGATTCTGACATCAGTTATTAGTGATAGGTCAGGGTATGCATCATGAAGGGAAGCTGCTTTTCCCAGCTTGCTTCACAGTGAGTTCCGCCAGGAACAATCCGGCTGGTCAGGCAGATCTTTTTTTCAAGAAGCAGGCTGTTTATCCGGCTGAAAAGCTTTTCCATCTGTCTGCCGGAGGCCAGCTCATTTTGACCGTAGTCCATATAGATTACAGTATCCTTGCCTGCTGGGGAGCGGCGGATCAGCGCTTCGATTTCCCGCGGATTAGTCCAGAGGGAAGGTGAGAGGGCGGCGGCCCTAGAATATACATGAGAATAGGCCAAAACTCCATAAAGGCTCATTAAGCCGCCCATGGAACTGCCTCCGATCCAGGTATGTGCACGGTCGGGAATCGTCCGGTAACGGCTGTCAATCAGGGGCTTAAATGTTTGGCTCATCCAATCCATGGTGATGTTCCCTTTTCCGGAAATTTTCCCTACTCCTTTTTCCTGGAAATCATAGGGAGAGTATTCTTTCAGCCGGCCGTGATCCGGGCTGTGATTGCATTCTACTGCAGCAATGATCACTTGGCTTTGTGTAAAGTCCATGTATTCTTTCATTCCCCAGCATTTGCCGTAGGTAGCATCTGAATCGAAAAACACATTGTGTCCGTCAAACATATAGAGGACGGGATAGCGTCTGCCGTCATGATATCCATAAGATTCCGGAAGATAAACATACACTCCCCGTTCTTCATCGCCGGTAAGCTCCGGAATAGTGATCTTCCATTTTTCTACCATAGAGTATCCTCCTGATCATTTGTGTGGTGAAATTGTGCAAACGTTTTGCTCTCTTTTGGAAATATAACACACCACGCAGGAAAGTTCAACCATAAGCCAATTTGGCGTCGGAAGAGGAGTTTATGTTTTTGGCGATTTCATGCGGAGGTCTTCCATTACTTTCCTAATGAACCATTGAATGAACTGTGATATGATTCTTCTGTAACAAAAACGTAACAATTATGTAACAAAGGAGAACATACCATGAAGAGAAAAATGTTAAAGTACACATTAGCCGCCCTTTTGACAGCAACTGCCGCGGGCGCAGCAACGCATACGGCTTATGCTGCGGTAAATACATATAATCTTCCGGGAGGAGCAGGAAAGATGGTGGTGATTACTGGTTCTGGAACAGATTGTCTTCCAGGCTTTCCTGAAGGAATTTTCCCTGAGGGGCAGCTGCCAGAGGACATTTTCCCTGATTTTCCGTTACCTGAATTCCCAGAGAACGGAGGGGCGGAAGAGGAGCTTCCGGAGAGTCCTGATAATAACCAGACGGACAATTCTCTGATTATGCAGGTGGCGCAGCTGGTCAATGAAGAACGAGCAAAGGCTGGATTAAAGGCTCTTTCTCTGGATGAACGTGCTGTGGCAGCCGCTAACGTACGGGCAAAAGAGATTTCCTCCCTTTTTTCTCATACCAGGCCGGACGGAACCAGCTTTTCCACTGCCCTTAAGGCCGCGGGAATTTCTTTCAGAACTTCTGGAGAAAACATTGCCTATGGTCAAAAAGATGCTTCTTCGGTAATGAAGGGATGGATGAACAGCTCTGGACACCGGGCGAATATTCTGGGAAGTCAATATACTTCCATGGGAATCGGACATTACCAGGATGCTTCCGGGATTCATTACTGGGTTCAGCTGTTTTTCCAGTAAGCGTTTTTCTTTGGGTCGGCGGCCGGCTGTTTCAGCAGCGGAACAACCTTCGCTGTGCCTGACCTACGGGCAGGAATATAACAAAATCTATGTACGGCACCTCCTTTTGCAGATCAAATTGACTTTCAATGTTACTGATATTATAATGATAGCTAACATAATGTGATCGACAAGTACATACATTACTGTATAATACTTGCTTAAAGGAGAGTGCGAAATGAATAAACGCTGCATCGCCAATGAATGCCTTAGTTCCACCGGGTTCAGCTATACGCTGTCGCTGATTAACGGAAAATATAAAATGACTATCCTTTATACCTTGATGGAATTTGGGGTGGTCCGATTTAATGAGATGAAAAAGTATATCGGTGAAATCTCCTATAAGACCCTTAGTTCCACGTTAAAAGAGTTGGAGGCCGATCAGCTGATTCACCGGAAAGAATATCCTCAGATTCCGCCGAAAGTGGAATATAGCCTGACAGAACGAGGAAAGTCCTTAATCCCTATTTTGGATGGAATGTGCGAATGGGGAGACAAAAACCGTTTGCCCTGACAGGATTAAACATTCCCATTGATCGGGGAGACCGAAAAACCAGTCAAGCCGCTCAGCGGCAAGATCAATACTGGCGGCGTATAGCAGGGAGGATATGGAAATGGAAGTAAAGGAATTTTTTCCTTTTTGGGACAAGCTGACGAAAGATCAGCAGGACAGGATGATTCAGGCTGCAGTACAGAGAAAAGTGCCAGAAGGTGCTGTGCTTCACAATGGATCTGCCGATTGTCTTGGACTGATTTTAGTCTGTGGGGGGCAGCTTAGAGTTTACTTAGTATCTCCAGAGGGAAGGGAGATTACCTTGTATCGGCTGTTCGAGAGAGATATTTGTCTTCTGTCTGCCTCCTGTATGATGCGGAATATTCAATTTGACGTGATTGTAGAGGCAGAAAAGGATTCTTTGGTATGGATCATTCCGCCGGAAATCTATCGGGGAATTATGGAGCAGTCGGCAGCAGCGGCCAATTATACCAATGAACTGATGAGTCAAAATTTTTCCGAAGTGATGTGGGTGATGGAACAGATAATGTGGAACAGTTTTGATCGGCGGCTGGCAGATTTCCTGCTGGAGGAAGGTGTTCTGGAAGGAAGCGATTCCCTGAAAATCACTCATGAGCGGATTGCCAATCATCTAGGAAGCGCAAGAGAAGTGGTTACCAGAATGCTCCGTTATTTCCAGAGAGAAGGTCTGGTTCATCTGTCAAGAGGTGAAATTCAGATTGTAAATAAAGAAGGACTGCAGAATATTTGACTGCAGTCCTTTTTTTGCTAGTTCAGCATCGATAAAATTCTTGCTTTTGGCTGGGCGCCCACCATCCGGTTAACGGCTTTTCCTTCCTTCATCACCACCAGAGTGGGAATGCTCATGACCTGAAAGGCGGAAGCCAGTTCAGGCTGTTCATCTACGTTGATTTTTCCTACTTTAATTTCTGGATGCTCGTTGGCAATTTCATCGACAACCGGGCTTACCATCCGGCAGGGGCCGCACCAGGCCGCCCAGAAATCAAGGAGAACCGGTTTATCGCTGCGGAGCACTTCTTCTTCATAATTGGTTTGGGTAATGGTTAAAACGGACATATTTCATTCCTCCTGACTATTCTTTTTTTCAATTTCTTTTGTTGATGGGTTAATCTTACCATACCTTTGGGAGGAATTCTGTGACAAAATCACCATTCTCTGACAGCAAGACAACAGGCCTGAACTTTTTCTTAACTCTTTCCGAAAAATGAGCTATACTGTTTTTATCATAGAAATAGAAGAGGGGCGAGCTTATGTCACAGACACAGCAGACAGAAGGATTTATTAAACATAACCGGAAGGTGGATCTGATCAGAGAGGATTTTCAAGAATTTCCCATTGGAGAGTTCCCTTATGACAAAGATCATTCGGCAATGGGAGAGTACCAGTATATTCCTAATACAGGCAGGCTGGGCCGCTGGTATGATCCGGTGTGCAATCATACTTACAACGGCACCGGTCCTTCCTGGCTGATTACGAATGTAAATGGAAAGCATGCTATGGAGTCCATGCGGATTGAAAAAAATCGTCCGCATACCATGTTTCCTACCCTGGAAACGGGGGAAACATGCTGGAAGGATTACACAGTTTCCGTTACGATGCGCCGGCTATCTCAAAAAGGCTGCGCAGGAATTGTTTTTTGTATGAATCACAGCATCGATACTTTGGCTTTTGTCCTGGAGAATCAGAATCGGGCTGCAGTGCTGTACCGCCATAAGGAAGAGATTACCTGCTTGAAGGAGAAAGAATTTCCTCATGGCTGCGATGACAATTACCGTTTGACTGCAGAGTGTATGGGAGAAGAGGCGGTATTTTATGTAGACGATGCAGAACTGTTCCGTTTATCCAGTCCTCTCGTTTCCCGGGGAGGAAAGGCGGGAATTACCGCGGACTGTCCTACCCGGTTTATGGATTTTCTGGTCCAGGTAAGTGAGGAAACGGAAAAAGAAATTGCTGCTGCACGCCGGAAGGAGGAAAAACGCCAGGAAGCCGAAATGGCTCAGCATCCAAAGATGAAGCTGTGGAGAAAATTGGACTTAAAGATTTTTGGCACCAGCCGTCAGATCCGGTTCGGCCATTTGAAGGGAGATTCTTCCTGGCAGGTAGTGTTTGCCCAGATGCAGAAGCGCGTCAGCCGGGACGCCTATGGATTTATCAGCTGCCTGACGGCGATGGATTTAGATGGTCAGATATTATGGCAGCTGGGAGAGCCTTCGGAGGAGGCAGATGTGCTGGGGAAGGTGTCGGCGGATGTGCCTCTGCAGCTTTACGATATTGACGGCGATGGAAAGGATGAAGTGATTGTAGGCTGGGATTTCCAGATTCAGATTCTGGAAGGCGATACCGGCAAGGTAAAAAAATCTGCCAGGACCCCATTTTCCCAGGAAGAGGATGCTTCAATTATTGGAATTCCTTACCATATTTATGCCTTTGAGCGGATTAATCCTGATGGCATCCGGATCTGTAATTTTCGGGGGAAGGACCGGCCGGGAGATATTTTGATAAAAGACCGGTACTGCCGGGTTTACGCTCTGGACGAGAACCTGAATTTGATGTGGAAATACGTAAGTCCTAAGAACACGGGACATTGTCCTCTTCCTGTGGATATTGACGGAGACGGCAAAGATGAGGTGTTAGTGGGCTATACTATGCTGGACAGCGATGGAAGTTTCCTTTGGACTTATCCCATTGAAAAAGATCACACCGATGAGATTGTTGCGGGGAAATGGATGCCGGGGAAGGATGAAGGATATTTTGCCTGTGTTTCTGGTTCACAAGGATTTTTTATCGGTGACTTTTATGGAAACATTGTGGCCAGAGACGGAATTGGTCATGCTCAGCGGGTGTCTGTAGCGAATTACTGCCCGGAGCGGGAAGGCATGGAGATTGCCGTGGTAAATTTCTGGGGGCACCAAGGGGTGATTTTCCTTTATGACTGCTATGGCAATCCGATTTGGGAAATGGAAAATGAGATGAACGGAAACATCCTGGCTCCTGTAAACTGGGATGGGAATGGAACAGAATTGATTCTCACTAACGGAGATCCTCACAAAGGAGGGCTGCTAAATGGAGACGGAATCCGGGCGGTAGCCTTCCCAGACGACGGCCATCCTCTCCTTTGCTGCGAGGCCATGGATTTGACGGGAGATGAGCGGGACGAGCTGATTCTCTGGGATTATCATTCTATGTATATTTATACCCAGGAGGATAACCCGAAGCCTCAAACCTACCATCCGGTAAAGTTTCCGCCTTACAATGCCTCGAATTACCGAGGAGAGTACGCTTATCCAGATTCCTCTTACCTGGAGTTTCACGCAGAAAATTTGTGAAATCAATGTCTGCTGATAATGAATAGAGCATATTGAGTTACAGACCAGTCTTAATATTATTTAATATAAAGAACATTGGCGTTGGAATTCAGCAAGAAAATGTCCTTCCCCTTTTCCTGATTCTCGATTATAATGGAGTTACTATATACGATATCAGGAGGGGTTTATGCCAAAGAGAACAGATATTCACAAAGTACTGATCATAGGTTCTGGACCCATTATTATCGGGCAGGCCTGTGAATTTGATTATTCCGGTACCCAGGCCTGCAAGGCTCTGCGAAAGCTGGGATATGAAATTGTGCTGGTTAATTCTAATCCGGCCACCATTATGACAGATCCGGAGACAGCAGATGTGACGTACATCGAGCCGTTGAATGTAGAACGGCTGGAACAGATTATTGCCAAGGAACGTCCTGATGCATTGCTTCCTAATCTGGGAGGACAGTCTGGCCTGAATCTCTGTGCAGAGTTAGCGAAAGCGGGGATTTTGGAGAAGTACCATGTACAAGTAATCGGTGTTCAGGTTGACGCCATTGAGCGGGGAGAAGACCGAATTGAATTTAAGAATTCCATGAATGCCCTGGGAATTGAGATGGCCAGAAGTCAGGTGGCTTACAGCGTGGAAGAAGCTCTGGGGATTGCTGATGAACTGGGCTATCCTGTGGTACTTCGTCCTGCCTACACCATGGGAGGAGCCGGAGGAGGCCTGGTATATAACCGGGAAGAATTAAAAACCGTATGCGCCAGAGGCCTTCAGGCCAGTCTGGTGGGACAGGTGCTGGTAGAAGAGTCCATTCTCGGCTGGGAAGAGCTGGAGCTGGAGATTGTCCGCGATGCAGACAACAACATGATTACCGTCTGCTTTATCGAAAATATTGATCCCATGGGCGTTCATACAGGAGATTCCTTCTGCTCTGCCCCGATGCTGACAATTTCTAAAGAGTGTCAGAAACGTCTGCAGGAGCAGGCTTACAAGATCGTGGAATCCGTGCAGGTAATTGGCGGAACAAATGTGCAGTTTGCTCATGATCCGGTCAGCGACCGGATTGTAGTGATTGAGATTAATCCTCGAACCTCCCGTTCTTCTGCGCTGGCATCCAAGGCGACAGGCTTCCCCATCGCTTTAGTCTCGGCTATGCTGGCAGCAGGGCTGACTCTGAAGGAAATTCCCTGCGGAAAATACGGCACTCTGGACAAATATGTGCCGGACGGCGATTATGTGGTAATCAAATTTGCCCGCTGGGCTTTTGAAAAGTTTAAAGGTGTGGAAGACAAGCTGGGTACCCAGATGCGGGCCGTGGGCGAGGTAATGAGCATCGGCAAAACTTATAAAGAGGCTTTCCAAAAAGCTGTCCGCAGTTTGGAAACTGGGCGGTATGGACTGGGCTATGGGAAGAATTACCACGAAATGACAAAGGAAGATCTGCTCAGACGGTTAATTACTCCTTCCAGCGACCGGCATTTTATTATGTATGAGGCGCTGCGGAAAGGCGCCAGTGTGGAGGAAATCCATCAGTTAACTAAGGTAAAAGCGTGGTTCATTCAGCAGATGAAAGAATTAGTAGATGAGGAAGAAAACCTGATGCAGTATAAAGGAGGGCTTCCCTCTGATGAATTGTTGACTGCAGCGAAGAAGGATGGATTCTCTGACAAGTATTTAAGCCAGATCCTGGAAATTCCTGAAGACCAGGTGCGTCAGCGCCGGATGGAAATCGGTGTAGAGGAGAACTGGGAAGGGGTTCATGTAAGCGGCACGAAAGACAGCGCTTATTACTATTCTACTTATAATGGGGAGGACAAAAATCCCATCCGCAGCGATAAGCCTAAGGTAATGATCCTGGGAGGCGGTCCAAACCGTATTGGTCAGGGCATTGAATTTGATTACTGCTGTGTTCATGCAGCTTTATCCTTAAAGAAACTAGGCTTCGAGACCATTATCGTCAACTGCAACCCGGAAACAGTATCCACGGACTATGATACTTCGGATAAGCTGTATTTTGAACCCTTGACGCTTGAGGACGTGCTGAGCATTTACCGGAAAGAAAACCCAGTTGGCGTAATCGCGCAGTTTGGAGGGCAGACGCCTTTAAATCTGGCTTCTGAATTGGAGAAAAACGGCGTAAAGATCCTGGGCACGCCGCCTTCTGTCATTGATCTGGCTGAGGATAGAGATCTTTTCCGGGAAATGATGGAGAAGTTGAATATCCCCATGCCGGAGTCTGGAATGGCTGCCACAGTAGAAGAAGCATTGGCAATTGCAGGAAAAATCGGTTATCCTGTGATGGTTCGTCCTTCCTACGTACTTGGCGGCCGCGGCATGGAAGTGGTTTATGATGATGACAGCATGGCTGAATATATGAAAGCGGCGGTTGGAGTGACGCCGGATCGACCGATTCTCATTGACCGTTTTCTGAATCATGCCATGGAATGTGAGGCAGATGCCATTAGTGACGGCGCTCATGCTTTTGTCCCGGCGGTAATGGAACATATTGAGCTGGCAGGAATTCATTCCGGAGATTCCGCCTGCATCATTCCTTCTGTGCATATTTCCAGGGAAAATGTAGAAACCATTAAAGAATATACCCGTAAAATCGCAGAAGAGATGCATGTAAAGGGTCTGATGAACATGCAGTATGCCATTGAAAACGGAAAGGTATATGTGCTGGAGGCAAACCCAAGAGCGTCACGGACTGTACCTTTAGTTTCCAAGGTATGCAATATTCGTATGGTTCCTCTGGCAGTAGACATTATTACTTCAGAACTGACGGGAAGACCTTCACCGGTGCCTTCGCTGAAGGAACCGAAGATTCCTTATTACGGCGTCAAGGAAGCAGTGTTCCCCTTCAATATGTTCCCGGAGGTTGATCCATTATTAGGGCCGGAGATGCGTTCTACTGGAGAAGTGCTGGGCTTATCCACCTATTATGGAGAAGCATTCTTTAAGGCCCAGGAGGCGACTCAGACTAAACTGCCTCTTAAGGGTACGGTGCTGATCTCCGTAAACCGCAGAGACAAAGCAGAAGTAGTGGAGATCGCTAAAGGCTTTGCCGGCTGCGGCTTCCGGATTGTTGCCACAGGAGAAACCTGCAGGCTGATTCAGGAAGCGGGAATCCCGGCGGAGAGGGTAAATAAGCTCTACGAAGGGCGGCCTAACATTCTGGATATGATTACCAACGGTCAGATTGATTTGATCATTAATTCCCCGGCAGGGAAAGAAAGCGTACATGATGACAGCTACCTGCGGAAGGCAGCGATTAAGGCTAAAATTCCCTATATGACCACAGTTGCGGCAGCAAGAGCTACCTTTAAGGGTATCCGCTATGTGCAGCAGCACGGCCAAGGAGAAGTAAAATCTCTGCAGCAGCTTCACAGTGAGATTACTTATTAAACTGTTTGTATTCATCAAAAGCGCCCCTGGCAGATCACTCCGACTCTGCCGGGGGCGCTTTTTGGGGCAACTGGAGTATTGACTTATTTCCCTGGGATTTACAGCAGTGCAGAGGGAAGCTTTTCGGCGGATTGACAGTAAATCAGAAAGAAGGTAAGATATTTACAAAACTGGGTGATGGAGGGAAAACGGATGAATAATTGCGATGACGGGCGGGATCTGGTGCTGCGTTTTGCAGCGGAAACGTATGGGACAAGACCAGAATATTTATGGAAGCGTTCGCCGCGGTATGCTGTCCTTCGTCATCAGGATAATCAAAAATGGTATGGCCTGATCATGAATGTTATGCCAGAAACCATTGGCTTGTCAGGGGCTGAAGAGATTGATATTTTGAATCTTAAATGTGATCCTCAGGCAGTTGGATTCCTGCGCTCCCAGAAGGGGATTCTTCCCGCTTATCATATGAATAAAGAAAAATGGATTACGGTTCTTTTGGACGGTTCTATTGCAATGGAAAATGTATATTCCCTTCTGGAAATGAGTTTTTCTATTACAGCAAGCCGCACTACTTTAAAGACAAGAAAAATGCTTCCGAATCAGGCTTGGCTTGTTCCGGCTAATCCTTTTTACTACGACGTAGAACAGGATTTCGGCGCTTCCGGCACAATCTTATGGAAACAGAATCGCACCATGCTTCAGGGAGACACGGTTTATCTTTATATGGCTGCTCCTGTTTCAGCCATTCTTTATCAATGCAGAGTGGAGGAAACAGATATTCTGGAAAAAACTGATTCAAACGGGACGTTGCGCAGAAATATGAGATTAAAACTGGTCCGCCGTTTTCCAAAGGAACTGATGCCCTTAAGCCGGATGAAAAAACTCGGCGTATCAGCTGTTCGGAGCGCAAGACATGTTCCGCCGGAACTGAAAGAGGAATTAGATAAACTGGACGGAGAGTATCCTGAGAAGCATTAAAACAGAAGAGAAGAGGGCTGGTCTGACCAGCCCTCAACAGAATTCCTTATTCTTGAAGTTCCAGGTGCTGCCGCACATTAAATCCTTCTGCCTTAAGTTGGGACAGCAGAAAATCGTAGGACCGAGGAGCAATCCGAATAAGATTCATGGGCGATGGAAGCTTCTTCATCTGTTCGGCGGGAAGATGGCGGTAGTCCAGAATCATCAGATATTCATCAGACCAGGGTTCAATGATTTCTGCCTGTCTTTAACTGTTCTTTTTCCATGTCGGCGGAAGTCTTTTTCTGATTCATCCAGTAGGAAGCAGCTTTCTGATAATCCATGTTTTTCATCCTTTCTAAACATTCTCACCTAGTATCACATAGAATCAAATTTTATGGAGAAATGGGAATTTTAAAGGAAATACAGGTTCCCATTCCCTTCTTGCTTAAAATTTTAAGACGAGACGCTTTCCCATATTGCATGATCAAGCGGTTGTTGACGTTGCTGAGGCCAATCCGCTTGCTGTTCGGCTGATTGATCTGCTCGAGGAGATTATTGACCTCTTGTTTAGTCATCCCCACGCCCGTATCAATGACAGAGAAATAAAGAAAATTGTTCCGTGAGAGTATTTTTAACTTGATAAACCCGGTTCCGTCCAGAGGCTTAATGCCGTGATACAGGCTGTTTTCAATGAGCGGCTGAAGAATCAGGCGCATAAAGGGAATATCCCGGATTTCTTCTGGATATTCGTAATACAAAATGTATTTATCTTCATAGCGGTAGCGCTGAATACAGTCATATTTTTTCAGAGAGTCGATTTCATTTCCCAGGGTGACCAGAGAAGTAGGTTTTTCCAGGGAATATTTCAGCAGATCCGACAGCGCTTCAATAATCCGGTTGACGGCAGTGGGGCTTCCTGTGTACTCCAAGGCTTTAAAATCCAGAGTTTGAAGGGTATTGAACAAAAAGTGCGGAGAAATCTGCAGCTGAAGAGCAGTCATTTCCGCAAGCTTTTGCTGCTGCTCTTTAAGAGCAAGACGATTCTGCAGAAAACTTTTATTAACAAACAGCTGGACAATATTGTTGAGAATGATGTCGTACTCATCTTTCACAAATCCAGGTTTTTTACTATTATAAATTCCCTTTTCTGCATCGGAAAACACATCAATAAAATAATCGATCTGCTGAAAGTTTTTCCGGGTGATGGTGTAAGCGATCCATAAAGCAATTCCGCAGACCGCTAAAAGAACCAGAACCAACTGTCCAATCAAGGGATAAATCGTCTGAAAATAGCTTCTGGAGTCAATACAAGCCAAGAGATAAGTATCATATCCTGCCGGGACAAGGCGGGTGTAATACGTGGAATGGCCGTCAGAGAGCCAGGCTTGGAGAGGCTGATCGGAAGAGGACTGGATTGCCTCAATTAAGATATTTCGGTTATAATCGAAGAAGTCATGATCTTCCCTTCCTTTCAAGAGAAGATTTCCTTCTTTGTCGATTAGGAAAAACTGGTCGAGACCGGAACCGGCGCCTAATACCTGGCGGAGACTGTCTGCATAGAAATTAACAGCAACCACTCCTTTAAACATATCCAGCGTACGATAAACGGTAATCACCTGAACTGGGGCTGAGTATGAATACTGATGCATGCTTCGGCTTTCAATCCATTGATTTTCCTCAGAGGCATAATAGGAATCCAGCCATTTTCGGTCGAAAAACTGGGAAAGCTTTACGACGCTGCCCATATTGGAGGTCAAGATAGAATCGTAGCCTTCCAGATAGTAATAAACAGAGGCAACGTAAGAAGCATTGTTGGTCAAGGAAGAAAAATTTGACAGAATACTGTTGACCAGTACGCTGTCCAGGTAAGTGGCTTTCCCGTGGGATAAATAGTGGCGCAGGGAAATGGAAAGACGAGGATTGCTGCACAGAATATCATATTGAGTTTCTGCGTTATCTAGAACCAGAGCAAAATTGTCCCTCAGGGCGTATGCGGATTTTGCGGCATTTTCCTCGATTTCAATCTGTTTTTCCCGAACGATAAAGCATCCGTAAATGGTAAATGCCAAAATAATAGGAAGAGCAATAATGCCGGCGTAGTAAAGAAATCGCCGGATAAAATTCCGTTTTCTCATGGTGTACTCACTTTCGTTATTCCGCGGGATGAATGTTTTCCGGATGTGCCCGGTATTCCGACGGAGTCATATGAAAATATTGATGAAAAGCCCGGGAAAAATTTTTCGGGTTGTCGTAGCCTACCCGATAGGCGATTTCATATTGCTTATATCGAATGTCTTTTAACATTCGTGCTGCGTTTTCCATTCGGGTTTTTAATAGGTAATCTGAAAAACTGCAGTCGGAATGCTCCTTCATAATCCGAGAAAGGTAATTTGGACTTAGGTTTACCAGCCGGGCTGCCTGCTCTAACGTGGCGGTCTGGTATTCTTTGTCCAGATAGCTGCGGACAGCACTGATAATTTTTTCGTAATAGCTTAGATTTTCTACTTCGGTGTTTCGGGTAATGTGATGCTCATTGTCCAAAACATCTCTTACCCGAGTAAGGCAATTCAGCAAATCTTCGTATTTTACCGGTTTTAACAGATAATCAAATACGCCGTTTCGAAGAGCACGCCGGGCATACTCAAAATCCTGGTAGCCGCTGAAAAATACAATTTTTGCTTTAGTGTGAGGAAGAAGCTGCTCGGACAGCTCCAAACCATCCATAATGGGCATTCGAATATCGGACAAAATTAAATCCACAGGATGGGACAGGGTAAATTCCCATGCTTCCTTCCCGTTGGAAAAGCTTCCGGCAATTTCAAATCCCAGCTGTTTCCAGGGGAATAGATTGACAATTCCTCCACGGATTTTTGCCTCGTCATCTGCTATAATTACTTGATACATTTTGCCATGCTCCTTTCCTGCCTGCAAGTTATTGTCCGAACTGTTCTGTTAATTTCAGCATACGCTCTAATTATATAAAAATATTGTAAAAAAATCATCCGGTTTGGCTTTGAAAAAATCAACTCCGGCTAATTTTGAAGAAAAATCATAGATAATGATACTTTCTTGAAAAAGTGGATAGGCAAAGATACCTTTCTGTCACTTGGACTTCTTACCATAATGAAGAAAAGTTGGTAAACTACAGGTAACAAATTTGAACGGGAGGAAAAGAAAATGAGAAAAACATTGAAAATGGCAAGCGTTCTGATGGCTGGTGCAGTAACGGCAGCATCTCTCTGCGGCTGTACCAACGAACCAGTTTCCAGCCAAAATTCTGCCGGCACCCAGGCAGACAACAGCGCCAGCTCAGAAGATCAGATTACCCTGCGTTTTATGTGGTGGGGCGGCGATGAGCGGAATGAGGCTACGCTGGCGGTAATTAACCAATACCAGGAGCTTCATCCCAATATCCGTATTGAGGCGGAGATGAACTCTGACCAGGGTTATGTGGATAAGGTATCTACTATGTTGGCGAATGGAACGGCCCCAGATATTATTCAGCAGAACGTTGATTCTCTTCCAGATTTCGTTTCCAGAGGAGACTTCTTCGTAAACTTCTATGATTATCCGGATCTTTTCGACACCTCCGGCTTTGAGAAAAACTTTATTGATCAGTTTGGCACTTTTGACGGAAAACTCCTGGCTCTGCCTACGGGTATGTCCTGTCTGGCAACAGTAGCCAATACGGAAGCGGCAGAAAGCTGCGGAGTAGACCTGACCAAGCAGATTACCTGGGATTCGATGCTGGAGGACGGAGCAAAACTCCATGCTGAGCACCCGGATTACTATTATATGAACGTGGACACCAAAATTCTGTGCGAGTATGTTTTAAGACCGTACCTTCGTCAGCTGACAGGAGAATCCTTTATTGTGGACAGTGAAAAGCGCATGGGCTTTACGAGAGATCAGCTGGTAGAAGTGCTGCAGTATATTAAAGACTGCTATGACAACGGAGTATTTGAACCAGCAGAAGACAGCGCTACCTTCAAAGGACAGATTCACACCAATCCAAAATGGATAGATGGAAAGTTTGTATTTGCATACGGCCCAAGTTCCAGTATTAACCTGTTAATGGATGCGATTCCAGACACGGAGTGCACCGTGGTGCAGATGCCTTTGGCTGAGGATCGGGTAAATGACGGATTCTTTGCCGATACGCCTCAGTATATGACGGTTAACAAGAATTCTGAACATGTGGAGGAAGCGGTTAAATTCCTGGATTACTTCTACAATAATTCAGATGCTCAGCTGACCTTAAAGGATGTACGTTCTATTCCGCCTACCACTACTGCCAGAGATCTGTGCGAAGAAGAAGGTCTGTTAAATTCAACGGTAGTTGAAGCAGTAAACCTGGCAGCTAATTTAAATGGCAAGAGCGATAAAGGTTATACCACCAGTGCAGAAGTTTACGCAATTCAGGAAGATATGGTTGAGAGCATCGCTTATGGACAGAGTACTCCAGAAGAAGCGGCGGACAATGCCATTGAACTGATCACCGATTATTTAAGCACGGTACAGTAAAAAATCGGAAACGTGACGGTAAGACAGTGCGGCCCGGACAGAATGATTTCGCTGTCCGGGCCGTTTTAAAGGAGGAACGAAAATGGCAAACGCGAAAGCAAAAGCAAAACCGAAGCATGGAGGATGGACAAAACGGAATAAAATCGGATTCGGATACGTCTGTATCTGGATTTTCGGATTTCTGGTATTTCAGCTGTATCCGTTTATCAGTTCTCTGATTTATTCATTTACCAATTACGACATTTTTCATACGCCGGAATTTGTAGGCCTGGACAACTACATCCGCCTTTTCACTAAGGATCAGGAGTTTTGGAATTCCATGGCGGTCACCTTAAAGTATACCTTTATCACGGTTCCTGGAAAGGTCATTCTGGCGCTGATTGTGGCCTTAATTTTAAATCGTAATTTAAAAGGAATTAACTTTATCCGTACGGTCTACTACATTCCGTCTCTGCTGAGCGGTTCAGTAGCAGTAGCCATCCTGTGGAAGGTGCTGTTTATGAATGATGGTTTTATTAACAGCCTTCTGGGGGCAATCGGACTTCCGGCAGTGAAATGGTTAGGTCAGCCCAGCATGGCGGTTGTCACCATCTGTATGCTGGAGATCTGGCAGTTTGGATCTTCAATGGTATTGTTTTTGTCTGCATTAAAGCAGGTGCCTCAATCGTTGTATGAAGCGGCGAAAATTGACGGCGCTTCAAAGATTCGGATGTTCTTCAAAATTACGCTGCCAATGATTACTTCCATTGCGTTTTTCAATATTATTATGCAGCTGATTACTGCTCTGCAGAACTTTACCTCTGCTTTTGTTGTGACCAACGGCGGTCCCAACAAGGCGACCTATGTGTTAGGCATGAAGCTGTATACAGATGCCTTTAAGTACTTTAAGATGGGCTATGCATGTGCAACTTCCTGGATCATGTTTGTGGTAATTTTGATCATTACTTTAGTGCTCTTTGCCACATCTAAGAAATGGGTTTACTATGATAATTAGGAGGAGCGTATGAAAAAAAGAGAAATTAAAACGGTGATTACTTATATCCTTTTAGGATTATTTGGAATCGTAATGCTGTTTCCGGTAATTTGGATGTTTTTTGCCTGCTTTAAGACCAACAACGAAATTTTCGGAAGCCTGGCCCTTCTCCCGGAAGGATGGAGCTTCGATGCTTTTATTCAGGGATGGAAGACCACAGGAACTTACACCTACGCTCAGTATTTTATTAATACCTTCCTTCTGGTTATTCCTACTACCTTGCTGACCCTGGCATCCTGTTCCATTGTGGCTTACGGCTTCGCCAGATTTGATTTCCCGGGAAATCACTTTTTGTTCATGGTACTGATTGCTACTTTGATGCTGCCGAATGCGATTATTATTATTCCGCGGTATTCACTGTTCAATAAGCTGGGATGGCTGGATTCCTATATGACCTTTTTTGCTCCGGCGGCGGTGGGCTGTTATCCCTTCTTCGTCTTTATGATGGTTCAGTTCCTTCGGGGGCTTCCCAGAGACTTGGATGAATCTGCCTACATGGATGGATGTGGTCCCTTCCAGTGCTTTATTCGGATTCTTCTTCCGCTGTTGAAGCCGGCGCTGTTTTCAGCCGGACTGTTCCAGTTCTTATGGACTTGGAATGATTTCTTTAACACCAATATTTACATTAACTCCGTATCCAAATATCCATTATCCCTGGCTCTGCGCATGAGTATTGATGTTACCTCCAATATTCAGTGGAATCAGGTAATGGCCATGGCGCTGGTATCGGTAATCCCCCTGATTATTCTGTTCTTCTCTGCACAAAAATATTTTGTGGAAGGGATTGCAACAACTGGAATGAAAGGGTAAAATCGATTCCAGAGAGGATGTGTTTAAGATGGAATACGAATATCAAGGAATGCTCCTGCACAATGTGCAGGAGCTGATTTATGATCAGGAGTACAAAGACTGCCGCCTCAGCCGGGTTCCAGAAAGCCTCCGGTTAGCCTTAAATTCCAAGGCACAGAAAAATATTCGGTTCGTCAGCGGCTGCGAACTGCGTTTTGTGATGGAAAGCAGCCAAGTATCCATCGGCCTTCGGCGGATGCCGGTTTCTCCTTCTATCCTTTCCCAGGGAATGGTTCAGGTTTACCAAGGAGATTTCCAGGGAAGCTATCAGATTGGGCCCCAGGCAGTGACCACAGAGGGAAGTCAGATCGTTATCCATAAGCAGGATTTTACCAATATCCGCCAATTCTGGGAGAGCGGCCGGAAGAACAGCCGTTTCCTCAGAGGATTTTCTCCAGAGGTAACCAGAATACTTCTGCCATACGATTGGGGATGTTTTCTGGGAGAAATTCAGGGAAAAATTCGCCCGCCGAAGCCTTCTGAACTTCCGGCGAAACGCCTTCTTGTGTATGGTTCTTCCATCACTCATGGAGGAAACGCTTCGCTGATGTCTAAAACTTATGCTTTTCGCCTGGTGGAATCTCTGGGAGCAGACTGCATTAATTTAGGCTGTGCCGGAAGCGCCTGGATGGATTCTGCCATGGGAGCCTGGATCGCCGGGCGGAAGGACTGGGATATGGCTCTTTTCGAACTGGGAGTAAATGTGATCGGAGTGTGGTCGCCCCAGATGCTTTATGAAGCCGCCGGTTCCTTTATCCGCCAGGTAAAGGAAGCACAGCCAGATAAGCCGGTGTGGGTGACGGATATGTACTATAATCATCATGATTTTCACCATGATCCAAAAGCCTCCGCCTTTCGGGACGCCATAAAAACTTGTGTGGAGCAGTTAAAAGAGCAGTATCCCCGGCTGGAATATCTTAACGGTTTGGAGATCATGGGGGAAAAGGACGGCTTTACCTGTCTTTCTTCTGACGGCCTCCATCCTTCAGATCTTGGACATGAAGTGATTGCGCAAAGACTGAGCGAGAGATTGGCATAAAAAAAGTCCTGCCATCCCTGATTAAAAAGGGGGCAGGACTTTTTCAGCAATGAGCTGTTTTATTCTGCTACCGTTACAGAAGTGATGTGAGGATTAACGCCCTCGTACCAGTACAAGAATCCTTCCATATCAATCGTCTGTCCGATCTGAAGATTCTTTACCGCAGAATAAACCTCCGTTGAACTGTCACAGAGATAAGACTCAATGGTGAAGGTATAGGTTTCGCCGTTATAGGAAGCGTTAAAGTACAGATCATCTCCCTCAGTGCCGGAACCATCCCAGTTGTATAAGAATGCCACATCATTGCCATTTTCATCCTGGCCGGCAGCTTCTACCGTCATGCCGGTGAAAGAAACGAACTGGTTCTGATGATCAATCAGCTCATCGGTGCCCAGCAGGTCTGTCACATCCAGAGCTTCTGCCACGTAAGTATCTTCTCCTTCAAGAACCTGAATGGTTCCGTCCATGATTTCTACTTCGCCAGACCATTCGGACTTATATCCGGTTACCTGAATCTTAGTTCCAGGAACTAAAAGATCATAATCCTCCTGGGAGCAGGCTGCATTGTAGATAAAGTAAGCGCCGTCCTGGTCCTGGGCGTAAACGGTAGCCTGATCTTCCCACCAAGCCTGTTTTGCCTGAACATAAGCCTGAATGGTTACTTCTGTATCCAGATCTGCAGCCATGTATTCTTCATAGTTTAATACGTCTCCATCCGCCCCATCAGCTTCCGTGGTTTCTGCTGCTGTACTTTCGGCAGCTTCTGTAGTTTCTTCCGCTGCTGCCGCAGATTCAGCGGCTGTTGTGTCAGCTGCTGTGGTTTCCGTGCTTTTGCCGGCGCATCCTGAGAGCATACCGGCCATAGAAAGAACCAGTAACATAGAAATTGTCTTTTTCATAATACGTCTCCTTTTTCCAAAATAAATTTTGGTAACTATTATTCACCATCACTGCAAGCGATGGAACAAGTTAATTATAGTCGAAATCGCCAGAAAATCAATTCCTTTTCTTAATTTTTGAACCTGCTCCATAGAGAATCAGGAGAATCCATATTCCTGCTAACGTTCCTAACAGAATCTTTGAAGCCAGAGGAAGAGGGCCCAGGTCCGTTTGCTCCCCGCTCATTCCACTAAATTCGTCCAGGTGGTAAAGAGAGGTAATTTTGCTGCGAAGCTCTTCCAAATAAGCATCATCTACAGTCTGTTTCCTGCGGACCGATTTGGTGACTTCTTCAATCAGCTGTCCGGCAGCATTTCGTAAGGAGGCAGAGCCGTTAAAAACAGGAGTCACAAAGGTATCTGCTTCATGTTCCAGAAGAAGTTTCGCTGCCTTGATCTTAACGTCATAGTAGGTAGAATCATCCTCGCCTGCCCGAGACAAATAATCCTGATATTGAGGAGAATTCTGGGCTGCTGTGGTAACGGGGACATATCCTTCCGTTTCAGAGTATGCCGTTTGGACTGGATTGCTTAGCATATACTGGGCAAAAAGCCAGGAAGCCAAAACCTCCTGGGGATCTTCCTTGTTAAAGATACAAAGAGAAGGACCCTGGGAAATCATCTGAGGATGGGCAGGATCGTATTGGGGAATGGGCATCACCGCTGTTTCAAAATCCACCACAGATTCTTCCGCAATGTCCACCAGAGGAGCATCGCTTCCCATCCAGGTAGCGCCTGCTGTGGAATCAATAGCGAAAACACATTGACCGGCATTCAGGAAATTGGCAGGATAACCGGAAATTTTAAAGGTGGAAAAGGCTCCTGTTGCAGTGTGGCCGGCAATGGTATACAGAATCTCCTTGGTGGTGTCATTAAAGAGCTCTACTTCGCCTGTGCTGGTAGAATATCCGGCATTTTGCTGTTTTAGCATCTGAATCATCATATTGTCCGTGGATTTGTAAAGAAAAGGAATCATAACCTCCTGATTATTCAGCTTGAAGGTCCCGTCAGGATTTTTTGCAGCAGCCGCCTCAGATACTTCCCAGATAAAATCCCAGGTAAGAGTTTCCGGAAGAGTATAGCCAAGGGCTTCTACATAATCCACGTTGATGTAGCAGGCTTCTGTGGAGCGCATAAAGGGAAGGGCGTAGTAATGTCCTCCGATTTGACATTCTTCCAGAAACTGAGGGACAATTTCTTCCTCCTTTGGCCCGTCAAAAAGAAGTTCACTTCCGCCGAGGCCATAAGCCTCATTGCAAAACAGGTCATCCAGAGGGACCACCACTTCATCTCCAGTAAGATAAGTGGCAATGTGGTCTGGATAAGTAATACACACATTTGGAGTGGTACCGGTGGTGAGATTGGTAATGACATCATTGTAAATGTCGTTATAATCAGTATATAGGCGAAGATTTACTGTGATATTGGGGTAAAGCTCCTGGAAATCCGCAATAGCCTGCCGATAAATGTCTGTCTGCGTTTTATTGGTATCGTTTTTGGCCCAGAAGGTAATTTCATAATCTTTGGACAGATCAAAGTGATCGGGAACGGTAAATGCCGCCTGTTCCTTCTTGCCGTGACAGCCGGAAAGAACTGTAGCTGCCGCTGCCAGAACAAGAAGAAAGGCCAGTTTAGGTTTTCTTGTGTTCTTCTGTTTCATCATCCTTTTAGTCCTCCTCTTGATACGCCGGACATGATCTTTTTCCGGAATCCTAAAAACAGCAGAATCAGAGGAAGAGAGATCACCACCACGGCAGCCATCATGGCAGGAATATTCTCACGGCCGAAACCGTTTTCCCGGATTTCCTGAATGCCGTTGGAAACCAGATAATATGCAGGATCGTCGGTGATCAGTCTTGGCCATACGTAGGAGTTCCAACATTCGATGACTTTTAAAATGGTTATGGTTACAATGGTGGGGCGGCAGATGGGAATCATCACCTTCCAGAGATATTTTAAATCGGAGGTTCCGTCCACCTTGGCTGCCCGGTATAATTCATCCGGCACCTGTTCATAATTTTCTTTCAACAGATAAATATAAAAGACTGATGTTACTGAAGGGAGCACAAGACCGGTGAAGGTGCTGCGCAGTCCAAGGTTGGTAATGGTGACGAAATTTGTGATGACTACCAGCTCGCTGGGAATCATCATCAGAGAGAGGAACAAGGTAAACACCAGGTTTTTTCCGCGAAATTCCAGTCTGGCAAAGGCATAAGCTGCCAGAACACTTACCAATACCATGAGAAAGGTGGTAGCTGCGGTGAAAATCACCGTATTTAGTAAATATCCCACAAGGGGCACTGAAGTGAAGGCATCCGCATAATTTTGGAGGGTGGGAGATAAGGTGAAAAGAGCAGGTACATATTCGCTGTTGTAGGCGCTGTAGCTTTTTAATGAGGTGAGCACCATCCAATAAAAGGGAAAAAGCACCACAATCGCCCACACGGTCAGAAAAAAGTAAATGACGATTTTCTGAATGCGGGTGCGGAAGTTTGCTTTCTTTTGTAAGGTTTCATAATTTATAGAATGTTCCATGGTTTGTTCAGCCTTTCTTTTTCGCTGCGTCAGCTGCAAGTTGTCTGTTTCATTCCCTGACAGGACTACCAGGAGAGCTTTTTTCGGCTGACCAGAAGGTTAATGCAGGTGACGGTAAGGACAATGGCAAATAAAAGGATAGCCGCTGCCGAAGCATAAGACGGATAACCGCCGCTTTCCCCGTAAAGCATATCGTAAACATAGCCTACAATCGTGTTCATGCCGGCTGCATTTAAATCTGTTCCAAAAAGGGCAACGGCATCGCTGTAAGCTTTAAAGGCTCCGATGAAGCCGGTGATTACCAGATAAAAGATCATAGGTGAAATCATCGGCAGGGTGATTTTGGTGAAAATCCGAAGTTTGGGCGTTCCGTCCACCCGGGCCGCTTTGTAGTAATCCTCATTGACTGAGGCCAGGGCACTGGTGAGTACCAGAATTTTAAAGGGCATCACCACCCATATCGTATAGACGCAGAGCACGAACATTTTTGCCCAATAAGGACCGTTGATAAAATCCACGGAATTGCCGCCGAAAAATTCAATGATCAAATTAATCAGCCCGTCAGTGTACTCTGTTTTCTGAAATAAGATCATAAATACCAGTCCTACCGCCAGGGTATTGGTGACATAGGGCAGAAAATAAATGGTCTGAAACAGTTCACGCAAAGGTTTAATGGAACTTAATCCAGCAGAAATCAGCAGGGCCAGCAGAGTGGATAGCGGTACAGTAATGACCACCAGAATAAAGGTATTCTGAAGGGCCTGAAGAAAATAAGGGTCGTGAAGCACATAGGAGAAATTGTAAAGGCCTACGCCGAAATAAGTCTGGGAGGCGAAATTATACCCTTCTTCCACGGAATATACCAGTACGTCAATTAATGGATATACCATAAAAAAAATCAAGAAAAGAAGAGCCGGGAGAAGGTAAAGCCAGGCTTTAAAATGATTTCGTTTCATGACTCCTTCCTTTCTCCGGATACTGGAATCACGGCTTCAGTCTCAGCGTGGAACAGAAAAACTTTTTCTGGTTTTAAGGCAAACCGCACTGTTTTTGCATCTTCCTTCGGGGCGGTTTCGGCGCTGATAATAGAGCGGAGGGTTCCTTCTGTACAGGCGGCATGAGTGGAGATTACGCTGATGTCTCTTCCCATCACCTCTATCCGGTTCATCTCGCATTCCAGCGGACCATCTGGGCGGATCAGAAAGCCCTCAGGCCGGATTCCCACCCATACGTTCTGGTCAGCCACTCCTGGAACAGACAGCACCGGCTGGCCCCCGATGAGAAGGCGCTCTTTGCTGACCGTTCCGGAAAATACATTAATGGGAGGCGTGCCCAGGAATTTAGCCACAAACAGATTGGCTGGATGATCATAAACCTCCTGAGGCTTTCCCTGCTGCATGAGAATTCCGTTTTTCATAACGGCGATCCGGTCGCAGATACTCATTGCTTCGTCCTGATCGTGGGTAACGAATACCGTGGTAATCCCGGTTTTTTTCTGGATTTTTCGAATTTCCTCCCGGGTTTGAAGGCGCAGACGGGCATCCAGATTGGAGAGCGGCTCATCTAAAAGCAATAATTTGGGGAATTTTACCAGAGCGCGGGCGATCGCCACACGCTGCTGCTGGCCTCCAGAAAGCTCGCCGGGTTTTCGGTCCATCAGTTCCTGAATCTGAACCAGACGGGCGGTTTCGGTTACCCGTTTCTCCATTTCTTCTTTGGAGAGACGGTCCTTTCCTTTCAAATTTTCCAGGGGAAATCGGATATTTTGACGTACGGTTAAGTGAGGATAAAGGGCATAATTCTGAAAAACCATTCCTACTCCCCGGAGTTCGGGCGAGAGTGTGGTAACATCTTCCTCACCGAAGAAAATTTTTCCTTCTGTAGGCTGTTCCAGGCCGCAAAGAAGATTCAAGGTAGTACTTTTTCCGCAGCCGGAAGGGCCTAACAATCCCATCAGCTCTCCATCCGGAATCTGACAGGAAAAATGATCCACAGCCATAACGTTTCCGGAAGTTTTCTTTCCCCTGGCAGGGAATTCTTTTGTAAGGTTCTGCAGTATGATTTTCATTTTTGTTTCCTCCCTGATGTAGGTTTCTTTATCACTGCAATAAATACACACCGATGCTAACATTATATTTAAGTGATTTTGAAGTGTCAAGAGAAGGGGACTGAGGGAATGTGGAATGATTCTTCGGAAATTTGCCGTTGACATTTATACTTTTTGATGGTAAAGTGTTAACAAACCAAAGAGGAAGAGCAAGTAACTTCAGCAGATGCCTCCCAGAGAGCGGCAGAGGGTGGAACGCCGCAGGCTGACCTGAAGCGAATGGGCTTCTGAGGGCGAGTTGAACCTGTACAGTAAGTAGACGAGCCGGAGAACAGACTCCGTTATCAAAGAATGCATATGATGGTATGCAGCGAGTGGATGCGCAGTGCATCAAGCCGGGTGGCACCGCAGGAGCGTTGAAATTAGACAGCTCTTGTCCCTGCAGTTTTCAGGGACAAGGGCTTTTTTGATTGCACAAAAGAGAGAGGAGAATAGGAAAATGAAACTGGAAAATTATGAAGTACATTTGCCGAATTATTCTATCGGAGATCAGATTTATGACAAAATTGGTCCAGTGTGTGAATCTTACGGAAGAAAGGTTCTGGTTATTGGCGGAAGAAAGGCATTGAATGCAGCTTATGACAAGATAAAGGCTTATACGGATCAGACGCGGCTGACGATTATCGGAAAAGAAATTTACGGAGAAAACTGCACCGATGAAACAGTAGAAAGGCTGCGCCGGCTTCCCCAGTATCAAGAGGCAGATATGGTGTTTGGAGTAGGCGGCGGAAAAGCCTTGGACACGGTAAAATGTTTATGCATCACCGATGACAAGCCAGTATTTGCCTTCCCGACCATCGCTTCTAACTGTTCTGCCTGCACAGCAGTCTCTATTATGTACAATGAAGACGGGACCTTTCTCGAACCCCGCTTTTTTGTCCGCCCGGTGATGCATGCTTTTATTGATACGGAGATTATTGCCAAGGCGCCCAGCCAATATATGTGGGCCGGTCTTGGGGACACTTACGCAAAGTATTACGAAGCGGAGATTTCTTCCAAGGGGGAGAGGCTGGAGCATTTTACCGCTTTGGGCGTTGCAGTAAGCAGAATGTGCCGGGATCCTTTGCTGGAATATGGAGAAAAAGCTTTGAATGATCATATAAACGGCCATTGTACCTATGAGGTAGAGCAGGCTGTACTGGCAATTATCGTTACCACGGGAATTGCATCCATCTTTTTGACGAAAGATTTTACACCGGATTACAACAGCGGCCTGGCACATGCTGTGTTTTATGCCATGACTGTTTATCCGGTAATCGAAGAAAAACATCTTCATGGAGAAGTGGTTGCTTTCGGCGTGCTGATTGCTCTTTTAGTGGATCATCAGGATCAGGAATTTGAACGGATTTATTCCCTGAATCGGGCAGTGCACCTTCCTGTTTCCCTAGAAGAAATCGGGATCACCCGCGAGCAGTGGGAAGAGTGTACAAAGCGGATTCCCCAGATGTCGGATGTGGCTCATTATCCATACCGCGTAACAAGAGAAATGCTAAATGAAGCGATGGAAAAACTGAACAGAAGGAGAAAACAGGATGAATAAAAAACAGGAAAGCAGAATGGAGCAAGAGGAATTCTTCTCGGTGTAGCTTTTGTATGGTTTACTACTCATTTTGGAGGCGGTTTTGCTTCAGGAGCCCAGATATACAGCTACTACGTGCGTTACGGTATCTGGTGTTTGTTGATGCCGGTGCTGGCGATGGCCTATAACGCCGTGTTTTTTGCTTATAGTCTCTGGTTTGCAAGACAACACCAGGTATATGATTACCGTACCTATAATAATGTATTTTATGGGAAGTTTGCGCCGGTTTTTTCGAATTTGTTTGAGCTATTGTATCTTTGTGTGATGTGCGTCGCTCCGGCAGTTGCTTTTGCTACGGGAGGAGCCACATTAAATGCCCTTACTGGTCTTCCTTATTTGTTCTGTACTTTGCTGATCGGCATATTTATTTTTATTGTAGCCATTTTCGGAACAGATTTGGTGCGGAAGGTAGCATCGGTTTTATCCGTCTGCATTATTCTTGGACTGCTGGTTGTTTATCTTCCCAACATTGCAGCAGGTTTGCCCAAGATTAAAGATGCAGCAGAAAGTATGACCAGGCAGCGGCTTCCTTTCCGGGAAGCCTTGTATTCAGCCTTCTTGTATGGAACCTTTCAGCTTTCTAACATTGCTGTGTTCGTTCAGCATGCAAAATCCTTTGAAAAGCCTCAGGACGCGGCAAAAAGCATGGCGGCAGGCTTTGTCGTAAATGGGCTGATGATGGTTATGGTTGTATTGGGGCTGATGACCGTTTATGCCAATCCAGAAGCTGCCGGCCAGAGTATTCCCACCTTATTTATGGTCCAGAATGGAGTTGGCGCTTTCTTTATGACACCGTTGATTTCTCTGCTGATTATTCTTGGTGCAGTATCCACCGCAGTAAATATGGTGGCGGCTATGGTAAAACGAATTTGTAAGGATCAGGAAGAGGGGACAGGAAAGAGAAAGATCAGGATTACAAAGAAGGAGATTCTGGCTGCCCTTATCTGCTGCCTTGTGGATTTTGCCATTGCCCAGTTTGGATTGTTAACGCTGATTCAGAAGGCGTACAGCTTAATTGCTTATCTTGCAATTCCAGCTATTCTGGTTCCTTATCTGATTCATATGGGGTATACGGCAGTCTGCCGCTGCCGGAAATCGGAAAGGCTGACTGCGCCGGCAAAGATACAGTGAAAGACGAGACCAGCGCAGAAAATGAAAATCTGGCGATCCTGATGCTGATTCAGGAACGCCAGATTTTCATTTCACGATTAAATGATAACACTAATCAGCATTACCAGCAAAGCAGTTAAGCCGGCAGCTCCCATTAAGAAGGGGAAAAGGCATCCCATACATCCGCCTCTGTGATAGGGGCCGGTTCCCCAGCCTCGCCTTGGCGGCGGAGGTGGAATCGGAGGTCTTCCAAAGGGAGGTCTCCCCATGGGCGGTCTTCCCATGGGAGGCCTTCCCATTCCAGGGCCTCCCATAGGACCGGGTCTTCTCATCCCTGGTCCCGGCGGTCGTCCGCCCGGCCCCATTCCTGGTCCTGGCGGATGGTGTCTTCCTGGTCCTGGCATCTTATCATCTCCTTGCTTCTGAATTCTGATAAGCTTATTTTATCATTTTATTTCGACTCTCACAAGAAAATTTTCAGTTTGATGGAATTCAAACCTGGTTAAAGGTCCTTTTGGGGAGACAGGCCGAACATGGTTTCACAGATCTGTTTTCCATGGTGTGTTTTGAAAATTTTATGATAAGCAGACACCACTGCTTCATGAGAAGCGTTGTCTTCAAACAGATTTACTAAGAAATCAGCCTCCACCAAAATTTGGTAATCCATTCCATCAATATTGGAGTAAGTGTGATGATGGGCAACCAAATAGCAGATCCGCTGAATTTGCTTTTCATCGAACCCCAATCGCTCCAGCAGTTTCCTGGCAGGGGCAGGTCCTTCCTGCTCCTGGAGTTTGCCATTGGAAGAACCGTATTTCTTTTCTGCCGGTTTAATTCCAATATCATGAACATAGGCTGCAGCTTCCAGCAGATTCAGGGTTTCTTTATCCAGATTCTCCAGCTGGCCGATTAATTTTGCAAAAGCATGTACTTTTGTAAAATGCTGAATTCGCCGGGCGTCTCTTTGATAATAATTGATCATTTCCATGAATAATTGATTCAACATCGCTTTTTCCATCCTTTATCTTAAACTTGTGCAGTACATAACAAAAGCTTTCTCAACGACAGCGAGCACTA
Organism: Candidatus Cottocaccamicrobium excrementipullorum; assembly: GCA_018713255.1. Classification (GTDB taxonomy): domain Bacteria; phylum Bacillota; class Clostridia; order Lachnospirales; family Lachnospiraceae; genus Caccovicinus; species Caccovicinus excrementipullorum. Next base: position 31,803 of record DVFL01000002.1, on the reverse strand, counting down.
ATGTTCAGGGTGAACACCGCTGTTATTATATCACGAAATGCTGGCAGAAGAAATTGCTATTGTGAATTAGTGATTCAGTCTGTTGTTCCTTGGCAGGTTTTTCTGGTTTGACATAGACTTTACGCCAGGAATATGGTAGAATCTGTTTGCTGCACAAAAGCCGCTGTGGGCAGCATTCGGTTTTACAGCGGACTGAACCTTTCCCCAGCATAAGGGATAAAAAGAAATAATAAGAAAGATGAGGAAAAGACGATGAAAATTGCTGTGGCTTATGATAACGGAGAAGTATTTCAGCATTTTGGCAGAACAGAAACGTTTAAGGTATATGAAGTAGATGATCATAAAGTAATTTCCAGCCAGGTCATCAGCTCTAACGGCGTTGGTCACGGAGCGTTGGCGGGACTTTTGGCAGAGCAGGGGATAGATGTGCTGATCTGCGGCGGAATTGGCGGCGGTGCACAGGCTGCGCTGGAAGATGCGGGTGTTCAGCTTTGTGCTGGTGCCCAGGGAGATGCAGATAAAGCAGTGGAAGATTATCTGAATGGTCAGCTGGTATCTTCAGGAGCCAACTGTGACCATCATCATGAAGAAGGACACAGCTGTGGCCATCATCAGGATGGGGAAGGCTGCGGATCTCATGGGGAAGGACATTCCTGCGGACATGGCTGCGGCGGCTGCGGATCTCATGAGCCTGGAATCACCGGTCCCAATGTAGGAAAAACCTGCCGCACTCATTATCGCGGCACCTTCAATGACGGAACGCAGTTTGATTCTTCTTACGACCGCGGAGAGCCTCTGGAATTCCTTTGCGGTGCAGGGCAGATGATCAGAGGCTTTGACGCTGCTGTGGCAAATATGGAGGTAGGTCAGGTGGTGAACATTCACTTAATGCCTGAAGAAGCTTATGGCATGCCCAATCCTGATGCTGTTTTTACTGTTGATATTGCAACCCTTCCTGGTTCTGAAAATCTGGAGATAGGGCAGCAGGTTTACCTGTACAATCAGTTTGGTCAGCCTTTCCCTGTTAAGGTGACAGCCAAGGAGGAGAAAACCATTACTTTTGACGCAAACCATGAAATGGCAGGCAAGGAACTGAATTTCCAGATTGAGCTGGTGGAAGTGAAGTAAAGGATAGTCAGGCGAAAAAGGCTGACGCAAAATAAAAGCAGGTCCTCAATGGGGGGAATTTCCCATCGAAGACCTGCTCTTATTTTTACTATATTGCGATTATTTGCGGCGTTTTACCCGCCATACAGCTCCGCCTGCAATGCAGATCATCAGAATTACCACAATGACTGGCGCTGCGCTGCTGCCGCTTTCTGACTGAGAAGCAGGCGCTGCCGCGCTTTCTGCGGCTTCACTGGTTTCTGCACTGGAAGTTGTCTCCTGCTCAGCGGTTTCGCTTTCTGTTTCATTGCTTTCGGATTCCACAGGATCACAGCTTCCGTCTGCTAAAAAGGTTAAAACCGGCTGTTCCCGGAATTCATCAATTACAATGCCGAAGCCGGAGTAATTGTCGATGTAAATTTCCTGCTGATCATCAGCCAGACGAACTCCGTGTGCGCCGTCGGTCAGCGTAATCTCCAGAATTCCGTTTTCATCTGCAGTACCGTTTATCCGCTCACCGCCGTCTACCCGGTAGGACAGCTCCTGTCCGCCAAGGGCGCTGCCGTCTTCATCGGCAATTAAAATAGATGCAGTATAATCCTTAGGCTCATAACCTTCACTTCTCATTTGAATCCGGTTTTTCGTACCTGCATATCCCTTCAGTGTACCATCTTCCAGGCAGCTTTCCCAATATGCCTGTACGGTCTCTAACTCTCCGCCGGCTTCACCGTACTTTGGAAGCTCTCCAAGCATCGTATAATCGCTTCCGCCGCTCATGATATAATTGTTGCTGGCCATGATGATTTGCGTTTCAGTGTCTTCACGATCCAGCGGTTCACTCTGTCCGTCCAGGGTAATAGAGGTTACACGCTGTCCCGCTTCTCCATCGGGATCGAAAACAACCGTGAAACCAGATATCTGAAGAAATCCTCCGGAGTTCGTCTGCTGAAGCAGCATACCCGTTTCCTTATCCTGACCGTCTAAGGTGGTTCCAGATACTTCCATAACATCATAGAGAACGGCCGGAGTTACCTTTTTCATATAAATTGTATTGGAGAATGGGAATGCGGAAATCAAATCTCCCATGGTAACATTTCCGTTAGGGGACATGGCACGGATTCCGCCGCCGTTTTCCACAGCGATGATGGGAAGATCAGTGTCGGTTCCCAGCGTCTGCACGTAGGATTCTGCAGCAGCGCGGAAAGCGTCGGCTGTGAAATCACCATAATTAGTTTCAACCAGACGAGTAACGGCGACAACGCCGATCTGACCAGCCCAAAGGGTTGTCTCTGAAGTGCCTACACTTTCATTCAGAAGTTCCGCCTGAGTATCCTGAATCTGAGTAAGCTGTTCTGCAACAGCTGCATCAGGAGTAATATCCGTCAGATCCTGGGGAGTAAGAAGCTGTTCTTCAGCAGAAACTTCATCGCCGCTGACCGTTAAGGTAAGCTTGCCTACGCCGGTCATTCCAGAACCGGTCTGAACAATCAGGACGCCGTTGGTTTCTTCGTTTTCTATCGTATGGCTGTGTCCATCGATTAAAACGTCCAGCTTATCCTGATATTCACCAGTTAAGGCATTTGCTAAATCAACGCTGGTGCAGGAAGCATCCATATCACCCATATGGCAGATCGCAATGATCACATCGGCGCCTTCAGATTCCAGATGATCAATTTCATTCTTTGCCGTTTCAATTTCATCTTTAAATTCTAGACCGGCAATTCCCGCCGGATTCGTTGAGCCGGCAGTGTCTGTCGTGGTAATGCCGAAAAATCCGATTTGAAGACCATCTCGCTCGATGATGGTGTGGCATCCATTATTTCCCTCCTGAACGTCCTGAAGAAGGGGCTGACCATCCTGGTAAATATTAGCTGCCAGAATAGGGAAGTCGGCCAGTTTCACATTGGATAAGAACTGATCTGTACCAAAATCAAATTCATGGTTTCCGGCGGTCATTAAATCATAACCTGCCAGGTTCATTAATTCAATGATATCGGCGCCTTTTGTCAAAGAGGCCAGAGGAAGTCCCTGCGTTGCATCGCCGGCATCTACTAAAATAGAATCTGGCGTGCTTTCTTTTAATCCTGCCACTTGATCGATTCCAATAATGCTTTCTCCATCTCCGGCAAGATACCCATGAGTGTCATTGGTGTGGTAAATTACCACTTCAGAGCTTGATTCTGCGCCATTGATAATCTGTGCAGGAGAGATGACAGTAAAACTCAAGCACAGCATTGTGGCCATCGCTAATGCATTTTTTTTTCATTTCGTCGCCTTTCTTAAATCACATGGAAGATTTTATAAAGATATTTTATCTGTAAGTCAAGAAACTGTCAATGAAAAAGGGGAGAAGAGAACATACTATACCCAGAGTTTTTCGTCTATCCGGCGGCGAAGGCCGCCGCAGCCGATGAATCAGAGAGGAGGAAAAGCATGGATGTGAAAAAAACAGCCGGCGGTATTTTGGCTTATGTGGGAGGAAAAGAAAACATTAAGGAGGTGAGCCATTGTTTTACCAGACTGCGGTTTGTGCTGGCAGATGAGGCAAGAGCGGACAAGGAGAAGATTCAGGAACTGGAAGGGGTAATGCAGGTTGTTCTTGCCGGAGGCCAATTTCAGGTCGTTTTGGGGGCATCGGTAACAAAAGTGTATGAAGAACTCCTGGCAATGTTGAATCAAGAATCATCTGTTCAAGAACAAAAGCCTGGAAACGAGAGAAGAGGAGTGAATTCTCTGCTTCAGCTCATTTCTAAAATGTTCACGCCGTTGATTCCGGCCATTGCCGCCTCAGGCCTAATTAAGGGACTGCTGACAGCAGTACGGCTTGTCGGAGCAGAATATGGCGCAGACCTTGCCGCCAATGACACCTACATTCTTCTTTATGCGGCCAGTCAGGTGATTTTTTATTTTATGCCGGTTTTTCTGGGCTATACGGCAGCAAAAGCCATGAACTGCAGCGAAATTGCAGCCATGACAGTTGGCGGATTTTTGTGTTCTCCATGGGTAAATGAAATAATTCAGGATGTAGGAACAGATACACGAATCTTTGGAATTCCAGTGGGAAAGGGAAGCTGGACGATAGGAGATGCTACCCGGGTATTCAGTTACACTGAATCGGTTATTCCGATTCTTCTTGCGGTTTTTGCCCTGGCTTATTTAGAACGGCTGCTGAAAAAGGTGGTTCCGGAAGTGCTTCAGATCATCCTTGTCCCCGGACTTTCCCTATTGATTCTTGTTCCGCTGTCTCTCTGTTTGCTGGGGCCGGCAGGAATTTGGATCGGGAACGGAATACAAGCAGGATATACCATGATGATGAACGTCAATCCCGCCTTTGGAGGTGCTGTTATCGGCGGGCTGTGGGGTGTTTTCGTTATTTTTGGCGCTCACCGAGCCCTTCTCCCAGTAGGATTAAATGATGTGGCGGTAAGCGGCAGGCAGAATCTTCTGGCATTTGCCGGCGCTGCTAATTTTTCTCAGGGAGGAGCGGCGCTGGGCGTGATGCTGAAAACAAAGAACAAAGAGATGAAAAGCGTGGCTGCCTCAGCAGTGGTTTCTGCTGTGCTGGTGGGAGTTACAGAACCGGCTATCTATGGGTGCAATCTTAGGCTGAAAACTCCGATGATCTGCGCCTTGATCTGCGGCGCAATAGGAGGGGGAATAATGGGGCTTGGAGGAGTATATGGTGACTCTTTTGCCAATAATGGTGTGCTTACCATTTTTTCTTACGCCGCTTTTGGGCGGAAGCCTTTTTTGTTTTATTTGGCAGGGTGCGGCATAGCGTTTTTCGGCGCTGCGGTTTCTGCCTATTTGACTGGAGTTAGAGAAAAAGGAGAAAATCAATGAGCAGATTTCCGAAAAATTTTTTGTGGGGAGCCTCTTCCTCTGCCTTTCAGATTGAAGGAGGGTGGAAAGAAGACGGCAAAGGCATGACGGTGGCGGATTATTATTCTTTTCAACGTTCGGCGATACAGGCGGATACCAGCATCGCAAGTGATTTTTATCACCGATGGAAAGAAGATATTGGGCTGATGAAAGAGCTGGGACTTCAAATGTATCGTTTTTCCATTTCCTGGGCCAGACTTATTCCAGAAGGAGAAGGCAGGGTAAACCAAAAAGGAATTGATTTTTACCATCAAGTAATTGACTGCCTGTTGGAAAATGGCATTCAGCCTGTTGTGACCCTTTATCACTTTGATCTTCCTTATGAACTGGTAAAACGGTATAATGGATGGGCGGACAGGCGCTGCATCTCTGCTTTTCTTCATTATGCCAGATTGTGTTTCCGGCATTTCGGCGATAGAGTGAAATGCTGGCAGGTGATCAATGAGCAGAATCTGATGATTCGGGTAGATGAGCGGATGAATCTATGCGAATCAGATCTCTGGCGGGCGGATCAAATCCGTTCTCAAATGGATTATCACATGTTTCTCGCTCATGCTCTTGCGGTGGAGGCTTGCCATGAAATGGTAAAAAATGGGAAGGTTGGTCCTGCAGTCTCTTCCACCTGTACCTATCCCCTGACTAATCAGCCGGAAGATGTATGGGCAGCGAAGATGAATGACGCCATGAAAACATTGTACTGTCTAGATATGCATTACAATGGGAAGTATCCCGGTTATTATCTTCGCTATCTGAATGAACGAAATATTCTGCCCAGAACAGAACCTGGAGATGAAGCTGTGCTGAAAAAAGGCAGAATGGATTATATTGCCTTAAATTACTATCGTACTCTTTGCGCCAGCTATCTTCCAGCTGACCGAACGCATCCGCGGGGGCTGCGGGTTTTCCGGGGAAATGAAGTGGATTTCGATCAATATGGATATTTTCGGGATGAGAGAAATGTAAATCTTAAGACCAGTGAATACGGCGCACAAATCGATCCCTTAGGCTTAAGAATTGTGCTGAATGAATATTACCGCCGGTATGGCTTGCCGCTGCTGATTACAGAAAATGGTCTGGGCGCCGCAGATACGCTTACTTTGGAGGATAAAATCCATGATGATTATCGAATTGATTATCTGAGAGAACATCTAAACGCCTGTGCGCTGGCGATTGAAGATGGGGCAGAGCTGATGGGGTATTCTCTCTGGTCTGTTATAGACCTGCTCAGTTCCCATCAAGGATTCCGGAAACGTTATGGTTTGGTATATGTTAATCGTGACGATTTGGACCTTAAAGATCTAAGAAGAATAAAAAAGGACAGTTATTACTGGTATCAAAATGTGATTCGAACCAACGGAGAGGAGCTTTGAAGAAAAGAAAGGGCCGAACGCTGCAGCGTCCGGCCTCTTAAAAATAAATTTCTTCTTTTTATTGTGCTTTTCTTACCTTGCCTAATGCATCTGCCGCAACAATGGCTGCATAAAGCTGATCAGGGGTAACATCGGCAACCATATTGTGAATAGATTCACCAGGAGCGCAGGCATTTTCTGCGATAACGTGAATTTCCTCATCCTTGGTAATCCCGATTTCCTCCAGGGTAATAGGAAGGCCTACTTCCATACAGAAATCTTGAACTTCTTTGAACTCTTCTTTGGATGCCCGCTCCAGAACCAGCTGCACCAAAGTTCCGAAAGCAACACAGTTTCCGTGGGGAGCGCTGTGTCCTCCTAATGCAGTCAGACCATTATAGAAGGAATGGGCCACTGCCAGTCCGCCGTTATCTGCACCTACGCCAGAAAGATAAACATTGGCTTCAATGATTGCCTCCAGGGCAGGAGTGACAACATGACATTCGCAGGCTTTTTTCGCTGCCGCGCCATATTCCTTTAATGTTTCATAGCAAAGGCTGCAGAGAGCCATGGCAGAACGAGTAATGCCGCCGGATTCCAGGCTGGGAGCATCTGTTCTTTCGCAGGCCCTTGCCTCAAAGTAGGTGCCCAGAGCATCGCCCATTCCCGCTACTAAAAAGTCTACCGGAGCATTGGCAATAACTGCGCTGTCCACAATCACTGCCTCAGGATTCTTCGGATAGAAGAGGTAACTGTTAAACGTCTTGTCGTCATTGTAGATGACAGACAGGCCAGTACAAGGCGCATCGGTGGCTACTACCGTAGGTACGATCACAACCGGAAGTTTCTCGTAATAAGCAGTAGCTTTGGCGGTATCGATAGCAGAGCCTCCGCCTACCCCTACTACTACATTAAAGCCTTCCTCTCTTACCAGTTTCCGCATTCGTTCAATTTCTCCTGTACTAGATACTCCGCCGAATACCTCATAGCGGCGAACATCATCAGAATCCTGGAAGCTTTTTTCTATTTTTTCACGGCAGGCTTTTTCTCCGCTTCTGGAGCAGATAAACAGCCATTTGCTGCCCAATTCTTTCATTTCTTTGTGAAACTGAAGCAGAGAATCCTTTCCCTGCACGTATTTTTGAGGTGCACGCATCATTCTAAGTCTAAGCATAATCTTTACCCTCCTTCGCGTTTAAGTTTCTTTTTACTTGAAAAGTTTGTGAATTATTTATCAACCTTTCGCCTTTTATTATAGTCCATTTAATGGGTAAAACAAGCTTAAAAATGACGAAATCTATGCCTTTTTTCCCTGCCCAAGGAAGCAGAATCACAAGAAGAGAAGAGAGCACAGAATAGGGTTACTTCAGGAAAAAACGCAACATCTTTTCATACGTCTTCCGATACGGCTGGTATCGCATGGGCAGATCAATCCAAGTTTTTTTCTCCACGATACTTTTGTAATGGGTAAAGGTGTCAAATCCTGTTTTTCCATGGTAAGCTCCCATTCCGCTTTCTCCAAATCCGCCGAATCCCATTTCTGTGGTGGCCAGATGGATAATTGTATCATTAATGCAGCCGCCGCCGAACCCGCAGCGGGAGAGAACATTCTCCGCCGCTTTCTTGTCTGAGGTAAAAAGATAAAGTGCCAGAGGATGGGGCATGGCGTTCACTTGACGAATCACTTCATCTAGACGGTCAAAGACCAGCACCGGAAGAACAGGACCAAAGATTTCTTCCTGCATCACCGGATCGGAAAAGCGGACATGATCCAGAATGGTGGGTTCGATGCGAAGGGACTTTTTCTCAGACTTCCCTCCGTACGCCAGCATATTTTCCGATATCAGTCCCAAAATTCGCTGAAAATGTTTTTCATTGATGATTTTTCCGTAATTGGGATTATGCAGAGGATCTTTCCCATACTGTTTCTGGAGCTGTTTTTTAAGTTCCTTTACCAGTTTATCCTTGACAGAACGGTGACAATAAAGATAATCCGGTGCTACGCAGGTCTGACCGCAGTTTAAATATTTTCCGAAAACGATTCTTCTGGCAGCAAGAGAGATGTTTGCCGTCTCATCTACGATGCAGGGACTCTTTCCGCCCAGTTCCAGAGTAACAGGAGTTAAATGCTCCGCTGCATTCCGCATTACTTCTTTGCCGACTGCCTGGCTTCCGGTAAAAAAGATATAATCAAAATGCTGGCTAAGAAGGCAGGTGTTTTCTGCACGCCCGCCTGTAACAACGGCCGCATAGCGGGAAGGAAAACATTGGGAGATAATACGGGCAATCACCTGGCTGGTGCAGGGAGAATAAGCGCTTGGCTTGATTATTGCCGTATTTCCCGCAGCTAATGCATCCACCAGGGGGGATATCGTCAGCATAAAGGGATAATTCCACGGGCTCATGATCAGAACCACTCCATAGGGAGAGGGCTTTTGGAAGCTTCTGGAATGGAACTGGGCCAGGGGCGTAGGCACTCTTTTTTCCCGGGCAAACCGCGGGGTGTTCTTCAGCATATAGCTGATTTCTTCTAAAACCATGCCGGTTTCACACATGTAGCTTTCAAAATTGCTTTTTCCCAAATCCTTTTGAAGAGCAAGATGGATTTCCTTTTCATTGGCTGTGATCGCTGCATAAAGCCGCTTAAGGGCAGCAAGCCTTGTACTAACCGGGAGGGTTGCTCCGGTTTGAAAATATTTTCTCTGCCTGGTTAACAGATCCTGGATTTCTTGTTGGTTCATGGTTATCTCTCCTTTCGGCGTCCAATAATGGTTTATTCCTTCCCCATCAGCCGGCAGTAAAATGGCTCCAGTATTGGCTGTGGGATTTGCTGCGGTTTTGTCAACGGATATGCAATTCTGCTGCTGGCATTGCAGTTCTCTCCTGTAAATTAATTTTAAGGGGATCAATTATCTGAAAGTCCATATTTTTTCATCCATCGCCATAAAGTACTAGTGGAGATACCTAATTCTATGGCTGCTTTTTTACGATTGCCATTATATTTTTTTAATACATTGGCCAGTTGAAGCGCCCGCTGGTGACTGCCCAATAATCTAACACTATAATAATCCTGCCTTGGACTGCATGACGGTGCGGTTGGCATATGAACCGGCAAGGGATCAAGCAGAGAAGATACAAAACGTGCATCGACGGTACGACTAGTGGCAGTCGCAAGAATTTTTCTGCAAGTGCTGCGAATCTCAGGAATATTGCCAGGCCAGTCATAATCATGCAGCACTTGCAGTGCATCTTTAGTAATATGGACAAAACGCCCATATTCTTGCTGATATAGTTTTAGAAAAGACATTATATATCCTTCAATGTCTTCTCGTCGTTCCCTGAGCGGAGGCAGATAGATTTGGTTTGCACAAAGTGCATAATATAAATCATGGCGGAATTTCCCTTCTGCTGTCAGCAAACGGAGATCATGGCTGTCTGAGGCAATGATTCGAGTAAAACACCGATGAGTGGTTACCTCGCCGAATGCAGATACAGTATGCCGTGTGATCAACTGCTGTAATTTAAATTGAATAGATGATGATAAAGCTGATATGTTGTGCAAATAAAGAATACTTTGAGGTTGTTCTGCTAATCCCGGAACAGCAGAATGATTTTTACTGGCGGGGCGCCCAAATAAAAGCAATTCCGCTTCCATAGGAGAGTAACCGTCACAAATAAAACTGATAAAGGCATAGGATGAACGGCTGCTTTCATTATGAATCGCTTCAGCTAATTCCAGCTGCCCGCTCCCTTCTTCTCCTAAAATTAGCAGAGGAGATGTATAATTGCAAAGCTGCTTCGCAAAACGAATAATTTTTTGCATTTGTGTAGAACGAGAGATGATTTCATCGAAATGGTAACGAGCATAATATCCTTTCCTTGTTTGAAATTGTTCTTTTTCTTTACTGAACAATGCAATTTGTCGTCCTTCATGAAAACAGATAACAGCGCCGGTAATGATTTGATTATTCATGAGAATCGGCGTAATACTAGTCATAAACTCACTGTGATTAATTGTAACCAGAGTAGACAAAACTTCCTTTTTGTCACAAAGGACAGGCGACAACCGTTCTTTTTTCATGTCTGGGATCAAGTCCCAAATATATTGGTTATGCATTTCTGTATTGGATTTACGAAAAAGATCTTCAATAAATTGATTAACATGGAGAATTCGTCCACATTCATCAATCTGAATGATCCCTGCATAAACGTAGTTAATAATAGCCTGAAAATTTGCTGAATTTTTCTTTTCAAGATCTATTGCTTCTCCCATTTGTTCCGCCATTCGGCAGGCGTATTCCAAGCTTTCCGATCCGGACGATGTGCGAACCGAAGGAACACCATAATCCACTGCGCATTGACAAGCAGCGCTTCCCCCAATAATTACATCAGCTTTATCAGAAATTGCTTTTAATACCAGAGGCTGTGTTTCTTCAATTCGATCAAACAGATATATGTGAGCCTGAACATTGCAAAGGCGATTTAACAACATAGTAGAAAGATCACAAAACATATTCTTCGGTCCAATCAATGCTATGTGCGGAACCTCTTTAGACGTAAAGTTTTTTGCGTTTTGGAATAGTAAAATAACTTCGTGCATTGTCAGCCGAATTTGGACAACAGGAATGGAAAAAAGGCGTTGAATTTCATCTGCAATCACTCCGCGGGAGATAATAATCTCTGCCCCTTTTTCAATGGACTTTGATACCTCCTGGACAAGATTAAAACGATTAGCGGTGGTTATATTAACAAGTTTCAGCGAAAAATGAGAGGCGGCTTCCTGAGCTGCTTCAATCATTTTTTCGTTTGGGAGAATAATCGCAATACCTGCCATCGATAAAGACCTTCTTTCTGTACTTTTTGAATATCATGATGCCAGGGTCAAAAGACCCTTTGGCCCCCAACTTCATATCATACTATTATGCATTGCATTTTGCAATGATTTTAAACGAAAATGTATTATATTGAAACTATATTGAATTCATATATCAATAATCTATAAAAAAGCAGCATTTTTTGAGGAATAATGTGCATTACTTTTTAATAAAAGTTCTGCTAAACTGAAGGAAATAAAAAAGCAGGAGGTAAATGGATATGCAGCTCTATATTGTTTTAGCAATTATGTTATTTATGATTGTTAGTTTCATCTTGGGGAAATGGTCTTTTGGGCTAACTGCAATGACATGCTGCGTGCTATTAGTTTTAACTGGAATTTACAGCGTTCCCCAGGCTTTTGCCGGGCTATGCAACCAAAATGTAATCCTTGTAGCCGGTATGTTTGTTGTTACTAATGCATTTGGAAAGACTAGCCTTATCGAGAAAATCAGACTTTCTATGGTGAAACTTCAGGGGACCAAAAACACATTGCTTTTGATTTGCCTTTATGGTCTTGTGATTGTCTTTTCCACATTTCTGCCATCTACCGGTGTAATAACAATTATGATGATGTTTTTAATGTCATTGAATGATACCGGAGATATTACGCCTTCCCGTATGCTTCTTCCTGTTTTGGCGTTAAATAGTATTTGGACATCAAAAATACCACTTGGAATGGGCGCTGCAGGATATGCAAATTTGAATGTATATTATGAGGGGCTTGGAGCAACACCAGATCAGCTTTTGCAAATGTTTGATCGCTTTAAAGTATGTATTGTTCCATGCTTGATTCTTACCGTATACTGTCTATTTGCTTATAAGTTAATGCCCACTACATCCACTATTGATGCTAGTAAATTAAAAGAAGTAAAGAAAAAAGAAGTAATTCCTAAACAGAAAGAATATATCATCTATACAGTTTTTGTTCTGGTAATGGTATCTTTATTTATGAGTAATGTCCTTGGCGGATATATGTATATTGTTCCCACTGTAGGAGCTATGATTCTCGTATACACCAAAGCAATTAGCCCGAACGAATTAAAGCAGTCAGTCACAAGCAATGCAGTGTGGATGTTAGCTGGTGTGTTGATTATGGCAAACGCATTGGGAGATACTGGCGCTGGAGAAGTAATCGGAAATGGGATTTTGAAAATATTAGGTGGCAATCCCAGCGGATTATTCGTTATGTTTGTATTTGCGATTATAACCGTTATCATGACGACCTTTATGTCTAATGGTGCAGTAGGAAATGTCTTGATTCCCATTGCAGCAAGTACCTGTTTAGCCGCAGGCTGGGATCCGAGAGGAATAGTGCTGCTTGTGTCAACCTGTGCCGGTGTTGCAATTGCATTTCCCAGTGGCTCACCAGCTTGCGCCATTGCCTATGCAGCAGGAAATTACAAGATCAGCAAAACATTAAAATTTACCTTGCCATTTATTGTAATTGCAATAGTATCACTTGTTATTTCTGCTAATGCTGTATTCCCGATTTACGGGAAATAATCAATCGAAAACGAAAGGAAAATTAATTATGCCATTGAAACCACAAATACCAGTCACCACCGAGGAAAGCGATGAAGCACTCCGTTTTATCCGCCAGATGGGAATAGAATATGTCAGTCTTATGCTGAAACCGGAAGAGATTACTGATAAAACTGTAGCAGCGCAGCAAGAGCGGTTAGCGGAATATTCTTTGCAGGTGTCGGATGCATTATGCCCGGCGTTGCAAAAAAATAAAAGTATTCATCTTGGCTATTCTGATCGAGATGAGCAAATTGAAAGATTCCTTCATCTGCTTCGAGTTTTAGGAAAAGCACATGTGCCATTTACTTCTATTGCATGGCAGCCCAATGGAATTTTAAGAACAGGATATCGTGCAGGGGAGAATACACGAGGAGGAATATCTTCTTATGTGTGTCAGGAGGAGATATTAAAACGTCATAATGCGGAAGAGCGCAGTTATGATGAAACCGAAATTTGGAACAATTTTCAATATTTTCTTGATCGCGTTATTCCTGTGGCAGAAGAAGTTGGGGTACGTTTGGCTCTTCATCCTAACGATCCCCCATTGTCCTGCATGGCAGGAATTCCTAGTTTAATTTACAATACAGATTGCTATCGAAAAGCCTTCGCAATGGCTCATGAAAGCCCAGCATTGGGAATGAAACTTTGTGTTGGCTGTTGGTTGGAGGGAGGTGAAGCGTTTGGAAACATTATGGCAGATATCCAAGAATTTTGTAAAAAAGATAAAATTTTATGTATTCATTTTCGTAATGTGGATTCGCCGCTTCCAAATTTTCAAGAGACATTGGCAGAAGATGGATATGCAGATATGTATGCAATTATGAAACAATTTGTTGCATGTGATTGTAACGCAGTTATTTCAATAGATCATGCATTTAAACCGTTAGAAGGATTTGGCGGCGTTCTAGGTGCATTTGCTTATTCCACCGGATATATGAAGGGATTGATGGAAGCTGCGGAGAGAGAATTAGGAAGATAGGTCAAATTGGGAGGTGATGATGATGTCGATGACGATGGAAGAACGAGAAAAATGGTTTGAAATTTTGGAAAAAACCGGTAAAGGGAGAGAGGCAAAGCTGGCTCAGCGGGTGATCCCGAAAGATTACTGCCAATACATGGAACAAGTAACTCGCGAAGAAATTCAAATAGAAGTTCCGGCTGTAGGTGTTCCGGTCCGCTGCATCATTTCAAGGGCACACGATAAAAGTGAAAACTGCCCAGTACATATAAATCTTCATGGCGGCGGATTTATATTTAAGCAAGATCAAGATGATGACTGGTATTGCGCACATATAGCTGCTGGGATACACGGAATTGTTATTGATGTTGATTATGCAACATCTGATAATTATGCATACCCTGTTGCATTTGAACAGTCGTACGAAGTTGTTCGCTGGGTATCCAGGCATTGCAGCGATTTGGGGGCAGATCCACAGAGAATATCAATCGGAGGTCATAGTGCAGGAGGCTGCCTTGCGGCTGCAATTTCGCTGAGAGCGGCAAAAGAAAAGGATATCCAAATATGCTTGCAAATTCTGGACTATGCAGCAAATGATAATTATGCTCCACTTTTGGACGAAAAGCAGGAGCGTTCAAGGGCATTATCAATGTTATATGCGGATGGTGATGCAGAATTATTAAAAAATCCATATGTATCTCCAGCTTTTGCTACATCAGATATGATGCATGGCCTTCCTCGGGCATTAATCATTAATGCAAAGAACTGTCCATTCTGCCATATTAATGAATCCTACGGAATGAAAATGATTGAAGCGGGAGTTGAAGTAAAAATGAGACGATATATAAACAGCCGCCATGGATTTACAGTTCGCTTGTCCGGAGAGTGGAGGGAAGCTCAAAATTTAATTATTCGAGAAATAATGGATGTCAAATAAAACAGAATGAAAAAGGAGTACACTATGATTTTTAACATTGATCCTGGAAAAGCAAGAAAATCCGTTAATTTTATCGACAACATCGTATATTCTCATGTAAAGGATTTGGATGGACGCCCTTTAGATTTAACATTAGCGCTTATGACGCAAAATGGTAATGTGGAACGGCGCCTGGCAATGGGAGAGGATATAGAAGAAATTCCACGGCTTCCACTTCTGGTATGGTTTAACGGGGTAGGATGGCGGGCAACGGAAGATTTAAAAACAATGATGGCGGCTGAATTAGAATATTTAGCTGAGGCAGGATACATTGTGGCTTTGATTCATTATCGCAGCAGTAGTCAGGGCAAATTTCCCAGCCAATTAATCGACTGTAAAACAGCAGTGCGTTTTTTGCGGGCAAATGCAGATAAATATGCTATTAATCCAGAACGAGTAGGTGTGATTGGCCGCTCGGCGGGGGGGATGCTTGCCGCCTGGATGGCGATGAATACTGATGGCTTTGATCTAGGAGAATGGAGTGATCAATCCAGCAAGATACAGGCAGCAGTGGATATGTTTGGGCTAAAAGACATTAAAGATTTTTTAAGAAAAGATATGATTAAAATCAAACAACCGGGGTACCGCTGGAAAACCATTTCAGATACCCACGAGGGATTGCTCTTAAACTTAAAATCAGACATGTCTGTTGAAGAAATGGAGAATCGTGCATCGGCTGCATCACCCATTAGTGCAGTCAATAGCAACATGTGCCCATTAACGATTCTGCACGGGACTGCCGATACGGTTGTACCAGTTGAATCTAGTATCGCTTATTATGAGGCGTTGTGCAAAGCCGGACTTGAGAACCGCGTCAACTTATACCTTGTGAAAAATGCAGGGCATGGTACTCCAGAGTTTTTTCAGCCGATGACACAAAAAATAATTATTGATTTTTTTGACCGGTATTTAAAACAGTAAAATCGAAAGGATCACTATCACAGCACAGAAATCTGTTCTGGCATAAAGGCATAACGGCATCAATTACTATTTCCTTTATTTTCAAACGCACTTAATCATAGTATAATAGACTCAGCGATAAATGTGTAAGATTTTGGAGGAATATTGGCAATGAAATTAAGGAATATTTTGATCGTTGTGAAAGATATTGAAAAATCAAAAAAATTTTATCATGATTTGTTTGGATTGGATACAATATTGGATCAAAAGGGAAATATGATCTTAACGGAAGGTCTTGTTCTCCAGGAGGAAAGCATTTGGAGAGATTTTTTAGGAAAAGAGATTATTCCAAAAAGCAATTCTTGTGAACTGTATTTTGAAGAACAAAACATTGAAGCATTCATTGAAAAATTGGAAAAATTATATCCCTCCATTCAATACGTCAATCGGCTTATCCTTCATCACTGGGGTCAGAAAGTGATCCGTTTTTATGATTTAGACGGGAATTTAATTGAAGTTGGAACGCCGATGCAGAATGAAGGGAGATAATCTTTGGCTATCCCTTACAATTCATTGATGGTTTCCGCTATTGAAACTGTCCGTATGCCTTTAGCCGGAAAATAGGCGGCGAATACTGCTGTGGCGATGACAAACAGAACAATAACAGCCAGCGGCTTGACCGGCAGGGCCCAGGAAGCATAGGGAAAATGAGCCGTGATCAGGAAATCGTACATGATTTTGCTGAAGGGCAGGCCAACTGCGCATCCCATGACGCAGCCCCCAAAAGCATAAGTAAAAGCTTCTGCCAGAATCATTTTAAAAAGCTGGCGTCCATCCATGCCCACTGCCCGCATCGAACCATACTGTTTGATGCGGGAGGATACGCTCATGGAGATACTGTTTGAGATATTCAGCACGGCAACCAGCGTAATGATGCCAAGGAAAGCATAAATACAGACAACAAAAGCAAGGTAAGTGCCGGATGTCCGTTGATCCCGTTTGTCAGTCATTGTATAACCATTTTCTTCCACGACTCGGCGGATAGCAGCGATATCCTCATCTGTCACATCGGAATCTGTCTGAATTAGCATGAGTGAATAATCAAAAATACCAGTCAGTCGAGCAAAGGTCTCATCCGATGTAATCAGGGTAATTTTCCCGCCAGCAAGGCCATTTTCGCTGAATGGGTCATAGTTCAACAATCCAGCAATCGTAAGCTGCTCATTTCCTACAATGACGGAATCGCCTATATCCAAGGAACTGTTTTGATCCCAGGTCGCCAGAACATACTTGCTGTCACCAAAGACCTTTGACAAATTACTTCCCCTGCAGAGAGTACCATCCTTGCGGAGAGCTTTCAAGTCAAAATCGTCAAAGGAAACCAGATCCACAGCGCCGGAAAGAGCTGTGTCCCCATCCAGACCGGCGGCAACATCAAAGCTACTTCTGCGTCCATAGACCTGTTTGACCCCGTCCATATTGGCCAGTGTCTGCCTTAAAGCGCAGTCAATAGAATTGGATCCATCACTGCTTGAAATGTCGAGATCAGAAGCGGCCGCTGACTGGGGCATCAGGTGATCCACAAAATCAATCAGGACAGAAAAGCTCAAAAACAGAATGATACTTAATGCAAAGGATCCCGCCATTAAAACCAGGTTTTTCTTTGCAGCTGCTGCATGATGAATCCCCAGCGCCGTTTCAATCTTAAGAAAACCTGTGTGAACAGAGCTGAAGGACGTTTTTGTCTTTTCAGAATTTCCAGAAACCGCTGCAATAGGAGAAACGCTTGCCGCATGTTTGGCTGGAGTCCTTGCCGCTAACAGGACGGTAATTATCCCCACCAAAATACCGCTGACAATTCCAATACCGCTGATGTTAAACAGCGGAATATTCGAGAATTCTTCCCCTACAAGAAAACGCAAAGCGGCGGATAGTATCCAGGACATCAAAATTCCCGAGAGCAAACCAATGGGAATAGCAGTTTTGCACCAATTTAAAGATTCCAAACAGACAAAGCGGATGATCTGCTGCCTGCTCATGCCGATGCAGCGCATCATGCCAAAGAACTGGGTGCGCTGCGATACACTGCTGTTAATGCTGCTGGAGATCATCAATATCCCAGCAATCAAGACCAGAAGAAACATTGCGATTGCTGTCATCAACAATGTTTGTCCCATTGCAGTGCCTGTCAAACTTTCCAGAAATGAAAAATCCTCATGTTTATCTGACAGCCGGAGCTGCTCCATTCGAATCCCTATTTCCGCCATACTGAAAATTGCCGTAACCATGAACACAGCGAAAATAATGCAGAGCAGCGTCATACGGTTTTGCCGCCGGTGAATTTTTGCAGAGATTGGGATTAAACTTAAATAGCTTTTCATCCTCGGCACCTCCCCAAATCGGTTACTACGCCGTCCGACACCTGCAGGATGCGGTCTGCAGTCTGAGCGATGTTCTGGCTGTGGGTAATCATCACAATAGTCTGTTGATACAGCCGGGAGGCTTCTTTCAGCAGAGCCATTACTTCGCTGGTGTTTTGGGTGTCTAAATTTCCAGTCGGTTCATCAGCCAGAATCAGTGCCGGGCGGGCAATTAGTGCACGGCCTATTGCTGCACGCTGTTGTTGGCCGCCGGAAAGCTGGCTGGGCAGATGACTGCGCCGTTCTGTTAATCCAAGTACCGTCAGCAGTTCCTCCAGATACTTTTTATCAGGCTTCTGGTAGTCCAGCAGCACCGGGAAGATCATATTCTGTTCCACCGTCAATTCTGGAATCAAGTTAAAACTTTGAAAGATGAAACCAATGTTCCGGCGGCGGAATACGGTCAGGCTATGTTCTTTCATTGAGAAAATATCTTTGCCGTCAATGAACACCTTCCCTGAAGTGGGAGTATCCAAGGCGCCGATCATATTCAGCAGCGTGCTTTTTCCGGAGCCGGACTCGCCCACAATCGCAACAAACTCACCCTTGGGAACGGAAAAGTCAGCATTTTTCAACGCATGAACCACAGTTTCACCTGTCCCGTAATTTTTTGATATATTCTTAACCTCTAACAAATCCATATTGCGTAATCCCTCTTTCTGTTTTTGTTCATATCAGTATGCAGGAGAAATGCCAATGATATAGAAAGAGTAGCACGTCAATCTTACTGTATGATGACAAAAATCCTACAATTTTGTAGGATTCAAAAAATTGATGGTAAAGGTTGTTCCCACACCTAACGTGCTGTTCACCTCAATCGTTCCGTTATGTTTCTCTATAATCGCTTTTGCCAGCGGCAGGCCCAGCCCGATTCCATGGGGATCATTTGAAAAACGGCTGCGGTAAAACCGCTTGAAAATGTGAAGCAGATCCTCCGGGTGGATGCCGCAGCCATTATCACTTATGACAATCTGGACAACAGAAGCGAAAGCACGCCATGTAATGCGGATAACGGCGCCAGGCTCTGTATGATCAAAAGCATTTTTAACGATATTGCTGATTGCCTCGATCAGCCAGGTCTGATCGCAGAAAAGAGCAGCTTCTTCATTTCCAGAGAGAATAATCGTTTTTTCCTGCTGCTGTGCCTGATAGGCGAAGCGTTTTTCCAGATATCTCATCATGCCTGCAACATTTTGGCTCTTCTTTTCCAGGATAATAGTTCCCGCGTCCAGTTTGGCAATTTTCAAAAGGTTTTGGACAAGATTTTCAATTCGCTCCAACTCCTGTTCGGAGAGGGCGGCAAATTCTTTCAGCTCCGGATTATGGTTTGACTCCTGCTGTATTAACCCATTATAAATGTTAAGCGCGGTCAATGGCGTTTTCAACTGATGAGAAATATCAGAGATTGTCTCCTTCATAAAAATTTTCGCTCGTTCTTCGTTTTCAGCGTGAGCATTTAAAATCGTAACTAAAGAATTGACCTCATGGAACAGCCGGCAGAGATCGCCCTCATCATCGCATTCGATACGGGCATCTCGGTTTCCGGCAATATATTCTCGGATCTGTGATATAGCTTCATTCATGGTTTTGCTTTGATCTTGAAAATACCAATAAAGGGCAGCAAAAACCATAAGCGTCATCAACAGAGCAGCCAATACCACAAAAAAGGCTGTATTTTTCAGCCCCAGGCAAATCACGAGAACAGAGACTGCGGTGAAAGCCGCTGATGCCAGCAGCACGTATAGAAATAGATGTTTGATTTTTCGATTGACCAGTATTTTCATGGTTCACCTCATTTTGCCGTGTTCCATTTATATCCCATGCGACGGACGGTCACTATCTTTTGCGGATCGGCAGGGTTATCTTCAATTTTTTTGCGGAGCCGGCGGATGTAAACGGTCAGAGAATTATTGTCAATATATTTTTCCTCGCAATCCCAGAGCTTACTCAAAATTTGCTCCGAGGAGAGAACAATATTGGGATTTTCCATCAACAGGCACAGCAGTTTATATTCATTGGCCGTAAGGCTGAGGGGAACTCCGTTTTTGGTAACATTTTGTTTGAGAAACTGAACTCGTATGCCATTGGATTGCAGTTCTGGCTCAGTCTGTCTTTGATTAAAATTTTCGCTGCGGCGCAGCAGGGCATTGACTCTGGAAAGAAACACTGCCAGCTTAAATGGTTTCGTCATATAGTCATCGCCGCCAATGTCAAGGCCCATAATCATATCGGTTTCCTCGTCAGCCGCCGTCAAAAACATAATGGGTATCTTGGAAGATGATCGGATTTTTTGGCACAGGTCGAAACCTGAACCGTCCGGCAATGTCACATCCAAAATCACCAGATCATAATTGCCGTTTGCCCACAGCTGCTCAGCCTCCAAACTGGTGCGGGCAATTGTCAGTTCATAGCCTTGCTTTTTGATTGCAAAGGACAAGCCATGAATTAAACTTAAATCGTCTTCCACCAAAAAAATATGTTTCATTTATTTTCGCCATCCTTGCTCTATGCCCGTTCTGAAATCTTTTGTTTATCAGCTGTTAAGAAGCTCTTGTGATTAGTCGGAACGTTTCTTCTGTAAATCGGTGCTAAAATTGTTTCTGACATTATTTCAGCCAGCCGGTTCCGGCTGGCTGTTCAAATTTGCCTTTGTAAAATTCATTATATTGCAAACTTTCAGAAATCACAACAACCAAAATAAGGCTTGACTTAAAATTTTCATTTCGTTATTCTTGATTCCAGGAAAATAGTACTTGCAGGCAGAAACACCGGTAAAGAGATTGAAGAGGAGAAAAATCATGAAGAACTATACCTACGTTACCTTAAGACAAATTCCAGAAGGACAAATATGGCGTCACAGAAGCTGAAGCCGTAAAGATGATCGGCAAAAATGACAGAAATCGGAGTAACTATTATAAAAGTATAACTGGCAAGACGTGGGGGATGGCTGAAAATTACGATTTTTGTATCTGCAGCTCATATTACGGGATAGAGTCAACCGTAGAAATAATAACTAAGCTTATTTAATCATTGGGAAAAAGGGAGGTGAAATTTCCCGTTCCCTGTCCACCTCTGTCAAATAGCAGAGGAAAGACGGGGGACGGAAGCGGAAGAGATGCGGCTAACAAAGGGGGGGGCGGCGCAATCTTCACAGAATTGACTGTTTTTTATTTAGATACTGAATATAATCGTTCCCCCACACTTCAAGCACAGACAGCACGTCCTTGAATTTCTCTCCAATTTCACTCAGACAATATTCTACTTTCGGCGGAATCTGCTGATACTCTTTTCGAACAATCAACCCTTCATTTTCAAGGTTTTTTAATTGCCGAGACAGTGTAGTATGTGTCATTTCTTCCGGCATCCGCCGCTGTAATTCATTAAATCGGACGGGCCCTTCGGACAGCAGATACATGATGTACATCGACCATTTGCCTGTTAAAACTTTTTGGGCTGTAACATAGGGGCATTTCCCGAATAGATTCTTTTTCTCCATAGATACGTTCCTTCCTGATACTGGTATCAATAAATATCGTACTTGCTATTTCAAGCTTGTAAGATATAATTATACTCACAAACAGGAAAAACACAACAGGAATCTTGAAAGGAGTTTTCACCATGAACAAAGCAACCGAATATTTAAAGTCCTGCGGTACGTTTTATCTCGCCACCGATGAGAATGGTCAGCCCCATGTGCGTCCCTTTGGTGCTGTCTGCGAATTTGAAGGGAAACTGTACCTCGTCACCAACAACCAGAAAAAGGTTTATCAGCAGATGAAAGCCAATGGCAAGGTGGAAATCTGCGGCATGCACAAAGGAACCTGGATCCGCGTTGAGGGTGAAGTCAAAGAGGACACCCGCCGGGAAGCCCGCGTCGCCATGATGAACGACAACAAAGCAGCTTTGAGCAGCATGTACACAGTGGACGATAACCTGATGACCGTGTTTTACTTCGAGCGTGGTACGGCAGCCATTTATTCATTTACTGCCGAGCCGGAAGTGATTGAGCTGTAAGAACATATCCACATGAAGGGCAGCGGAGCCTATTGCCGCTGCCTTTTCCTATTTATGACAATTAGTACGTTAGGATTAAGACCGGCTTATTTCGCTATTCCCCAAAGCTGCCGTTCATAGTATAATAGAGCCAGCGATAAAATGGAAATAGGGAGGGAAAGAATGGCTGTCACTTTTTATATTGTTCGGCATGGCGAAACTTTATTGAATAGTCTAAACAGAGCACAAGGCTGGAGTGACTCACCCCTTACTGATAATGGAAATAATACAGCGATTGAATTGGGAAATAAACTTAAAGGTACTGCTTTTAAAGCAGTATTTACCAGTGACACAATTAGGGCCATACAAACGGCAGAATTGATTTTGTCAATGAGTGGGAATGACAACATTAAAATTCAAGATGATCGACGGCTGCGTGAATGGTGCTTAGGTATTATGGAGGGAGAAAATAATTCAATATTTGTTCAAACTGTATCTAAATGGTTAGGAGGAGTTTCATCATTTGCAGAATTAAACAAGCGTCTTGCCGATGTTGCTTCGGAAATTTATCATCATGACACAACAGGCATGGCAGAACCTTTTTCAGACATTTTAAAGCGTTTGAAAAGTGTTTTCTTTGATATGGCTGAATTATATGATGATGGCGGCAATATATTAGTGGTAACTCATGCTTTTGCGATTAAAACCTTATTCTATCTTTTTTCGCCAGAACAATTATCCACTATGGACAAAGTTAAAAACGCCACTATTTTTAAATTAGAATACAATCAAGGCAATTTTATTTTTCAGCATGATTAAAGTATGAATACTTAAAACGTTATCGTCTATATTATCTTCTTTCGGGGCAACCCCAGACAGGGGCAATCTGCAGCAGATAAATTCATCTATTTCCAAAAGCAGCCGTTCATAGTATAATGTGGTCAACGACAAACTGGAATTTAATGGTGAGATATTATGATTGAAATTAGATATGTACAGTTAGGCGACAAAAAATTTTGGTATGGGCTTGATCGACATTTGCCTGATAATGAATTTAAGAAAAAAGTTCGTGATCAGCAGGGGTATGTTTTGTTGGAAAACAATATACCGATAGGATTACTAAGATTTAATCTTTTCTGGGATAACATACCATTTTGCACGATGTTGTTCATTGATTGGAAGCGTCAGGGAAAAGGGTTTGGGAAAATACTTATGGAATATTGGGAAGAAGATATGAAATCAAAAGGATATGATATGGTGTTGACTTCTACACAAGTTGATGAAGAAGCACAGCATTTTTATAGAAAATTGGGCTACAAAGATTGTGGAGGTATTATTATGGATATTCCAAAACATGAGCAGCCAATGGAGATGTTTTTCGTAAAGGCAATTTGATCAATTTATAATGAGAACAAAGATGCCTTTGTTTCCGACTTTCTCGGTACAAAAGGGCTACGGCCAGTTCCCCGTCAAGGGGCAGGACAGCCACACGGAACCAGCGCGGCGGAGATAATCGGCGTAAGGTACGGAAAAACTCTAACAGGGGCAGTCTGCGGCAGTTACAGCGCAAGTTTCTACCACGGTTCCAAAAACCGCAAAATTGTAGATTTTTCCCCTCGCGAATAACTTGTTGGGAAGTGCCTTCCCTAAACCCTGCTACGCGGCTCGAGTGAATGGAACGGGGCTTTCGGCCCGCTGTTCGCTGTCTTTTTCTTTCTCCAATATAACGCCGGAGAGGGGCTTCGCTGTCCGCCGGTGACGGCGGATATTCTTTTTTCTTTATGGTTAAGTTTTATCGTCCAAATTATTTGTCACATCAAATATACTCGCTATTTTATTGCAATTTTTACAAAAATATGCATTGGAAATTCTTGTCTGTCCCAGAAAATAATTCGTTTTTCCGATTGTACGCAAGCCCGTATAGAGCAGCCGTTTCGCCCCTTTTCGCTTAAATTGCTCCATTGGAACCCAGCCGGGAGCCATGCCATCTACAATCAGGCCCCCTTCCTCCATTTCGTTTCCACAGATAGGGCATCTCATGTAAAATCCTCCTCCTAAACCTAAGATAGTTTTGCTGCGATTTTACCATATCCGCGAGGGTAAGTCTACGCCCGACGGTCAAAGCGAGACTTGAATAGCGCGGCGATTAGCGGCTGCAAGTTCTGCATGGTACACAACGGCAATCATGGACAGAATTAAGCTCCAGCAACAATTTTATCAAACAGCAAATGTCAAAAGCTGGCTTTATAAGTGTAACATACTCAAAATTTTTCCAATATCTCCTTCAATACAAATGGCTTGTCTCTGAATTTCTTTCGGGCAGTATGCTTCTGAAAGGTTTACACAGGCATAGATTGCCTTCGGGTTTTGGCAGGTCATTTTCCAAAACGGATATTTTATGATGCTGGGGGTATTGCCGCCCACGCCTAACTCCAGAAATAGAATTTTTGATTCCTTGTGACGGCGGAGAAAATCATCATACTGATTGGCTGCGGCATACCAGCCGTCATCTTGAACAAAGGTATCGTCACACCGGAGATTCATGTTCATAGGCTCGCCGCATTTAGGACAGTAAGGAACCAGTTCCGCAGGAACGGTCATTTTGGGAACGACAGCCGCGGGCAGTTCCATACCATCTTCCGTTGCACAGAAGCCCTGGCCCTCCACCATTTGACGGACGGTCTCCTGATTGTCATAGGTTTCCTGATGACAAGGCTTGGAGCATTGCCACAGGCCGTAATCCCCCTGGGTGTAGAACAATCGCTTCTTGTCAAAGCCAGCCAGTTGAAATTTGTGATCTACATTGGTAGTAAGGACGAAGTAATCTTTTTCATTTACCAGTCCCAGCAGATCCTCGTAAACCGGTTTTGGCGCCTGTCCGTAGCGGTTCAGCATGATTTGCCGACTCCACCAGGCCCAGTGTTCCTCAAGGCTGGCAAAAGGGTAAAAGCCACCGGAATACATATCCCGGATGCCATATTTTTTCTGGAAGTCTCCAAAATATCGTTCAAACCGTTTTCCAGAATAATCCAGTCCGGCTGAGGCAGAAAGCCCCGCCCCGGCACCGATGATCACTGCGTCCGCAGTTTCCAGTTCATATTTCAACCGCGATATTTTATTGCAACAGGCGTTTGTAGATTTTATCGTCGCTGTCTTTAAAAACATTGAAAATCACCTCGATTTGGTTCGGATTCTGCTGCTGCCATGTTTTGACCGTCTGTACAGCAATTTCTGCCGCCAACTCGCCCGGGAAATGAAATTCTCCGGTGGAGATACAGCAAAACGCCACACTCTGTAAGCGATGGGCTGCCGCCAAATCCAGGCAGGAGCGATAACAGCCGACCAGCAATTCCCGGTCTGTCTTTGTCACTGCTCCGTAAATGATGGGGCCGACGGTGTGCAGCACATAGCGGCAGGGAAGATTGTATGCTTTCGTGATTTTTGCCTTACCTGTGGGTTCTTCTTTCTTTTGTGCTGCCATGAGATCTGCACATTCAAGCCGGAGCTGTATACCCGCATAAGTGTGAATGGCATTGTCAATGCAGCCGTGGCAAGGAACGAAACATCCCAGCATTTGGCTGTTTGCCGCATTTACGATGGCGTCGGCAGCAAGGGTGGTAATGTCACCCTGCCAGAGATACAGTCCAGGCTGTACCGGCGTTAAATCTTCCAATTTAGTAACGCCCCGTTCCTCAAGGCGCTCTTGCAGATAGGCGTCCTGCACTTTCAAAAATTCCTCACTTGCCAAAACAGGCGGGCGCACATTCATTAAACTCCGAAAAAGACGCTGTTTCTCCCGCTTATCAGCAGGAATCACTATGCCTCTATATTCTTCTTTTTCATTCAGCAAACAGCGGATCAAAAAGTCAAGACGCTGTTCCTGAGTCGTTATCTGCGTCATAAGCCGTTACCTTCTTTCGATTGCTCCTGCGGGACAAATTTCAAAACAGTTCCCGCAGTGCAGACAGTGTTCCTGTTCGATCTTGACGGGCTTCTGCGTAATATCAATGCACTTCTGCGGGCATTTTGAATAGCACAATTTGCACCCAATACAATGATCTGTCACAAAATAACCAGTCTCCTTTGCCTGTGCGCCGCCGAAAGAAAAGCTGGCCCGTTCTATGGGTTGTTTGGAGAGATCGAACCATTCTCCAGTTCCCTCATAGATTTTGAATACGGTAAGGGCGCTGCGGGAACAGGCGTCGGGATAAATCTTTTCCATATAGGGATTTTTGCGGAATAAGTCGAGCAGCCTGTCCGAACCGATTTCTTTTGCCTTGCCCCGTACCGATACCGCCACACAGGACAGGGTATCATCGCCTTTCATGGCGGTAAAGGCGATGTTTTCATTGGCTTTCAGCCGGTCATAAAAGTTTTTGCCCTTGGCAGTCAGAAAATAAAAGCCGCTTTCATCGTAATCCATAATGTCGATGGCACAGGTAACGGGCCGTCCCTCGCTGTCTACAGTAGCAAATACGGTAGAGTGTATTTGTTCCACAATATATTTCAGATAATCTCTGGTCTGCATGATGTACCTCCTATTCCTGTCTGCCCTTTAAGATTGGGGTAAGCCTTTTATCAAGCAGCATCGTGACAATGCTGATGCCGATTCCCTTCAGTAAGTTGAATAACACTAGCAGCCAGACAGGCGATAAGCGCTGTCTTTTTTATCTTATATATCCGCCGGTCAGAAATTCCACCTTGCCCCGAAGATATTTGGAAAGTTCTGCTTACAGGTCGTATTCCTTGGGCGGATTGCCGGAGAAGTCGGCGATCACGGCATGGGCGTTCTTGAGATAGAACACCTGGAAGATGGGATTAGCTGCCTCGCCGTACTGCCCCTTGACGATGGGATTCTGGATGCACATCTCTTTGGCAGCCATGTTGTTCTCAAACACGGCCTCGCCGTTCAGACGAATCCACGCATAAGCCGGGCTAGAAACAGAAACTTCGATATTGGGGTTTGCCTGCATATCCTTGTACACTTCCTTGGTGTTGTTGGTGCAGAACCACAGCTTGCCGTCCATCTCCCCGGCAAACATGAAGGGGCGGCACTTTGCCTTTCCGTCACGGCCTACGGTAGCCAGATACTGTACAGGATTTTCCTGCAAAAACTTTACAACTTCGTTCATAATGAATACCTCCTATCAATGCAGTGTTGGGTTGTTTCCCTTTGACGATTCTATTTTATCAGCGTCTTTTCATGCTGTGAAGTACGCACAATATTGTGGTGTAGTTACTTTCCGGTAACGATTATCCAAAAGAAGCAGTTTACCTTAAAAATTCCGTTTTCAAAAATCGGCAAGGTGTCAATGTCTGTCCTGAAAATCGGGATTGCCCCTTTTGGCCTTGCCATGTCACCCAACATCTCTTTGATTATCATCAACCGATTTTCTGCTTCTTACGGAGGGGAATCGGCGATTGCAGTATACGCTTGCATCGCATATATGATTTGTATTATCTACCTGATCTTTCAAGGCGTAGGTGATGGCAGCCAGCCTCTCATTAGCCGGTGTTACGGAGAACGGGACTTTGCACGGCTGAAAAGTATTCGGAGGCTGGCGTATGCCTTTGCTATACTTTTGACTGTAATCGGCTGCGCTGTTATGTATCTCACAAGAGGAAGTCTGGGACTTTTGTTCGGTGCATCCAATGATGTAAATGTAGAAGTGGCGAAAATCATTCCGATTTTCCTCATTTCAGTCCCGTTTGTAGCAGTTACTCGCATCACAACAGCCAGCTTTTACGCCTCGGAAAAAAGCGCGCTATCCTATTTGCTGACATTTATCGAGCCGGTTCTCATGCTTTTGCTTATGCTGATTTTGCCGCCTCTGTTCGGCGGGCAGGTGATAATTTGGTGGAGTACGGTAATTGCGAGGATCTTGTCTGCTATTTTAAAAACAGTAAGTGCCTTTTCGAATTACGATGGCGGAGAAATTTTTTTGGTATTGATGACAATGGTAATGTTAAAGGACTGAGAGATGTAAAACAAGCATGCCTGGATATTGAGAACAAAATCAATGACAGCATTACTCCGCAGCCCGATTACACACTGGAATTGCAGAATAATGACAGAACGATAAAACTGACTGTAAAAAGCGGGCTTCAAAAGCCATATTTATACAAATCAAAAGCATACAAACGAAATGATACCGCAAACATAGAGGTTGACGTACTGGAATTATCAAGACTGATTTTGGCAGTATATGAAAAAGCACTGGAGGTATTCAAAGATTATTATCAATACGAAGAAATCCAAGGCGCCCATCGGAAAAAGGCAGAAAAAATACCGGAAGCTGCATTCAGAGAAGCAATTGCAAATGCATTGATTCATAGAGTATGGGATGTGGAATCGCAAATAAAAGGAGCGTTCAGTGCAGAGTCCAGCATCCTTTCATCGCGCAGGCCAGATGAACCTCCGGTCTCTGTAATGAGTTGTGCGTGGAGCAGAAGTATCTGCGTTTTGGATAATCGGATCATTTGGCAAGTACCTCGTAAGCCTGCGTTACTTTTGATAAAATATATATTCCAAATGAGTGAGCTGTTATTGACATTATTGATGCTCAATGTTATAATTACGCAAAATCAGATAGAAAGCGAGGTGCTCAATTATGAGAAATAACAAGGTTAATATAAAATCTGAATATCTTTTGAGGACCTCGGTTGCATTGTAATAGTATTTTGTAGATTTTTTTGCCGTGGTTTAATTAGCCACGGCTTTTTATTTGTTTTTGATGCAATCCTCCGTTCCTTATAGATGTTCATACAAGATCAACTTACTGATTAAATCAGAACAATTTATGGAGGAATTTATGATTCATCTTAGAAAAATTACAGAGGAAAACTTTATTGATGCATTTAATCTGAAACTTGCACCAGAACAAGAACGCTTTGTTTCGCATCCGATTCGCAGTCTCGCACAAGCTTATGTTTATAGGGATCAATGTCAGCCTTTGGGAATATATGAAGATGACATTATGGTTGGCTATGTTATGGTGATTTACGATTATAATATCCCTGAATATGATATATGGCATATGATGATTGACGAATCGAATCAGGGACGGGGCTATGGTAAAAGCGCACTGGATTGTGTTCTTGATTATATCAAGACTAAACCTTTTGGTTCTTCAAATCGAGTAACCTTAACCTGTAACAGGGATAATATCCAAGCCCTAAATTTGTATAAGAGCAGAGGCTTTACAGAGACTGGAGCAGCGGACGAAGATGAAATTGAACTATCACTGATGATGCAGTAACAAATTTTTATTTATCAGGCTGGTCATCTCGCTTAAAAACTGAATACCAGCCGCCCGCCCACCGGCGGCACCACCCAGCAGGAAATCTTGAAAAAGGTTCCCTGCTCTTTTTATGCCCGGACACTGTACGCCGACCTTATCCGGGACTACTGCCGGAAGTTCTGTACGAAGTTTGATTCTTCGTCTGGGGATTCCTGCCATGTTTGGGCAATTTTTTAATATGCTTTACAATATAATCTGATTATTATTTTTCTGAATGTGATACTTCGGAAATATGGAGGAATCAGCAGGGGCGATGGATTGATTACATGTGCAACAGTAGTGCAGAGCTTTATGACGATTGTTTCATGTCCGGCCCAGGGAATTACGTCCGGGTGCGGGACAGTTTACAGTTATCACTACGGGGCAAGACATTATAAAAAAATCCATCAGGCATTTTTAGGGGTGTTCTTGCTTTACGGAATCTATATCGGATTTCTTTGGATTGGCGTATAGGTATTTCCACAATTATTTGCAGGGCTATTTTTGCAAGATAGTAATTTAAACCATCAGGCTGCTGCCAGCCTTCGGATGTATACAATGGTGCTGATTGGTGTAGCTGTACAGTATGCCCTTGTGGATGGGTTAACTGCTATGTGAAAAGTGCGGTTTGCGTTTCCTCTTTCTGTTTCCCGAAAACTTGTTTATGTGATCTGCATTTTCACCATACCGCTTATAGCCGATGTTTCTTTCGTCTTTTTGGCTGGAACAATATCGGACGCTGTTGGAGCGATTTTCAGCGCAGCGCTGTTTTTCAGCGTTATAGTTCCAAAACTGAAAAAGGAATTGCTGGCGGGTACAAAATAACAGACTGGTTCACAAAAAACATCAAATATGTGGGCGGCTGCCAGCAGGCTGCTGCTCTGGCAGAAAAAATTTGAGAGAAATGGAGTGTTTGATATGGGTAAAAGAATTGTGATACTGAATGGAAGCCCCCGCAAAAAGGCAATACCTCCATGCTTGTAAAAGCATTTACCGAAGGAGCAGAAAGCGCCGGGAATACGGTAACGTAGTTTTTCCTTGACAGCATGGAAATCCACGGCTGTAAAGGTTGCTTTGGCGGGCACAGCAGCCGGGAATGTCCATGTGTACAGAAGGATGATATGGCTCAAATTTATCCAGCGGTAAAGGAATGTGATGTGGTGGTGTTGGCGACCCCGCTTTACTACTGGAATATGAGCGGTCAGATCAGAACCGCCTTTGATCGTCTATTTGCTTTAGAGGAAAGCGACGGCAACTTCCTCAGAGGGCATGACCGGGCCTCCGCTCTGTTGATGGCCGCAGAAGGTCATGGTTTTGAGGATGTACTTATCTATTACGACCATCTGAAGGAACATTTGCGCTGGAAAAATCTCGGTCATGTTCTTGCCGGCGGAAATATGAACGTGGGAGATATTAAAGATAAGCCTGAAATTCGGCAGGCGTATGAACTCGGAAAATTGATTCAGTAAAACTTAGCATCCTAAATCTGTAACTGGCGCACAACACATAAAATCAGACATATTGTAACATCGTGCAAACCGGAGATTATGTGTGCCTCTGAAACCAAATATAGAAAAAGAGCTTCCTGCATGATATAATGTTAATATATCGTGTGCGAGGCTCTTTTTCATGAAAAGGAACAATGTCGATACCAACGGGCAGGTGCAATTTGTTTATAGTTGGAAACTGGAAAAGACCGGCACCAGGATTCTCCCTATGACGGATGATGTATATGAGTGCTTCAAGAAGATTTTGGAGAACAAGTCGAAGTCAAAGGTTGAGCCGATAATCGGCGGGCGGAGAGGCTTTCTGTATCTGGATAAAAACGGACGGCTGATGGTCGCTATGCACTGGGAAAAGTACTTTCAGCATATCTGCCAGAAGGATAACCGTATTTACCGGGTGCAAATGCCAAAGGCAACGCCCCATGTATGCAGGCACACTTATTGTTCCAACATGGCAAAAAGCAGCATGAACCCTAAGACATTACAATACCTCATGGGACATTCGGATATTGGGGTGACGTTGAACACCTACACCTATTTGAAATTTGAGGATGCCGAAAGCGAGCTGAAAAAGGTTGCAAGCGGCGAGTAGTAAAACCGTAAAATAGAGGTCAATTTACTACTTTTTGTACTACTTTTGGGGGCAAAGATATGCCAGATTATGCTGCGATATGCCGAGACAGCAAGAAGGTGCAAGTCTCTGAAAAACCTTGAAATATCAAGGAAAACCAGCAAAATTAAGGAGTTTAGGATAAATGATAAAAATTTTATTTATTTGCCACGGCAGGATTTACTGTTCAGAATAAAAAGTCTCAAATCGTCTTAAATACTTCTATAAATAGTAGTTCTTATGTTTCATTCTCAATTTTACCAATGATTTACCAATATTTCTGGAGAGTCAGGCTTGCAAAAAATAAGCCAGAATGAGGAGATTAAAAATATGAGCGAATTGAAACCAAGAATAACAGAAAACGGAATTGATTATATCCTTGTCGGAGATTACTATATCCCAGATTTGAAGCTGCCGGAGGAAC
>DVFL01000017.1 GCA_018713255.1 Candidatus Cottocaccamicrobium excrementipullorum | reverse complement strand
GTCCCTGTCCTCGTCCCCTACGGAAAGACGGGAGTAAAGGGCTGTGATTTTGTTGTAATCATTCATGTGCATATCCTCCTGTGCGTCCATGTAGAGTTCCTTTACACTTAAGATTATGCACTCCATCGCGCTGACCCGTACTCCACATTATGCCGGTACTTCTTTGCATTTTTACTCTTCAGATAGACGGCCAATCGAACGAAGCTGCCGGCAACAAGACCCACAGCCAGATCGGCCGGGTAGAGACTGGGAAAGGGATTAACGAATGCTTGTCCCACTGTCGTAAAGAATGATAACAACTTTGTGGAAATATCGGAACCTTCTGCCAGCCTCCACGCTTCTCCAAGATTTGATGCAACCAGACTGAGAACAAGATATGGGATATTTATGATAACTAATCGTTTCCATTCTTTCTTATTCATCGATTGTGCTCCTGTTCCTTCTGTCGTATCTTTATCGGGAGGGCAGCCACCAGCTGTTTTAATTGATTCAGCTGTTTCAAAACGCTTGGTTTTTTCTGCTTCTGCAGCAACGAGATAGAATATTCTTTAAAAGCCGCAGTCATTGCATCACCGTCCCTGGCTTTAAAAAACACCAGATAGCGAGGCGGCGTCTGTGACGGATCTTTGGTGATGGCATAATCAATACCATACTTCTCCAAATATCGTTTGAAACCACGGATATCGGTCTTTTCAATTTCAATATTGGTAGCTCCCTGATTCTGGCCTAATAGCTGGCCGATGGTCTGTTCACCTACGGGCTTTTCCTTTTGTGCTGACATTTTTTTTGCTTTTACATTTTGACGATGCTGCTTATAGAGCCGAAATGCTGTAAGCAACGCACGAAAGGTCAGCTTTGTCGTGCTGACAGCCAAATTCCATGTCCTGTTCTCTACTTCTTCCTGCAATAAAACACCTCCTCATACACAGAATATTTGACAGAATTAATTAGGTGACAAGGAATAACAGGATTATTGCAGTGTATTATCGAAGCTGCTCTTTTTTATCGTAATGCAAATACCCGTGTGATACATGGGCGTGACTGAGAATTTTGATGTGCCCCTTTTTCTGATTTTCTAATGACTTTCGATATCCTTCTTCTGTCAAAAATAGCCGAGTACGTTCCCCTTTCCATCCGACAGGAGAATCGTTGGTCAGCACATCGAAAATAATCATGTGGCAGGTGTCGTCCGCAAAACGCTCCAGTCCCATATATTCATGACCGTGATATTCCTTCGCACCAGCTTTCTGATGCATTTCCTCAATTAATTCACCAATTGTTTTATTCATGTCTATCGCCTTCCTTTTTTGATAAAGATTCCAATAACAATGCCGGAAACTCCCGCCCATCCGCGCAGAGTGTAACGGTACGGCGAGTAATCATACGCTGAATGTTATAAATGTCTTTAGCGGTTACGGATATTTCATCTCCGTTATAATTTACACGATAAAGAATAGCCGGACCTATTAGGTATTCCTTACCATCCAGTTCCAGTACTTGACGTTCGTTGTAACTCATCATCAGATCACATTCAGGGGCCTGAATAACCGAATCCGTATCACCAAAAACGCTCAGTACTTCGAAGCACTCGTTTATTTCTTTAACCTGTATCCCCTTCCCTGGCCATGCAGCAATCATCAAAAGCTCATGGTCTGTGTCTGTCTTAACATTCAGATTTGCAGCATTCAGGCAGTGCTGAATCGCTTCCAGCATCTGACCAATAACATCAATAATCTGGTCTGTATTTATATTGGACGGGAATGTTTCAGTTGAAAGCTTTTCTTTTTTGTACATATTGTTCTCCTCTTTATTTTGACAGTTCCCGCTGCCGCCTTTTCTGCCATTGCTCCAGCAACCGGATAATCGTGTCCTGCATCTGTTTAGGGGTATAGGAGCTAGGAAAGAATTTCCGAAGTACATCATTTTTAAGGGTAACGGTATCCAGTTCTCCCTTTTTTTCCTCATCCATAATTATATTCATAGCCTCCTGAGTGCATAACCCGGCTTGACTGAGTTTTTTGATTCGCTGAGCCTGAGAGACGGATGGAGCGCAGCCGCCCCCATAATCCATAGCACTCAGGAATCCCTTCTGCTCTTCTTTTTTCAGGAAAGATAATTCCACAGCGGGATTGAAAGCAATTTCATTTTTATCGACCATTTCTAATAGTTCTGGGATCAGATTGGTCAAGTTAATATAACGCTGAACCTGACGAGCACTTTCTCCAGTTTGAGCTGCAATTATCTCTCTGGATTCTTTACCGTTTAACTTCCGGCCAACTTGGCCGGAAGTTAAATCTGTCCGTTCTCCCTGGTGTTTTATCGCCTCCATCTTCATCTTGTATGCAAATGCCCGCTCACTGGGAAGAAGTGTTTCCCTTTGGAGATTAGAATCCACCATAGCAATGGTGGCGGTATCATCATCCATTTGCCGGACAATCACAGGCATAGTTTCCAGTCCAGCCAGTTCCGAAGCCCTCATGCGTCGGTGACCTGCTATCAGTTCATAACCGCCTTTCGGTCTGGGTCGGGCAAGAGCTGGAGCCAATACACCAAAACGTGCCACACTTTCTACAGTGTGCTGCATGGCTTCATCATCGACCACTCGAAAAGGGTGATTTTTGAACGGATGCAGCTCAGAGAGAGGAAGATCCTGAACTAATTCTTTGGTCTTTCTCATGCTGCAGCAGCCTCACTAGTAAATCGCTCCTCCAATGCCTGAACAGTATAACCTTTACGAAATGAACCTAAAGGAGTGGTTCCAAACATCTTGATGGCACGCTTGTCCATATCCAGTAACTTTTTCCATAGTTCAGGATGATGAGTGCGCAGATTGCGTAATTCGCTGATTCTTTGAAAAGGGCAGCACCAGCAAGAACAGCGGTGATAAATTTCGTATAATCCGTCCCAATCGTAACCATGCTCATAACAATACTTTAGCGCCTGAGCTTCTGTAACTTGCCATTCGACAAGAGGATATATCTCACCTTTGCAACGTTTTTGCTCATCGTAAGCAATACCAATATAGTGAAGAGCATGATAGTTGCCTTTGATTTGATTCACGGCCTTATTGATTAAATGAGTTTTCAGCAGACCAGTACACCACCGAACGTTAATTCCTGGCCACCCATTTCCAGTTAAAGGGATTCCATTTTCAATTCTGCGCTGAATTGCGCTGATCTTCGTTTTCGGCTCATCGAACATCAACCACTCAAATCCTTTAGGATGTTTCAATCTGGTAATATGAATTCCTCGTTCCTTAAACAGCGATTGATCCACACGTTCAATGTGCTGATACATTTCCGGAAATTCCATTCCGGTATCGGCCCATAGGACACAATCTATGGGCATTTCCTTTTCGATCATCATTAAAAGCATTGCCGTACTGTCTTTTCCTCCTGACAAGGAAACGGCATGGAACGTTTTATCTGATACAAGTATTTGTTTCATTGACAGCATCCTTTCACTAAAACATGGAAAAAATGATTTCTTTAACTAATTCTTGCTTCGATTTTCCAATTGCAGTTCGGCGATCATGCCCCGGGATGTGTATTGGTGTGCACATCTCCAACACGCGACTGTAAATCCGGGCATGACTCACATCTTCAGGATTGCGTATCTGTCTGATTGTCTGGTTTGTCGTAATAATCAACGGAAGTCCTGCCTTATAGCGTTCATCAATGACGGCGTAAACCTGTTCCAAGGCATACTCAGTATTCCGTTCAATTCCCAAATCGTCGATAACCAACAGAGAGAACAGATTGAAAGAAGTGATATAGCGATATCGCTCGTCCGAATACATAGCACCCATCTGGTTCAGAATTTTGGAAAAATTGGTCATCAGAACCGGCACGCCTTTTTCCAAAAGAGCATTGGCGATACAGGCAGCAAGGAACGACTTTCCTGTTCCTACATCTCCCCAAAACAAAAGACCAAGGTTTTTCTCCTTGGCCATTTTCCAATTCTCAACATATTGTTTTGCCATCTGAATACCGGGAGAGTCCGCTGCTGCTGCAAACGTCCAATCTTGCAAATGCCGCTCCTGGATACCGGCAGCTTTCAGTCTACGCACATAGAGCATTTGCTCCTGTTCTTTTATTAGCTGTTCCTGCTGTTCCAGTTCTTCTTTCTGACACCGACAGAGGCATGGAACAATTCGCTCCTTTCCCCCAAATGTGATTCTGTGTTGAAGAGGAGCGCGGCATTTTTGGCAAAAGATCAGGCCATTATACCCGAGATATCGGCCCTCTTTCAAAAGCTTTCGACTCGAAGATAGATCTGGAGAAGCAGACAATGCAGAGTTCATAAACTTTCTCCTTCCTCATACCGATAATTTTCATGGTTGTAAAATGGTGGGGTTGGATGCTTTGTATCGCGCCTTGCCCAGATGCGGATCGTTGCCAGGTGATTCTTATATCGCTTTCCAGAAGATGCCATATACTCTGAAAGTTGATCAATTCGGTTCTGGTAATCGACGTGAAATTCGGCTTTCAGTTTTTGAAGTTCTTCATCCGTCAATAGGACATTTTTATATATTCCATATGCATGCCAGGGAACAGATGCAGAGTTCGCTTTCTTTTTCTCAGTATTTGATTTTTCTGTATTTGATTCTTCTTTATTTCTTTCAACAGGATTTTCCGTATAAGGCGTTTCTGTATTCGGGTTTATTGTATCCGGATTCGCCGTATCCGGTTTTTCCGTATTCGGCGAATCCACACATGGCTTTATCTGCGGCATTTCGTAGATTACATATTCAGTTCGTCCCAGACGCCCATTAGCCTGGCGAAGTTGACGGCGCTCCAGATAGCCATGAGATTCCAGTTCTTTAAGGGCTGTCATAATACCGTCTACGCCTTCTAGAGAAATCGCCGCAAGCCCTCGCACAGAATAGTTCCATGTGTCCGGCAGACTGAGCAGCATGGAAAGCAGTCCTTTGGATTTCAGCGTTAAAGTCCGATCACGCAGATGGTAGTTGCACATGGTTGTATAATTGGCGTTTTTTTCGACCCGGAAGACAGGCAAAAAATCACCTCCTCTTACAATGAAATCTCCTCTGACCTAGAAACCGGTGAAGGCTTACGGGAGTTCTTCGCACAATCCTTCTGGTGATCATGAAGAGCATCAAGGACTGAAGAGCGATCTGTATCTATTCCTTTTTCCTGCTTTTGTATACGTGATTCATACTTGTCGGCACGTTCAAACAGTTTTTCTTTGCTGTCATAATGGTAAACCTGATTGCTAAGACGTTCTTCCGGGGAAACATCAGAAGCATTGATGCTCTCTACCATTTCCTGGAGTTCAGACACAGAGTTGTCTGTATTTTCCGGCAGCAAGATCACTTCGTGAACGGAAGAGGGCAAAATGTAAAAATTCCCATCAAGCAATTTGGAAGCTTCTTCCATGAATCCAGGATAAGCGATCACGCCGGCGCCGTTTGTCTGTTTCTCATTGCTGGCAACATAAATCGGTATGGGAGGTTCCGGCACAAATATTCCACCGCTGAGTTCACTGATAATTTCTGCCATAGTTTTGATTTCAAACGGTTCATTGCTTATGGCAGACTCCATTGCGTCCTGGTGCAGCTGTTCCAGAGTTATCCCATACATCTCCAGCATGTCATAGGTTATAAGCGTTGTTGCTCGGCCCGAAGCATTCTCATGAATATTCAGCCGATAGACAAGTGCCAGATCTTCCATGTCTCGGTGGGGGATCTGCTGAAGCATCTCCTCGTTTCCCTCATGGCCAATCAGCTGGACTATAAGCTGCGACTTCACCATTTCATAATTTTTTAAGGAATCAATAGAGAAGTCCGGATGTTCCGCATACCTGTCAGTTATTATGTCTGCAAGATTTTTCAGAACTTCTTCATATGGTGTCCCATTATTCAACATCTGCAGGTGCGGGAGCATATTCATACTTACTCCCATTGAAGATCCTGCTGGTGTAATGACAATTCCCTGATAAGAGCGTCCCTGCAGCTTATTTACCTGTGTTTCATCAATAACCACATTCCTAAGCTCTCCAGTCAGTAGCTCCGGTAAATCGTTCTTTACATTTTCAATAAACTCTTTGTAATCCATAGCATTACCTCCTAATTTTCACAACATTAATATCCGGCGTCTGCGGATTGATAGAAACAAAAAAAACGGTTATCCCGATATCAGGTTCTTACTGATAACAGATAACCGTTTTATGTTTACACATTACTATTTTTTATGTCATTTCAGTTATTTATCAAAATATGCTTTCAGAGCATTCTCAATCACTTCTACAACAGTATCTTTCTTTTGACCAGAAAAATATTTTTGGTAAATGTTTGATGGCAACTTAACACTTTTATATATCGGTTGATGTCTTTGGGGATCAGCTAAATCTTTTCCGATTTCGAATATTCTCTGCTCAGTCAAAACCTCCGCCGATCTTCGAAATGTCTCTGCCGAATTCGTGTTTATTCGAAATCCTAAAGTTTCAGAAGCGTCAAAAATCCATGCTTGTATATTGGGTGGCAAGTAAGATAATTCCACAGCAACCGCTTGAGAAATTACATCACTATCCAAAAGATTTTTTAAAGGCGGAATCAACTCATTAATCCTCAAGTATCGAGCAACAACTCGACTTGAAAGACCATACTCTTTAGCTAAAGCATCTCGTCCTTGTAACTTCTGGCCAATCTGGCCAGAAGTTGACTGACCGCTTTCAAGCAGCTCCAATTCTTTTAAAATATCATTTCTCCTGCCTTGATCACACACCTTCCCATACTTTTCGGATAGAACAGCCGCTTTTTCCGAAGGAAGCAAATCAGAAAAAGATCTCTGCATAAGATTGGTCTCAATCACATATACATATGCATCGCTATCTGAAATATTCCCCTTTACAATAGCCGGAATCTCATGTATTCCAGCTAATCTAGCTGCATTCTGACGATTATGTCCAGATAGCATTTCATAGTTATGTTCCCCTAATTTCCTTACGATAACAGGAGTTAGAATTCCATACATTTTAATGCTCTTCACCATATCTTCAAGCCGTTCCCCTTCATACAATCGAAAAGGATGATTGTCAAACGGCTGAATTTCATCGATATCCAGCATGTTAATATCAAATTGTGTTTTCGTTTCTGGCAAATCATTCGTCAGCAGATCAACTGCATCATAAAAAATTTTTCTTTTAGGTGCACTCGCTCTCATAAACTTATAATCTCCTCCGCTAATTTGCTGTAAGCAATTCCGGCATTAGCTTTAGGACTGTATTGCTCAATACTCATACCATAGTAAATTGCCTCGCCAACTTTAACGGTTCTTGGGATTTGGGTATGAAATATTTTTATCTTTTTCTCATAAGCTTTCACCATCTCTTCAACTAATGCTTTATGAAGATTCGTCCGCGGATTACACATTGTAAGCAAAATGCCCGCTATCTCCAGTCTAGGATTGAGCCGATGTTTAATTTTTTTTACAGTATGGATCAGATCCTGCAATCCCATCATCGCAAGCAATTGCGGATTTACCGTAATGATTACCTCATCCGCAGCTGAAAGAGCATTGATCGTCAATGCACCAAGAGAGGGACAGGTATCTATGATAATAAAATCATATCGCTCCCGCAAAGGGTTTAGAATTTTCATAAGCATTTGTTCTGCTCCCATCTCCATTCGTAACTTTGCATCTACTGCCGAAAGATATATGGATGAAGGAATAAAATCTACACCATCATGTGTATGAATGTAAATTTCAGGATCCGGAAAAGTTTTCTCATCCATCGCATCCATCATTAAATGTGCTATATCCACCTCTCCCATATTAAAATTGTCAATTCCATAACAGGTTGTAAGATTTGCTTGACTGTCAAAATCTACAGTCAAAACTTTTTTGCCAAACTTATGTAACGCATAAGCCAAGTTCAACGTTGTAGTCGTTTTTGCCACACCGCCTTTTTGGTTAGCAACTGTAATTATCCTCGCCATACTACCTCCAATCACAGCCATTTGTCTTTCCCGGAAAAAGAAAATCGCTAAAGCTTATTCACAAATCAATCACGCTTGTTTCACTTGATAATTTGGACAAAATCAGCGAAACCCTTTGATTTTCCTTGCTTTTCAGCCTTAGCGATATTATAACACCTTCATCGATTCGTCTAACTATTCCTGTAGCTTTCATAAAAAATTCCTCCATTTTACATTCTGACATTTATCCTTAATGCTGCCTGTAAATGTAGTATCTGTAAAATGGGGGAATTTATACTCTGAGCCCAAAACCTTATTTTATAGAATCATAGAAGCTAAACAACATTAATCGGATTGCCTTCCAGCCATCCTGCTATATTATCACACACAATAACTGCCCGTTTCTCAAATGCCTGCGCAGTAGCAAGTAGTTATTCACGCATTACATCGCAAATGAAAAAAATCCACTGGCAAGGTGATATCACGATGGAATTCTGGTGCTCTGACGAATTATCTGCTCAAGGCATACAAGCAGTGGAGCAAAATATTTTAATGCGCTACACCTTAAAGAAATTACTCGGGAACTAGTAAAATTAATTTTCACCTTTACATTTGAATCATGGTTATGAGCAGAGAAAACGCACGGACGCCTATCACTCTTTTTCGTCTCTCACTGGATATCTCCTCCCCTCACCTTGTAAACCGCCCTAAAGGATGCTACAATAGTCTTAAAAATAATGCTTCAAATTAATGGGGGAGGATTAATGATGAATCGATTAAAACGAATTGGACTGATTGCCGCATCCTGTCTTTGTGTGTCTGCATCGGTTGCCACTGTGACAGAAAATACGGTTATTGTCGCTGAAGCTCATTCCGGCAGAACCGATGCCCATGGCGGACACCGGGATAATAAAAATAAAAGCGGATTAGGAAGTTACCATTATCACTGCGGCGGACATCCGGCTCATCTGCATCCTAACGGAGTATGCCCATATAGCAACAGCAGTGCTGCCGCAGCTTCTGCTGCAAATCAAACTGCCGCTCAGTCAAACACAGTTTCTGCTAACCGGCCTGCTTCTGCCAATTCCACAGAGAATACGGCTGCAGATGTTCAGACAGTAACCCAGGAAATGATGGAAAACTACTCTGCAGTGTTTGACGCCGCTTATTACTATAATCATTACGAAGATTTACAGAATGCCGTGGGAAATGACAGTCTGAAGCTTTTCCAGCACTTTCTGAACAGTGGAATGCAGGAAGGTCGTCAAGGCTGCGAGAGTTTTAATGTGAGCGTTTATCGGCAGAACAATCCTGATCTTGAAGAAGCCTTTGGTGATGATCTGCCTCAATATTATCATCATTACATGAACAATGGATGTCATGAAGGGCGTATCTGCCATTAATATTTACCTGGCAACGAAAATAAAGCTGTCCTGTTTTTCGGGCAGCTTTATTTTTATTCTTCTTCTTTCTTTTTATTTCCTATTCTTCCGCCTCTGTTAACAATATTCTTTTCTCCCTCAGTTGCCGCGTGTTTTATCTCCTTGCAAAATAGTTGACTTCGCTACTAATTTGCGATATAGTATTAACCGCTGATTCGAAAAAGGAGGAAATGGCAGAATGGACAACAATTTTTCCACATTAGGCAAATACGTTTCTATTTTCGACCGCCTGATGAAAATGTATTATGACCGTGGTCTTTCTGAATATGAAATTGGCTGGGGACAGCAGTTTTATGTGGAATATCTTTATGAGCATCCCGGTGCTTCTCCCCAGGAAATGGCAAAACAATTCCGGGTTGACAAAGCAACTTTGACAAAAATCATCAAAAAACTTACTGCCATTGATTATCTTGAAATCATTGGAGATGAAAAAGACCGGCGAATGAAACATTTGTATTTGACGCAGAAAGCCTATCCGGCAGCAATGCAAATTAAACAAGTTCATGCTGACTTTTACCGTACTATTAAATCGGGAATTTCTCCTGAGGATCTTCGATTCACTGAACAGATTCTTCAGCAAATGATCCAGAATCTAAGCCAAAAAGTACGCCACAAAATGGAGGAACATCATGAAGAACAATAACAACAATCAGCAATCTCCGTCAGCATCCTTAAGCAATCAGAAACGAACCCTGATTTTTATTTGTCTGGTAGTTTCCGGGATTGCATCATCCACATTATCCACGGCTATGACCACAGCACTGCCTAATGTAGTAGAATATTTTCACGTAAGTACCGCTGTAGGACAATGGGTAACCAGCGGCTACTCTCTGGCCATGGGCGTGGTAATGCCTCTCACTGCATTCCTGATTACCCGTTTCCCTACCAAACGATTGTACCTCAGCGGCATCGGCCTGTTTATTGCAGGGCTTTTGTTCAGCATTTTTTCCGGGAATTTTTCCTTGATGATGACCGGAAGAATCATGCAGGCCTGCGGAAATGGAATCTTAATGTCCGCGGCGCAGGTGATTATTCTCACTGTCTACCCCGTTGAAAAAAAGGGAACAATGATGGGAACTTATGGCCTGGCCACCACTGCGGCTCCTATTGTAGCCCCTACAATTGCCGGGCTTCTGATCGATGCATTTGGATGGAAATCCATTTTTTATGTGGTTCTGGTCATTATGATGATATCGTTTATTCTTTCCTGTGCAGTATTTGAAAACGTATTGGAAATTCAGAAAAAGAAGTTTGATGTAATCTCTTTTGTTGAAAGCATTTTTGCCTTCGGCGGCATCACTCTGGGAATTGGAAATATCAGCAGCTTTGGCCTGATCAGCCTCCAGGCAGGAGCACCTCTGCTGATTGGCATTATTGTCTGCTTTTTCTTCATGCTCAGACAATGCCGCCTCCCAAAGCCTTTCCTGGATGTAAAAATTCTGGGCACCTATGATTACGCCGTAAGCGTGATCTCCAGCATGATTCTTTATCTTGTTATGATGGGATCTTCTGTCATGATGCCCCTGTACGTTCAAAGCGTAATGGGATATTCAGCAGTAACCTCTGGTCTGGTAACCCTTCCCGGATCTCTGGCTACTACCATTGTCAGTCCCTTTGCCGGAAGACTGTATGATAAAATGGGCATTAAAAAGCTGTTTATGGCAGGCTCTGCAATACTGATTGTGAGCAATCTCGGAATGTTCTTCCTCACTGCCAGCACACCGCTGTGGACGGCAGCCATCCTTAACGTAATCCGAAATATTTCCATCGGAAGCCTGATGATGCCTCTGCTTACTTGGGGGACCAGCAGCGTATCCATTCGAAAGGTGGCCGATGCATCTTCTCTCCTGACCTCCTTCCGCACCATCTCCGGTTCCATCGGTTCCGCTCTTTTTGTAGGAATCATGACGGCTGTAAGCGCCAGCTCCGCGGCGGTCTATGGCGACAACGCGCTGATCCACGGCATGAACGTTTCCTTTTTATGGATGGCCATTGGAGCTTTAATCCTGTTTTTAATCTCACTTTTCTGTGTCAGAGAAAAACAAAATTCGCCGCGGATCTGATCTTTCTTGTGGTCAAATATCTCGTCTCCTTTTCCAAAAAGTGGACGGAGAAATAAAATTGGAGGGCTTTTTTGCCTTATCAGAAAAATATCCCGTGACCTTCAAGCTCTTTCAGCTTGGAATTGTCACGGGATATTGTTTATCTTTGCACAATCTATTCCTTCATTCTCACATTTTCATATTTCACAGGGGTATCTGCATATGGCGCCATAGATGGATCCAGTTTAACCGATACGTTCCTTACATAAGCACCTGACACATTACGCATGCAAATTCCACTGATTTTCCCTTCTTCAAAGTCTGGACCAGCACAAGGCCTGAAATCATATCCTGTAATGGGATATTTGGACGTTTTAATCAGTTCATGCCGTATATTTTCCATGACCAGATCTTCTATTGGCGATTCTTTTTTCCCTGCAATATAGATGCTTCCTTCTCCCCGGCAGATTACATTGCTGATTATCACCCCTCGAATCTTTCCAGAGGGAATCTCCTCTTTTCGGTTAATTGATGCAATATTAATAGGTTCGCCGCATCCCCACCAGCACGAAGATGCCTGCCGGGTTCGAATCATACAGTCTGAAATTATTACATTTTCTACATTTCCTTCATCTCGCAGCTGAAAAGAAATTCCTCGATTAGAATCATAAATACTGCAATTCGTAATTACAATATCTCGAAAATCCGAAACGCTCTCCGTCCCAATTTTAATCGCTGCACTGGTGGAAGCCAGCGTACAGCCGGAAATCAAAATATCCTCACAAGGGCCGTAGTGGCGATTTGCATCTGTAGTTTTCAAAACAATGCAGTCATCGGCAGACTCAATATGGCAGTTTGTAATTCGCACATGACGACAATGATCTGGATCAATACCATCGCAATTCGCCATTTTTCGATTATTTAAAATTCTAATTCCTGTAATCTCTACTTCCTCACATCCCACTAAATGAGTCGTCCAGAATCCGCTTTTTTGAATTGTAATTTCTTTGATGGTAAGCCAGCGGCAGTTTTCCATAAGAATCAGTGGAATCCGTGGATAAAACGCACCATCAATCTGATCCTCACGGATCTCTCCAAAGTAAATTTCCTCCGATCCATCAATTACGCCTCCGCCGCTGATTCGAACATGTTCCGCATCCTTGGCAAAAATAAAATATTGCCTCGGTTTTCCGTTATATTCGCAATTCTCGAAAGTAGGAACTTGAACCATATGATTTTCCCCATGGCTCGCCGCCTCGTCTATAAACTGGTAATCTTCTAGATTTTCGCTGGCCTTCAATACCGCTCCGCTTTCAATTACTAATTCCACCCTTGATTTCAGCACAATAGATCCAGAAAGATAGGTATGGCCCCCATCGAGAATCACTTTTCCTCCGCCTTCCTCAAAGCACTGGTCTATGGCCCTCTGTATGGCAGCTGCATCGTTTGTCTTTCCATCTCCAACAGCACCGCAATTAATGATAT
This sequence comes from Candidatus Cottocaccamicrobium excrementipullorum, assembly GCA_018713255.1. Lineage (GTDB taxonomy): Bacteria > Bacillota > Clostridia > Lachnospirales > Lachnospiraceae > Caccovicinus > Caccovicinus excrementipullorum. Next base: position 76,291 of record DVFL01000017.1, on the reverse strand, counting down.
GATATCCCATAGCTTTTCCTCCTCCATGATCGATGAATTTATTGTCTAATTTTATTCTGCTTAAGTCAAGGAAGAAAACCGACTCCTCCTGCAACTTATCCGATTAATCGCCTTTCCTTCTCCCTGTGTTTACGCCGGAGCATTAAGAGAATTAATGTAATCCGTTGGGGTCATGCCTGTCTGCTTTTTAAACAGTTGGGAAAAATATTGAGGATTGTTTCCACATCCTACTTGCTCAGCAATATTTTTTATCGGTTCCGAAGGATTTTTAATGATTAGCTGCTTAGCTCTCTTAATTCTTGCTGCAGTCAAATATTGCGAAAACTTTTGTCCTGTTTTTTGTAAAATTTCTTACTTACATAATCTACATTCATAAAAAGATGATTTTCTGCAATTTGTTTTAACGTAAGATTTGGATCTTGCAGATGCTCCGTGACGTAAGCATAAATCTGCTGTGTCATCGAGCTTAAAGATGCATCTGCACTTTGATAAGTCGAGAAGTCCAGGAATTTCTGTAAAATCATGTCTTTTAAATTGATTAAATTATTTTCTTTATCTAACTTCACCAGCCACTCAGCCAGCTCAAAAGTAGATAAAGCAGGCTGGTAAGAAGTAAGTTTAAGGAAAATGCTGCTCGCCAATTGTTTCAAAAAATCCGTATTTTCTATTCCGTCCAACAGTTCTGCTACCTGATCTACCATCCCTTGCTTTCCCTGCATAATCTCGCCGCAAAGCTGCTGAATCCGCGAAATAAACACATTATAGTTGCAGGTAGAAGTAATATGGAAATTATTGATATAATAAATCATGCTGAAACGTTTGATCTTCTCCAAAATCTCTCGCAACAAATCTTCCAGGCAGGAATAAAAAATGTCTTCTGCTTCCAGGCTGACCTTTTGATTCTTTAACTGAATCTGTTTCAGGAACTGTTTCAGTTTATCTGGATGCCCGCCGATATCCTGAACAAAAAGCAGAAGTGTATTTTTAACATATACCCCATATAAAATTACCTGAGGAAGGTGCTGCTCTGCAAAAGATTTCAGCATTTCCAGAAAATCCGGCAGATTTTCATATTCCAAAAAATAGATATAAAACAGGCGATAAGAGGTAAAATGAAAATCCAAATACTGCTCATACTGAGAGATAATATTGTCAAAAGGCTCATTCTGGCATATTCGGTCATTAATAATACTGGAAATTACATTGTGAAGCATTCCGCTCTGTAAATAGAACTGCTGCCGAAAAATTTGCCGTTCCATAATCATCTGCGAATAATCCAGTTTACACTGCTTAATACATTCCAAAATCTGCAATTCATTGCAAGGTTTTAATAAATAGTGTTTTACTCCATACTTCATCGCTTCCTTAGCATATTCAAATTCTCCATATCCTGACAAAATAATAAACTGAATAAAAAGATCCGTATGGCTCAGCTTCTTAATTAACTCCAGGCCTCCCATTCCCGGCATCCGGATATCTGTCAGCACAATATCCGGCGACTCATCCAATATCATACCATAAGCCTCAATTCCATTCTGACAAAGCCCAATCACCTCAATATCATATTTTTCCCAATCAAATGAAAGATAGTCTCTCGAATAATACGTTCGTCATCAGCAATCAGTAATTTTAACATCTTCCGCTCCTTCTTTTTGAAATGGCAGGGTAATTGTCGCTACGGCAAATCCATCCTCGTTCCGTAAAGATAATCCATATTCATCACTAAACAAAAGCTTAATCCGCTGATCAATATTTAACAGCCCAATCCCGAACCCCCGAGATGCATTTTGTTTCTGCCTAAGTTTTTCCATCAAATTATCTTCAAAATACGAGCCCTCATTTTTTACTTGTACAATCAAAACTTGATCTTTCACATTAATCTGCAGATAAATATGACAGATCTCTGTCATTTCTTCCAGTCCATAATGAATAGCATTTTCTACCAGTGGCTGTATTGTCAAAGGCGGAATAATTCCTTCAGCTGCTTCCGGGTCCATATTTACCTGATAAGCCAGTCTGTTTTCAAAACGTATCCGCTGAATCGTAATATAAGAATCCACTAGTTCCAGCTCATAAGAAAGAGAAACCAACGGCTTGCGATTTGATAAAGATGCCCTTAGCAGCGTTCCCAGTGATTCTACCATTTGGGAAATCGTACTGTCTCCTGCAGCCTTTGCTCTCCAGTTTATCGTCTGGAGGGTATTATATAAAAAATGAGGACTGATCTGGGATTTTAACGCTTCCAGTTGTGCATCCTTTGTAAGGATTTCATTAACATAGTTGACCTGTACTAGATGCTGAATTTGCTTCGCCATCTGGATGAATTGACGGTGAAGCGCTCCAATTTCATTTTCCTGTGAGCAATACTGATTATCTTCTTCCGACAGTACCAGCTCATTCCGCGTAAAACGCTCCATTTTAAGAATCAACGCATCAAACTGCTGGATAATTCCATGAATCAGCCTGCTGGAAAAGAAAAAAATCAGAGCAAACCCTATGGCAAAGATAATGGTCACCATCTCAAAGGAAAATTGGCGAATATGGGCAATTTCGTCAAAGGAGATTAGCGTTATGTATTTAAACTGATAATGAGGCAGTTTTCCGCCTACCACAAAGAAATCATGGCCACCGTGAGAAACCGTTTTATATGAATCGGGACTTTCCGCGAGAAAAAATTTGGCCTCCTGATCTGACAAATTGTCCGATGCATATATAATCTGATCATTTTCATCGGCAATGATAAACGACTGATTTTGGTATAACGAAATAGAACTTGTTGAAGAAGCCACCAGGGCCTCTACATCAACACCTATCACCAGATTTCCCAAAGGCTTTAAAGACATTTTTTCAATCTGCCGGATATTACGGCTTAAAAGCATATATGGATTCCGAAATGCATAGGTCCATGTAACTGCCCCCTGCCGCGTTTCTCCATTCTTTATGGCTGTTTCTAGAAGGAAATCCGGTGTTTTATCTAAAAACGCCCAATTCGTACAGTTAGTATATTGGTGATTATATAATGCGATGTACGCAATATTGTTCTGAAGCGACAAAGAAGAATACTCCTGCAAAGCATTATTAATCTGCCGATTATACTCTGCAGTCGCAAAACTGTCGCCATTTTCTGGAGGATTGCTTAACGGCCCCTGGATTGCAGAAGAAGAAAGAATCAAACTGGAAATGTATTCTACATTTTCCATATTTTGTGAAATCTGATAAGAAACCATTGCCAGATTTCCTGCTATAGAATCATACAACAGATTATTATAAACCTGCGTATACAATCGATAGCCAACTCCTGCACAGATCATAATGGTAATGCTGTTAAACAGCACAATTGATAGAATCTTCTTCTTAAGAGTAAAATCTGAGAATTTATTCTGTAAATATGCGACAAATCGGCTCATATCTTCCTCCTTTTCTTGTAATATTATACGATTCCTGAAAAATATTACAATTCCATATTCGGCAAGAAGTCGGTTTTTTAAACGAAGATATCAGTTTTCATTATTAAGAAAATCAAATACCGGAAGTATAATAAAAGCACTTGATCAAACAAAGGAGGCAGAAAAATGAAAAAAACGTTGACAACAGCATTCATCGTAGCTTTAACTGCTGCTTCACTGGCTGCCTGCGGTTCTTCCAGCCAAACTGCCACGGAAAATAATACGGCAGCGGCAGATCAGGGGAATGAATCTGCACAGTCCCAAGATGGAAGCAGCGGCTCTTCCTCTCTGATTATGGCTTGGTGGGGAAATCAGGTCAGAAACGAGCGGACGCAGCAAGCTCTGGATTTGTACGCGGAACAAAATCCCGGCGTATCAATTGAAGGGCAATTCTCCGAATTCAATGATTACTGGAATAAGCTGGCTACTTCAGCTGCAGGGCACGCCATGCCTGATATTGTTCAGATGGACTACAAATATTTAGAGCAGTATGTATCGAACAACCTGTTGGTAGACTTAACCCCCTACATAGAAGATGGCACGATTGACACTGCAAACTGCAACCAGGACGTATTAAATTCCGGGAAAATCGGTGATGGACTTTATGCCATCTGCAACGGCATTAATACTCCAGCCCTTTTGTATAACAAAACCCTTCTTGACGAAAATGGAATTACCATTAAAGACAATATGACAATGGATGAATTCATTGATGTCTGCAAAGAGGTATATGAAAAGACAGGTTACAAGACCAACCTTTGTTATAACCAGAATGAACAATTTGCAGAATATTACCTCCGTGCAGACGACATTGTTATGTTCGAAGATGGAAAATTAGGTGGAGATTCTGCAGATCCTTATATTGAATTTTTTAAACTGTACGAAGATGGAATCAGCGAAGGCTGGCATGTGAACCCTGCTATTTTCGCAGAAAGAACCATAGGCTCTGTTGAACAGGATCCCCTGGTATATGGTTCCAGTCCTGAAACAATGTCTTGGTGCTCCTTCTCCTATTCCAACCAGTATTCTGCAATTAAAAACGCCGCTCCAGAAGGAATGGAAATCGGCATTACTACCTGGCCATCAAAGGATCCGGCAAAATCGGACTATTTAAAACCAAGTCAGTTTTTTGCCATTTCCACTGACTCACAAAACCCTGATGAAGCAGCAAAAATTTTGAATTTCTTCACCAATTCTGTAGAATGCAATAATATTTTGCTGGGAGAAAGAGGTATCCCTCTGTCCAGCACAGTAGCCGACAGCATTTCGGAAAATCTGGACGCTGACAGCCAGGAGATTATCCGCTTCATCTATGATGTAGTAGAACCATCTTCTTCCCAGATTAATCCGCCTGCGCCTGATGGAGCCAGCGAGGTAAACAATTTGTTAAATCAGCTGGAAGAAAAGGTCTGCTACGGCGAGATGACTGCAGAAGAAGCAGGCACTCAGCTGTTTGAGGAAGGCAATTCCATGATGGGAGCAGAATAGCAGCAAAAAGAGGTGGCCGGTTCCAGGCCACCTTCTTTTTTCCAAGATGAAATTGGAGGTTAGAAATGAGAACTATAAAAAGATTATTTAATCAGGAAGATACAGCAGGATATATGTTCACGCTTCCTTTTGCCCTGGGCTTTCTTTTCTTTATGATTGTTCCCATGGGAATTTCTCTTTATTATTCCTTCTGCGATTACGATATCTTATCCCCGCCAGTTTTTACCGGGCTGGAGAATTTTCGCACCATGTTTCAAGATGAAACTTTCTTAAAATCAGTGCGTGTGACATTTTTCTTCGCATTTGTATCTGTACCGTTAAAACTTCTATTTGCTCTGTTAGTCGCCCTTTTGCTGCTTCGAAACACAAAAATGTCCGGTTTTTATCGGGCTGCCTACTATTTGCCGTCAATCATCGGCGGTTCTGTTGCTGTGGCAATTTTGTGGAAACGAATGTTTGCAATTGATGGTGTGGTAAATACCCTCTTAGGGAAAATTGGCATCGAAACAAGTTTCTCCTGGTTAGGAGATACCAAAACCGCTATATGGGTGTTAATCCTGCTTGCTGTTTGGCAGTTTGGCTCTTCCATGCTGATCTTTTTATCCTCTTTAAAACAGATCCCCGCCTCTTTATATGAGGCAGCTATGGTGGACGGCGCCGGTCCCATCTCCCGCTTTTTTAAGATTACCCTTCCGCTTTTGACTCCCACCATATTTTTTAATCTGGTGATGCAAATGATTAACGGCTTTTTAGCTTTTACGCAATGCTACATCATTACCCAGGGCAAACCGATGAACTCCACTTTGCTTTACACCGTATACATGTATCAGCAGTCCTTTGAATTTTACAATACCGGTTACGGCGCTGCCATGGCTTGGGTTATGCTTGTACTGATCGGGCTGATTACGCTGTTCTTGTTCGCTACCAAACGCTTCTGGGTCTATGAAGGAGGACTGTAATCATGAAAGAAAAACGAATGCTTTCCGCTGTTGTCTATCATGTTTTGGTATTCGCCATGGGAATCGTTATGATTTATCCCCTCGTCTGGATGGTAATGAGTTCATTTAAAGAATCCAACACGATCTTTACCACAGCAAGTTCACTAATTCCAGAAAAATTTACATTAGCCAATTACGTCAATGGCTGGAAAGGCTTTGCTAAAATATCCTTTGGTGCATTTTTCCGAAATTCTATCTTTATTTCCATCGTTGCCACCATTGGAACTGTGTGCTCTTCCGCTTTTGTCGCTTATGGGTTTGCCCGCTTTAAATTCCGCGGCAAAAACCTGTTGTTTTCTGCCATGCTTTTATCTATGATGCTTCCAGCTCAGGTGCTGATGATTCCGCAATATTTATGGTATCAGAAATTAAATTGGGTGGGAACCTTTTTACCTTTGATCGTGCCTTATTTCTTTGCTACCCAAGGATTTTTTATCTACCTGATTTCTAATTTTATTGGCGGCATTCCGGTGGAGTTAGACGAAGCTGCTAAAATTGACGGGTGCTCGTATATGGGGATTTTTTCAAGAATTATGATCCCTTTAATCAAACCAGCACTGGTTACTTCCTGTCTTTTCTCTTTTATGTGGAGATGGGACGACTTCCTGTCAGCCTTGTTGTATGTGAATAAAACTGCCATGTATCCTGTCAGCCTTGCATTAAAACTTTTCTGCGATCCTGGTTCGTCCTCTGACTATGGAGCAATGTTTGCCATGGCAAGCTTATCCATCCTTCCTTCTGTCTTGATTTTCATTTTCTTCCAGAAATATCTGGTAGAAGGCATCAGCACATCTGGATTAAAAGGATAAATAGTTCGCAAAAAATAGCGCCGGTGTACAGCAAACCACCGGCGCTATCCTTATTTTTACGTTCTTAAACTCCTGCTTCACCCCTCATTAATAAAACAGCCATGCATACCGATCAAACCAGTCATAATCATCGTACTCGTCCTCATCCTCATACTCATATCCCCAGTACTCTTCCAATGTCTGCTGAATATAGATATCCAATTTAGTCTCATCATATTCCAGCAGACGCGGCAGCAAGGTTTTCGCATCCTGAACAAACTGTCTGGCCGTTGTGCTGTTCCAGTTGTCGTTGTAGCGTTCAATCAGCTGTTCCTCAACATCTGCCGCCATCTCTGCCAGGGTACTGAACTGGATCCAGTCTCCGTCTTCGTTAATATTCTCCCACTGAAGGACTCCGCTCCGATACCGGTAATTGATGCCGTCCTGGGTAAAAGAACCCACCACATTATCTTGATGTCCCTGAGCATCGAAATAATAGGTCACGCCGGAAAGAGTAACCGTTCCTGTTACCATGGCGCCTTCTACCGCCCCATTAATGGTAAAAGTATCTTCAATGGTATATAGATAGTACTGATTTTTTCCATCATTGTACCATCCGGTTCGCATGGTTCCGTCATCGTTGATAAAATACCATTTTCCTCCATCCTGGATCCATCCTCTTGCCAGACTTCCGTCAGGGCCAAAATAATGCCATTTTTCGTCCAGCTTTACCCATCCTGTTACCATATATCCGTTCTGGTCAAAATAATACTTCTTTCCGTCAATCTCCACCATTCCGTTTTTCGCATAAGCCCCATTATCAAAGTTGTAATACCAGCCGGTCTGATCCTGCTGCCACCATCCAGCATAGGCTGGTACGGCGGATAACATTGTCATCACTGCTGCGGCGGCAATTATTTTCTTTTTCATCTTAACGCCCTCCTGTTTTTATGATTTTCCTTCATCAGACCCTGAGGCCGCCTGATGAAGGCCAAGTTTTTCCTTCTCGAATTATTTCTTTCCCCCTGCCGAAGCGCTCCTGCCCTAAATCCCGATTTAGAAGGGAAGCAAAGGCGGAGTTTCTGTTTCCGGCGGAGCCGTTGTGGGCGGCTGGGTCGGCGCTGTTGTGGGCGGCTGAGTGGGCGCCGGGGTAGGTGCCGGGGTTGGCGCTGGAGTGGGCGCCGGAGTCTGCGGCGGCTGAGTTTGGGGAGCCGGAGTCTGAGGCGCCTGGGTCTGTGGGGCCTGCGTCGCTCTTTGTGTGCTCCTGGTCTCCTTTGCCGGATCCTTGCCCTTGCTTACCGTCAGAGCTACGCTGTCTCCTTTTTTCACCTCAGCATCCTGGTCAATGCTTTGACTGACAATCTTGCCCTTAGCTACAGAATCGCTGTAAACTTCCTGCACCTGGCTGACCTTCAATCCCATCTCTTCAATGACTTCACGAGCCTCTGCTTCCGTCATCAAAAGAACATTAGGCATATACATTTTCTCCACGCCCTTGCTGATCCGCACCGTAACATAAGAGTCCTTATTTACTTCTTCTCCCGCTTCCGGGCTCTGTCCTAAAATAGTTCCCTCCGGTTCTTCACTGTTTTCTTCTACCCAGTTAATCAAAAGTCCTGCTTCTTCAAACAGCTTTTCCGCCTCTTCCCGGGTCTTCCCGGAAAGATCCGGCACGGAAACCTTCACCGAGGCGTCGCCTTCCTGGCTCTCCTCATTCATACAGATAGTAAGGATAATCTCCTGATCCAGAGGAATCTGCTCTCCTGCCTCCTGGCTGATTTCCAGAACAGACTGGTATACTCCCGGCTCCTGACTCTCTTCCAGGGTGATATTGGTAAATCCGGCCTCCTCCAAAAGCTTTTGAGCCTCTTCCTGGCTAAGGCCTTTCACCGCAGGAATGACACCTTTTTCCTCTCCCATGCTGATCCATACCACTAAAACCGTGTCACGGGCCACTGCGGTATTTTCCTTGATCTCCTGATAAGACACCATATCCTGAGGAATTTCTTTGGAATAAACCATTTTATCTCTGGACATGCCCAGCTGATGATTCGACAAGATCGTTTCCGCCTCATCTGCCAGGTGATTTACCACATTGGGCACCCGGACCACGTCAGCTTCCAGCGTAGCCGATTCAGGCCGGATCCGGAAGGTGATCACTCCGGTAAGCATCAGGGCTGCCGTTACCGCGGCGGCCACCAAAGCGCCTCCGGAAGCCAAAAATACCCATCTGGGGACTTTCCCCACGTCTTCCTTGTCCTTGGTTTTCTCCCGCTCTTTCACCTCCGCGGCCATCAGCTCCTGAGTGAATTCTTCCATGGTTTGGGTTCTGTCCTGGATCTTTACATTCATGGCGTTCATTAACGCTGTTTCTGTGGCCTTAGGAATCTTTACTCCTAATTTGGAAGGCTTTTTCACCTCATCCTTTACGCTGCGCTCCATGGCGTCTTCCGGCGTGATGCCGGTAATCATCTTGTAAAATGTAGCCGCCAGGGCGTACACATCCGTCCAGGTTCCCTGATCTCCCCTGCTCCGGTACTGCTCCTCCGGAGCATAGCCAGGCTTGATAATCACCGAAAGGCTCTTGCTGTGCTTGGTGGTGGCGTAGCGGGCAGCGCCGAAATCCAGAAGCTTTACCTGAAGCGCTCCATCCGACTCCGGATTCAGCACATAAATATTATCTGGAGCGATGTCCCGGTGAAGAATTCCCGCCTTATGTACTTCTTCCATGGCGGAAGCAATCTGCAGAATCACCGGAAGGGCCTGCTCCACTGTCATTTTTCCCTTTTCCGCCAGATATTCCTTTAAAGACATGCCTTCCAGAAACTCCATTACAATGTAGGAGGTCCCGTTAGCCTCAAAGCAGTCGTAAATCTGTACGATTCCCGGCACTTCCTCAAATTTGGCCAGACGCCGGGCCTCATCCAGAGTCTTTTTCAGCCCTTCCTTGAACTGCTCCTCCTTGTCCCCGGAATACACGGTAATTTTCTGCTGAGTAGGCATCCGGGTGGCGAACTCGCTGGGCAGATACTCCTTGATGGCTACTTTCCGCTCCATCAGATAATCCCAGCCCACATAGGTTACTCCGAAACCGCCGAAGCCCAGAACCTTTCCCACTATATACCGCTTCTCCAGAATGGAGCCAGGAGGAATATGATAAGACTGTTTAGGCGGTGTGTTAAATGCGTAGCCGCAGTAAGGGCACACGTCAAACTGGTCATCATACTCTTTCATACATCCCATACATAATCTGTTCATGATCTGCCCTCTGTCTCTTTATTTCTTCTCCAGGTCTTCCCAGGCAAAATCCTTGCCGCAGCAGGGAACCAACATCAGGTTCACCTTGCCTAAGGACAGCTGATCGTATGCCTTAAGAGTTACATTGTCCAAAACCACCTTGTCATTCACATAAAACAGCTCTCTGGAATCCCCTGGCTGAGCAATAAACATTCTCTCCTTAGGCTCATAGATCACCACCGCGTGGCGGTCCCGGGACACAGAAGGCTCTCCCTCCAAAGCCACGTCCATGGACCTGCCCCGCCCGATAAAATTTCTCCCGGACTTTAAGGGGAAACTCTGGCCAAAATATTTTCCTTTTGTGCATACCAGCCAGCCGGTTACCGGCTCCCCCATTACCGGGGCGGTAATGTTCTGGCTGTAGTAGCTGATGGTCTTTCCCTCATCATCTGGGATAGTTCCCTGGCGCTGAACCAGATCAATGGCCTCCGCCGTTCCGAAATTCTCTTCCGGCCGCGGGGATTTCTTCACCGTAGGCCGATCTCCCGTTCCCAGGTGGGTTTCCGGATCCTGTCCGCTTCCCGAACCGGCCATTGCTATGGTAACGCCCGGCTCTTCCTTTCCCCCGTCATTCATGGCCATGGTAGGCTGATCCGCCCCTGCCCCTGCCCCGCAGTGGGGGCAGCTCTGGTAACGGTCTCCATCGTAAAAATGGCCTTTGCTGCATCGAACTAAATTCATAAGAAGCTCCTCCTTCCTGAACAGCTGCAATCTGTATTAATCAATTGAAGGCTTTTCAAATCCTGAAACATCTCCCGGCCGTTCAGGCAGAGAGACGGTATTTTGTCCATTTCCTCCAGTATTTCCCCCCGGAGAAGGGCCTGGCATCCCGCCGGGACTGGACTGACCCGAAGGGGCAGCCGGCCCAGGCGGCGCCTGCATTTCCTCAGCCCCTTCCCTTTCCTCTTCCGGCTCCTGAACTGTAGTTTCCTGAACTGTAGTTTCCTCTGAAGGAACCTCAGTCACCGGCTCTGTGACAGGCTGAGGGGCTGTGGTTTCTGGAGCTGCGGTCTGGGGCGGCGCTGTGGTGGCCGCCTTCGTTGTGGCAGGCACCCTGGTGGGCGCCGGTACAGCTTCTGTTTCTGTTTCCCTCATCCTGCCCATACTCACCTCCAGAACAATCCGCTGTCCTGTGCTTACCTCTCTGTCCGGTTCGATGTTTTGGGTGATTACCCGTCCTTCAGGAACTGAGCTGTCATATTTTTCCTGCACATCCGCCAGCACCATTCCCATTTCCTCAATGATTTCTTTTGCCTCTTCAAGCTCTTTTGTCCTGAGATCAGGCATAAAAATGGGTTCCTCCCCCCGGCTCACCCACACGCTTACATATTCTCCCGCGGCAGTCTCCTCTCCCGCTTCCGGATCCTGCCGCAGCACCGTTCCTTTCGGAAGGCTGTTATATTCTTCAATTACATTGGCGCGGAGACCTGCTTCTTCAAGAACCTCTCTGGCCTTTTCAACATTCACATCCTTCAGGCCAGGAACCTCCACCATCTGAGTCGCGGTTTCCGTTTCCCATCTGCAGATGATCAGCTGGATCTTGGCGTCCGCCTCCACAAGCTCCTCTTCCTGCTCCAGCCTCTCTAACCAGGCTCTGAGATTAAACGGTTCATCCTGGCTGGTTTCTTCCTGAATCTCTCCGTTCACCATCACGGCAATCACCGTATTATCAGCGCCCTCTTCCTGACTGTCCACGGTGGTCACATCCCGAAATCCCTTCTCTTCCAGCGTCTTTACGGCTTCCTCGCTTGAAAGTCCTCGCACAGGCGGAAGCTGATACCGCTCTTTTCCCAGGCTGACAGTAACCTGAATCTCCGATCCCTGCTCAATCACCGTGTTTTCCTTCTGCTCCTGGTGAGAGATCTTTCCTTCTTCCACCTCATCTGAGAAGTCCGCATTCTCCTGGCTTAAATACAGCCCCTGCTGAGCCAGCCGCCGCTCCGCTTCCTCCACATCCAGATTCACCAGGTTAGGCACCCGGACCATCTGGCTTTCCAGCCGGCTTCCCGCCGGCCCGATGGTTAAGGGAATCACATCCAGCCCCACCAGTACCGCCGCCGCCAGAAAAACCGCTGCCGCGCCCCCGGCCAAAATAATCAGCCAGCGAGGAAGAGACAGCCTTCCTAACCCGATTCTTTTTCCGGGGCCTTTTCCTCCCTTTCTTCCCGTTCCGTTCCGGGAGCTTTTGGTCTCCTGCTGCCGGCCGTAAAATCTGGCTGCCGGTCCTAGAAGCTCCTGCTCAAACTGGCTTACGGTGCGGATTTCACGGGCCAGGCCCCGTCGGACAGCCGAGGCGCTGCGGCCAGTAAGGCGGAACTGGTTAAGCAGCATATCCCCCGGATTATCCTCCTGAGGCAGATCTTTTCCGGTGATCATCCAGACAAAAAGCCTAGACAGGCCGTACACATCGGTGCGTTCTCCTGCTTTTCCGTAATCTACGATTCCCGGCTCTCCGCTTACATAACGCCAGGGGCCAAAATCCTTCAGCACCAGATCTCCGTTTTCCTTCACCCAGAAGGTATCCGGCCCGATCTGGCCGTGATATACGCCGATTTCCGCCGCCTTCTCCACACTTTGGACAGCCTTTCTAAGCCACTCATACGCCTCCCGGCTTCCTAAAGCCTGGCCCTTTCGTTTTACGTAATCCTCCAGGGTTCTGTACTCCCGGTATTCCATCACAGCATACGCCGTTTTATTTTCCTCAAAACAGGCGTGATAAGTGATCACATCCTCTTCCCGGTACAGCCGGATTAGCTGACGGCTCTGCCAGATAAACAGCTCCAGCCCTCTTTTAAACGCTTCTTCTTTAGAAGCATAGATCGTCAGCTCTTCTTTTCCTGACCGAGAAGCGCAATACCTTGGAAAATATTCCTGAATCATCACCTTCCGGTCAAACAAAGCGTCCCAGCCAATATAGCACACATCGGTGTCCCGGTTTTTTATCACCGTTCCCGCAATATATCGCCCCTGAAGAATGGTCCCCGGCCGAAGCAGGCCGTCTCCGCTTTCTGTGGCCCCATGGACATAGCCGCAGTGGGGGCACACATCCGCGTACTCCTCAGGGTATTCATTCATGCACTGCAGACATCGTCTCATTGCCGGCCCTCACTTCCATATTCCATCTGAAGGCTGTCCAAGCTGGCCTTAATCTCTCCAAACTCGTCGTTGCCCTCCACATAAGTTTCCATCATATTTTTATTCAGGGACAATCCATTTCCATACTGAAGGTTAAACACATCCTGGGCCGATTCCCCCAGCAGATAATACACTAGGTTATCCGCTGCCGTTTTCGCTTCTCCTTCCAGGCTTCCGCTTACGCTCCATAAATGAGTAAAGCGGCCCTTCACCTTGCCTTCCTCCTGAAGATCTTTCAGCACCACCATATGATAGATTCCCCCCAGGCTTGCCCGCACCGCTTCATAGTCATCGGTGCTGCCCAGATAATAGGCTGTTTCCCGCCGCAGAAACGGCTCGTAGCCCCATTGATCATCGCCTGTTTCTCCAAAGAATGGCTCATACAAAGGATCATTCTCCCCATTCTCCGGCACAGCAAAGGCCTGGCTGTACATTTCCCGGTCTACGGCGCTTACACAGTAGCTGGCTTCACCGTCCACGCTCAGCTGCTCCAGGCTCCTGATCTCCTCAGGAATCTCCTCCTCCGGCACAAGATAAGTATTCACGTACAGCACCGGAGCGCTGAAAGAGATGGGAATCTGCTTTTTCTCCTGTCCGAAATAAGCCTGAAACTCTTCATCCTCCAAGAAATAATAAGCGTCCTCGTCAATAGTGTCATAAACCGTCTCCAGGCTTCCCAGATCGGCCCAGGCAGTCTCCTCTTCAGGAGATAAAAAAGTGGAATCAAAGGCCGCCGGAAGATTTCCTTCCTCTGCCAGAGCCAGAATCTGCTCTTCATAATCCTTCGGATCAACGGACTCCTGCTGCTCTACCGAAACCTTTTCAAAACTTTCTTCATACTCTTTCAGCATCTGCTCCAGCATCAAATCCGTAGGCTCCAGGGCAAAGCTCCTGTCCTCTTCCCCTTCACTTCCCAGACTTCCTGCCGCCCTGACTTGTTTTTCCTTCTCCCCATTTAAATCCGGCATAGCGATCTGAACCTGAGCCTCAATGTTGTACAGCGCCTGCTGCTTGCCCACATATACCTGCCGGCAGGCAAAGGCCGCTCCTAACACCACCAGGCAAATTCCGCCGATGCTTACTCCCCGCAGAACCTTCCTCCGCTTAAGCTCCCCTTCCACGGTGCGGACCTTAGTCTTCTGCTGAATGGCCTCCCTAAACTGATCTACATTCTGAAAGCGAAGCTCCTGATTTAATGCCATGGCCCGCATAATGCTGTCGCTTAAATACTGGGGAATTTCCGGCACCACCTCTTTCGGCGGCCGCAGATGATCCTCCACCATACGGTTCACCGATTCATCCGGCATTATGCCTGTCACTGCCCGGTAAAGCACTGCTCCCACAGCATAAAGATCTGTCCAGGGACCCTGCCGGCTTTTACTTCTGTACTGTTCCGGCGGCGCGTACCCGGGTTTTAAAATAATGGATAAGGTTTTTTCCTCCTGGCCGCTGGCGAACCTGGCGGCGCCGAAGTCAATCAGCTTCACCTTATAATCATTGTTTCCCTGCCCCGTGGGCACCAGGAAAATATTATCCGGACTCACATCCCGGTGGATGATTTTCGCCCGGTGAATTTCCTTAAGGCCGTCCAGTACCGACAGCACCACCTGCACCGCCGTCTGCCAGTCCACCCGTCCTCCACGCTCCGCGATAAACTGCTTAAAGGACATGCCGTTTAAAAATTCCATGGCGATGTAGGCCGTATTATTTTCCTCGAAAAATTCATAAACGTTTACAATATTGGGATGGGTGTTAAATTTCGCCATATTCCGGGCTTCCGCCAGGAACCGCTGTTTTCCTCCCTCGAATTCATTGGCCCGGCTGCCGGAATAGATAATCACCGTCTTTTCCCCCGGAACCCGGTTTACCAGGCCGTTGGGATAAAATTCTTTTATGGCCACCATCTTGTCAAGCCTGCTGTCCCAGGCCCGGTAAGTGATGCCGAAGCCGCCGAAGCCCACTGTGGTTCCCACAATATAACGGTCCTTAAGTACGGTGCCCGGAAACAAATGATAAGCCTCCTTAGGCGGTGAACCTGGAATAAAACCGCAGTGAGGGCATACCCCATACACCTCGTCAAACATATTCATGCAATTTAAACAGCGGATCATTCCTCCCCCTCCTGTTCTTCCCGGTACCGCAGCAGAATCACGGTGGTATTATCCTGGCCCTTCACTCCGTAGCGAAGAGCCATGGCCGTTAATCTGTCTGCCGCAATATTCATATCAATATCATTATCCCTGACCATGGCATGGATCTGACTGTCCGTCAGACTTTTATAAACCCCATCGCTGCATAAAAGAACAATATCTCCTGGAAGCAGAGAAATGGCCTGCTGCTTGCCGTCAATGACCCGCAGACCGTCCATTCCCAGAAAGCTGATCAGCGCCTCTGCCTGAGGTGTTTTTTCCTCCTGATCATAAAACTCCTGGCTGATCTGCCCCGCGCTCAGCTGTTCCTTCAGCAAAAGCCGATAATTATGATCCCTGGTCTGCCTGACGATCTGTCCGCCCCGGATGATATAAATCCTGCTGTCTCCTACTGACACCCAGTAAAGAAGATTTTTTCTGCAGTATACGCCAACCATGGTGCTTCCTGCTTTTAAAGGCTTTCCGCCGGCGTTTTTTAAGCCGCTTACCGCCTTATCCATCCGCTTGGCTTCCCGTTGGAGAAAGCCGGGAAGATTAGCCCCCGGCCCGCCTTCCCGAAGATCCCGGGCAAAGGTTTCCGCCGCCGCCCGGCTGGCCTTTTCTCCCCCCTCCAGTCCGCCCATTCCATCACACACCAGGGCCGCCAGATCCTGATCATCTGTATAAAGATAAGCAAAATCCTGCTGGTAGCTTCGGGTTCCGATAATGCTGCTGATTCCCGTCTCATACCAGAGATTTCTCTCTTTCTGCTCTATCCTGCAATTCATACCATACTCCAACCTTATTGATTTTCCTCCCTTACCCCAAGCTCAATCACACAGACTGCACTGGCCAGCATCAGCCTGGCCGGGGGACTCACCTCGTAAAGCACGCCCTTATTCAGCCGCCGGCCTTGATAATAGGTTCCATAAGTCGATAAATCCTGAATCCTGAATTTTCCTCTTTCCGGCATCCAGGTAATCCGGCAGTGAACCCGGCTCACATCCTCAGGCTGTCTGAGCCTCAGCTGTGCTTCTGTATCTGAACGTCCTATGGTCACTTCCTGGCCCGGCACAAGCGTCCAGTGCAGTCCTGCCTCCGGTCCCTTTACCACTCGAACAAATGCGGTTTTCCTTCTCACCTGCTGCCGCCTTCCTGCTGCCGGTGCAATCCCCCGGATGAAAGCCTGCATAGTCTGGGTTCTCTGGCTGATATTTAGGGCAAGGGCCTGATCCACTGCATCGGAGACGCTTTCTAGGATTCCCAGGTTCATCTGCTTTAAGGGAACATAGTTAGCGCCGGCAAGTCTCTCCTGGGCTGTGGGAATCATCTGTCCAGTCAGAGCATAATAATAGGTGGCTGCTAAAGCATATACATCCGTATAGCTTCCCTGAACCATTTGAGAAGAGAACTGTTCCGGCGGCGCAAATCCCGGCTTAACCAGTACAGAAAGTCCTCCCGCCGCTCCTGTTATCGTCTGCTTTGCACTTCCGAAATCAATGAGCTTTACCTTCTTATCCCGAGTAATATAAATGTTGTCCGGGCTGATATCCCGGTGAATGATCTTTGTTTTCGTGTGAATGACATCCATAGAAAGGGCTACCTGAAGAATAATATCCGTCACTTCTTCCACAGGAAGTCTTCCTTTAGAAGCTTTCACAATTTGTTTTAAATCTGCCCCGTCCAGAAATTCCATGACGAAATACGCGGTATTATTCTCCTGGAAGCTATATGTAATATCTACCACAGAGGGAATCTGTTCCAAACGGCTTAAGATCTGTGCTTCTTCCATAAACCGATGCAGACCAGCCTGATAAGGCTTCTCGTCCTCAGACTTTCCCAACACCAGCCGCCGCTTGTCCGCTCCTCTCCAGGTAATGCCGTTAGGTGCGTATTCCTTGACCGCGCACAGGACAGACGTCTTAAGGTCCCAAGCCTTATAAGTAATTCCGAATCCGCCCTCTCCCAGCAGCCGTCCCAGATAATACCTGCCGGCCAGAACCGTTCCCGCAGGCAAAACTCTGGGGCTCCGCTTGTCGTAGGCCGCCTGAAATCCACAGCGGCTGCATCCTCCTTGCTGATATCCTGGCGCAAAGCAGTTAGGACACCGTTCCATGATCTCACCACCTGACTGTAATCTTTACTGAACCAGCTTCAATCACATCCCCGGGAGAAAGCCGCCGCTTCTGCCCCACGGCAATTCCATTTACGCTGGTTCCATTGGTGGACTGCAGATCGGAAATCAGTATATTTTTCCCCTCTCTCTCCAGGCAAAAATGCTGCCTGGACATCTGCCCATCATCAAAGTAGACGTCACAGATGGAAGCTCTGCCCACAATCAGACTCTTTTCCAGCTGCCATAAAGTTTTCACCGGTTTTCTTCCATTAACGGAGATAACTGCTTCCACAGGAAGCCGATCTCCTGGCTCCATCTTTACATGCTGTTTGAAATCGTCTGGGCGCAAGTTCGTCTCCTCCGGTTTTCCTGCACCTTTGGACTCATCATCCTTTGGCTTTTTCTTGCCGGCCCGCACAGCCAGCACAACAGCCAGCGCCACCACCGCCGCAAACAGCAAAAACAACACTCCGGTATAGTTTTCCGGCGGCACAGCCTCCGTCTCCGCTTCCGGCTCCGTCTCTGGTTCCGGGACAGAAGTAATTTCCACTGAAAGATTTCCTGACAAAGGATTTTTTTCCATGGAAACATCTGTAATATTGGAGCAGCCGATAGAATAAGTGCCGTTTTTCACCTCTTCTTCCAGAGTCAAGGTTACCTGGGTATTATCCTCCCGGTCGTAAGCTACTCCCGTTACGCCCACCGGTTCTCCTTCATACGCCACCTGATAATTGGCAGCTCCCTCCAGTCCTGCCATCGGTTCACTGAAGGTCAGCCTGATCTGCCGCTGGCCGATTCGTTCTCCCTGAACCAGATAAGGAGCCTCTTCATCTGGAATCCAGTGTACATTCATCACCGGTCTGGTCATCACTCTGCCATCTGGAAATTTCAGACTGAACGTCTCCTCCTGATTAGTCACTACATTGGAAGCAGCTTCATATTCCCCATAAACATCCTGCTGAAGCTCTGCAGCCAAGTCCGTCAATATCTTGGGGCCCTGATCTGAAGTAAAGGTTGTCAGATCACCGCCGGAAGTTCTGGCAAACTGACCAAAACTGTTGATATTGGCGGAAGCCGTATCCCGAATGGCAAAGGCATATGCCGGGAGTCCAGTTTCCTTTAAGGTTTCCTGAGCTTCCTCTGCCATCTTCTTTCCCACGGCAATGTCTTCCCCGTCAGAAATCACTGCCAGCACCTTCCGACGGCACTGCTCTCCCGTCACCTGAGAAGCAAGAGACGCCGCTCTGTCAATTCCTTCAAACAGAAGAGTTTTCTGATCCCCGTTGTCCAGTGCCGCCAGAATCTCTTCCAGTTCCCCCGGCGTCTGAAAACCGTCTGCCGCCAGGGCCACCGTCTCTCCAAAGGTGCATAAAACCAGCCTGTCTTTCTCCCCAAGGCTGTTTTGCAGATTTAAAATTCCTTCTTTAATTCCAGAAAAATATCGGTCCGGAATTGAACCGGAAATATCCAAAAGCACATAATAATATATCCCCTCATCCAGTTCTGAAAAAACGCCGGTATTGATCAGAGAAAGTTTCTCTCCTGCCAAATAAGCCTCTGCCTCCTGAACATCTGCAGTTTCCAGACCCGAAGCATACATCACTACTTCCGGCAGATTCCCATAGACCTGCTCAATTCTTTCTTCCTCCTGGTCCATCACCTGGCTCTCCTGTCCATAGGCATTAAACAACATTCCCTCCTGGGCATAAAGAACCATCGCCAAAACCAGCCCTAAGATTTTCCTTCTTCTTCCCATCCTCTTCCCTCCCTGCAGAAGGGCACGAACACAAAACGGCTTCCTCCTGCGGTAATTTCCTCTCCTTCCTGCAGTATCTCCGGCTGAGAAAGGAGCTTTCCCTTGCAGTAGGTCAGGCTTGCATTTCCGGGAACCACACTGAAGGTCTTCGTCTTTCCATCATATACCACAGAAAAATGACAGTCCCGGCTGATGGCCGGATCATCCCTTACCTGCAAGTCCATTTCAAGACTTCTTCCCAGCCGGTTAAATCCGTGATGAAGCCGGTAATCTCGTCCTTTTTCTGGTCCTTCTACACACACCAGCCAACCGGTAACGTAATCATTCCCCTTTGCTCCAGAAAAGATTCCTACAGTCCTCACCTGGTCATCTGTCTCAGCTGCCTTCTCCAGGGCAATGGTCCGATCTGATTCTCCCTGACGCTCTTTCTCTTTTCCAGAGGAATAAGCCACGGTTTTCTCTCTGTCCAGCCAGCCAAAAATCCCTCTCCGCTTTTCTTTCTCCGGCCCATGTCCAGATTCTTCCGAATTTTTCCCCGGAGCAAAAATGCCGCAGTGAGGGCAGCTGGAAAAACGTTCATCATCATAGTAATGACCCTGAGGGCAGCGTACCACCGCCATGCCAAATGCCTCCTTTATCCTATCTTCCGTACCGGCAGGTTTAAAACTCCTAAATCCATACCGTCACAGCAGAATAATTGTCCATGTTTTTTCCCTGTCCGTTTTTTCTTACAATACTTTCCATCAGCTCTGCCCATTCTTTGGGAGAAGACGCTTTTTTAAGACAGTGCTGCATCTTCTTTTCATCAATCAGTTCCCAAAATCCATCACTGCACAGAAGAAATGCCTGGCGCTCTTCCCGCTTCCTGGATTCCGCAATCTGGTATTTTGGCGAATCCCAGTCTACTCCTAATACCCGCAGAAGCCGGTTTCGATCCGGATGATTGCGAATCTGCTTTTCTTTCAGCTGTCCTGCCGCCACCAGCATCTGGGGAACGCTGTGATCCAAGGTCCGCTCCCTGAGCTTCCCCTTCTGAAAATAATAAAGGCGGCTGTCTCCGATATGCCCCCACCACAGCTGATTCTCGCTGACATGGAGAATCACCAGCGTGGTTTTCATGTCTCTGGCCCGATAATCCTCTCTCTGCCCTTCCAGAATCGCTCTCTGGGCCTGATCAAAAGATGCTTTCAGCGTCTCCTCCCCAGGACCACGAAGAGCAAACTCTTTTATCGCAGCCTCTACCGCCAGTTTAGACGCCACCTCTCCTTTTCCGTGACCGCCCAGGCCGTCAGCCAAAACAAAACACCAGGACTGTCCATTCTGATACATTCCCACATAGTCCTCGTTATTTTCTCTTCCCCCCGGGTTGCTGAACAAATGGTAAGAAACCATGGACTTCCATCATCCTTTCCGGCTGTGCCTTCAGCCTGTTTTCCTGTTCCCATCGCAGAACAGGCCGCCGAGTCAGTCTAAATCCCTTTAAACCTGTCCCGCCGGCCTGTCTATCCTGCTTGTCTTAATTCAAGCGGAAAGCATTCTGCTTGCTGCCGCCTAAGTAAATCACCGTGCCCCGGGACAGCTGCGTAGGCTGGTTTTTCTCCAGACGGACGCCTTCGCTGGTAAAGGTTCCCGTAGCCGAGAAATCCGTCACAACATACTGATTATTTCTTCCGTCAAACCGCACCGAGCAGTGCTTCCGACTCACATCCGCATGCACCTGATCGAACACAATATTCGCCTCCTGTGGGGACCGGCCGAAAATCAGCTCAGCTCCATCTTCCATATCAAAGCTGGCGTTCTCGTACTTTCCAGAAACACCTACGATCACGCCTTTTTGTCCGCCTTTTTCCTTATTTCCCGGACTCTTGGGAAGTTTCTTGGGATCCACATAATTGCCGTAGTGGATATCGTTGGAGAAGGCGATCAGCATGGAGAACACCAGAGCCACTACGCCGAAGGTAGGAATAATATTCATCCATGCGGTATTCGGATTAAAGCCGAAAACTTTATAATATTTCTGGTAATACAGGAAGGTAAACACCATATTGGCCAGAATATAAATGATAATCAGAACCGTGATAATCACAAAGCTCTTCGTCAGCATAAACAGCAGGAAGCAAATCAGTCCCACGGTGCACACCGTAATGGTGGTGTATTCAAAGAAGAATATGTACCAAATAGGGCAGTCTGCAATGCGCATCTGATAAATCTGGCGGGCAATGGGAATAAAAGGCATAAAGTCGCCTTCCACCTTGGCCTTATGCCCAGTACACATAATGGCATAACCTTCCACAAAATAAGGGATCAGAGAAAATGCCAGTCCCAGCACCATCAAAAGACCGCCGAAGGTACTGATGGATTCCTGTATTTCCATTCCCATTCTCTGAAGATCCCCAGGGTTCGATGCAGCCGCACATCCAGTCAGAGCAGCCATTGCCAACAGCGCAGCAGCGGCAGCCAGACCTTTTTTCATCCGCTTTTTCATAAGTTTCCTCCTATATCCTTATTCCTCAGTTTCTTCTTTCCAGTTAAATGCATCATCGCAGCAGGGAATCAGCATCAGCTGCACATTTCCAATCTGCAAGATATCGTTTTTCTTTAACTGCACCGGCGCCAGAACCACATTGCCATTTACATAAAACAGCTCTCTGGACTCTCCCGGCTGGGCAATAAAAATATTCTGTCTCGGCTCATGAATAATGGTAGCATGACGATCTCTGGACACCGTGCTCTCTCCAGCCAAACATACATCCATATCTGCCCCCCGGCCGATAAAATTCCGTCCGCTCTTCAGCCGGAAATCCTGACCATAGAACTTTCCCTTGGTACACACCAGCCAGCCTACAATCGGAGCCATCTGAGCTGTTTCCACCTTTTTGCTCTGATAAATGCTTACCGTCTTGGCATCGTCTAAGTCAAAATTTCCTGAAGGCTGCGGTGATATCATGCTGCCCTCTGGGCTGCTTGGTTTCTGAGAAAAACTGTCCAAATCCATGGTTTCCGCAAGACTCTGGGTCTGCCCCCCATCATAGGAAATCGTCTTGTTCTCTGCCGCACCTCCGCCTGAGCAGTGGGGGCAGGATGCATAAGTATCTGCATCATAATAATGTCCGTTGCTGCATCTCGTCAAATTCATACTCCCCGTCTCCTTATCCTTATATTTCCGCCCCAAGCACCCCTGAAAGACCAGTATTTCCATCAAAGATACAGGACTACTGCCTATTATAACAAAAGGCCTCCCCCCTATGTGGGGCCTTTCAAAATCAGGCGAATTTTCAGCAAAAAAAGACAGGTTTCTCTTACCTGCCTGTCTTTTTCCAGTCTTTTCTTTTATTGCTTCTTCAATCAAGAAGATTTTCTCTCATCTCTGCTTCCGCTCCGAATCTGAAGCACCACCGCCGCCGTATAACGTTTATCGTTTACCCACGTCCAGTATTCTCCGCCGCACTCCCCGGCGATTCTGGCCACAATCTCCCGGCCCAGGCCATGCCCCGCCTTATCTGGCCGTTCTGCATATTCCCTGGTAGCAGGATTGCTCACTCGAATAAAAAGGTAATCACCTTTGCTCTGGGCTTCTACTTTAACTAATCTCTCCTCAGGCAAAAGCTTCTGCTCCCGGCAGGCATCAATAGCATTGTCCAACAGATTAGCAAAAACACTGCATAAATAGTAGTGTTTCACCTCCAAATCCGCCGGGACTTCCACCTGAACTGAAAGGTGGATGCCAAAGGTTTGGCAGAAGCGCTTTTTTTCTTCCAGCACCGTATTGACCAGCGCATTTTCGCAGACTTCTTGTTCCGCCTGCGCTCTGGCGTCCTGCAGCAATCCCTGAAATGCGCTGCTGGCGCCTTCAGACAATCCGCCGTTCTCCTCGCCGCCTGCAGATTCTCTAATAATTTCTTTGGCCTTCTGCAGTTCCTTCCAAAGCTTTTCCCGAAGCTCTTTTGCCTCCTGCCTCCTCTGTCTCGCCACCAGATCCCTGGTCTGATTCATCTGTTCCATATACTTAAATTCCTGGATTTGCTCCTTCAGCTGCTCTCTTCTGCACCACCGCACTACCATCCAGGCCATTATTCCCTCAGAAGCTGCCATCAACGCCATGGCAGAAATTCCCCATATCCCTCTTCCTCTCATCACAGCTTCTCCTGCAGAGGGAAGGAACAAAAAATGTCCCCCGGGAATCATCAAGAATACCAGCCGCTCCGCCCACTCATTAATCCTCCGGCATCGTTTCATCTTCTCCTCCTCCTCCCAGCATATCTTCCATCTCTCTTAAAAGCTGGCAGGCCCCTTCTCTCTTGCCGGACTGAACCAGATAATAAGCCGTCGTCAGCTGATTATTAAAATCATGACGAAGCTGGTGAAGGCTTCTGTATTCTTCCTCCAGTTCCACATACCGTTCATACTCCCTCTGGCTCTCCATCTCCAGCTGCTTTACCTGAGACTCCATCTCCCGGACCTCCTCATACTGCATCTGCAGTTTCATAAAACCGAAGGTACCTATAACCTGCAGAATAACCGCTCCGCAAAAATCCAGTCCCATATTAACAACCCCCAGGTAAAGAGCAAGAATCATAATCATCAAAGCCGCCGCCTGGAAGATAATCAAAAAACACAAACTTCTTCCACGAGAAAGCACACATTTTTTCTCCAGATGAATCCATAAGCTTACTGCGGCGCTTATATATACCACCCACAGCACATTTCCAAGAAGGGCCGCCGGAACAATCCTGGAGGAGGAGAAGATTCTGTTAACGGAAACCGCAGGTCCCTGAAAGAAAATACTTCCGGCAATCACTTCGCAGAACACCGCACCAATAAACACAAAGCTGAAAATAATCAGGATCTTTGCCAGCCTTTCGCCGCTGAGTTTCCAGGTTCCCAGCACAAGGCCAAGCATCATTGCCAGGCTGAATCCATAAAGAAGCCCGCCCCGATTGATCAGCGGAATTCTTATTAGGACCCCCAGAACCAGCACCAGCCCGTAAAATGCCAGCAGCTTTCTTTTCTGCTCTTTCCTGGCGTACAACCTGGAACAAACCGCCATAACGCCCATTGCGCCTCCGCTCCAGATCAGCCCCAACAGCGCCGCCTTCACTCTTTCTCCTTCCCAGAAAAAAGAATTCCTTCCATGTAATGAAAATATCGGCTTTTCGTTTCCCGGTAACGGGCTTTGCTGATCGGCACTTCCTGGCTGTCCGCCATCACGATCCGATTCCGCTCAATTCTCTGGATCTTATCCATATTCACTACATAGCTTTTGTGACACTGGAGAAAAGATTCCGGCAGACGCTCCATCATTTTATCCAGCCGGTCATAACAGTTCTGATGCCCTTCCTCCGTATGGATAGTAATCAAATGCCCTGCGCTTTCCAGATAAAAAATCGCATCGAAGCGAATCGAACGAACCGAACTTTTATACTTTACCAGCAGCCCCCTTTTTTCCTCCTGGTTTTTTAGGGCAATCTTTTGAATATTCTGCTTCAGCAGCTCAGGATCCACCGGCTTCATCAGAAAACCGCTTAAATTAGAAGGCCGCAGAAAAATCTGCTGCACATATTGTCTGGTATAGCCGGTCATGTAGATAATTCTGGCTTCTGGATCCAAACGCCTGATCTGCTCTGCCGCTGTAATCCCAGCTTCTTTCCCCTGCCATTCAATATCCATCAAAATTACCTGGTATTTTTCTCCAGACT
Organism: Candidatus Cottocaccamicrobium excrementipullorum; assembly: GCA_018713255.1. GTDB lineage: Bacteria > Bacillota > Clostridia > Lachnospirales > Lachnospiraceae > Caccovicinus > Caccovicinus excrementipullorum. The sequence continues at coordinate 51,442 of DVFL01000017.1, read as the reverse complement.
CTATGGAGCGGAACAAGGATTCTGGATCTTTAAATCCATCGCACCCCTCCACCAGAGGAATTTCCTCCACTGTTTTTACCATCTCCTCAAGAATCACCTGTTCATCATCACAAACTGCTGCTTTCATTCCTTCTCCGCCTTTTCCCCAACAATATTATTGATAAAATTATACTGGAAACTGTATTTTTTTCCAATATGTAAGATGGCTTATCGGAAATTTTGGCGATTTTGAAAGGATTTATGGATTAATCTCGCTAAAAAGCAGCAATAATTTCAAAAAACAAAGGGATTCTGTTCCACACTCCCTGATTTTTCTTCTCCGCAGACAGGAGATTCCCCTGATCATTATGGTTTTCCGGCAGTGAATGAATCCATCTCCGCCCTGGCTCTTGGACGCAGCTTAGATCCGCGGTACGCATTGCATCTCCCACTGTTCAGGGGTATAATACCCTTGTCCAAAGGTATTGCAAAACCATCTTTTCAGAAAATACGGCAGGACTAATGAGGATATGCAGAATATTGATTGCCATGTGTCCGATAAACGATAAGAGGGTTTGGACAAAAAAGCAAATGATAAAGGGAGCGCAGCAGAACTCTGCTGTGTGCTCCGGAACGGAGGAAAATATGCCTTGTACAACATTACTGGTGGGAAAAAAGGCATCCTATGACGGATCGACGATGATTGCGAGAAACGATGATTCCGGCGCCGGACGTTTTACCCCCAAAAAATTCGTGGTGATTCAGCCAGAGGAACAGCCGCGGATTTATCAATCAGTCATCTCCCATGTGAAGGTGGAACTGCCGGAGAATCCCATGCGCTATACCGCAGTGCCCAATGCTGTGGAGGGAGAAGGGATCTGGGCTGCCAGCGGAGTTAATGAGGCTGGCGTAGGAATGACGGCTACAGAAACCATCACATCCAATCCCCGGGTACTTGGCGCCGATCCGCTGGTGGTCTATCAGCCTGCAGAAGCTGGAAAAGAGGAGGTACCCGGCGGCATCGGCGAAGAGGACATCGTCTGCCTGGTGCTTCCCTACATACACAGTGCAAGAGAAGGCGTAAAACGTCTGGGAAGCCTGCTTAAGCAGTACGGTACCTATGAAATGAACGGCATCGCCTTTCAGGACCATGAGGAAATCTGGTGGCTGGAGACCATCGGCGGACATCACTGGATGGCAAAGCGGGTACCAGATGAAGCTTACGTGGTGATGCCCAATCAGCTGGGCATCGACAGTTTCGATCTGGAAGACGCATTTTCTGAGCAGAAGTCCCATATGTGCTCTGCCGATTTAAAAGAGTTTATCGCTGCCCATCACCTGAACTTGTCCCAGGACGGGGTGCTGAATCCCCGGGATGCCTTCGGCAGCCATGCGGATTCGGATCACGTCTATAACACGCCCCGCGCCTGGTTCATGGAACGGTATTTCAATCCCCGCACCTGCAGGTGGGATGGACCGGAGGCTCAATATACGCCGGTTTCTGATGATATTCCCTGGTGCATGGTGCCGGAAAAAAAGATTACCGTGGAGGATGTAAAGTATGTGCTTTCCTCCCATTTTCAGGGAACAGCTTACGATCCCTACGCTTCCTATGGAGACAGTTCCATGCGGGGAGCCTACCGTTCCATCGGCATCAACCGGAATGATTTCTGCGCGCTGATCCAGATGCGCCCGGCAAAGCAGGCAGACTTCGGTACCATTGAATGGCTGGCCTTTGCCTCCAACGCCTTTAATGTGCTGGCTCCCTTCTATGCAGATGTGGAAAAAACACCGGAATATCTGGCAAACACCACGGGAGAGGTCTCCACGAATAACTTTTACTGGACCAGCCGCATGATCGCAGCCATGGCGGACGCATCCTACAGTAAATCCCTGTTCCATATCGAGCGCTGCCAGGAGCATGTGGCGGCAAAAAGCCATGAGCTTCTAAACCGGTACGACGCCCTTCTGGAACAAGAAGCAGATACAGCAGCCAGAAAAGCCCTTCGCCATGAGGCAAACCAGGCCATTGCAGAGATGGTGAAAAAGGAACTTGCAAAAACCCTGGAGAAAGTGCTGTACGAGCTGAGCGGACAAATGAAGAACGCTTATTCCCGGTCGGATGCTTAATCAGAAAATACCAAAGACTTTCCTGGCGGAGCGTTTTTGTTTAGCAGAAACCAAAGTTTTCTGCTAAACAAAAAAACGCCAGTCAAACTTCCTTTCAGAAGCTGACCGGCATTTTTTAAGGGACATTATTTTTGATTGGCTGATTATTATTTAAAATGATACGTAACAATTCACATCGGATGTTCATCCGATGCTTCTTGCCAGGCTTTAGGCTGGCAAGAAAATGTACATCTGAGAAAATTCTACTGATACTCTACCACGTCAATCCATTTCATCAGGAAATCTTTCTCTTTTTCCTTCTTCTTGGTGAGCTGAGCAGCTGCCACAATGGGAAGCCACCGGTTTACATACTGACGAGCGGTATCGCTCTTCTCGCAGAACATCTTCATGTAAAGCTCTGCCTTGTCATGATCTTCCAGTGCAAACAGAAGATAAGTCATGGCTGCGTCAGCAGATGCATTGCCCTGTGCTGCATGAGCCCAGTCAATGATCCACATCTTATTGTACTTATCCACGATCACGTTGGTAGGATTGAAGTCGCCGTGGCACAGTTTCGTGTGTTTAGGCATGCTCTGAAGACGGGTAGCCAGCTCATAGCGGGCGGTAGCGTCCAGATCCTTTAAGCTGTTAATCTGATCCATCAATTTATGACGCAGTCTCTTAATGGTAGGAACCTTCTGGCTGTGTACCTCAAGCTGCAGATCTACAAACATCTCCATGTAGGTTTCCAGCTTCTCCGGCTCTGCATCCATTAACTCCTGCAGCGTTTTTCCTTCTACCTTATCCCGAACCAGGCACCAGCCCTCAGGGGTCTCGTTTACGGATACCAGAGACGGAACGTTTAAGTCGGTATTCAGTTCTACCAGTGCTTCGTTGCGGGCCTCGTTCAGCACATCCGCCTTGGTATAGCGGTTATCAAATACTTTGATAATCTTATCCTCGGTGGCGTATACCGTCTTATGAGGTCTTGTGAAGATAACTTCCTTGGTTGCTTCCATGCCTTAATGCCCTCCTTGTTCAATATTTATGGGTTGGGGGCAAAGATAAGCCTGCCCCCTTAAGCATCATTCTGATTAATTGCCGTAGTACGCCTTCAGGTACATCTCCTTGATCTCGCTCATTAACGGATATCTTGGGTTAGCACCAGTACACTGATCATCGAAAGCATTCTCTACCATCTCATCCAGCGTATCCAGGAAGTACTTCTCATCTACGCCGTAATCCTTGATGGTCTTCTTGATGCCTACCTCTGCCTTCAAGGCTTCGATCTTCTCAATGAACAGATCCAAAGTTTCCTTGTCATCCTTGCCGCATACGCCGCAGAAATGAGCGCACTCTGCATAACGAGCCAAGGTATGAGGATACTTGTACTGTGAGAAAGTACCCATCTTCGGCGGAACTTCCTCTGCATTATACCGCAGAACATGGCTGATTAACAGGGCATTGGCAACGCCGTGAGGCAGGTGATGATATGCACCCAGCTTATGTGCCATAGAGTGGCATACGCCCAGGAATGCATTGGCAAATGCCATACCAGCCATACAGGAAGCATCAGCCATCTTCTCTCTGGCCTCAGGATCGTTAGCGCCGTTGTGATATGCTCTAGGCAGATACTCGAAGATGCTCTTCATTGCCTTTAACGCAAGACCGTCAGTATAATCTGTGGCCATGATCGATGCATAAGCCTCCAGTGCATGGGTTAATGCATCTACGCCAGATGCGCTGGTTAAGCCCTTAGGCTGAGTCATCATGTTGTCTGCATCAATAATTGCCATGTTGGGCAGCAGCTCATAGTCAGCCAGAGGATACTTGGTGCCGGTGCGGTCATCGGTGATTACGGCAAACGGCGTAACCTCGGAACCAGTACCAGAAGAAGTTGGGATGGCTACGAAGTAAGCCTTCTCTCCCATCTTTGGGAAGGTATATACTCTCTTGCGGATATCCATGAAGCGCATTGCCATATCCAGGAAATCTACCTCAGGATGCTCGTACATTACCCACATGATCTTGCCTGCATCCATTGCAGAACCGCCGCCTAACGCGATAATGCAGTCCGGCTCAAAGGAAGTCATGGCCTTAGCTCCTGCTGTCGCAGAAGAAAGGTTGGGATCAGGAGCAACCTCATAGAAGCAAGTATGCTCAATTCCCATCTCATCCAGTTTTTTCTCAATGGGCTTTACATAGCCATTCTTATATAAGAAGGAGTCGGTTACGATGAAGCATCTCTTCTTGCCCATTACCGTTCCTAACTCGTCTAATGCTACCGGCATGCAGCCCTTCTTGAAGTAAACCTTCTGAGGTGCTCTGAACCACAACATATTCTCTCTCCTCTCCGCTACGGTCTTAATATTTAACAGGTGCTTTACGCCTACGTTCTCGGATACGGAGTTGCCGCCCCAGGAACCGCATCCTAAGGTTAAGGACGGGGTCATCTTGAAGTTGTAAAGATCACCGATGCCGCCGTGGGAGGAAGGAGTATTAATCACAATACGGCAGGTCTTCATAGCCTCTGCATGCTTCATGATCTTTTCCTTCTGTGCCGGATGAATATACAGAGAAGAAGTATGGCCATAACCGCCGTCTGCTACCAGACGAGATGCCTTGGCAATGGCTTCATCAAAATCCTTCGCCCGGTACATCGCCAGAACAGGAGACAGCTTCTCATGAGCGAACTCCTCGGAAATATCTACAGATTCTACCTCACCGATCAGGATCTTGGTCTTCTCCGGTACTGTAATGCCGGACAGCTGCGCAATCTTATATGCGGACTGACCTACAATCTTGGCATTTAACGCGCCGTTGATCAGAATAGTATGGCGAACCTTATCCAGTTCCTCCGGATTTAAGAAGTAGCATCCACGATACTGGAACTCCTTCTTTACTGCATCGTAAATATCTCCAACTACCGTTACAGACTGCTCAGAAGCGCAGATCATGCCGTTATCAAAGGTCTTGGAATGAATAATGGAGTTTACTGCCAGTTTAATATCTGCTGTATCATCAATAATAACAGGAGTGTTTCCTGCACCTACGCCTAAAGCAGGCTTTCCAGAAGAGTAAGCTGCTTTAACCATGCCAGGACCGCCGGTTGCCAGAATCGTATCAGACTCACGCATTAACTCGTTGGTCAGCTCCAAGCTTGGCACATCGATCCAGCCGATGATGTTCTCAGGAGCGCCTGCTGCAACTGCTGCATCGTAAACCACCTTGGCCGCAGCAATGGTGCTGGCTTTTGCTCTGGGGTGGGGGCTGATGAGAATTGCATTTCTGGTCTTTAAGCAGATCAGCGTTTTAAAAATTGCGGTGGAAGTCGGGTTAGTAGTAGGAATAACGGCAGCAATCAGACCGATGGGCTCGGCGATCTTCTTAATGCCGTATGCCGTATCCTCCTCAATGACTCCGCAGGTTTTCGTGTGTTTATAAGCATTGTAAATATACTCGGCAGCGTAATGGTTCTTAATCACCTTGTCTTCAACTACGCCCATGCCGGTTTCCTCTACTGCCATCTTAGCCAGAGGAATTCTTGCCTTGTTTGCTGCCATGGCAGCGGCAAAAAAGATCTTGTCTACCTGTTCCTGTGTGTAGGTAGCAAAAATTTCCTGTGCCTTGCGCATCTCTTTCATGCGGGCCTGGAGCGCTTCTACGGTGTCAATGATTGCGGGCGCCGGTTCATTGGTCTTAGTTGCCATCTCTTATCATCCTCCTGTTAAAATTCGTTATTAAATTAACGTTATTTATTTAACAAAGTCATTATACTCCCCGGCAGGGAGAAAGTCAAATGAATTTCTCTGTTTTTATCATACTAAAACCATAGAAAAAAGCAAGTCCTTTGTACTTGGTTTTATACAAACTTTACAAAGAATTTGCTCTTCTCTTTTTTCTCCGTCAACTTACACAAGCTGCTCAGATATTTTCTCTTTCTTTTTCACTTTTTCTCCAAGGGCCTTAGCCTCATCGGTGAAGGGATAAAGAGCCTTCAGCACCTCTTTTATCTGGTCAATCACCGGCGGCCCGGAAACATTCTTTTTCCGCTCCCGATACACCAAAGCCGGCGCTTCCCCCGGCACCAAAGTTAAGGCTCCTCTATATTTTTCTGCCACCGAAGAAAGCCCTGCCGGATCTAGTTTTGCTTTAGGATACAAGGTAAGCTTAAACTCCTGACGCCCCACGGAAACTTCCGTCACATAAACCTGATGCGCCATGGATTTCACAGCAGCAATGGTCAAAAGGTTCTCCACCGGCCTGGGAATATCTCCGAACCGGTCAATCAGCTCATCCCGCATATCCAACTCTTCCTCTTCGTTTTCAATAGCGGAAACTCGTTTATAAATATCCAGCTTCTGATATTCATTCTTAATATAATTTGCCGGGATGTAAGCGTCAATATCCCACTCCACCGCCGTTTCAAATTCATCCTTATCCTGATCTTCCTGTCCTTTTAGAGCCAGCACGGCCTGATTGAGAAGCTTGCAGTACAAATCATATCCCACCGCATCCATGTGTCCGTGCTGCTCTGCTCCCAGCACGTTGCCTGCGCCCCGGATTTCCAGGTCCCGCATGGCAATCTTAATTCCTGATCCCAGCTCAGTAAACTCCCGAATTGCCTGAAGTCGTTTTTCCGCCTCTTCTTTAAGGATTTTATCCCGCTTATACATTAAAAAGGCATAGGAGGTTCGGCTTGACCGCCCCACCCGTCCTCTCAGCTGATACAGCTGAGCCAGCCCCATTTTATCGGCGTCATGAATAATCATGGTATTGGCGTTAGGAATGTCCAGACCTGTCTCAATGATGGTGGTAGACACCAGCACATCGATCTCACCGTTCACAAAATCCGACATAATTCTTTCCAGCTGCCGTTCGCTCATCTGCCCGTGGGCAAAGGTAACCACCGCCTCCGGCACCAGTTTCTGGATTCTGGCAGCCAGCTCATCAATATCGTTCACCCGATTATAGACGTAATACACCTGTCCGTTCCGGGAAAGTTCTCTCTGAATTGCTTCCCGCACCATCTCTTCGTTATATTCCATCACATACGTCTGAATGGGCAGCCGGTCTACAGGGGGCTCTTCCAAAACGCTCATGTCCCGTATTCCCACCAGACTCATATGCAGGGTCCTGGGAATCGGCGTGGCAGTGAGGGTAAGCACATCCACGTTTTCCTTCAGTTTTTTGATCTTTTCCTTATGCGTAACACCGAAGCGCTGTTCCTCATCAATGATCAGCAGTCCCAGATTTTTAAACTCCACATCCTTAGACAGCACCCGATGGGTGCCGATAACAATATCCACCAGGCCTTTGCGCAGCCCCTCAAGGGCAGCTTTCTGCTGGGCAGGCGTCCTGAACCGGGACAAAAGCTCCACCCGTACAGGGAAATCCTTCATTCGCTGAACAAAGGTATTATAGTGCTGCTGAGCCAAAATCGTGGTGGGAACCAGGTAGACCACTTGACGGCTTTCCTGCACCGCCTTAAAGGCCACCCGAAGAGCCACCTCCGTCTTGCCGTACCCCACATCGCCGCACACCAGCCGGTCCATAACCTTTCCGCTTTCCATATCTGCTTTCGCCGCTTCAATAGCCTCCAGCTGGTCTTCCGTCTCTTCATAAGGAAACAGCTCTTCAAACTCCTTCTGCCATATGGTATCTGGACCATATTGATAGCCGGAGGCCGCCTGCCTGGCGGCATAAAGCTCTACCAGCTCCCTGGCAATCTGCTGGACTTCTTTTTTTACCTTAGTCTTGGTCTTCTTCCATTCTGTGCCGCCAAGCTTGCTGAGTTTAGGCGCAGCAGCCTGGGAGCCTGCGTATTTCTGGATTCGATCCAGACGGGTGGCGGGAATATACAGATTTCCTCCGTCTCCGTATTCCACTTTAAGATAATCCTTCGTCACCCGATCTCTCTGAATTTTTTCAATCCCCCGATAGATACCCAGTCCATGATCCTCATGAACCACATAATCTCCCACTGAAAGTTCGGAGAAGCTGGCAATTTTGGTCCCCTCATAAGAAGGCTTTTTCTTTCTCCGCCGCTTCTTTTCTCCTCCGAACATGTCGCCTTCGGTAATCACCACCAGCTTAAGCATTGGGTATTCAAATCCACGGTGAAGATTTCCATAAGCCACCAGAATCTGTCCGGGAAGCACCCGGGCCTCCGCCTGGGATGCCAAAGATTCCTCCCCTTCTTCCCCATCTATGCTGTAAGCCCGCAGATCGTAATCCCGCAGATCTCCTGCCAGACGGCCTGCCCTGGTGCGGGACGCTGTAAGCAGCACCACCCGGTACCCTTCTTTTTTCCAAGTGGTAAGATCCTTAATTAAGAGATCAAAACTGTTTTGATAAGAGTTCACATTTTTTACGGCAAAAGCAAATTTATGATTTACGGTAAAGCCGGGAAGCCGCTGGTCAAGACCGGTCAGGTACAGCGTCCTGTTCTTCTGCAGCTTGGCCAGCACCGTCTTCGCCGAATCAAGAAGATCCCTTTGTCCCCCTAAAAGATATCCCTTTTCCAGCCTCTGGCTCATACTCTCACGGAATTCCGTTTCTACTGCCTCTCCCTTTTCCTGAAGCCGCAGGGGCTCATCCAGGAAAAACAACGTGCCTTCCGGGAAATACTCAATAAACGATACCGTCTCAGAGCAAAAATAGTTCAAATACGCGTCCAGATTCCCAGCCTGCCAGCCCTCCTCCAGGCCTTCTGTAAATTCCTGAATAAGAGAAAAAATTCGGTGGCCTTCTTCGATCTTTCCGTTTTTCCGGAAGATCTCCTGACTGGCGGCGCTGTCCTCTCTCAGCCTTTGGATTCCTTCCTGTATCTGTTCTTCAGTAAGCACCGCTTCCACCGCCGGATAAATTCTAACGGATTCCAGCTGTTCTATTGAGCGCTGGCTCTCCAGATCAAAGCTTCGAATGGAGTCCACCTCATCGTCCCACAGCTCGATTCGAAGAGGGAATTCCTCCGTGAGGGGAAATACATCCACGATCCCGCCTCGAATGGAAAACTGCCCCATGGCGTCCACCTGGGGAGTCCGTTCATATCCCATCCTCACCAGCTGGTCCTTGAATTTTCCCAGGTCCAGCTGCTGACCGCATTCGACCCAGACAATTTGCTCTTCCAGCTGTTTTAAGGGAAGCAGATGATCCATCAGACCATCCAGGGTAGTAACGACTACTCCGCCGTTTTCCTCCATCAGCGCCTTAATGACCTGAATCCGCTGCTTGGCAATAAGGTTTCCATGAATATCTGCAGCATAAAAAAGCAGGTCTTTCGCCGGATACAGCCAAACCTGCTTGGTATAATTCCCATAATCCTCATAAATTTCCCGAGCCCTGGTTTCATCATAAGTTACCACCAGCTTCCAGGAATAATCCTTTCCCAAATGATTCATCAAGTGTACCTTCTGGGAATCCAGAGTTCCGGTCGCCTGGAGAGGCCCTTTCTTCTGAAGAAGCGCCTGCGTCAGATCCTCATATTCCTTCAGCTCCATCAATGGATTTTTTATTCCTGATTCCTGTTTATCCGCCAATTTCCTCCCATCCTTCCTGTTTAAAGCCCCTTCTTTCCGTTATAGCGATTCATGGCAGCATCTGGGCCCTCCATAATCAGCATTTGAGCGGCTTCTGCTGCTTCCTCAAAAGCATCTTCCATCACCCTGCGGTCTGTCTGGGAAAAACGGCTCAGCACATAATCCGCCAGATCCATCCGATCAGGCTTTGCTCCTACGCCGATTTTAATTCTGGGGAAATCCTGAGTTCCCAGATGTGCAATAATATTTTTAATGCCGTTGTGTCCTCCGGCGCTTCCTTTTGTTCTGATCCGAAGCTGACCTACCTCAAGGCTGATGTCATCATACAAAATGATTATATGCTGGGGATCCACTTTATAGAAATCCGCCGCCTGACCAATGCTTTCACCGCTGAGATTCATAAAAGTCTGAGGCTTCATCAGCAGTACTTTTTCGCCCCCGATCAAAGCTCTTCCGCAAAGAGCTCTGTGTTTTCTCTCTGTAAGTTCCGTTCCCAGCTTCGATGCCAACCGATCTACTGCATCAAAGCCTGCGTTATGCCGGGTATATTCATATTCTTTACTGGGGTTTCCCAATCCTGCGATAATATACATTTTCTTTTCTCCCTGGCTCATTATTTTTTCCAGCAGAAACGCCCGGCATCATGGATGCCGGGTAAGGTTGCAGCTTACATTATAATTGTCTCTCCTGGAAAAAGCAAATGAAATTTTTCCCAGTCCTCTGATTCTGCCTGTCGTTCCAGCCTGCAGGGCCAGTTGTCTTCTTCGGCAGAATATGATAAAATTCCTTGTTGGTATATTGCAGTGCATGAAGAAAAGGAGGCACCATGACAAATTCTTCTAAAGCTTATGACGTAATTATTATTGGAGCAGGTCCTTCCGGCATTTTCTGCGCTTATGAGCTGATTCAGCATCGTCCGGACCTTAAGATTCTGATGATTGAAAAGGGACGACCGATTGAAAAACGAGTATGCCCTAAGCGAACCACCAAAGTCTGCGTAGGCTGCAAGCCTTGTTCCATTACCACCGGTTTCGCCGGCGCCGGAGCCTTCTCCGACGGCAAACTATCTCTTTCTCCTGATGTAGGCGGAAATCTGCCGGAAATTCTAGGCTATGACCAAGCAAAAAAACTGATTCAGGAATCTGACGACATTTATCTGAAATTCGGGGCTGACACCCATGTGTACGGCATCAACAAACAACGAGAGATCCAGGAAATCCGCCGCAAAGCCATCGGCGCCAATTTAAAGCTGATTGAATGCCCCATCCGGCATTTGGGAACAGAAGAAGGATATAAGATCTACACCCGTTTTCAGGAGTATCTGCAGAACCATAACGTATCTCTTCTCTTCAACACCATGGTGGAGGACATTGTGATTGAGGAAAATCAGGCGAAGGGCGTCATTACCCAGGACGGCCAGACCTATTACGCTCCCGAAATTGTGTCCGCCATTGGGCGGGAAGGCTCCGACTGGTTCTCCCATCTCTGCAGCCGGCACGGCATTGAAACCCAGGTGGGCACGGTGGACATCGGCGTACGGGTGGAAGTCCGCAATGAAGTAATGGAATTCTTAAACCGGAATCTCTATGAGGCAAAACTGGTGTACTACACCCCTACCTTCGATGACAAAGTCCGCACCTTCTGCACCAATCCCTCCGGAGAAGTCGCTACGGAATACTATGAAAACGGCCTTGCAGTGGTTAACGGCCACGCCTATAAATCCAAAGAATTTAAAACGGAAAACACCAACTTCGCTCTGCTGGTCTCCAAGAACTTCACCAAACCATTTAAAACGCCTATTGAATACGGCAAACATATCGCTCAGTTAAGCAATATGCTCTGCGATGGAAAAATTCTGGTGCAGACCTTCGGTGATTTCCAGAGAGGGCGGCGCACCACAGAGGCCAGGTTATGCCGGAATAATCTGATTCCCACCTTAAAAGATGCCGTTCCTGGAGATCTTTCTCTGGTGTTCCCCCACAGAATTATGGTGGATATCAAAGAAATGATCCTTGCTCTGGACAAAGTAACTCCTGGAATCGCCAGCGATGAAACTCTCCTTTATGGGGTGGAAGTAAAATTTTATTCCAACAAAGTAGTGGTGGACCAGCACTTTGAAACGAATATCCACGGTCTGAGGGCCATTGGCGACGGAGCCTCAGTAACCCGCGGACTTCAGCAGGCCTCTGCCAACGGCCTCAGCGTAGCCAGAAGCATTCTTGAACGACTGTAGCCTTTAAAGCCTTTATGCCGGAAACGGCGCCGGGACCTTTACTTCGTCCCGGCGCCGCCATTGTTTTCTTTCACTTTTCGATTTTTCAGAGACAGCAAAAGCTCCTCCGTATACAGCTTGTACCTCTGCCGGCTTTCATTCACCCGCGCCCGGCTGATCGGAATCTCTTTTCCGTTAACTAAAATAAGCTTTTTCTTATCCATCGTGCGAATATAATTCATATTCACCACATAGCTTTTATGACAGTGAAGAAAATGCTCTGGAAGAGCTGCCAGCACCCGCTCAAGCCGGTCATAAGACTGGTAATCTCTTCCCTCGGTGTGGATAACGATGGTATGCCCCATGCTTTCCAAATAAATAATATCCTCATAAAGGACTGATATAACTGCATTTTTATATTTAATTTCCAGTCTTCGGTCTCTCGGCTTTTGACTGGTGAGCATGGCTTTCTGTAAATTTCTCTCTAAAATCACCCGGTCTACAGGCTTTACCAAAAAACCACTTAAATTAACTGGGCTGAGAAAAATTTCCTGCACATACTTTTCCGTATACTGACTCATATAAATGATCTTGGCTCTGGCATCTAACTGGCCGATCCGCCTGGCTGCATCAATTCCATCATGCTCTTCTCCCCAGCTGATGGCCATGAGAATGATATCATAATCCCCTCCTAATTCCACAGCCCTCACAATTTTTGAAAGCAGCGAAAAGGTATCACACCGACTCACAAATTCCATATCCCGAACCCAGCCTGCCACCTGTTCCAACACCTGGGGGTCTTTATCGCATACGGCTACCCTCATAAACTCGCTCCCATCCTTTCTACTAAATTATATAGTAAAATCTGGTTTTTGCCAATGAAGTAGGGCGATAAATAATGGTTGTTTTTAAAGAAAAACAAAAAAGCAGCCGAAAGACTGCCCTAGAAACGGCCTTCCAACTGCTTTCTCTCCGATTTTCTTTCCCCTTATCAAGCGTAAGTTTCTTCTTCCGCCTCCAGCAGCGTAGATTCGTATTTGTCCAGAATCACTCCCTGAATCATATCCCTTGTATTAGAATTAATCGGGTGAGCAATATCCCGGTACTCGCCGTCTGCCGCCTTCCGGCTGGGCATGGCGATAAACAGTCCCTTTTCCCCTTCAATGACCTTAATGTCATGAATTACAAACTCATTATCTAATGTGATGGAAACGATGGCTTTCATCTTTCCCTCTTTCTCAATCCGTCTAACTCTAACGTCCGTTATCTGCATATTTACAAACCCCTCCGTCTTGTATATTTCGGTCCCTTAAACCGTATATCTCTCGTTTTTCTCCACAACAATCTTAATGTTGTCCGGTGTTCCAATATGGGTAGTGTTGGCCCGGATGGTATCCCTGCTCTCTACGATGCAGTTTTCAATCACCGTATTGTCGCCAATATAAACATCGTTAAGAATAATAGAATTTTTAATCACACAGTTATTTCCAATGTAAACCTTCTTAAACAGCACAGAATTTTCTACTGTACCATTGATAATGGAACCGCTGGAAATCAGGCTGTTATGTACCACAGCCCCTGGATTGTACTTCGCCGGCGGAAGATCATCGATTTTAGAATAAACATCCGGATACTGCTTAAAGAAGTAGTCCCGCACTTCCGGCTTCAGGAAATCCATATTGGTTTCGTAATATGATTCTACAGAAGCAATATTGCTCCAGTAAGTATCCATCTTATAAGCGTAAATCCGTTTCAGATTCTTATACCGCACCAGAATATCCTTTACGAAGTCGTACCGGTCCTCTGCGGCACAGCGCTCAATCAATTCAATAAGCTGACGCCGGCGGATCACATAAATACCGCAGGAAATGGTGTTGGCGTCAGATACCATGGGCTTTTCTTCAAAATCCACGATTCTGCCGTCATCATTTACCTTCACGCACCCGAAGCGGGTAACATCCTCCCTTTCCCGCATCCGTTTGCATACCACCGTAATGTCTGCTTTCTTCTCAATGTGATACTCCAAAACCTTATTGTAGTCCAGCTTGTACACGCCGTCCCCTGCCGCAATTACAACATAGGGCTCATGACTGGACTTTAAAAAATTCAGGTTCTGATACAGGGCATCTGCGGTTCCTCTGTACCAGTCGCTGCTCTGTGCAGTGATAGTCGGCGTAAACACGAAAAGCCCGCCCTGCTTACGTCCGAAATCCCACCATTTGGAAGAGCTTAAATGAAGATTCAGCGAGCGGGAGTTATACTGAGTAAATACTGCCACCGTCTGAATATGGGAATTTGTCATATTGCTTAATGCAAAATCGATGCTTCTGTAGCTTCCGGCTACCGGCATGGCGGATATGGCCCGCTTATTGGAAAGCTCCCTCATCCTCTTGCTGTTGCCGCCTGCTAATACAATACCGATTGCTCTCATTTTGCACCACCTGCCTTTACAATGTAGTCTCCGCTTGCCAGTGATCCATCCGGATAATCCTCCGGAGTGGTTATGCCTGAAATCGCTGTGTTCTTGCCAATCTTTACATTCTCCGGAATCACAGAATGTTCACCGATGGTTACCAGATCAAACTGATATACCTTGGGATTATATGTACTGGGAGCATACTCGCCTACGCCTAGTTCTGCGTTGGCTCCCACCTTTACATCTTCTGCAACGATGGCCTTGGTGACCTTCGCACCGGATCCGATTACCGTTCCCTGCATAATAATGGAATCATGAACCACAGCTCCCTTTTCAATGGTGACGCCGGCTCCGATTACGGAATTTACTACTTCTCCGTAAATTTCACTTCCCTCACCAATGATGCATCTTTCGATTTTCGCTTCCGCGGAAACGTACTGGGGAGGAATGATTTCACTCTTGGTATAAATCCTCCAGTATTCTTCATACAAATTAAACTCTGGAATAATGTCGATTAACTCCATATTAGCTTCCCAGTAGGAGCCTAAAGTCCCCACATCCTTCCAATAACCGTTGTATTCGTAAGCAAATACCCTCTCCCCTTTTCCATGGCAGTAAGGAATAATGTGCTTTCCGAAATCGCAGCCCGGCTCGTCCTTCATCGTTTCCAGCGCTTCCTTTAAAACCGGCCAGCTGAAAATATAAATTCCCATGGATGCCAGATTGCTTCTGGGATGAGCAGGCTTCTCTTCGAACTCAGTGATCCGGTTGTTTTCATCTGTGATCACTACCCCGAAACGGCTGGCTTCTTCAATGGGTACCGGCATGGCAGCAATGGTGATATCGGCATTGTTTGCTTTATGGTAATCCAGCATGACCTCATAGTCCATCTTATAGATGTGGTCTCCGGATAAAATCAGCACATAATCCGGATTGTAAGATTCCATATACTCCATATTCTGGTATATTGCATTGGCGGTTCCTGTATACCAGTCGCTGCCCTTGCTTCTCTCGTAAGGCGGCAGAATCGTAACGCCTCCTACGTTTCGATCCAGATCCCACGGAATACCAATCCCAATATGCGCATTTAAACGCAATGGCTGATACTGCGTCAAAACCCCTACTGTATCCACGCCTGAATTAATGCAATTGCTAAGCGGAAAGTCGATAATGCGGTATTTTCCTCCAAATGATACCGCAGGTTTCGCCACTTTGGCTGTAAGAACACCAAGCCGGCTTCCCTGTCCGCCAGCTAAAAGCATGGCTATCATCTCTTTTTTAATCACGTTATCACCTCTTGCTGTAGTATTTTTGTTGTATTAGCATTATATCACACAATTCATAAATAGTGAATAAATATTTTTCACGTGCTTTGTATTCTTTGTGCACTATTCAACAATTTCAGACATTTATTCATCAATTTCAGCAAAAAACCGCAAATTTTTCCTATATATTGTATCGTCCCTCCTTTCCTTGCCCCAAATCTATGCCTGGGCCTTGAATCGGATGTAAAAATAAAGTATAATTTGTACCAAAGAATGTTAAATTTGTCCCCAGGAGGGAAAATCTTTTACGAAAAAGGAGAACTTTTGTTATGAACTTAATTACAGTAAAGGAGCTTTTTAAAAATCCTGAAAGCTACTTTCAAAAAGAAATTTCCATCGGCGGCTGGGTGCGCAGCAATCGGGATTCAAAAGCCTTCGGCTTCCTGGTTGTCAGCGATGGTACCTTCTTCGAACCGATTCAGGTGGTTTACCACGATACAATGGAGAATTTCTCTGAGACAGCCAAGCTCGGCGTGGGCAGCGCAGTAATTGTCACCGGCGTTTTAACCCCTACTCCCCAGGCTAAACAGCCCTTTGAAATCCAGGCTTCCAAGGTTGTGCTGGAAGGAGCTTCCGCCCCTGACTATCCTCTGCAAAAAAAGCGTCATTCCTTTGAATACCTGCGGACAATCTCTCATCTTCGTCCTAGAACCAACACGTTCCAGGCAGTGTTCCGGGTACGCTCTCTAATCGCCTACGCCATCCACCAGTACTTCCAGGAACGGGGCTTTGTTTATGTGCATACCCCTTTAATCACCGGCAGCGACTGTGAAGGCGCCGGCGAAATGTTCCAGGTAACTACTCTGGATTTAAACAACGTTCCCCGCACCGAAGACGGCGCCGTGGACTACACCAAAGATTTCTTCGGCAAACCTACGAATCTTACCGTAAGCGGCCAGTTAAATGGAGAGACCTATGCCATGGCTTTCCGCAACATCTACACCTTTGGTCCTACTTTCCGGGCAGAAAATTCCAACACCACCCGCCATGCTGCTGAGTTTTGGATGATCGAGCCGGAGATGGCCTTTGCGGATCTTAACGACAACATGGCTCTGGCAGAAAGCATGTTAAAGTACATTATCCGTTATGTATTAGAGCAGGCTCCAGAGGAAATGAACTTCTTCAACCAGTTTGTGGACAAAGGGCTGCTGGACCGGTTAAACCACGTGCTGAATTCCGAATTCGGTCATGTTACCTACACAGAAGCTATCCGTCTGTTAGAGGAACATAACGACAAATTTGAATACAAAGTATTCTGGGGCTGTGACCTGCAGACGGAGCACGAGCGCTATCTGACTGAAGAGATCTTTAAGCGCCCGCTTTTCGTTACGGATTACCCCAAAGAAATCAAAGCCTTCTACATGAAGTTGAATGAGGATGGAAAAACAGTAGCCGCCATGGATTGCCTGGTGCCTGGCATCGGTGAAATCATCGGCGGCAGCCAGAGAGAGGACAGCTACGACAAGCTGGTAGCCCGAATGGATGAGCTTGGCCTTAAGAAAGAGGATTACGGCTTTTACCTGGATCTGCGTAAATACGGCTCCGCCCGCCACTCCGGCTTTGGTCTTGGTTTTGAGCGGTGTGTTATGTATCTTACAGGAATGTCCAATATCCGGGATGTTATCCCCTTCCCCAGAACCGTCAACAACTGCGAGCTGTAAGCTTTCGGGTCCTTAGCGTTGATGTTCAGGGAAACTATACGGTGCTAAAGACAGTGTAGCATAAATTCCCGTTCTTCTTGAGCGGGAATTTCTTCCACAAAGAACGGAGAAGGAAATGAAGTTTATACACACAGGCGATATCCACTGGGGCATGAGCCCAGACTGCGACCACCCATGGTCTCGGGAGAGAGCTCAGGCCATTAAAGAAACCTTTGAAGAAATTATCCGTCTGTCCAGAGAGCGCCAGGTGGATTTTCTCTTGATCAGCGGCGATCTTTTTCACCGCCAGCCCCTTGCCCGAGATTTAAAGGAAATTAATTATCTGTTCTCCACTATTCCCTCAGTTCGGGTAGTTCTCATTGCTGGAAATCATGACCGAATCCGGGCAAATTCTGCTCTCATGAGCTTTACCTGGTGCCCTAATGTAACGTTTCTTATGAAAGATGAACTGGAGTCCGCAGTGTTTTCTGACTGCAACACGGAAATCTACGGCTTCAGCTACCACACCACAGAAATCACAGAGCCGCTTCTGAATAATCTGGACATTAAAGACAACGGCAGAATTCAAATTCTGTTGGCTCACGGAGGCGATGCCCGGCATCTGCCTTTGGATATGGCTCGGTTGGCAAAAGCCCCTTTTTCCTATATTGCATTGGGGCATATTCACAAGCCGCAGGTGCTGTTAGACCGAAGAGCTGCTTACTGCGGTTCTCCTGAGCCTTTGGACAAAACAGAGACAGGTCCCCACGGCGTATTTTTCGGAGAAATCAATCCGGTTTCCAGACAGGTAACCGCATTGGAATTCCTTCCTATCTGCCAGTCTCAATACATCTCCCTGGCCGTAAGCGTAACGCCGAAAACCACCAACGGAGAACTGGCCGCCAGAATTTCTCAGGAAATCCAGTCCCGGGGGCTCCAGCATATTTATCGTTTTATGATTCGGGGAATGCGTGATCCAGATATTACCTTCGACCTGAACGTGCTGGAATCTCGTTTCCGCATTGTGGAAATTGTGGACAGTTCAGAACCCCAGTATGATTTCGCCCAGCTTTTCGCAGAGCATCCAGGTGATATGATCGGCTTTTTTATTCGGGCGCTCCAAAAAGAAACGATGAGTCCCGTAGAAAAAAAAGCCCTTTATTACGGCATCAACGCTTTGCTGAAAACTACTGATGAAAGGAGCCCGTCATGAAGCTTCTCGACTTACAGATAAGCGGTTTTGGGAAATTTCATGACCGCTCCATTCAGTTTTCCGATGGCCTGAACATAATATACGGAAAAAACGAGGCGGGAAAATCCACCCTCCATACCTTTATCCGGGCTATGCTTTTTGGGATGGAACGCCAAAGAGGACGCGCCGCTAAAACCGATCAGTTCAGCAAATACCGCCCATGGGATTTAAAAGGCGGTTATGAAGGACGGCTGCGCTTAGAATCCCAAGGTCATATTTACCGGATTCACCGGAATTTCCAGAATCCCCGGGAATTTACCATTGTGGACGAGACAGAGGGGAAGCAGGTTGAACCGACCAAGGCCTTTATGGATCGTCTCCTCTGCGGGCTGAACGAAACCGCCTACGTGAATACCATCAGCATTGGCCAGCTAAAAAGCGCCACTGACAGCGGTATGGCTTCTGAGCTGAAAAACTATATCGCCAACATGAACACCACAGGAAATATGGCGCTGAATATCACCAAGGCCTCAGCTTTCCTGAAAGCCCAGAGAAAAGAAATGGAACGGCAGCTGGCGCCAGAAGCCGCCAGAACTTATACCAACGTGCTGGGAGAAATCCGCAATCTGGAAAAAGAAATTTCAGGACCGGAATATGAAAATCATTTAACGGAATTTCAGGCAAAACAAGCCCAGGCAAAGAAAGAGCTGGACCAGCTGCGGACAGAGCGGGAAGAATTGCTGCAGAAAATCGCAAGGGGACACCAGGTTCTGGAAAGCAGCCAGTTCACCGATGAAGCTTCTATTGAAGCTTACGAAAGCCGGGGAAAGGAAATTTATCAGGACTACTCCAGAGCAAAGGTCATCTGCGAAAAACCTTCACGGAAGGCTGCTCCTATTCTCCTGTTCCTTTTCGCCGTGATTTTGGGCGCCGGCGGGGGAGGATTAATGCTCTCCAATGCTTCTGGATTACGGAGTTTTCCGCTGCTGGGCGGAGGTCTTCTTCTGACCGCCCTGATTCTGGCCGGCGCGGCAGTGCTTCTGCTTGCCCAAAACAGCGGGCGGAAAAAGGACATGGATTACAGCAAAAAGCTCCTTCAGGAAATTTTTTCCAGACATCTAGGAGATAATACCGTAAGCCAGGAAGGAATGAATGCTTTCTTGGAAAGAATGGCTGAATTTAAACGGCTGTGCCGGGCAGTAATTTCTTCTCAGGAAACAGCTGACACCCTGGAAAAAAACATGGAAGAACTTTCCCGTCAGCAGTCTGGCTTTGGCGCAGAAATTGAAACCCAGCAAAAGCGCCAGTGGGAGCTGGAGAAAAAACTGGAACATCTGGCCAGTTTGAAAACCCAGGCAGAAGGTCTGCGGGAAGTCATCCAGGAAAATGAGAGGGTCTCACAGGAACTAGCCGCCATTGATCTGGCTCAGGATACCATGACAGAACTGGCTTCTTCTATCCGAAATTCCTTCGGTCTGTACTTAAACAAAGAAGCCTCCGATCTCATCAAAGGCATAACTGGGGGCATCTATAACAGCATGAGTGTAGATGAAAATTTAAACGTATTTATGAATACGAAAACCAAGCTGGTTCCCATGGATCAAGTAAGCTCCGGTACTTTAGACCAGATTTACCTTGCTCTCCGTCTGGCTGCCGCCAGGCTGATTCAAAGCGGCCCGGAAAAAATGCCTCTGATTTTTGATGACAGCTTTGCCCTTTATGATGACGACCGTCTTCGTTCGGCTCTGTGCTGGCTGGCTTCTGCATTCAGCGGACAGATCATTCTCTTTACCTGCCACCGGCGGGAAGAACAGATATTAAAGGAAAATCACATTCCTTTTCATTTCATTTCCATTTAATTTCACCTGCTGGATGGAATTAACGAAAAGGGGGCTGACTTACTGCACCAGCCGGAGTAAGTCAGCCCTCTTTGGGTTTATTTTTTTCTTCTTTATATTGTTGAATTGCATCACTGATATTAGCCGCCTGACCCGATCTGATCAGCCGCGCCAGTTCCGCCAGCTTGTCTGGCTGCATAAATTCCTTGCCAATATAGGTTTCATACCGGTCGGTGATTTCCAGAGACATCTCCTGGATCTGCTTTTCCAGCGTTCTTTGGCGGTTTTCCCTTCGCTCCAAATCTTCAGTCAAGCTGTCTATTTTTTCTTTGCTGTTATTCCAGATCTCATCAGAAATAATCGTCCGGGTCACCGTATCAAAAGCCGTCAGCGCTTCCTGCTTTTTCCCGGTAATCTCCGCCAGCTCCTGTTCTGTTTTAGCAATTTCATCATCATACTTCTCAAGATTATAAAGGGATTCATTGCGATCCCGGCGGATTGTACTGGTAATTACCCGAATCTTTTTTTCATTTCCTCGAATGGTATCCCGAATCAGCCTTCCCTGACGGATTATCTCTAAATGTCCTGCCTTCGTTCTGTTGGACACCCCCAGATAAATGCCCCCGACAATGAAAATATCCAACAGATAAATCACTATCAACATCCAGCTGCTGCGCACAGATTCCTGAATCAACAAATAAATCCCGCCTGGCAACGCAGCAAAAAAGAACAGGACAGCCAGAATTAAACCGCCGATCTCCCGGAAGCTTCTGGGCATATACAAGGCATAATACCAGAAAGAACCGCAAAACCCAGGAAGTCCTTCTTTTTGCAGAAGTCCTTTCAGCTTAAGATGAAGTTCTCGGTTTTCTCCGCGCAGTTCAGCCGTCTCCTCTGCAATCCGGTCGCGCATCCGCTGATTCTTGGCTTTTTCCCGCTTCTGTCTGGCGCGCCGCAGCCGATCCTGGCCTTTGGCGATCTCTTTATCATAGCTCGCGTTGATTTCCTCCCGACGCTTCTTTACTGTAAGCGCCGCCGCATCCTCCGCTGCTTTTTTCTCTGCATCCAACTGCTTGCGAAGCTGCTTCGCCTCCATATCCAGGCGGCTTCGCTCTTCCTTTGCTCGATTCAGGCTTTCCAGCGCCTGCTTGGCCTCTCCAAGCAATGCGCCCTGGTCTGTGGGCTGTGTCATGCCGCATCCTCCTTCGCCTTTTTCTTTTGTTCTGATCCGGATTATCTGCCTTCTCCGCTTTTCGTTATAAGCTTACTACAAAATCACTCTGCGGACAAGCAGCAATTCCGGCTGGACATGGCCGCCTCTTCATCGTATAATGGAACACAAAGTCAAAGACTGGTAAGGGAGGATCTGCCATGTTCCGTATGTGGGGTAAAATCTGGAAAGATAATCATCTGATCAAAGATACGGTCATCTCCATCTCCGACTATTCCCTGTCCCGGACACAAATGGTTTTTCAATCTCTGGAGAAAATCTGCATACAATTTGACTTAAGCCAGCCCATCTGGCTGGACTCTAATGTACGCAGCTTCCAGCGTCATGACAAAACCCGCTTTTCCCAGGACAATTTCGTGGAAGAAATCGATTTTGACTATTTGGAGCTGCAGGTGATCGAAGAATAGGGAACCGGGGAAGAGGGCTGCAAAGCCCCTTCCCCGGTCTTTTATTTCTTATTTACAGCCGCTTTAACAGGGCTTCTCTTGCTTCTTCATATCCAGGCTTGCCTAAAAGGGCAAACATGTTTTTCTTATAGCTCTCTACGCCGGGCTGATTGAAGGGATTAACCCCCAGAAGATATCCGCTGACGCCGCAGGCAAACTCAAAGAAATAGAATAACTGGCCTAAATAGTACTCATTCTGCTCCGGCAC
Organism: Candidatus Cottocaccamicrobium excrementipullorum; assembly: GCA_018713255.1. Lineage (GTDB taxonomy): Bacteria > Bacillota > Clostridia > Lachnospirales > Lachnospiraceae > Caccovicinus > Caccovicinus excrementipullorum. The sequence goes on along the minus strand of DVFL01000017.1, from coordinate 29,305 downwards.
CGTCACCATCAGGTTAGGCACCTGTCCATCGGTATGCGCCAGAATCGTTCCGTTCATCGCGCTCTTGTTTACAAAGTCCACGGTCTTTCCCGCCAGATAATTCATGCCGTCTGTATCAACTTCTTCTTTGCCCAAAACAATCTCTGCCGGAGACTCCTCTACGTTAACGACTGTCTCGAACATAATTCTTGCGCCGTCCTGGATAAACTGTCCCATGGAATGCAGATCCGTGGTCAAATCCACAGCTGCCGGGAAAATTCCCTTGTGATCCTTGCCTTCGCTCTCTCCGAAAAGCTGTTTCCACCATTCAGATACATAATGCAGGCTCGGCTCATAATTGGCCACAACTTCAACGTTCTTGCCTTTTCTCAGCAGAATGTTGCGGATCGCTGCATATAAAACAGAGGGATTGGATTCATAAGGCGTCTCCAGAGCAATCTTTCTCATGGAAGCAGCGCCTTCCATCAGCTTGTCAATATCTGCACCGCTTACTGCAATGGGAAGGAGACCTACTGCCGTTAAAACAGAGAACCGTCCGCCTACATCGTCCGGCACCACAAAAGAAGCATAGCCTTCTTCATTGGCCAGATTCTTCAGAGCTCCCTTAGCCTTATCTGTGGTTGCGTAAATTCTCTTATTCGCTTCTTCTCTTCCGTACTTCTTAATCAACAGATCCTTAAATACCCGGAAAGCGATCGCCGGCTCTGTAGTAGTTCCGGACTTAGAAATAATATTAATGGAAAAATCTTTGCCCTCCAGCACATCAATAAGATCTTTAACATACTTGCTGCTGATACTGTTTCCTACAAAGTAAATCTCAGGAGTCTTTCTGGCATCCTTGGAAAGCACATTATAAAAGCTGTGGGACAAAAATTCAATGGCAGCTCTGGCTCCCAGATAAGAACCGCCAATGCCGATTACCAGCAGGACATCGGAATCAGACTGAATCTTCTTAGCCGCTTCTTTAATTCTTGCAAACTCTTCTTTGTCATAATCTACCGGCAGATCAATCCATCCTAAAAAATCATTTCCTGCTCCAGATTTGCTTACCAGCACTTCCTTGGCACATTCTGCCGCAGCTTTCATGTTCTTCAGCTCTTCATCTGAAATAAAACAGGAAGCTTTTGCGTAATCAAATGTAACATTCTTTCCCATGACTAACCTCTCCTCTTCTGGATTTTCTCCTGTCGTCTCCCGCCCCGTGGATTCTTTCAGGTCTGCGGAACTGGAGCAATTTTCCTATTCCGTCTTTCAGTATACCACAAACGCATTTTTCCGTCCATGGTTTTGCCCTTCATTTCCCGATTTTACCCGCTCCTTTCCCCGCCGTTTTCTTTTCCTTTCCCTCCATCACGTTTCTCTGCCTGCAGTCAGAAAATCGCTGTCTTTAGGGAAAGCGCTGAAAGCTTTTGGAGCTTTATCCTAAATATTCCCGGATAATTTCTCCAAGGACTCTAATTTCCTCTGGCTTCAAATCTTTCATCCAATTCTCGCCAGCCGATCCCCCGGTCTCCTTATCTCCTTTATCCTGAGACCTTATGGGCTGAACCGTGCGGCCGGCAGCCGCCTGTTCCAGACTTTTTCGAAGCTGATTCAACGCTTCATCCGTCACAATCTTTCCAGAACTATCCTCATCTCTGTTCTGTCCTCTAAGCCGTCCTGACGGAGATTCCCGGACGCTTCGAAGCCCGCCTTGGGAAACGGAAGCTTTATTCTCACTCCCTGCAGCTGCGCCGGAAACCGAATCACTTTTGCCAGAGTATCCTCCAGCCTCCCGTTTTCTGCCGCGGAAAAGACGGGCCGGTTCTCTGGCCGCGGCCGCCGTGGAACCTTCTGTTCCGGTTTTCTCTTCCTCAAGATCTGGAAGCCTGTCCCTCCCCAGCCGTTTCCAGAGAGAATTTTCCAGGTAATCCTGAATGGAGACGCTGAGTCTCTGCCGCTTATCCTCCAGACCTGCCCCCAAATCAAGCATAATATTAAAGATCCCCGTCAGCACGCCGACTGAACTGTAGAGCACAATGTAATATGAATCACAGCGGTACCAGTAAGCTAAAAATGCGGCGATTCCGCCCACTAAAAAACATAAAGCCGTCACCTGGCTGGAGAAAGCATTCCATCCTCCAGGTGTCAAGAACCCCAGACGGGCATCATATACCTGCCGTTCTACAAATACCCGAGTGTTGGCCACTCCTTGATTCAGCCGATAAGTATCCTCCGCCCGCTGCCTTAGCTCCCGCAGCCATTTATTCTTCGTCAGCATCATGTTTCCTGTTTCTTTAATCAATCGTTTGTAGAAGCTTCCTGCCGCCAGCCTGCCGGCCATGCCGATCAGGCAGATCGCTGCCAGAAGGTAAACCGCCTTCCCTGTCTGTAAAAATTCCAGCATAATCATAGCTCCCCTTTCTTCCTGGCGCCTTGACTGCGCCTGATGGGTCCATTATAATCATCGGATTTCCATTTGGGAAGATGAGAACGCTTAGAATCGTTCGTCAAATTCTGCTTCTATCCGCCTCTGAAGGGAAGGAAAAAGCGCGATTATCCCACTTTCCTGGCTTCAAAAGAAGACTCCTGACTTCAGGCCTCTTTTCCTTCATAGCGCTCTGCCATTGCCAGAAGAAGATTCACAGAATGCTGAATAGCCTTTGCTTCAAAGGTCTCGTAATCCATATTGGCACTGTCATCCGCCTTGTCCGATATAGCCCGAACAATCAAAACCGGGATCTGGTTGCGCCAGGCAATCTGGGCAATGGCCGCTCCCTCCATCTCCGTGCAGCTTCCCTGGAAAGTATCAATCAGCCACTGTTTTTTCTTCTTATCTGAAATAAATTGATCTCCGCTCACTACTCTTCCTGAGAAAGTTTGAATATCCGGATTTACCAGATGACAGCACTCCTGCGCCAGCTTTCTCAGCCCCTCATCAGATGGGAAAGCAAAAATATCCATCTGAGGAATCTGCCCCACAGGATAGCCAAAGCCTGTGGCATCCATATCATGCTGAACTGCATCTGTGGAAAGTACAATATCTCCGATATTAATTTCCGGGCGAAGAGAGCCTGCAATTCCTGTATTAATCATGGCATCCACCCCATAGCAATCCACCAGAATCTGGGCACACATAGCTGCATTTACTTTTCCAATTCCTGATTTCACCACGACCACAGGTTTTCCTTTAATGTTTCCTTTATAAAAATCCATGCCTCCCCGAGTTTCTACAGAAACCTGATCCAGACATTCTCTGATCTTTGCCACTTCTTCATCCATAGCTCCAATAATCCCTAACATAATGAACCTCCTATTCATTTCTTTACGCTTCCCCTTCTCGCCGCCAAAGGATACCCTGCCGCCAAAAAGAAGAAATCCACAGCGCCGGCCAACAGGGATTGCCGCCCTTGCAAGACGCCGAATCCCCGCTGTTTATCCCGGTTCTTTTTCATTATAAGGGTCTTGACAATCTTTTTCAATCCATTATACTGGATTGTGAATGTTTAGAATCTGCTGTTCGGGCAGTCGGAAGCTTTGAATCTGCTGCGGCCTGCAGCAAAAGCCCGTCTCTGCCCTGTATCAAAAGAGGAGGAAGAATTTATGGATTTTAAAACTCAGGGCGTCTGTTCACGTTCCATCCATTTCGAAGTAAAAGACAATAAAGTAACGAATGTATCCTTTGTAGGCGGCTGTTCCGGAAATACGCAGGGAGTGGCACGCTTGGTTGAAGGAATGGATATTGACGATGCGATCCGCCGTCTGGACGGCATTCAGTGCGGCCCTCGCCCCACTTCTTGTCCAGATCAGCTGGCCAGAGCGTTAAAGCAGTACAAAGAAAGCCTGTAATTGCCGCAAGGCATGCGTTAAGAAGGGCGTCGGGAAAGAAAAATGGAGTACCTTTCTTTCCCGACGCCCTTCTTACTTTTTCCGTTCTTCCAGATATTGAAGAATTCCCATGGCAATAGTCCAGGCTACCTGATCCTGATATTCTTCCGTCTCCAAACGCTCCGCTTCCCGTGGATTGGAAAGAAATCCTGCTTCCACAATCACCGAAACCGGCTTGGAATGAGTCAGGAGGTAATAACTGGAATTCCCTTTGGCCTTCCGCTTATTTTCATCTCCCAAAACAGTATCAAATCGTTTCTGCACTATCTGCGCCAATTCTTTTCCTTCCGGCGAATGCTCATAATAAAAGACCTGAGCCCCACAAACCTCCGCCTGCTGATAACTGTTTTGATGAATGCTTACCATCACATCCGGCATCGTCTTGTTTATGATCTCCACTCTGCGCCGAAGATCTGCCGCTTTCTTATTTGAATCGGACAAACGGTACAGCCCGTTATCATCCTCTCTGGTTAAAACCACCTGAATATCATTCATTTCCAAATACGTTTTCAGTCTGAGAACGATCTGCAGATTAATTTCTTTCTCCAGCTGCCCTTCTCTGCCTACTTTTCCCGGATCTTTGCCTCCGTGTCCTGCATCCAGAACCACCAGTCCGCCGGATATCTTGCCGCGGGCATCTGAAGACGCGGTAAGCCGTTCACTATGGCTGAAAAAAGCTCCTGCTAAAATCAAAAGGACCAGCCCAGCTATGTATCGCAATTCTTTTCCTCTCACCAGACGTCTGCCTCATCCCAACCGTCTTCAAGGATAGTATATTCCCGATTTTTGTCCTATATCCGTCCTTTCACCAGCTAGGGCCATTCCAGATAATTATAATCCCTCGTTCCTTCTTCCAGGATATAATCCAGATATTCCGCCTGAAGGCTGGTCCCTGCATAATCCATCCACAGCTTATATTCCTGGCTGTCATGCAGTTCCCGGGCAATTTCCACGGCTCTGCCCCAATAATAATAGCAGTTTGCCTGTGCATACATCTGACACATCCCATCAATCTGGTCTTTTGTCAGCTCCAGTCCCCTCATTAAGCTCAGCTTATCATAAGCCTGATTATAAAATACCTGCTCTAAAAAAGGTGTTCTGTACTGAGAAAAATGGAGAAGATTTGGGTCCGTCTCCCCGTTTTCCTTTGCCCAGCGATCAACATCAACGCTTTTTGTATGATATTGAAAGTATCCATTATCCTGAAAATAAAGAATTCCGTACTGGCAGGGCGGAGTTGCCAGAGAGCTGGTCACAATCTCATAGATTCCCGTCTCACCATCTGGCTCTGGATCACTGTTGTCATAATGCTGTACATGGAGATGTCCGCTCAGATACAAAGTTGCTTCCCAGCCTACCAGCAGTTCCGTGAGCTGCTCGCTATGTTCTATGGTGCAGTCATCCTGATAAATCTTGCTCTGCTCCAAAAGATTATGATGGCTGACAGGAAGAATCATAACGCCCGCTTCATAAGCTTTATCCAGCTGACGTTCAATCCAGCCGAACGTTTCCGTGTCAATCATTCCCCCAGTCAGCCTGCCGTTTTTATACTGGCAGGAATCCAGCATCAGCCCCCACACCGAATCACTGATGGGGTAAACATAGCTTAAACTTTCCGTATCTCGGCTGATCGCCTCATCATATCCGAACTCTCCGTAAATTTCACAGAACTGTTCCGGCGATGTTGGCTCTGCCGGCACCCGTTTACCCTGGTAAAACCGGGATGCTCCAACATTATTAATATCATGGTTTCCCGGGATTACCACTACCGGTATTCCCTCAGCCTCAATCCTTCGTAAATATCCGGCAAATTCCTCATGGCTCCTGTATTCCCCATCTAAACTTAAATCGCCAGTGAGCAAAAGGAGATCTGGCTGTTCCTCAATCACTTCATTGGTAAACGCTTCCACAATCTGCCAGATATAATTGGTAACTTTTCCATCCCCGTGCTCCACCATCTCCACAAATTCGCTCCCCTGATCCGTCAGCTCTCTGGCAAGGTAATGCATATCTGTGGCAACAATGATTTTCAGGCCTTCCGGTTCCTCCTGTTTCTCAGCTTCATTTTCTCCCTTTCCAATGGTCTCCGGAAAAGGCTCTATCGTTTCAGAAGTAGGTTCCGTAGGTTTTTCTGTCTGTGATTCCACTGCAGAAGTCTCAGCAGCCGGCTTTGTTTCATTCTGATCTGTCTGCCTGGTGCAGCCAAACAAAAGCAGCAGACAAATCCCCACTCCCGTCAAGTTGAAAAATGCCCTTTTTCCCCTTCGGCAATTTCTTTTCTTTGATCCGCCAGCTCTCATTCACTGCTCCTCTCCTCTTTTTCAGGCTTTCTCCATCTGTTCTAGGCCTATGAAGAAAATTTAATCATCAAACTGAATCACGTCCCAGATGTCCGCCGGTTCAAAGCCCAGCTTCCAGCAGGCTACACCCGCCAGATCGTTGGCCTGAATCAGATCCATCTTAAGGCCCAAAGAACGCTCTTCCTCCATCCAGATTTGTTTATGAACTCCTTCATCATCAATCTGACCATAATATAAGCCCAAATCATCCTGCCAGGTAAGCTCGACATTTTTTCGCTCTACCCAAGCCTTAGCATCAGCAATTCCCAATGCGTCCGAACTGGTTCCCTCCGGCCCCTCTTTCCAGACCCGGGTATAAAAAGGCACCGCATTAATCACCTTCTTTGCCGGCACCTGCTGAAGAGTATTTTCTATGCCATCCTTTACATATCCATATGAAGCAACAGGTCCAGGCTCTCCCCCGGCATAATGCTCATCATATCCCATAATAATTACGTAGTCTGCCACAATTCCCTGCTCATGGCGGTCGTAAAATGTATTGTGGGCTGCAGGGACATAATTATCCACCGAAAGCACCACTCCAGCTTTTCGGCAGGACACGGAAAGCTCCCGGATAAACTGCAGATAATGGGGACCTGCAATCTCCTTAATCCCCTCAAAGTCTAAATTCAAGCCATCCAGATCATATTCCTCCACCGCTGCCATCAGCCCGTCAATCAGCTTTCTCCTCACCGATGTCCTGGAAAGCAGAATCTCCGACTGAACCTGACTGCTGAAATTATCCAGCAAAGCCCATACCTGTATTCCCTGACGGTGAAGGTACTCTACATAATCCTTATCCGCCAGGGAAGAGAAATTCCCTTCATTATCCGTCAAAGAAAACCAAGTAGGCGAAACCACATTCACACCCTTCGTGTTGGAAAGAAGAGACTGAATTTGACCATTAGCCGACTTGCTGGTTACCTGATGCCATACCAGGCAAACCTTTTCCTCCATGGAAATGTTTTGGTATACCGGCTCCTGAAAGGTACTGACATAATTTACCGTCTCTTCCTCTCCCAAACGGCGCCGCTCTATATAACCAATATGACCATCTTCCGTCCTCACCTTCGCCCAGCGCTCCATGGCCTCCAGAACCTTTACTGAGGTTCCCTCTTCCTCCTGGGCCACCACCGGACTTTTTACTCCGCCTCGTTCACGCAGCGCTCCTTTCCGCTTAAGGGCATACCATTGGTCTGGTTCCCAGTCTGTATCAATAAAAATCCTCTTTACTGGTTCAGTAAGAAAAGTTTCTACCCGAATATCCGTATAGGAGGCAGCAAGCTCTGCTGATAAATATGTTTCTTCATCGGTTATCAAAAGAAAGGGGACTCCGCTGCTGCTCTTCGTCTCTTGATCTGCGTACACAATAGACTCCGGAAGAGCGTAAACCAAAAGCTTCTCATTGCTGTCCCAGTAAAACCTCTGATTAATCTTCTCATTTATCCAGGAAATGGGAAGATATACTTGACCGTTTTGGGCAATTCCCACTTCATCCTGAAGCTCGTTGTCAAGAAAAATCGCCGTCTTCTCTCCAGAAACACCGTAGTATTTTTCCAGGTCTGAAGGCTCCTTTGTCGGCCAGTATTTCCGTACTGCTGTATACCCCAGATATCCGATCACGGCACAGAGCATCAGGCCAATTATTGTCAGTACGGGAACTACCTTTTTCATCCTTTGCATATCCTCCCATAATCACGATTTTGCAGGCCGAAAAGTCTCGCATCTCCGCGCAGACAAATTGTCGATGACCCTTTGACCTTGATATCATTCCTATTATAGCATAGAAGATTTCAGGATAGTTTTACATTTTTTTAAACTTTTCATAAATGCAGCCGGTCTGTTTTTCCGGTCCAGAATATACAGGCTGAAATGGGTCCGGCATTTTCATCGTTTTTCTTCCCGGCTGCCGGTTTATCACCCTTCTTTCCTCACTGTCTCGCAGGCCTTAAGGAATCAGGTTTTTCTGCAGATTTTTAACAGCATTTTGTAATGCTCCAGCTGAGCTTTGCGAACCATTTCATCTAAACGTTTCTGGTTTTCCCAAGCTTGATGTGCATCTAAATCCAGGTATACCAAATCAAAATGAATCTCCGTCAAACGGCCGTTCTCCGAATTAACATAATCAGCCATGTAAGCGGCACCATCGTCTCGTATTTCAAAGATTTTATACCACTCATTTTCTTCTCTCGTTATTCTTCCATCGATAAAAATCGGCACTCCCTGGTTCTGATAATTTCTCAGCTGTTCCACATACTTTGCCTGGTCTCTTTGCTTCTTTCTTCTTCTGTCCACACCCATATCTTATCCTTCCTTCCCCTATGGTATTCCAGCGGAAATCCTTCTCTTGTCTTCTTCAATTTCTGCCCCTTTTGAAAATCTGGGAAACTTCTTTCGTGACATATTAATTCCTCGGGCAGAATTGGCTTTTCTCTCTTTTATCCCTCCAAATTTCTTCCAGGAAAAGAGCAGTTTCCCGGTTAATGGAAAAAGCATCCGGCACAAAGGGAACTCTGCGAAAAGGCATTCGGTACCTCCTGACTGCTTCCTTTCTGGCTTCCTCACTGCCAAAGGTCATCAGGTAATGCCATCGTTTTCTCCCCTGCAAAATCCAGCTTCCCGAACTTATCAATTCTTCCAGCTTCCACTCGCTGAAGGATCCCAGCAGACAAACTATCCCGCACTGATGAAACTGGATTGTACATTCCTCTCTCAGAACGCCAAAATCCAGAACCAAAACTTCGTACCGGGAAAGACAAATCCCCAATTCCTCTCCCGTACTATCCGGATAATAATCCACATCCAGCACAGAAAAGGGACGTTTTCCCTCATCTCCTGTGCAGATCCTTTCTAATTTTCGGAAAGCTCCGGTAGCATTCCATTCCAGCAATGCCGTCCTTTTCTGCTCTACTGCTGAAAGATAATTGGCAAACAAAAGAGCAAAATGTGTAGATCCGCTTCCCGTTGCTGTTCCAGCAACCCCTACCGTTACTCCTTGGCGCTCTCCGGCATTAGAGAAATATCTGTTCATTTTCTTTTTCTCCTTTGTTTTCAAACATACCAAGCTGCCTTCTGCTCCTTCTCTTTCCTGCTGTCTCCCTTCCTTTTCTGGACAATATCCGTACTCTGGAAGGTTCATCCATTCGGGACATCATCTGCTTCCACAATAGTCTCAGCCATTTTTCCGCCTTCTGATCCGGGAAAAAAGGGTCGGAGAATAGAGGCGCCCGAAAAAGTCCTCCTTTCGGAAGCCGTTCAGGCCGGTTCCCAGGAAAACCCGGAGAAGAAAAGCTGTAAATTAAAAACAATTTCTTTTCATAAATTTTCATGAACTCTCTGTCCGGAACCTGATTCCATGGTTTGCCTCCTGCTGTCAAAATCACTGCAGCAGGAGAAGATTGAGGCAGCACAGAATGGGCAAAGCCGTCTGCAGCTCCTCTGTCCTGAATCACTACTGGATATTCCTCATCCATAAACACAGCCTGCTTTCCATAGTAGGGTTTAATCACACAGCTTCCATAGGAAAAACAGCCCGACTGATCCAGCTTCTCCCGCTCTCCTTTCAGTCTGCGGATCTTTCCGAAAGGATGGCATTCCTCATAACGGTTGGGGATTCCCATGCGCCATAAACAGGCGCTGAGGGCAAGGCTGATATGTGTGGCGCCAGTGCATGGTTCATTGCCATACACGGCAACAATGAGAGATGATACCGTATCCTCCAGCAAGGCCTCCAAATCCGTCCTAAGCTGCTCTGCAGTCTGATAACGCTCCTTTTGGTTCTGAGCCAGACATGCCTCAAGAACTCGACCTGCTTCTCTGCTCCACATTCGCTGTCCCAACCCAGCAGAAGAGCTGCTCCTGTCTGGCGGGCTTCCGGTCACCAGATAGAAAAAGAGACACCCAATGGCAAAAATATCTGTGCGCTGATCCATATCTTGGCTGCAGTCATACTGTTCCGGAGCAGCAAACCCAACAGTCCCGAAACGTTTTCCGCTTCGATTCGCCTGAGACATTCTAGCTGCCTGTCCAAAGTCAATAAGTTTAATTCCGTTTCGGCAGACCAGCAAATTTCTCGGCTGCAGGTCCAGATGGAGAACAGGCTCAGTTCCTGAAGTATGGAGATAGTCAATTACCTGACAGATCTGGATCAGATACTTCAGTATACTGCGCCGGTCTAAAGGCTCATGATCAGTAACTGCCTGCTCCAGAGAAATTCCCTGGAGGTATTCCTCAATCAGATACCCATATTCCTCATCCTCTTCCAGATCATAAATCACCGGAATTCCAGGGTGATGCAGATCCTTCATCAACAGAGCTTCCCGACGGAAACTATCATACCCCAGGCTGTTCTTAGTCACCGCCTTTACGGCCCTGTATTCTCCAAGCTCCCTGTGCCGAACCAAATACACCGTCCCCGTCCTTCCGCTGCCGATTATCCTGCAGAATTCATACTTCTCAGATAAAATCAAATCCCCATTTCTTCACCTCCCTGCTCTTATCATCTCTGGAAATATTTTACTATATTTTCCATATTTTTACAATACCATTTTTTCAAACGATAAAATTTTTTTAAATTTTTTTCATAGGAATTGCTATTTTGTGATATAGTATAGTATATTAATATTGATGAAGTTTATCATTTTTTGAATGCTGATCCATATACTTTACATTTGACAGGATAGGAAGTGATTGTGAATGAAAATAGAACGGATTAACGAAAATCAAATTCGCTGTACCTTAAACAACTTTGATCTCAGTGCACGAAACCTGAATTTAAGCGAGCTGGCCTATGGCAGTGAAAAGGCAAAAAACTTATTTCGGGAAATGATTCAAAAAGCTTCAAATGAAGTTGGCTTCGAGGCAGATGATATTCCATTAATGGTTGAAGCAATTCCTTTGTCCAATGAGAGTGTAATGCTGGTAATTACCAAAATGGAAGATCCAGAGGAACTGGACACCCGATTTGCCAAATTTTCTCCGATGACAGAAGATGAAGACAGCCTGTTAAGCGATCTTACCAGCGAACTGCTGGAAGGCGCAGACGGTTTGATGCAGTACTTAAACGCTTCTTCCGAATCTGCTGCCCCATCTGAAACCCCAGAAACAGAAGCGCCCGTTTCTCCTTCTGAAGACAAATCACCTGCCCCTGCATCTGCTCCTTCCGATAACCTGCGGATTTTCACCTTCTCCTCACTGGATCAAATCTGTGATGCCGCCAAGGTGGTCGAGCCCTCATTTGATGGAGAAAGCCAGCTTTATAAAAACCCCGCTACCGGTCGATATTATCTGGTGCTGAAGCGTTTTTCCGAATCCCTGGATTTCAGCCGAATCTGCAACATTCTTGCAGAATATGGCACTAAAATCCATCATGATTACGCCACGGCAGCTTATTATGAAGAACACTACGAATTAATCATTCGAAAAGACGCTCTTCAGGCACTGGCGCAACTGTAAAAAACAAAAACCGCCCTGTTCCAGCTGACCAGCCTGTATCCTTATCAACGCAGCGATACAAACTGATCAGCCAGGCAGGACGGTTTTTCTGTCTGGATCTATGAACATTGCCGCCAAAAGTAGTGCAAACTTTTCCAGCAGCGGCAGGTTCTCAAGCCATTTATGAAGATTATAACGCGGCCAGCACTTCGTTCATGTTTGCAACCAGTGTGTCGCAGTCAATTCCATGAACCATGCATGCTTCCTCCAGAGACTCTGCCTGAGAAGCCGGGCAGCCCAGACAATGCATGCCTGCGCGCATCAGCATCGGTGCAATCGCATCATTCATCTGAATCAGCTCACCGATTAACATATCCTTACTGATCTGCATCTGAAATCCCTCCTTTTAATCTGTGTTATTATCACTATAATACCAATCTTAAGTTTTGACAAGAAGGAAATCTCTTCTCTTTTTTATATTTTTTTATTATAGTTTATCTTTCGAAATGTTTGCAAATAATTTTAATAATATTTTAAAAATTTTCTGATTTGTATTGATATTTGTACAGAGCCGCCACTATTTTCCTCTTGAATATTTTTGTCTTTTATTATAAAATATAAGCAAATTTAAAGAAAATAAGGAGGTAACTATCATGGCATATGTTATTGGTGATTCCTGTGTTAGCTGCGGCACCTGCGCTGGCGAATGTCCAGTAAGCGCAATCTCTGAGGGAGATGGCAAGTACGTTATCGATGCAGATACCTGCATTAGCTGCGGCACCTGTGCTGGAGTATGTCCTACCGGCGCAATCGAGGAAGGTTGATCGGTCTTACATAAATGCCTCTTCCGGCTGGAAGGGGCATTTTTGTTTGCCGTTTTCCTGATTTTTACTTCAGCCGGCTCTCTTCTTTCAATCAGCTGCATACCATGATAGTAATCTGCGCTTTTTTATTCAACAAAGTTGAGGTATCGTTTATGACCGACGTATCAAAGCCAATTATTGGCCTGACTCCTTCTCACAATACTGGCACCGACGATCTTTCGCTTCGTCCTACTTATATCCGAGCGCTCCTTGCCGCCGGCGCCCTCCCTGTTATTCTTCCTCTGTTCACTTCTAAAGAGGATCTGGAACAGCTGACTTCTCTCTGCAGCGGTTTTCTGTTTACCGGCGGCCCTGATCCTCATCCTTTCCTGTGGGGTGAAGAAATTCACGAAAAATGCGGAGTAATATCCACTCCCCGGGATCAAATGGAGCTGGCGCTGCTTTCTGGGGCAATGAAGCAAAAAAAGCCAATCCTGGGAATCTGCCGGGGCGCTCAAATCATCAATATCGGCTTAGGCGGCGATATTTATCAAGATATTCAAAGCCAATATTCTTCCATCGCTCCCTTTCCCATCGCCCATTCCCAGCCCGCTCCCTACCAAATGCCGGTTCATCATGTAGCAATCACTCCAGGAACACGATTATCCTGCATCGCTTCCAACGCTTCTTCAATTTCTGTCAACAGCTGTCATCATCAGGCCATCCGCAAAGTGGCCCCCAGCCTGATTGCAGGCGGCGCAGCTCCTGATGGAATTATTGAAGAAATTGAAATGCCTGGGTATCCTTTCCTTATGGGCGTACAATGGCATCCTGAATATCTCTGGGAGACAGACAAAACTTCCGCCAATTTGTTTCACGAATTCGTAAACGCCTGCCAAAAATACAGCAGCTTCCAGTAAGAAAAAGCCAGAACTGATCCAGTCCTGGCTTTTCCTGCCGTCCGCTGCTATAACGGCTTACCATTTCGTCCAAATCGCTTTCGTTTAAAAAACGGGATCCTGGCCGCCGCTGCTTCTGCCTTCCCCTGGCTGTCTCTCTGATAAGTCCGAATAATCTCGTCTAACTGACGATATCTTTCCTCCTCCCGCTGGTCTCGAATTCGCATCAGTTCTTCCAGTTCCTCTGATAACTTCTGATTTACCAGACCGCTGATTTCCCGGCTCAGCTTTTCACTATTTTCTTCCAGCGCTTGTCCTATGATGTGATTCATGATTTCCTGAAACTGGCGCATTTTCTCTTCACGGCTTTCTAATTCCAGGCAAACTTCCCTGCCGGCTACCTCCGTTCCTGGATTTATCTCCGATTCCTCCCCATGGATCACCAAAGGTTCAATCCCTGCTTTCTCCTCTTCAGATTCCTGGCCATTTGCCGTTTCCCTATCTTCTTCCTTACATGCTCCAGCCCCCTCTTTTTCAGGCCCTAAATCCGAGATTTTTCCGATCACTTCCATCCCCCCGGCCGACTTGATCGTTTCTGATGCAAGCATACCGTTTCTTCGCTCCCAGGCCGATGGCTTTTTCTTGCTCCTCACCCGACTCTTCATACCGCTCTGCCCATCCTCTTTATTTATTTCCAATATCGTTTCCTTCTCCAAAACGGAAATATTTTCATTCTCCTTTGAACTTGCCCAATCCTCTCTGTTCTCTTCTTCCTGTGCCGCCTGCTGTTCTTCTCCGATCTTACCTTCCGCTTCTTCGTCTTCTGCCTGAACGCTGATAGCCTGAAAATCCGCTTTCCGCGCAAATAACTCTTGCCCCGGCATACTGGCGGACTGTACCTGTTCCTCCGAATTTTCTTTATCCTCTTTCTCTCCTCGTTCACTCCAAAGAACTGTCCGAATTACCTGTACCGGGGCAGGTTCCAGCCGATTATAATCTGCCAGGTTAATTGTTCCTGAAGGCATTTCTGCACTTAAAGCGTTTTTTTTCATTTCCTGTTTTTCACAATTTTCTGCAATAGCCAGTTCCTTTTCCCCTTGCATCTCTCGACTCTGATCACTCATCTTTTTTATATTCTCATCCGCCAAAATCTCTCCTGCTGACTCCGCCGGTAATTGATTGCCGCTCAATTTATTTTCTGCATTCCGGCAGTCTAAATCTCCCTGCCCGATTCCGCTTCCCTGCAGCGTCTGTGACATATCCTCCTCCAACACAGACCCAGTTTCCATTAACCCCTGATTATGGGCCATTACCTGCTGCAGGGCATTTTTGATTGCCTTAAGCTGGTAACCTTTGTCCTTCAGTTTTTTAACCTGACAAAACAGCCGAATGTGAAACTCCGTATAGTATCTATGACCCATCTCATTCCGCGGAATCGAAATTCCCAGTTCCTCCTCCCAATACCGCAGGACATGAGTTTCAACATCAACCTTTTTCGAGGCATCGGATATTAAATAACGTATCTCGCCCATTCTCTCTCTCCTTGTCCTTGTATTTCGTGACCTTAGTAACATATATATGTTAACTTAAGAAAGAATATGAATGGAATTGCGGGAGAGAAAGCAAAAAAAGAGCCGCCGCTCTCATTAAAATAATTGAGAGCGGGCGGCTCTTTTGGGGCGTTAGTTAATTATGTAGGACCGGAGGTGAGAAGAACACCATCAGTCATAGTGGCATGACTTTCCATAAATCCATCAAAAGACCATACAGCGTGCAAACCTCTTAATCTGTAATATTTTTCAGTTTCTAAGTTTTCTACCAAAAAAGATTCTGATACTTCATGCAAATCTTCATCGCCTCCATCATATTCATATGTCATCGACTTACTATCAATTTGAACCCAATCATTTTCATCTTCATTCCATTGATCTAAGTATATCGTCATTTTTATTTTTTTTACAGCTTCATATGCTAAAGTATCCGCATAAACCTCAAGAACACCATACCCTTTATTCGTAATACTTAATCCTGAACTTGCAATATATCTTCCTCTCGGATCAATTTTTTGCTGTATAGAAAAATGAACTCCTGAAGGCAATAATTGGCTTTTATAATCTATTCCGATCCTTTCTTCCGCAAAAGAATTAAACATAAAAAGCAAGCCAAAAAAAATTAAACTGATTACAAATTTAATGTTTTTTTTCATTCATTATCTCCTATAATTTGCATTAAAAGCTAATATTTTCGATTACATTTACAAATTCTTCTTCATCCAACACCGCCTGAATAAAATAGTAAGCATTCTCATACTCAATATATGCACTATATTCGTATTGTCCGTCTATGCGTTTTGTCTTTTGTATTGGAATATCTAGCTCTAACCATTCATTGAATATATCTAAGTAAGCCTTACTATCCAAAAATCTATTCCCAGAATTATCCGTAGAATACAATACTTCCATAACGTACATATAATTATCCGCATATGCAAATGTTAGTCTTGCTTGACCAGAAGCAATACTAACTCTTGATAATTTTACATTTGCAGGTAAATAATTAACTTTTAATACTCTTAAACCTAATTCATCTCGAATTCTTGAATATGCCTCTTCCAAACTACCTTCATCCGAAATAACATCCTCCTGATTATTCCAGACAATATCCGTCTTATCCCCTTCCCTCACCTCGCTTATATACTCATAACTCCGCTTCCCCATTACATCAATCCCCGGGCGCAGGGCAAATACGGCGTAGCCCACGGCAAAGCAGACCGCAACCGCTCCAGCGGCCTCCAAGGGCAAAAACAGAAGCTTTCTCTTTGAACCTTTCTTTTCTTTTTTTTCGGTTATTCCACGTTCAGCAAAGCTTTCTGGTTTTATGCCGCGTGCTGACAGCCAGGGACCCTGAATGGCGAAAAAGCCTTGGTCTTCATGGAAAAGCTTCTGCTGTTCCTGACTGAAATCCGCCATTACCCTGGGAGTAATTCCTCTCTCCTTCATTTTAGAAAGAATTGTCCGAAACTCATGTTCTGGTGCCTGCGGAATTTTCCGTCCGCCTAAAGGCATTTCAGAAGCAGCTTCTTTTTCCGCCCATTCCATTCGCATTTCCATTTGCTCTGGACTGAGACCGTAGGCTTCACGAATCAATTGCTCTATGGCATTATAATGGCGCTGAAACGGACGCTTCTTTTTCTGCTTATCCACATTACACCTCATCTTACAATTCCCCCTAAAGTTCCCTCTTGTTTCAGGGTTGACATTTTCCCTTTAAGCATTACTATAATACTATGATACCAGGGTCAAAAGGTCGGAAATCCCATGCAAGCTTGCTTGCAAGAGGATTTTCGATCTTGAGCCCCGCCAAAAACATGAATAAGCAGCCATTTTTCGCAGAAAAATGAGCGGATTATGAATGTTTTTGAGGCTTGTGGGAGTGCGAAGCACGGAACAAAGCCGGTATCATAGGGGTCAAAAGACCTTTTGACCCCAACTTCATACTATAGTGTTAAGGGCCAAGGATGTTTTGCCCCTGACAGCATGCTATAAGGCTCTTGGAGGTTAAGGAATTATGAAAAAAATAGTCTTAACCGGCGGCGGTACTGCCGGTCATGTAACACCAAATCTTGCTCTGCTCCCTTTATTAAAAGAGCACGGATACGATATCCGATATATTGGTTCCTATAATGGAATTGAAAAAAAGCTAATTGAAAATGCAGGCATCCCCTATGATGGAATATCTTCTGGAAAGCTGCGCCGCTATTTTGATCTTAAGAACTTCTCTGATCCATTTCGGGTAATTAAAGGCTATACTGAAGCATTGAGAATAATCAGAAAATTTAAACCAGATGTCGTCTTTTCGAAAGGCGGATTTGTGGCTGTCCCTGTGGTACTGGCGGCAAAACATTATAAGATTCCCACCATCATCCACGAGTCCGACATTACACCAGGCCTGGCCAATAAGATCTGCATTCCTTCCGCCAGAAAAGTTTGCTGCAATTTCCCAGAAACCTTGGCTTATCTTCCTGCAGACAAGGCGGTTCTCACCGGTTCTCCCATCCGGGAAGATCTGCTGAAAGGAGACCGGCTTTCGGGACTTCAATTTACGCATTTAAGCCCAGACCGTCCTATTATTCTGGTAATCGGCGGCAGCCTTGGTTCCGTAAAAGTCAATACAGCTGTCAGAAACATTCTTCCCCGTATTCTGGAACAATTCCAGGTAATACATATCTGCGGGAAGGAGCATCTGGAAGATTCGCTCATCGGAACTCCAGGATATGTACAATATGAGTATGTCGATAAACCTCTGAAGCATTTATTTGCAGCTGCAGACATGGTCATCTCAAGAGCAGGCGCCAATTCCATCTGTGAACTTCTGGCGCTTCGAAAACCGAACCTCTTAATTCCTCTTTCTGCTGCTGCCAGCCGGGGGGACCAGATTCTAAACGCCAAATCCTTTGAAAAGCAGGGATTCAGCGCTGTATTAGAAGAAGAGAACTTAACGGACGACTCTCTCCTTCAGGCGATCCAAGAGGTTTACCGCAACCGTCAAACCTACATCAACACCATGGAACAAACAGCACAGACTAATGCTGCAGAAACTATCGTCCAGCTTATTGACGATCTGTCTAACGGCAGTTAATTTCACCTGCTCTGGGAGCTAAATTCTGCTTAAAATCCATATTTAGGTCCCAGAGCCTGTTTCAGCTGCTTCCTCGCCCGCGAAATTCTGGCTCGACAGGCAACTGACGTTATTCCCAGGATCTGCGCTACTTCTTTTTCTGGAAATCCCTCAATCAAATGCAGCTTAGCTGCTGCCTGAAGGTCCTTGCTCAACTGAGTAATGGCTGCCTTCACATCCCGATACAGCTCATCACAAATCACCTGATCAATCAAATCATTTCCATACCGGTTGGCCATCTCCGGACTTTCTACAAAGTTTTCTGAATCCCAAATTACCCGTTCTTTCTGATACTTTCTAAAATAATCAATACTTTTATTTCGCACGATCGTTGCCAGCATCGCCTTTTTATAGCGGCTTTCCCAGTCTAATGGATAATGTTCATAATAAGCAATAATCGTTTCCTGTACAATATCATCCACATCTTTTTCCGGTACACCAAAATTAATGGCTAATATACGCAGGGGCTTCTGATAATCATCATAAATGGCCTGCAACAACTCATTAATATCTTGTTGCATAATTATCTCCTACCACTACGATTATAAGCACTCTCTGATTTGTTTGGCTGTTTCCTGCAGCTCTTCTGGTTCAGCACTGCCGGGAGTCCAGGTCACGATTGGCGCCTGATCGTCATACCGCGGAATCACATGCATATGAAAATGGAATACGGTCTGTCCAGCTGACTGGCCATTATTCTGCACTAAATTAAAACCGGTGGCTCCCAATCCTTTCTTCATCGCAGAGCCGATTTTCGCACCTAACTTAAGAACCTTTGCAGCATAGGCGTCATCAAGATCACATACGTCTTTAAAATGCTCCTTGGGCAAAATCAGCGCATGTCCCTTCGATGCGGGACCCATGTCTAAAATCACGCTGAACTGCTCATCCTCATAAACTTTTGCCGATGGGATCTCTCCATTGGCAATTTTGCAGAAAATACAGCTTTGATCCTTCATTTCCTCTCCTCCTCATTTTTCTTCCTGACCGCTGTTTATCACTGCTTCTTTTGTGGGCGCCGGTAAAGAAGTGCTGCCAGAATAAAACCGATTACGGCCCCGGCCACATGTGCCAGATTATCCGTTTCTACGCTCCTGAATCCCAAATACAGTGATAAAATGATCATCAGCCCCACCTGCTTGACCTGAAGATCTTCAAGTCTTCCCCGATTTGCCATCACTACATAAAGCAGACCGCCGGCAACACCGAAAATTGCACCTGAAGCGCCTGCCGAAACTGCAGCATCGGGCATTCTTCCCATGGAAGTCAGACAGAGATCGTAAGCCACAGATACCAAATTTGCACCAATTCCGCAAGCTAGATAAAACAGCAGATATTTCACCCGACCCATGGCTCTTTCTAAATAATTTCCCAGCACAAAAAGCACCAGCATATTATTTACCAGGTGACTGATCCCAAAATGCATGAATATTGACAGCAGCAGACGGAAATATTCTCCTGCAAGAACATAAGGCACAAACATTGCTCCGTGCTCCAGCATAAAAACCGGATCCTCTGGCGACCCTACCCAATCCAGGTACAGGAAATATACTACGTTGATTCCAATAAGCCCCCAAGTCACATATGCCTCGTTTTTTCGCTGCTCCATCTCATCATGCTCCTTGCATTGTTGGGGATATTTTAGCATAAATAAGGGGATTTGTTAAGCAGAAGAAAGCGTTTTTCAAAAAAAGTCCTGATTTTTACGGAAAATTCATGTTTTTTTACTTGATAATCAATAAAAAATAAAGGATAAATCAGCTATCGTCAGCCGATCGCCGCTGTGCAGAGGACAGGTTTCGTTAGCCTCAAGGATTCTTTCCCCTACCTTTGTCCCATTTGAAGAGTTCAGATCCGTCACCTTATATTCTTTATTTTCTTCATCAATGCGCAGATGCAGGCGGCTCACGGTTTCTCTCGACAGTACATAGTCTGTAATCCCTTCTTGCTTTCCAATAATAAATGGAAAATATGGCACAGGAATGTCCTCCACGGATAAATCAAGACTTTTGAGAAGATGAACACCTTTTCCGCCCTCGTCAGCCTCTGCCAGCAGCACCGTATCTGCGCCAAAGCCCTCTGGATAATTTTCCCGGTACGGTTCCTTTTCACCCTCTTCCATGGCTGATTCCTTGCTTTTGTCATTGGCATCCCTCTCTTCAGTTTCTTCTTTTTCTATTGTCATATACCAGTTTTCCTTTTCAGGATCAGCATTTTTTCTTTGATTCAAAAAAAGAGGATGCAGCTTGGGCCACAGAAAAATCCCCCCTGCTCCTGCCACCACCTCAGCAGCGGCCACCCATAAACCATATTGCCTCAGACCTTCCATTCCCCGCAGCATCCACAATACTGCCGGGCTTATGAACAGAACAGCCAGCCAGCAAATCACCTGCTGCTTAAGAACAGCAGAATTCTCCCTTTTTTCTTTTTCTTCTCTCTCCTCTCCGTCTGATAAGGCTTCTACCCTGGAAAAGACTTCTTCCTGGGCCGCATTGGGAATTTCTTCTGTTAATTCTGCTTGTTCTGTCTCCTCCTTTTTCTGGCTTTCCCGAACAGCGCTCAACAAATCTTCAATTCCAAAATAATCTTTCTGACTTTCCTGATACAGCCGATATGCCAAAACTACAGTTTCGTTATCCTGATGATCCGCCTTCTTCAGCAGAAAATGGAGCAGCTTTGCCATGGATGCAGGAAAATCCCCATGATATCCCGGCACGTAGCACAGCCAAACCCGAAAATTTTCCGGATCTATGTAAATATATTCCGGTTCAAGCAAGATATTAGATTCCTGAAGCAAATAATTTTCCACCCAGCTTAATGTAGAGGCAATCCCGGAAATTAAACTGGCCAATTCTTCTCTATGAACCTCCCTAAATTCCAAAAGCCGGCTTAAGGGTTGTTTTGAAGTGATCTCATAGTAATAGAATCTGGCTTGTTCCTCCTGCTTCATTCTGAATTTTAACAAGCCCTCAATAGAATTTCCTGCCAGCATTTTAAGCTCGAAACTATCCAGATTCTCTTCCATTGCTTCCAGAATCAGATAATTATGACGCATCTCCCTCTTGTAGCTCGCCTTCATCTCGTTCCTCCAACTGTTTTAAAGCGGCAACCTGCCGCAGAAACTGCTCTGGTTCATAAATTCCCGAAGAGATCTCCAGACTCCATTGGGAAGTTTTTCGATCCCCTGTCATTGTTCCAGAAACTCGGCCCAAACTTCTTTCTTCTAAAGTAATTGCCGGATTTCCCATTGAAAGCAAAAGTCCAGACCGCTGTTCCATCTCTTCCATGATTTCGTCTATCGAGCGATCTTCCCGATGCCGCACTAACTCTACCGCCTCCTGAAGTTCCATCCCGTTTTTTGTCTCATCATGGATCGCATAAGCCTTTTGAACCAGCACCACCATCATGAAACAAAACACTGCCATAATATACGCCATTTCAATGGTATAACTGGCGGCATACCTTTTTTGCTGCAGCTTGCGCCACAAATATTTTATTCCTTTGTTTTTACTCCTCATCAGTTTTTATCCCTCCAGATAAATCTGCAGCTTCAGCTCATCGTAATCAAAATTCCCGGCAAAAAAGCAAAAACCAAAAACGGAAGCTTTTTCCCTCTCCAGTCCTGTCCTTTTCTTCTTCCCCACACAAGGCAGAGCAGCCCTGCTCCGCTACTCAAAAAAAGAGAGATGCACAGGAAAAATAAATTCTTATAAAACCCAAGGTAACAGCCTGATACCAGAAAAAACAAGCCATCGCCAGTTCCTATTGCTCCCTTTGTAATCTGCCCGATGAAAAGCAGCGCGGCGCCGATTGCCATTCCTCCTGCCAGCTCCTCAAGAGACGAAGATGCACTCATTCCTTTGCTCAACATGCTCAGATCAATTCCCCATGTTTCTGGAATTATCCTTCTGCACAGCTGAAGAATGAAAAACACCGCTCCAAAGCAGCAGAGAAACCAGCCGGAAATTTCCCGGCGCCTGACATCCTGCCAGGCGGCTGCCGCCAGATAAATAAAAAAGACCATTTATTTTCCCTCCCTTGCCCAGCATCAGAGGACCGGCGGAAGCTGCCCTTCTTCTGATCACCGGCCCTAATGATTCCCTTGTGCACCGCAGTAGGAACATGGTCCCAAGGCTTCAACCTCCGAAAGCTTCACTGCCCGCACATAGGAGGTAATGGCCGAACAGCCGCTGTCTGCATGATAACGGCTCCCGCTATCCATGATGTAAACCACATCTCCTGGTCCAGCCGCGCCTCCACAAACTGCACATGCGTAATATTTTCCTCCGCTGGTATTTCGACACTGAGAAACAGCATCATAATCCACCTGTTTTAAACGATTCGAAAGATAATGGCAGTCTCTCGATAAATGATAGCGAGTGGAATTTTTGCCGATATATACAATCTGTTCCTCCTCCCCCGCCTCACCTTCTTGGTCCCGCACCTTTCCATCCCGGCCAATCCAGGCCCTTCTTAAGCTTGCAGAGGAAAAATCCACGCCTTCCAGCCCAAGAATAGAAAAAGGAAGTCTCATCTTATAATCAAATCGGAGCTTTGACATATCCTCCTCCTGAAAAAAAGATGACCTGGAAAAGGAAGTGTTTTCCATTCCTTCTGTACTGAACATGGACTCTGCCAAAGCCTGGGCCCCTGCTCCGGCAGCTCCGTGCACTGCCCCCATCAACAAAGCCTCTTTCCAGCCGCCCTCCTCTCGAGGCAGCTCCTGGCCGTTTAACAGCATATGTTCTAAATATACATACTGGCATAATTTTTCATTGGCAGACTCCAGAGCGGCCTGAACTTGGCGCTGCCGTTCCATCATCCGAAAAGGATAGAGCAGACAAACGATTGCAAACATAAATATGGGCAGGGCAATGGCAGCTTCTGCCGAAATAGCTGCCGTCATTCCCCAATCTCTTCTCTGGCGTCCCAAGGAGGCAGATGTCCACACCCTTTTTTCTCCCCGCCGTCTTCTCATCTCCCTGGATTTCCCGGGCTTTCGTACTTGGAGAGTATGCCGATTGGCAGCAAAAAGGAAAAATGGGCCGAAGGACAGCGCCAGTTGAAAAAAGGGCATGAATATCCACCTCCTTAACATTGTGCCGGGAAAGCCTGCAGTTTTACTGGACCTCTCCCGGCGGCTTTTCATTAATACGCTCTTGATGCTTTTATGGTCAAAGGATAGGCTGCATCCCCTTCTCCCATAAGACTTTTCCACAACCCCAAAGAAAAATAGACATGTTTTCCACTTCCTTTCACAGAAATATCCACCTGATACGCACAATCATCCAAACGAAATCCCGGCTGTTCCTGGCTAATATTTCTTTCCATCACATCCATCGTGCGATACAAAATCTGAGTATGTGGACACGCCATAAGAAAAATCGTCAAATACTGCTCATAATTCAGCCCCTTATCCTCCCCCGCCCCGATTTCCATGGTGCTTCTGGATGCAAAGTCCAGAAGACCTTCCAGGCTAAGCTTCCACTCCTCCCTGCTTTTCACAAGAGGAACTTTTCCTCCTCCAAGAAGAGTCTTCACATCAGCCACCGCCTCCCCAAAAGCCCACAGCACCATAATTAAGAATGCTGTAATGGAAACTAACGGCAGAATCCCGGAAGCTCCCACTACTGAGGCCGCCAGCGTTCTTGCCTGGCTGCGCTTTTCTCCGTCTCCTAAGATATGAATCAAATTCATTCCCTCGCGGGCAACTAACAGAGCCTCTGCCGTCCGCGCCAAATTATCCTCATCAATCTCCTGCCCAAACAAAACATACTCCATTTCATATGCCGGCTCTTCCTCTCCGCTGCAGAAATGACGCAGAAAGACCTGGCAATACTCTGCCGTAAGCGCTTTCTCCAAAATATTGCTCTCCAATTCCTCCTCTGCATAAGCCGTTCGGCCTGAGGGAAGGTTTCCCCTGTCCATCAGATTCTGGGAAACCTTGGCCCCGTCAGGCAGAACAAGGCTGAGCATTCCCCTGTCCATCAAAGTGCGGAGCTTATTTAGCAGCCCTTCCGTTTTTTTATCCTGGACGCCAGCCTGAACGGGAAAACTTAACACGGAATATCGGGAAAAATGCCTCTGCACCGGTCTCCACAAAGCGCTCTCATCTAATTCATCCTCTTCATCCTCCGGTTCCCAGGAATCGATATATTCCTGAACCTCTTTGACCTGCCGGCAAACATCCTCCGTCAGAGAAAGTCCCGCCTGAGCCTTATCCAGCAGCGCCCGGATCTGCCCTCTTCTCTCGCCGTCGGCATCTGTGTAGGATCGGTATTCTTCCAGCTCCGCTCCAAAGGTCTTCCACATTTCTTCACTTAAATTTGATTGCTTCTCTTGATAGCTGGCTTCCAGCGTATCCAGCTCCTTTCCGAAAGCATCTGCCTGTTTTTCGTACTGTTCCACCAGACCAGGCACCTCTCTCAACCGATCCTTCAGCTTATCCGCCTCTCTGAGGAATCCTCTCCCGTTTTCTTCGTAAAGATAAGCTGCCGCAGCTTTTTGCCTGTCCTGCTGTTCCTTCAGGCACTGATCCAAATCCTCCAGAGCTTTCTCCAACTTCCAGGCACTTTTAGTTTGAAGCTCCATCTCCCGAGAAAGCTGGGAAACCTCCTCAGCTTCCTTAAGCTGCTCAAGCACAGCAGATACGCCCTCCTGATTCCACTCCTTCGTCCAGATTCCATATTTCATATATTCCACAATCTCTCGAAGGAAATATGTCCCAGAGCCGTCTGTTAAATCTAAACACTCCTCCAGCTGGCATTCTTCCAGGGAAAAGGGGTACCAGTTCTCCTGCTCCAAGTACGGAGAGATAAACCCGCTGAATTCTTCCTCAATTTCTTCTTCATTTAAATGCTCCAAACCAAAAATCCGATATTCCTCCCAAAGAGTTCTGTGATACTGACTGAACAAAGAATCCATTGCGGAAAAGGCCGCCGTCTGCAGATAACATCTGGCCGCCGCCGTTCTGGCTGATTCCAAAAGACCGCAGACCAGACCGCAGACACAAATCAAAATTAAGCTCAAAAAAACGGTAATTTCTCCTCTCCGCGCTTTCCCCATCTTTCTCTCCTTGCCGGTGCTGTTAATAAACCTCTTTGGACTGACTGTTGATCTGATCAAAAATACTTTCCAAAAGCTTCGTTATCTGTTCCTTAAAAATAATTACCAGGCCGATAAGGACCACCATTATATATACCCTGTCTCCCAAAAGCCTTATAGAATAAGCCTTTGAACAGTGTTGACATTGTGACACATGTGACACCAATGACGGTATAATACTTGCCACAGTATAAAAGTGTCATGTGTCATCATTGATAAGTTATCTTTTTCTTTGAATCTCAGCGAAAATTATTTGATAACAAGCATTTTAGGGACAAGATACTACAGCAGTATCTTGTCCCTAAAAGCTTTCAATATGTTCCTAATTTTATTTCCCTGTTATATGAAATTATATTTAGTTTTTGTAAAAACGAAAAATAGTGAAATAATCCGATGGCCTCCATCGTCCAATACTGTCACCCTTCGCAGGCCATACAAGCAACTCTGAGAGCATAAACTTTATTTTAGCTAAAGCCGAAGTATCAACCACAGTACAATTGTAAAAGCCAAGACATCTTCCTAGTAGTACTTTGTTTTCATTGCAATTATCAATTAATGGGTTCAAATCTGGCAAAGTTGCACCTTCTAAATAAAACATAAAAAGTTTAGACAAATGTCGTATAAATGAGAGATCCGACATGTGCTCTCCATGAAGGATATATAAATCCTTTAGTTCTATAAAATCAGCAATGAAACTGTAGTCAGCCAATGCCGTATATATATAGCACCCTTCTAGAGCACATTTTTTTAACGCATTCATAATATCCTTATCTTGAAGATCGGCTACTGCCAAAGTTATAATTGGCTTTTTCATATTAAAAGCCGATACAGTCCGCTCCCACGGAATGAAAGTTCTACGAACTGGGGTCCCATCAGAATTAATAGCTATGCTCATATATGCATGTTCATTTGCAGCCTTCATAAGCATATCATATTGTTTATCTTGCATTCATCTTCCTCCTCGTACCCGGAAAGCAATTTACTCTTCTGTTTATTTAAAGTAATTTTCCTTATCCAAAGTTAAAGCTTGTATCTCCTCTTCTGTCAGTTTTTCCAGTTCTATCCTTGTGGCAATCTTCCATTCCTCGCTATATCTATCAGCACGGTCCTCCATAATACAATAAATTGCACCCAATCCTAGCCAAATAAACCAGAACTTATATACCAAGTCAAAAAGATTAAAACCGTTCAAACTTATAAAAAAACTCCACAGTGTTATTAACCACTTATCAGCGCCAACTTTTCCAGAATTAACTGCTTCTGCAAACGAATCCGCACTACATAATTCTTCGAACTCCGCCGTTGTCCCAAGCAGTCTCTGATACCACATCAAAGGTCTTGTTCCAAGGGGGATGACTGTTTGAACCGTTGGTTCTTCTGCTCTTACCACAGTTAAGAGACCGTATTCGTAATCTGATGCAAGCTCCGGAATCTCTATCTCTACTACATCTTCCTGTTTATTATAAACACCAGCATAAGTCTTCATTTCTCCCGGAAATGTATTTCGCTCCAACCAAGCTTCAAATTCTATAGGTTCTTGTGAATCTACTTTGAATATCCCGATTGGAATAACCGCCTTATCTTCTTGCAGTTCAACGTAAATATCCTGATGCCCGTCTGCTGAAGCCTGAACTATACTGTACATGTACTCCATAGGATCTGCAAACCGGTTAATCCATTTACCTGTATTCTCCGAGAGAATGTATGTACTTCCCGCTGCCAAGAAAACGATTCCAATCAGACTTATACAAAGCCGCGTTATCCTCATTTTCTTTTTTAATAGGCACCAAATAGCAGCCCATAACAGCATATAAATGAAGAATATCATAAAACGTATGGCAAACGCACTGATTCTGATTTCTCCAAAGCTAAAATAACGATATTGAAAAATAGACTCCCATACTTTTTGATTTAAACATATTCCAGCAACTGTTACACACAAAAGCAGCAAAATACTAAGAGCCATTGCCCCTTTCTGTATGATTTTTCTGGCCTTAGTCGTTCGTTCATATAATCGCCGCAAAAACTGCTCTTGGTTATTTTCTAGGATCCGTTCCTCCAAGACCAGACTCTGTTTATCTTCAAGCCACACAAAGTGTTGGCCAGGCTCATATCCGCTTTCATCCTCAATTAATGCCATTATATCAAGGAGGTTCTCCGCCTCATCAGGATTAATTCCTTCTTTATGAAGTTCCTGATCTGCCAAGGTAAAGCGCATACAATTTACCTGCGTCGTTTCGTCATCCAAAAAATGGAAGCACGCATATAATCTGCTTTTGTAAAGGAGCGTAAAATGAATTTCAATTTCCCGTTTATCCTCGTTGGGAAATTCCCTAATAATTTTTTTCCTGTTTTTAAAGATCTCTTTTCTCATCCGTTACCTCATTCTATTATTCCGTCTCCCTTTTCTTCCAGGCACATAAGATCGCCTTTTAAGAAAGCATCCGGGAACGGATAGGCCTTCTTTTTCCCGTTTGAAAAACCCACCAAAATATTATTCTCCCTGCAAATCAGCACACGGCCTACTCCAAATTCCGCACTCCTTACTTTTGTGCCTTTTCTGACTTGTTCTCTTAATTCCCTCGCCTCAGCTTCTTCAATTTCTTTTAATGTCTGATCAATTTCCTTCCGCATTCGTTCTAACTCATCTTCGCTGATATGCAATCCCTTCTTCGCAGCCGAGTCTTCCGCTTCCTTCATCTCATGAACTGTAAAAGGAATTGGTCCGGCAGTACTAAATGGATTGTGGAAAATCCCCGCCGTCGGACCCGGAGGTGGATTTTTACTTCTATGGTCTGTAACTGCACCAACTACATCAAATGCCTCTACCAATTGAATATCCCGCTCTTTAAATTTCGGAAAACCATATTCCTTATGACAGCATTGACTCCAATCCGGCAAATGTGTTATAAATTGGCCCTCTCTGCAACGGATCAGCACATAGCCTTGTGGCAGTTTTTCTAAGTCGGAAATTGAAAGTACTGGTTTAACTCTCAAAAAACCTTTTGTATCCAGTTCGCTTTTTTTTCCGCATATCTCCTGAAGTTCCTTCAATGTTGCAAGGTTATTTGTCCCAAAATAGTACTGCAGCAGACAGTTATTTTTTATTACACTGGCCTTCTCATTCCCGTAGCGGAAACTTAACTGATCTAATGTCTGAATAAAGGCATATAAGCGAATATTTCTGGATCGGGCTGCTGAAAACATTGATGGCGCTTCGGGGATTGTATAATTTCCGAATTCCTCCATAAGGAAATTCCAACGCATTTTATTGCTCCCTTTGTTTTTTTCTGCCATATCAACCAAATGATAATACAGCTGCATCAAAAAAATTACGCCAATCTGATGATATTTTGTGGAAATATCTGGAAGGATCACATAAATAGCCCATTTTTCCTCATCCTTAATATTCTGAATTTCAAATCCTTCTCTCTGGCAGAGTAAAGTTTTAATACCTGGCCCAGAAAATATACTTAAGCCGTCCAGCGCTGTACTCAATATTCCCCCTCTAGTGTCAGAAGGTGCTTGAAGGTATCCTGCAGCATTCTGATAAGCGTCGCTATCCTTTCCTACTATTTCATCAAAAAAAGCGTTCAAATACCTGTCCATACCACAGCGTTTCTCACCATCTGACATCATTCGATATGCACTATATAAGTGCGTTTTTTCGGGTGGGGCATATTTAAATAGCGCCTCACATACTCCGTTAAACAGTCCTCTAGCTGAATTGGGCCAAAATGCTTCCTTATGCTTTTTATCTTCGTAAATTCCAAGTCCAATGTCACGTAATTCCTGAAGAGCGCTATCCTTTTCCTTTAGTCCTCCATTTCTGTATTTTTCCCCCAGGAAACTCAAGGGATTCCAGGTATCCGTGGAAAGATATACATTGTCCAGCCGAAGTACCATCGTTTTATATCCTGCCGCTTCGGCCTTATTATATGTATTTAACAATGTTGTGTTTTTGCTATCAATAGAGACATAGCTTTCCCCGCCATCTATCAAATTGGATACCGTTTCAATTCCAATAGAACGTGTCTTACCTGATCCTGTCGGGCCACAGATCAAGCAATGCATTCCCGAAACATCCATCACTCTGTGTAAGCCATCGCTCATCAGTTCTGAACCTCCGCCAGATGTGGGCATCTCTCCTGTTTTCCAAATACCCATTTTTCTTACCTGTTCT
>DVFL01000016.1 GCA_018713255.1 Candidatus Cottocaccamicrobium excrementipullorum | reverse complement strand
ACAGCAAATAAGGGTAACAAAAAATCGCGCCAGATCAACGGCCTTGTCAACGAATGGTATTTAGAGGATATGTCCGAGAATATCAAAAGTGTTTTGACAAACAGGCGACAGAACGGTTTGCATATTGGAGCATTTGCTTTATACGGCTATAAGAAGGACCCAAATAAAAAGGGACATTTAATTATTGATGAAGAAGCTGCTGAAATCGTTAGAGAAGTTTTTACCTTATTTTCACAGGGATACGGGAAAACGGCCATTGCAAGAATGTTAAATGACCGTGGAGTCCCAAATCCCACAGAATACAAAAGGCTCCACGGCCTGCGGTATCAGCAACCCAAAAAGAAGCAAAGTACCCTCTGGAAGTATTACGCTATTTCCGATATGCTAATCAACGAAATCTATATTGGAAATATGGTACAGGGAAAATACGGGAGTGTTTCCTATAAAACAAAGCAGAATAAACCTCGTCCGAAAGACCAATGGTATATTGTGGAAGGTACACATGAGCCTATCATAGATAGAGACTTATGGGATAAGGTACAGTCACTTATTTCTCAAAAGGCGAAGCCATTTACTACGGGAGAGATTGGGATATTTGCCCGGAAAGCTCGTTGTATGAATTGCGGTTACATTATGCGTTCCAACAAACAGGCGGATGGACGCCGTTATCTCTGCTGTCCTACCCGCCATGTCGCAAAAGACGCCTGCGAGGGCGCATTTATCTCTATCAAGAGACTGGAACAGCAAGTGATAGATGAGCTAAATCAAATGTCTGAAGAAAATCTTGACAAAGACGAATTGGAACGCAAGGTAGAGTTCTGCAACAATATGAATGAGCAGAGTGAAAAACTGAATAAAGACCTTACTGCCTATCAGAAAAAGATTGCGGAATATTCAAAAGGGATTCGAGAGCTTTATCTGGATAAGGTCAAGGGACTTATTACAGAAAGCGAATATGTGGATTTTTCAAAAGACTTCTCTACTCAGAAGGATCATCTGGAAAAGCTGGTCATTGAAACACAGAAACAGCTTACGGCTGTTGAAAAGAAAATAGAAGCCGGTGACAATCGGCGTCAGCTCATTGAGCAATATACAAACCTAAAAAAATTAGACAGGGAAACCGTTGAAAAGCTGATTGATTATATAGAGGTTGGGAAACGGATACCAGGCACCAGACAGGTCCCTGTCGATATTCACTGGAATTTCTAAGGTTTTTGCTATTTGGCGAAAAACCAGATAGCAAAAACCATCTTCTAACACTTCAATGTTGTTCTTACAAAGTCGCACCATCGGCAGCAAGGTTTTCGAAAAGGTCGGTAATCGGGTCTCCTTTGGATTGAAATTCGCAGGCGTTAAAAGGAACGCCGCCTGCGGCCTGCGGCCAGATCCCGGTGGTATGGTCAATATAATATGGACCAAAGCCAGAAGCCTCAATTTCTTCCGGCGTCAGGTTGCGGGTGAGCTGGTGAACAATGGCACCGATAATTTCGAGATGACCTAGCTCTTCCGTACCAATATCCGTCAATGCCCCTTTTGCTGCTTTGTAGGGCATGGCAAACCGCTGAGAGAGGTAGCGCATGGAAGCGCCCATTTCGCCGTCGGGACCGCCGTACTGACTTATAATAAACTGTGCCAGCTTTGGATTAGGCTGACTGATATTTACTGGATATTGAAGCCTTTTTTCATATTTCCACATGGTCAGCACTCTCCTTCCCAGGGCCATGGATCGTTAATCCAGGTCCAGTAATCTCCTTCAGAAACATTGGTCATAAACAGCGGGCCGCACTGAGCCTCGTATGCTTTGACTGCTTCTGTATAGAGCGCTTTAGCCTGCTGGTAATAAGCCAGAGCGGCGCTGTCGCAGGGGTGGGTATCAAGATAGAGAAGCGCGTCATCGACGGCGAAGCCAGTCTGGTAGACCTGGTTTTTCAGCATGCTGCAGTGAGATTGGTTCATCGTCTGCACCTCCTGTAATCGAACTGAAGATCCAGTTCCGGGAAAATGGTGCCCTGGCGCAGGGCAGTGTTTAAGGGGTAGGTCTGCCCCCAGGTTTGCCAGGGAATATAGCCCATTCCCACAGGAAACTGCTGCTCAAAGGCTCCCGTCAGCCGAGAGGGGCAGGAGTAGGGATGAAATGGGTCCATAGGGAGAATTCCTTTCATTGTATCAGATTCTAATTATAATGTATGAGAAGAGGGGAGTTCAGTTCCAGAAGAAAGGAAATTTAAAGAAAAAAGGCTTAAAAAAGGGAGGAGGCCGGTCAGGATTTCTCCTGCCGGCCGAGTATTATGAAAAAAAGTTTTAGCATTAGCTCTTTACGTGTTTAAGTATATCCAGAAATTGTGGCAAATATTTAAGCGGTTTGTAACAATTTCATGAACGAATTGTGGAAAAACTGTGAAAGCTTATGAGAGGGGAGCAGCATCCGGGATTTTCCCCAAACACCGATGCTATACTGTGTTCAGCACAATTAAGTCTCCGGGAAGGATCTGGGTTTGTCCGCTGGGAATGATGGATTCTTCTCCCCGGCGAATCAGAATGATCAGGGAGTTCTTGGGCAGCACCAGATCTTTAACGGTTTTTCCGCACCAGTCATGGAACTGATTGATGGGGATTTCCCGCAGATGGATGTCATCTTCTCCTGTGTAAGCGGATGCGCTGAGTACGAGTGCATCTCCTTCTTCAATGACGGTATCTCCCTTGGGAACGAAATTTTTGCCGCCGCGGCGAAGGAAAACCAGCAGGCTTCCCGGAGGAAGGTCAAGTTCTCGGACGGTTTTTCCTGCCCAGGGATGATTTCCTGTTATGGAGATGCTGATAAACTGCACGTCAATTTCATCGGTATAGTCATTGAAGGTAGTCAGTACATTTCCGCTTTCATTGATCATTTTGGTTTTTCTGGCACACCAGGGAAGAAGAGTTCCCTGAATGGAGATGGAGAGCAAAACGATGCAGAACACAATATGGAATAGATCGTGTTCTAATGTAACTCCTCCCATGACAGCCATAATAGCGAAAACGATGGAGGCTGCGCCTCGCAGACCTGCCCAGGAAACCAGAAGCTGCTGATGGAAAGGCGCTTTCATGGGGGTCATTAACAGAGCGATTACCAGCGGCCTTGCAATCAGTGTAAGGAAGAAGGCGATCCCCAAGGCCGGAATCCATACAGCGGCGATCCTTGAGGGGAAGGAAAGAAGCCCCAGGATGAAAAAGATCAGCATTTGCATCAGGCTGGTCAACCCGTCGAAGAAATTCACCAGAGATTTTTTGTTGCGGATGGAGTGGTTGCCCAGGATAATTCCTACCAGGTAAGTGCTTAAATATCCGTTTCCGCCGATGGAAGAAGGCAGGGCGTAAGCCAGCACAGCGGTAGCCAGCATGAAAGCCGCGTCAAATCCATTGGTTTCAAAAGTAAAATTATCCAGGAACCATCTGGCAGCCAGGGCAATGGCCAGACCTGGGATGATGCCGAAAATTACCTGAGAAAATGCGGTGGAAAAAATCTGAAGGGGCAGATTCCCGCCGCTTCCGTTCTGCATGGCAGAAAGAATAATGACCATCAGCATGTAGGCAAAGGGATCATTACTTCCGCTTTCTACTTCCAAAAGGGAGTCTGTGTTATATTTAAGAGACAGTTTTTGAGAGCGAAGAACGGAAAAAACGCTGGCGGCATCAGTAGAACCCAGCACCGCTCCGGTGAGAAGCCCTTCCAGCAGAGAAAAACCAAGGACAAAATGACAGAATAATCCTGTCAGGAGCGCAGTTAAAATCGTTCCTGCGGAAGAAAGAAGAATAGCTTTTCCGGCGATAGGGCGGGCAGCTTTCCAGCGGGTGCCGAAGCCGCCGTAGAACATAATGAAGATCAGAGCGACAGAACAGATGGTTTCAGCAAATTGAAAATCGTCAAAGGGAATACGGAATATCCCTTCTGAACCGAAAACCATGCCTAGGACAATAAAAGCCAGCAGCATAGGCACGCCAAAACGGGTGGTGATTCGGTTGCAGAGAATACAGGTTAAGATAACCAGAGAGATAAGGAGCAGAAGATGGGTCAATGGGCAGTACCTCCTGTTAAATTAGTTTAGGTCGACAAGATGCCTGATCATGGCATCATCAAAATGAAAGCCTTTTATTTCATAGATGCAGAACTGTTCTGATCCACGAAAAATTGACTTCCATTATTTGAATCATAGCAAAAGTATAGCAGAATTCAAGAAATATGGAAAGGTAAAAAATTCCGAAGATGACAAAATGCCTGAAGCAGATAATCTGCAAAAGCCTTTGCTCATGTTGCAATAATGAAGTATAATAAGGAAAAAGGGCATGGGCAGCCAGAGAAAAGCTAAGGTCAGGAGAAATCCGGAATATGCAGCAGAAAGGAGACGGAGATAAGATGAAACTTACCTTAGAAGGCCTGAAGGACAGAAAGGCCTGGGAGAAAGCAGGAATTAGTCTGCCGGATTATGAGATTGAGCAGACGGCAGAGGCTACAAAAAAGGCACCGGTATGGGTGCATTTTGGGGCCGGAAACATTTTCCGTATTTTTATAGGAGGGATTGCAGACCGGCTTTTGGCTCAGGGAGAGATGACAAAAGGAATTACTTGTGTGGAAACCTTTGATTTTGATGTGGTGGACAAGATTTATCGGCCTTATGATAATCTGGTTCTTGCTGTTACTTTAAAGGCGGACGGAAGTACAGACAAGCGAGTGCTGGGTTCCTTGACAGAAGCCATTAAAGCTCAGTCTTCTGACGCTGTCAGCTGGAATCGCTTAAAGGAAATTTTTACGGATCCCGGTCTGCAGATGGTTTCTTTTACCATTACGGAGAAAGGATATAATTTAAAAGGAGCAGACGGAAAGTATTTTTCCTTTATTCAGGAGGATATTGAGCAGGGGCCGGAAAAGGCTTCTTCTGCAATGGCCATTGTATGTGCACTGCTCCATGCCCGCTATCAGGCAGGAGGTGCGCCTCTGGCTGTGGTTTCTATGGACAACTGTTCTCACAATGGAGAGAAGCTGAGAAATTCTGTGATCACCATGGCGCAGGAATGGGAAAAGAAAGGTTTTCTCCAGGAAGGGTTCTTGGAGTATTTGCAGGATGAAAAGCAGGTTTCCTTCCCCTGGTCCATGATTGATAAGATTACTCCCCGTCCGGCAGATTCTGTATGCCGGGAGCTGGAGAGTGTTGGTGTGGAGGGAATGGAACCGGTGGTAACCGGAAAGAACACCTACATCGCTCCTTTTGTCAATGCAGAAGGACCGGAGTATTTGGTCATCGAGGACAACTTCCCCAATGGCCGTCCTCCTCTGGAGAAGGCAGGAGTATATATGACGGATCGGGATACGGTAAATAAAGTAGAAAGGATGAAGGTAACCACCTGTCTGAATCCTCTTCATACTGCTCTTGCGGTTTACGGCTGTGTGCTGGGCTACACCTTAATTGCCGATGAGATGAAGTCACCGGAGCTTTCTAAGCTGGTAGAGGAGATTGGACCGGTGGAAGGCATGCCGGTAGTAACGGACCCGGGGATCCTTTCTCCGGAAGCGTTTGTGGATGAAGTCATTCATGTGCGGATTCCTAATCCTTTTATGCCGGATACACCTCAGCGAATTGCCACAGATACTTCCCAGAAGGTAGGTATTCGCTACGGCGAGACCATTAAGGCTTATGTGGCCAAATATGGAGATGCCAAAAAGCTTACGGCGATTCCCCTGGCCATTGCCGGATGGTGCAGGTACCTTTTGGCCGTGGACGACAAGGGTCAGCCGTTTACCCTTTCTCCGGATCCTATGGTTCCAGAATTAACAAAAGCCCTTGAAGGAATTCA
Source organism: Candidatus Cottocaccamicrobium excrementipullorum (assembly GCA_018713255.1). Classification (GTDB taxonomy): domain Bacteria; phylum Bacillota; class Clostridia; order Lachnospirales; family Lachnospiraceae; genus Caccovicinus; species Caccovicinus excrementipullorum. The sequence goes on along the minus strand of DVFL01000016.1, from coordinate 24,314 downwards.
GGTGGGACATCCGGAAACTTACCATGGACAGCTTGCGCCTATTTTATCCAATGCCAATATTTTCGGCATTGATCTTTATCAAGCGGGAATTGGTCAGCGGATTGAAGAAATGTTTAAAGAGGAAATTGCTGGTCCTGGAGCAGTAGAAGAGACGCTTAAGAAGTATTTGGCTGTCTGAACTTATGGGATTTTATAAATATTTATCAATTTATTTGCGGAAAAGATCTTGCATTGTAAAAGAAAGTATGGTAAGATATGTATACAAATAAAAAGTTTGTATACAAATTTTAAAAGAAGCATACAAACTAATTACAGAGAAAAGGAGAAGAAGACATGAAGAGCATTAATGATTTTTCCCTTCAGGGCAAGGTAGCATTAATCACCGGCGCTTCCTACGGCATCGGCTTCGCTATTGCAAAGGCGATGGCAAGTGTTGGAGCTACCATTGTATTTAACGACATTAAGCAGGAACTGGTTGATAAGGGATTAGCTTCCTACAAAGAGGCTGGAATCGAAGCTCATGGCTACGTATGCAACGTATGTGATGAGGATGCGGTTAAGGCTATGGTTGAGCAGATCGAGAAGGAAGTTGGTACCATTGATATCCTGGTAAACAACGCTGGAATTATCAAGAGAATCCCAATGATCGAGATGAGTGCTGCAGAGTTCCGTCAGGTAATCGATGTTGACTTAAATGGTCCGTTCATCGTATCCAAGGCAGTAATCCCCAGCATGATCAAGAATGGTCATGGAAAGATCATTAACATCTGCTCCATGATGTCTGAGTTTGGCCGTGAGACCGTTTCTGCTTATGCAGCAGCAAAGGGCGGCTTAAAGATGTTAACCAGAAACATTGCATCTGAGTATGGCGAGTATAACATTCAGTGCAACGGCATTGGACCTGGCTACATTGCAACTCCTCAGACTGCTCCTCTTCGTGAGATTCAGCCTGATGGTTCCAGACATCCGTTTGATCAGTTTATCGTTTCCAAAACTCCTGCTGGACGTTGGGGCGAGGCTGAAGACTTGGGCGGACCTGCTGTATTCCTGGCATCTGAGGCTTCCAACTTCGTAAACGGACAGATTCTGTACGTAGATGGCGGTATCCAGGCTTACATTGGCAAGCAGCCTTCATAATTTTATTGGGTAATCGTTGAATCATAAAGCGGCACAGCTTCTCTCCCCAGATTACAGGGAAGGGAGGCTGTGCCGCTTTTTACTGCAAATGTGATGCCGCCGGATGGGAAGGGGGTTAGGGCTTGCATCGTCCGCAGGGAGAATATCCCTGGGCAATGAGTTCATCCCGGCTTCCCGTATAATCCTGGCGGTTGGCAGGAAGAATGTCCTCGGCAGAACTGCAGGAGGGAAGATGGAATTTCCGGGTATTTGTGTTTAAAATATAAGTTGAAGCGTCTGAATTGGCCGGCACTTCTTCTGATTTTCCGGTTTCCTCATTCTGAAGGGAAGGCGGAGTATCCTCAGGATCGCCGGGAGTGTAGTCGTTGCAGGGAGCCGGGGTGCAGGTAATGGAGGTTCCGTCAGAAACCAGAAGCAGGTCGCCCTGGAGATCTGTTCTGAGAACCTGGATTTCCATGACCTCCAGTTTTTCCATGGTTTCTGCATGGGGGTGGCCGTAGGAATTTCCGGTTCCGCAGCTGATCACCGCATATTCGGGAACCGCTTTTTCTAAAAGGTCCCAGGATGAGGAGGATGCGCTCCCGTGGTGGCCTGCTACATAGACGTCGCAGGACAAGTCCAGACCGGAAGCAAGAAGGGCTTCTTCGCCTTCCGCTTCATTGTCCCCGGTGAGGAGAAAACGATTATTTCCGTTGATCAGCATAATGGCAATGGAACGGTTGTTTCCGTCCCGGGAGGGGTCGTCCTGAGACAAAATCTGAAAACTGGAATTTCCCAGGGGATAATAATTTCCCTGCTCAGGATGTTCCACAGTCAGCCCTTGGCGTTCAGCTGCGGCGATCAGGGACTGGTAAACTTTAGAGGAGGCTTCATAATCCGGCCCCATGATCCGGCTAACCGGGAAGACATTTAACGCCCCCACTAAGCCGTTGATATGATCTGCATCGTAGTGAGAGGCAATAAGATAATCTAAGCTTTCCACGCCTTGTTTTTTTAAATAAGCAACCACTGCAGAAGAAGCAGCGCGGTCGCCTCCATCGTAGAGAAGAAAGTGGCCGTCGCTTTCGGCTAAGATGGAAAGTCCCTGGCCCACATCAATAACGTGGAAGCGGAGAAGGGAAGAAGGCTGGGATGTTTCTGCCTCTGCAGTCTCTGCAGAAAAGGTGCTCTCTGGATTGGCAGGTTGCTGCGGTGGGGAGCAGGAAGACAGAACGCATAGACAGAGTGCTGTCAGAAGCAAAGCCTTCAGCCAGAGAAAAATAGATTTCTGAGGCCCAGAAGAACAGGATGATGAGGAATAAAATTTAGTCTCTTTCATGGAAAAAACTCCTATTATATTGATTAACGTATGTTCCCAGAGCACATGGGCCAGCATCAGTGTACAGGGAATGGAACGCTGAAATTACATTATACTACGAAAAGAAAATAAAGGGTAGATTTTTTATCACCGCGGCGCCGCCAGGCTTTTTGGGGGAGACGGGAGCATCCGGCGCTGGAAAATGATTGGAAATCAAGCCACAGCAGCTGTCCGGGCATGTCTGTGGAGACTAAGATGGAGGGAATATGAAAAATACAAACGTCCGGCAGAAACAGGATGGGTTTAAATCTCAGTGGGGATTTATTATGGCTGCCGTAGGCTCTTGTGTGGGGATGGCCAATGTCTGGCGTTTTCCTATGCTGGTTTCACGTTACGGCGGTCTCACTTTTTTGATTCCTTATTTTATTTTTGCTTTTATTATCTGCCAGTCTGGGATGATGGAAGAATTTTCCCTGGGACGATGGGCAGGCGCGGGACCTGCCGGAGCCTTCGGAAAAGCGATGGAAAATGGGGGTAAATCCAAAAAAGCGGGGGAATGGCTGGGAGGAGTTCCTGTGTTGGGGTCCTTATGTTTGGCGATTGGCTATTCAGTGATTATGGGCTGGGTGTTCTATTACACGAAGATGGCGTTGACTGGAGAACTGACGGCCATGGGCAGGGATATAGAATGGATTGGCAGAACCTTCAGTGAAGTGGCCCCGGAGGCGGACAGCCTAATTCAGGCGGTTCAAATGACATTTGAAACGGGAGGCGCCAATAATGTTTGGATTATTATAGGTGTTCTTGTATCCTTGGTGATTATGATGATGGGAGTTTCCAGGGGCATTGAAAAATCCTGCAAGATGATGATTCCGGCATTATATGCGCTGTTTATCATTCTGGCTGTGTTAATGATTTTTACTCCAGGTACCAGGGCTGGACATCAATATATTTTTTCGCTGGATCCCGCAGGACTTTTCGATCCGCAGGTATGGGTTTACGCTTTTGGCCAGTGCTTTTTCTCTTTGTCAGTTGCAGGTTCCGGCTCTGTAGTATACGGTTCTTATTTGAATGATCAGGTAAAGATCCGGCAGTCTGCCGTGATCTGCGCTATTATGGATACTTCAGCTGCTTTGCTGGCAATGCTGATTATTATTCCGGCAATGGCTACTGCCGGCGCAGATTTGGGGGACGGAGGCCCAGGCCTGATGTTTATTTATGTACTTCCGGTATTTAACAGCATGGGACCGATGGCAAGGCTTATCGTTATTTTTTTCTATGTGGCGATTTTGTTTGCCGGCCTTTCCTCTGTGATCAACTTGTTTGAAACCCCCATTAATTTTCTGCAGGAGCAGCTGTATATGAAGCGATGGACGGCTACTGCAGCAATTCATGGAATCGGTCTGATGATTGCCTTGATGATTCAGCCTTGGACTTCCCAGTGGATGGATACCGTTTCCATTTACATTTTGCCTTTGGGAGCGCTGACTGCCGGGATAATGTACTTTTGGGTGATGAAAAAAGATACGGCTCTGGAAGCCGTACAGCTGGGATCAGACAAGCCGCTGATGAAGTGGTTTTATCCCTTTGGACGGTATGTATTTGTTCCCCTATGTGCCCTTTGCTTTATTTTAGGAATTGCCTGGGGCGGGATCGGCTGATTATTGTACAGTGATATCAGTACCAGGAAAATTGACCATTTCTCTGCCCTCCCTTATCCTATTTCCAGATTAAAAATCATAAAGGTGTGTTACTGATCATGCAGGCATTAGCGTTGAGGAATATAGTGATGTTCCTTTCCGCGGATGCCTTTTTTGTTTGTCAGGGGGCTGTCTCCGGCGGAAAACCCGGAGGGACCCAGGACAGCTTTATGTTCAGTCTTTGACCAGGAGCCGAGAAGGGAGCAGAAGGAATTCAGGAGCCATTGCAATCTAAGGTTAAGTGTGATAAGCTTGACCTGGCATTACGTGGAGAAAAGAGGGGAAATGAATGGGAGAAAAATGGAATGACGAGGTAATCAAAAGTAATCATAAAAAAATGAGCCTGCCGAATGAAAATCATCCGGCAAACCCATATTTTACAAGGAAAAATCGGGGCAACAGGATTTGAACCTGCGACCTCTCGGCCCCCAGCCGAGCGCGCTACCAAGCTACGCCATACCCCGTACAGTTGGCTATTATAGCATAGTGGTTTGAATAAGGCAAGTACTTTTTAAAAAAAATTTGGAGGAACACATGAACGAGCGAAAATCCATTATCAGCTTTGATCTGGACATGACACTTCTGGATCATGAAAACTATCAAATTACCCCAAGCGCCATGGAAGCGGTGGAGCGTCTGCGCAAACATCATCGGATTGTTCTGGCTACCGGCCGGGATATGGATAATTACTACAGCAGCCAATTTCGGGATCAGATTCATCCGGACGGCATTATTCATATGAATGGAACGAAAGTAACGGCGGGGGATAAGCTGATCTTTAACCACCGGATGGCCCCGGAGCTGGTGAAGGAGCTGCTGGAATTTGCCCAGGAAAATGGGCTGAGCCTTGGCGTTACAGTGGGAGATACGGATTATTATACCAATCCTGAGGGGGTGAGGGAGAATGACCGGAAACGCTGGGGGGAGATGAACCGTCAGTTTGCAGATCCTTGGCTCCTTCTAAAGATGCCGGTGAGAACCTTGGCTTACATTGGAGGAGAAGAAGGCGTGCGTCTGCTGGAAGGGCGTTTTCCTCAGGTGAAGTTTCCGATGTTTGCAGGAAAGCTGGGAGCAGACGTGGTGGAGCAGGAAGCTTCCAAGGCGGAGGGGCTCAAACGGCTTTGCCGGTACTGGGGAATTGAGCTGTCTCATACGGCGGCATTTGGAGATAGTATGAATGACCTGGAAATTGTCCAGACGGCAGGAATCGGCATTGCCATGGGCAATGGAATTGAAGAACTGAAGGCGGCGGCAGATTATGTGACGGATCATATCCGGCAAGATGGGGTGGTTAAGGCGTGCCAGCGGTTTGACTGGTTCAGAGAATGGGAATGACAGACTTTGACATTCTCCGAAGAAGCGTTATAATAGGTCAGGGAAGATGAACATTCGGAGGATAACATGAAAATCACTGCATATAGCTGTCGGCCAGATGAGCTGGCATTGTTTAAACAGTTTGGAGAAAAATACGGCGTTGACTTGGAGCTGGTGCCGGAAGGCCCGGGAATGGAGAATGCAGACCGGGCGTCAGGAAGTCAGGGGATCAGCATTATTACCACCCCGGTGAATCGAGCTCTTCTTGAATACTGGAAAACCTTGGGAATAAAGATCGTGTCCTCCAGGACGGTAGGATATGAGCATGTGGATGCAGAGGCTGCCGCAGAATTAGGGATCGCGGTGGCCAACGTAAGCTATACGCCCCATACGGTTGCTGAATATACTGTAATGACTATGCTGATGGCAGTTCGAAAGATGAAAACGATTATGAACCGGTATTTGGGACAAGATTATTCGCTGCTGGACATTCGAGGCAGAGAATTGGGCCGGATGACTGTAGGCGTAGTGGGAACGGGAAAAATCGGCGAGATGGTAATTCGGATTCTTCAAGGTTTTGGCTGCAGAATTTTGGCCTATGATCTTTATCCGAAAAAGGAACTGGAAGGAATGGCCCAGTATGTTCCCTTAAAGGAGCTTTTAGGCCAGGCGGATTTGATTACTTTCCATACTCCAGCCACAGAAGAAACTTATCATATGGTAAATCAGGATACCTTAAGTCTGATGAAGGACGGCGTGGTGCTGATCAATATGGCAAGAGGTTCGATTATGGATACAGATGCCCTGATTGAGGCGCTGGAGAAGGGAAAGGTGGGCGCCGCCGCGCTGGATGTGGTAGAAAATGAGGGGAAAATCTATTACCGGGATTTTAAATATACACCGGTAGGCCACCATCAGATGGCTATTCTTAGCGCCATGCCCAATGTATTAATGACACCCCATACCGCTTTCTTTACTGATGAAGCGGTCAGCGATATGATTGAATATTCCATTTTAAGCTGTATTGCCCAGATCAAGGGAGAAGATAATCCCTGGAGGGTAAAATAATCGGGTGTGAGGAAAGGAGAAGAAAGATGATCAAAGAACGATTAGACAGCCTCCGTGAGCTGATGAAGGAGAGAGGAATCAGTGCGTATCTGGTGCCCACCGCAGATTTTCACGGCTCAGAATATGTGGGAGATTATTTTAAATGCAGATGTTTTATGACCGGATTTACCGGTTCTGCAGGAACTTTAGTGGTTACTTTGGATGATGCTGCTTTGTGGGTGGACGGAAGATACTTTGTTCAGGCGGAAAAGCAGCTTAAAGGCAGCACAGTCCGGATGATGAAAATGGGAGAGGAAGGGGTTCCTTCTCTGGAAGAGTTTATTCTGGCAGCGGTGCCGGAGGGAGGCGCCGCAGGATTTGACGGCCGGGTAGTAGACAGCGCCTTTGGCCGGAAGCTGGAGCGCCTTTTGGCCGGAAAAAAAGCTTCCATTAAAGATCAGGAAGATTTAGTGGATCTGGTATGGAAGGATCGGCCGGCTATGTCGGCTCAGCCGGTGTGGATTCTTAAAGAGGAATATGCAGGAAGAAGCGCAGAAGATAAGCTGGCCTGGCTGCGGGATACCATGAAGAAGGAAGGGGCAGGCGTCCATCTTCTGACATTGCTGGACGATATTGTGTGGCTGTTGAATATTCGCGGGGACGATGTGCGGTGTAATCCGGTGGTTCTTTCCTATTTTGCGATTACAAACGATCAGGCATTTTTGTTTATCAATCCTGAAACCTTGAACCAGGAAGTGAGAGATTACTTAAATGACCTCAAGGTTGAGATCAGGCCGTATAACGAGGTTTATGATTATGTGAAGAGTCTGAATAACCAGAAGATTCTTCTGGAATCTGGCTGCGTGAATTACGCGATGCTGAGAAGCATTGATTCTTCTAATGAGATCATTGATCAGATGAATCCGGAAACCTTAGCGAAGGCGGTAAAGAATCCGGTGGAAATTGAAAATATGAAAAAGGCCCACATCAAGGACGGCGTGGCCATGACTCGGTTTATTTACTGGCTGAAGAAAAACATTGGCAAAATTCCCATGGATGAAATCTCTGTGGAGAAGAAGCTGGACGGACTGCGGATGGAGACAGAGGGAAATCTTGGGCTGAGCTTCGATACCATTTCTGCGTATGGGGCCAATGCGGCGATGTGCCATTATTCCGCCACAGAAGAGTCCAATACGCCCCTTCAGGCGAAAGGATTTTATCTGGTGGATTCCGGCGGTCAGTATTATGAAGGAACAACGGACATTACCAGAACCATTGCCCTTGGACCCTTAACCCAGGAAGAGAAAGAACATTATACTCTGGTCTTGATGAGCATGCTTCGGCTGGGTGCGGTGAAATTCCCCTATGGCGCAAGAGGCCTGACCTTGGATTATGCAGCCCGTCAGGTAATGTGGGACAGAGGCATTAATTTCAACCACGGAACCGGACACGGAGTAGGCTATCTGCTGAATGTTCATGAGCGTCCGGTGGGAATCCGCTGGAAAATGGTTCCGGAGCGGATGGACAGCTGCGTGATGGAGCCGGGCATGGTTACTTCCGATGAACCTGGTATTTATATTGAAGGCAGTCATGGAATCCGCACGGAGAATTTGATGCTTTGCGTGAAGCGGGAGAAAAATGAATTCGGACAGTTCCTGGGATTTGAATATTTGACCTATGTTCCCATTGATCTGGATGGTGTGGAGAAGTCTTTAATGACTGAGAAGGATGTGGAACTGTTAAACCAGTATCACCAAGAAGTATATGAGAAAATTTCTCCATATCTGAATGATGAAGAGAAGGAATGGCTGAAAGAAGCTACAAGAGCCATCTAAGGATAAGAGAAAAAAAGAGAGAATCGGATTGATCAATTAGAGATTGAACCGATTCTCTTTTTTATCAGCATCTGCTTTTATGATTCTTCCGGCAGATTTACCAGGAGATAATCGTGATGAACTGCAGGAAGGAAACGCTCCAGAAGATCGGCAGTTTTAATTCGCAGACTGGAAGTGTTGATGCAGGGATGGCAGCCAATGTAGGGATGTCCCTGAATCACATCCTGGTCAATGATCAGCTGAACCTGATTCTGGTGATCATTCATCAGGCCCAGAATGCTCACAGAGCCGGGAGTAAGATCAAGATACTTTTCCAGATATTCTGGACCGGCAAAGGAAAGTCTGGCGCTGCCGATCTGGTGGGAAAGGTCTTTGGTTTTAAATTTTTTTGGCCCGGGCATGAGAAGAAGGTAGAAACGGGTTTTCTGGGCGTTGGTTAAAAATAGATTTTTGCAGACGGCGGTACCTAAAATTTCATCTACCTGATGGCAGGCTTCGATGGTAGGCAAGGCGTCGTGATCTACCCGGTCATAAGGAATCTGAAGCCGGTCCAACAAGTCGTAAGTGCGGATTTCTTTTGGCAGGCGTCCAGCCGTATGATCAGGCCGCCCATGGTACAGGACGGGATTAATGTAAAATTCAGTATCCATGGTGAAACTGCTCCTTTTCGCTTTATCTTGATGGGCTGCAGCTTTTCGAAGGGGATCTTCCTGCCATTCAGAGCTGCCGCCATTGGTTACTAGTATAGCGAAAAATCAGGAAAAAGCAAGAAGGGGAAGATGGCTGCTTGACTTTTTGGCCAGGCAGGGTATAATCACCAGAGAATCTACGCTTCATCGCCGGGAAAAGGGTGCCGAGGAGAAAAATGGAGGAAGTCATGGAAAAAAAAAATAAGCTGGAAAGAGAGCTGGACCAGTGGATTGCCCAGTTTTACGGCAGAACACAAAAGGGCAGAAAGCCGGAAAAAGAGCAGAAAGCATTGGCTGCGGGGAAAAATGCGAAGAATAAGGAGCCGGGAAAAAAATGGACGGCCAGTGGAAAAACGGCCGGCGGAAAAAACGACGGTGGAAAACCAGGCGGCAGAAAGACGGATAAGACCAGGAAGGACAGCATAAAAAAGACGGCGGTTCAAGAAAAGGGAAATCATCTCTGCCCCGTTTTTGCACGGTGCGGAGGCTGCCAGCTTCTTCACCTTCCCTACGAACAGCAGCTGAAACAAAAACAGAAGATGATGGAAGAGCTGTTAAAGGGAATCTGTCCGGTGCATCCGATTGTGGGCATGGAAAATCCGTGGCATTACCGGAATAAGGTTCATGCAGTATTCGATCATGACCGGAAGGGGAATGCGATTTCCGGCGTTTATGAGGCGGGAAGCCATCGTGTGGTTCCTGTGGACACCTGCCTCCTGGAAAATGAACAGGCGGATAAGATCATCGGCACCATCCGGGGAATGTTAAAATCCTTTAAGATAAAAACTTATGATGAGGATACAGGATATGGCTTCCTGCGTCATGTGCTGATTCGCTGGGGACATGCAACGGGACAATTTATGGTGGTGCTGGTTACTGCTTCTCCGGTATTTCCTTCGCGGAATCATTTTGTGAAGGCGCTTCTGGAGAAGCATCCGGAGATTACCACTATTGTGCAGAACGTTAATAACCGGGGAACCAGCATGGTACTGGGGGAAAAGGAGCATGTTCTGTATGGAAAAGGTTATATTGAAGATGTGCTCTGCGGCTGTACTTTTCGGATTTCCTCAAAATCCTTTTATCAGATCAATCCGGTGCAGACAGAGAAACTATACCGGAAGGCGGTAGAGGCGGCAGGGCTTCAGGGAAGGGAAACGGTGATCGATGCTTACTGCGGCATCGGCACCATCGGAATGATTGCAGCTCCCTATGCGGCCAAGGTTATCGGAGTGGAATTAAACCCTGATGCGGTTAAGGACGCAGTAAGCAACAAAAAAGCCAACGGACAGAAGAATATTCAGTTTTACTGCAATGACGCCGGAAGATTTATGCGGGAAATGGCTGGACGGGGAGAGAAGGCAGATGTGGTGTTTATGGACCCGCCCCGCAGCGGAAGCACTGAGGAGTTTATTGGGACCGTATGCGAATTAAAACCTGAACGAGTGGTTTATATTTCCTGTGGACCAGAAACCCTGGCCAGAGATTTGAGGATCTTCATGGCCAAAGGCTACAGGGTTAAAGGGGCCTGGCCCTTTGATCTGTTTCCGCACACGGAGGAACATGTGGAGACGGTGGCGCTGCTTTCCAGAGAAAAATCAACGAGAAGAAAGTGATGGATAAAATTGTCAAAGCAAAAAGAAGGCTTACTGCACTGCAGCGCCTTCTTTTTCTTTTGCGGAAATTTCGTTTTTGATTTTTTGATCTGGGAAAACTTCCATTACATCCTGGACAGGGCAATTCAGAATCGTACATAAAACTTCTATGGTATGGGTAGAAACATACATGTTCTTTTTCAGGCGGCCAATCTGACCGGCGCTTACCCCATAATATTTAATCAGGCGGTACTGACTGATTTTCTTTCGTTTCATTGTTTCCCAGAGCCGGTCATATGTTATCACCTTCATCACCTCTTGTTTTCATTAAAACCTGTTCTCCGTATTCTGTATATTATCCATAACTGGCTAATTTCGATGCAGGAACAGGCACAGAAATGGGACCAGATGATCAAGAAGGCAAGAGGCAGGAAACAGTTTTTAAAATACGAAGTTTACTGGAAGAAGAGAATGGAATGTGGTAGGATGGTATCAGGAGGTGTGCGCCATGGAAAGAATAAAAGACGGGATGGAATGGGCAGAAAGCCAGATGGAGGAGGCGTTGGAACTGCTGAAAGAATGGGGAGCGGTTCCTGCGCCAAGCGGAAAGGAAGGCCTGCGGGCAAAAAAAATAGAAGGGTGGCTTAAGGCTCAGGGAGCAGAGGAGGTTTATCTGGACCAGGCGGGAAACGTGATTCTTGAGCTGGGCTGCAGGGAGGCAGAAAATATTGCTGTTTTTATGGCCCACATGGATGTGGTGTTCCCCGATGAGACTCCTTTTACAGTGCGTGAAGAGGATGGAAAACTATATGCTCCGGGGATTGGGGACGATACAGCTAATCTGGTTTTGTTAATGCTGGCGGCCAGAAAACTATTTAGAGAAAAGACCCCTCTTCGCAAAGGATGGGGAATTCTTATTGCTGCAAATGTATGTGAAGAAGGTTTAGGAAATCTGAAAGGCAGCCGGGCCATCTGTGAAGAGTGGAAGGAAAAAATCCGCGCCTTCTACTCGCTGGACGGTTATCTGGGCTGGGCGGTCACCGATGCGGTAGGTTCTCACCGCTATGAGGTAAGGGTTCGGACAGAGGGCGGACATTCCTATTCGGCCTTTGGAAATCCTAACGCGATTCATATCCTGTCTGGATTGATTCAGAGCCTTTACCAGGTTCGGCTTCCGGGACCGGCGAAAACAACCTTTAATGTGGGAACCATTGAGGGAGGCACCACCATTAATTCTATTGCCCAGGAGGCGTCTATGACCTACGAATTTCGGTCAGAGGACAGGAACTGCTTGGCCTATATGGAGAAGTTTTTCCAGAGCACTATTCAGGCGGCAAAAGACGGGGGATGGGAAGTGGATGCAAAGGTGCTGGGAATCCGGCCCTGCAGCGGCGAAGTGGAGCCGGAAGCCTTGAAAGCCTTAGAGGATCAGTGCCGGAAGGTGATCAGCCGGTACTGGCCGGGGGATGTGAAAACGAAAGCCGGTTCTACCGATGCCAATATTCCTCTCTCCATGGGAATTCCAGCCTGTACAGTGGGCTGTATTGAAGGGGGAAAATCTCATACTCGGCAGGAGTGGATAGAGATTTCCAGCCTTCTCCCTGGCCTTAACATTGCATATGGATTGATGGAACTCTACCTGGAAGGAATTGGCCAGGAAACGTAGACAGTGTCTGTGGATTATGGTAAGATAACGGAGAAAGGTCTGAAAAGAACTAAAAAGAGGACCTTAAGATAAGAACACGAAAGCAGCAGGTAAACAAAGAGCTGCACAAGGAGGATACAATGATTAAACGTTTAATGGAACAGATCGATAAAACGAAAGCGCCGATCTGCGTAGGATTAGACCCCATGTTAAGCTATATTCCGGAGCATGTGACAAGGAAAGCCTTTGATGAATTCGGCGAAACTCTGGCGGGAGCAGCGGAGGCCATCTGGCAGTTTAATAAAGAGATTATTGACTGCACCTGGGATCTGATCCCTTCTGTAAAGCCTCAGATTGCCATGTATGAGCAGTTTGGCATTGAAGGTCTTAAGGCATATCAAAAAACAGTAGATTACTGCCGGGAGAAGGGACTTGTGGTGATCGGTGATGCTAAGCGGGGAGATATCGGTTCCACCTCTGCGGCTTATGCTGCCGGTCACCTGGGAAAGGTGAAGGTGGGAAAACACAGCTACGCTGCCTTTGATACAGATTTCCTAACCGTAAATCCCTATTTGGGAACCGACGGAGTGAAGCCTTTTGTGGATGCATGCAAAGAAAATGACAAGGGTATTTTTGTGCTGGTGAAAACCTCCAATCCTTCCAGCGGTGAATTCCAGGATCGTTTAATTGACGGCCGGCCTCTTTATGAGCTGGTGGCGGAGAAGGTTGTTGAGTGGGGACAGGAGGTAATGGAAGGCGATTACAGCAATGTGGGCGCTGTTGTAGGCGCAACCTATCCGGAGATGAGCCGGATACTGCGGAAGCTGATGCCCCACACCTATTTCCTGGTTCCGGGATATGGAGCTCAGGGAGGAACAGCAGAGGACTTAAAGTACTGCTTTAATGAGGATGGATTCGGAGCGGTGGTAAATTCTTCCAGAGGAATTATTGCTGCTTATAAGAAGGATGCCTACGCAAAGTTCGGTCCGGAGCATTTCGGCGATGCATCCAGACAGGCGGTAATCGATATGGCGGAGGATATCAGACGGGTGCTGTAGGCTTCCGGGAAAGGATCAGATCAGTATGGCAAAAGTAAAAGAGACAGCACGGGTAATCTGTCAGGAGCAGCTGGCGGAAGGGGTGTACAGCATGTGGCTGGACACTACGACTATTTCTGCCCAGGCTCTTCCAGGACAGTTTATTTCCCTGTATTCCCATGACGGTTCCCGGCTTCTGCCCAGGCCAATCAGCTTGTGTGAGATTGACCCGGAGGGAGAAGCAGTAAGAATTGTATACCGGGTAGCAGGAAAAGGAACAGAAGAATTTTCTCATTATGACGCTGAGGATATGGTAGATATTCTTGGTCCCCTTGGCAATGGCTTTCCGATTAAGGCGGCAGAGGGCAAAAAGATTCTTCTCATGGGCGGCGGCATCGGCATTCCGCCGATGCTGGCGGCATTCCAGGCAGTAAAGGGAGAAAAGGCTGCAGTATTAGGCTATCGGGACAGCCAGATGTTTTTGAAGAATGAGTTTGAAGAACTGGGAAAAGTGTATGTGGCCACAGAGGACGGAAGCTTCGGAACGAAGGGAAATGTTCTGGATGCGGTTCGGCAGAACCGTCTGGAGGCAGAGATGATTTTTGCCTGCGGCCCCACTCCCATGCTGCGGGCCATTAAGGATTATGCTGCCCAGAAAGGCATTGTATGTTATTTGTCTTTGGAAGAGAAGATGGCCTGCGGCATCGGCGCCTGCTTAGCCTGCGTATGCCAGTCCAAAGAGATGGATGAGCATTCTCATGTGCACAATAAACGGGTTTGCAAGGACGGCCCGGTATTTCTGGCTGAGGAGGTGGAGATTTGATGAACATGAAGGTAAATCTGGCCGGAGTAGAATTAAATAATCCGGTAATGGAAGCCTCAGGAACCTTCGGATCCGGCGCAGAGTACGGAGAATTTGTAGATCTTAACCGCTTGGGGGCGGTGGTAACCAAAGGAGTAGCCAATGTGCCCTGGCCGGGAAATCCTACGCCGAGAATTGCGGAAACTTATGGCGGCATGCTTAATGCTATCGGTCTGCAGAATCCAGGAATTGACGTATTTGCCAGCCGGGATATTCCTTATTTAAAGCATTACGATACGAAAATTGTGGTAAATGTGTGCGGAAAAAGCACGGAAGATTATATTGAGGTGGTGGAACGCCTTGGAGACGAGCCGGTAGATCTTTTGGAGATCAATATTTCCTGCCCGAATGTGAAAGAAGGAGGAATCGCCTTCGGCCAGGATCCCAAAGCGGTGGAGGCCATCACCAAAGCCTGCAAGGCTCATGCTAAACAGCCGGTGATTATGAAGCTTAGTCCCAATGTGACGGATATCACGGTGATGGCCAAGGCAGCAGAGGCCGGCGGGGCAGACGCCATTTCCCTGATTAATACGTTGACGGGAATGAAGATTGATGTTAACCGCAGAACCTTTGCCCTGGCCAATAAGACTGGCGGACTTTCTGGTCCTGCCATAAAACCGGTGGCAGTTCGGATGGTATATCAGGCAGCTCAGGCGGTGAAGCTTCCCATTATCGGCATGGGCGGCATTATGAACAGTGAGGATGCTTTGGAATTTATTCTGGCCGGCGCCACGGCGGTGGCGGTGGGAACGGCGAATTTCCACAATCCTTATGCTACCGTGGAAGTGATTGACGGAATTGCCGCTTACATGGAGAAAAACGGAATTGAAGATATTAATTCTCTTATCGGAGCGGTACGGTGATTCGGGGCTTTTAGCAGACCAGAAGCATCGGGACTTTTTCAAGATGAAAGCAGGAAAATCTCATGGCTCGGAGGCCGTGAATACTAGGAGGGTTTAAATTAATGGAACAGTACAAGCAGGAATTTATTGAATTTATGGTGGAGAGCCAGGTATTGAAATTCGGCGAATTTACCTTAAAGAGCGGAAGAAAATCCCCCTTTTTCATGAACGCAGGGGCTTACGTGACGGGAACTCAGTTAAGACGGCTGGGAGAGTATTACGCCAAGGCCATTCATGACAACTTTGGACTGGATTTTGATGTGCTTTTCGGACCGGCTTACAAGGGAATTCCCCTGTCTGTAGCGACTTCCATGGCGATCAGTGAACTGTATGGAAAAGATATTCGTTACTGCTCCAATCGGAAAGAAGTTAAAGATCACGGAGATACGGGAATTCTCTTGGGCAGCAAGTTAAAGGATGGAGACCGGGTAATGATTATCGAGGACGTTACCACCTCTGGAAAGTCCATCGAGGAGACTTATCCCATCTTAAAGGCCCAGGCAGATGTTGAAATCAAGGGGCTGATTGTTTCCCTGAACCGGATGGAAAGAGGAAAGGGAGAAAAGAGCGCATTGGAGGAGATTCAGGAGCTTTATCATTTCCCGGCGGCAGCCATTGTAAATATGGCCGAAGTGACGGAATATCTGTATAATCGGGAGTGCCAGGGAAAGATTGTCATTGACGACAGCATAAAAGCAGCTTTGGACGCATACTATGAGCAGTATGGAGCAAAATAGCAGATTGGCGAGGTGAAGGATTATGGATATGGAGCGGGTTTACAAAACCATGAGCCGGGCTGGCGCCGGAAACATTGCGGCTGGAATTATTATTGCCACAGTAGGCCTTGCGGTGGGAATTGTTTCCATCGTCTCCGGAGCGCTTTTATTAAAGCGGAAATCCGAAATCGAGTTTTAGGCCAAGGCAGCAGTCTGGAGCGTATATGATAAGAAATACAACAAAACACCAGAAAATGGGCTGGGTATTATTTATTCTGTACCTGGCCCTGCTGGTGTATTTTCTGTTTTTTGCAGAATTCTTCGGAAGGACAGGAGCGGACTTACGGGAAGAATATGCATATAATTTGGAACCCTTTAAGGAGATCATGCGGTTTTGGAATTACCGGGATCAGTTGGGGATGGGAGCCTTTCTGCTGAATGTGGTAGGCAATGTGGTGGCGTTTATGCCCTGCGGCTTTTTCCTGCCCATTGTAAGCAGGCGAAGCAAGAAATGGTACAATACGATTTTCATCAGTGCAGGCTTCAGTCTGGGGGTGGAAGTAACTCAGTTAATTTCCCGGGTGGGAAGCTTTGACGTTGATGATATTATGCTGAATACAGCCGGCGGAATCCTTGGATACATCACTTATCGGATAGTGCAGCGGATGCGGATTTGGAGGAGAAGAAGGCATGCCGGAAAAAAATAAAAAGATAAATTATGTTAATTATGTGAGGAAGCCTTTAGGCAGACGCAGCTTCTGGGCAGCGGGAATTACAGCAGTTGCTCTGGTACTGTTCGGTTCTGTGGTGGGACTGGCCGTGAAATCTCAGGGCAATGTGCTGTTAAATGTGGGCGCCATGGCGTTCTCCAGCTTTCTGTTTGCCGCCTTTGGCTTAGGCTATGGGGTATGGGCGCTTCAGGAAAAGGAAAAGAATTATATTTTGGCGAAAATCGCCATGATTTTGGACGGTCTGCTTTTGCTGGTCTGGGTAATAACCATGATCATTGGTCTGCGGCAGATGTAGGATTGAAGAAGGAGTGCATAATCATGGATGTCTGGACATTTTGGAAAGAGGAAAATGAAGAAGTAAGGGAAAGATATGAGCTTTCCATGGAGCGGATCCGTCAGATTCCCCAGGAAAAAACTGTTGTGGAACCCTTCAAGGAATATTTTATTTCCATGGCCCGGTTTGTGGGAATGATTGGTGAACTGGTTCAAGAACTTCAGGAAGGAAAGGACCGGGAGATGTCTTTGGAAGAGCTTCAGCAGGAGAACTTCAGGCTTTACCAGGATATTCTTCCTGAAAATTATGAGGCCAGCTACGGAAATCCTGCATGGGCGTCCGTTAAACTGGGAGAGGAATTTGGTCCTCTTCTTTCTTTTCTTTATGGGGAGCTGCGGGGAGAGATTCCGGCTGCCTATGAAGGACGGCTTTCGGTGATCACCGCAGCCAATGAAGCGTTTATTGAAATTTACAATTTGTTTGAGGAAGAAATACCTCAGGCAAAAGAGGTCAGAGACGTGCTTTACTGGTATGTGAGCGATTATGCAGATCAGACGGTAAGAGCATGGCTGTGGGAGCGTTTTCACCCGGAATGGAGCTTTGCAAGGGATATTATTCTGGAATCTGACCTTTCTGATCTTCGGTATTTGTACCGGTTTGGAGAATATATCTCTTCTTCTGAACTTTCTGTCGCATCATTTTTAAATACCCTTCCGGAGGAAACGGTTCGTTCCATGGCAGATACTTATGTGGAAGGATTCCGGAAAGGTTTCCAGGTTATGGGACGGGATTTGTCCAAGAAAAAAACGGTGCTGATTCGTTACGAGGTGGGATTTGAGCGGATGATCCGATGGGCCATTGAGGGATTTGAAAAAATCGGTCTTACTCCGCTGTTCTGCCGGGCGCCTTATCAGGTGATCAACCGGAACCCGAACCGAAAGGTAGGCTGGTACAGTTCATCTCCTAACCGCCAGTACGATTATGATCATCGGTATGACAGCGCATTATATATGGGCAATACGCTGAAGGAGAGAAAGCTTTCTGTTCTCCGTACCGCCTTCGAAGATTTTAAGGAGGAGGCGGCGGTTTACGCCGGACCTGCAGTGGTGGAAACATTTGGCCAGCCAGGTTTTACGCCGGTAAATAAACCGGAATGCTTTTCTCTTTCTTCTCATCAGGAGGAAGTGGTGCGCAGCTACAACAATGAATTTACTCAGCTGATGAACCGTTATGTGCCGGAGGAGGAAACCAGCTTTACTATTATCGCCTTCCCCAGACCGGAGATCGGGGAGCCTTATGAAGAGATTTTCCGTGAGGTGATCCGGATCAATACCTTGGATTACAATAAATATCAGAAGATTCAGCAGGTGATCATTGATGCTTTGGACCAGGCGGATTATGTTAAAATTTTAGGGAAGGGAGAAAACTGTACCGATCTTACGGTTCAGCTTCATCCCATTGCGCATCCAGATCGGGAAACGAAGTTTGAAAACTGTGTGGCGGATGTAAATATTCCTTTGGGAGAAGTCTTTACCTCCCCGAAACTGCAAGGAACGAAAGGCCTTTTGAATGTGAAAAGCGTCTATATCGGAGAATTTCAGTTTAAAAACCTGAAGATGGAATTCGAGGACGGCAGAATAACGGAATACTCCTGTGAGAACCTGTCTTCTTTGGAGGAGAACAAGGATCTGGTTCGCCAGGTGATTTTGAAGAATCATGAGAGCCTTCCCATGGGAGAGTTTGCGATTGGAACCAACACTACCGCCTATGCTATGGGGCGAAAATACGGTATTGTGGACCGGCTCCCGATTCTGATTGTGGAGAAAATGGGACCTCATTTCGCCGTGGGAGATACCTGTTACAGCTGGGCGGAGGATTGCCCGATGTATAACCCAGACGGAAAGGAAATGATTGCCAGAGATAATGAAATTTCTATTCTCCGAAAAGAAGATGTGGCAAAAGCTTATTTTAGCTGCCATACAGATATCACGATTCCATATGATGAGCTAGATTCCATTATTGCTTATGGAAAAGACGGAAAAACATTCCCCATCATTCAGGATGGTCGTTTCGTGCTGCCTGGAACAGAAGAATTAAACCAGCCGTTATCATGACCGTCTGCAGCTGAGGAGCAGGCAGGCTTTCGGTTTAGATGAATAAGGGATTGACGGGACAAAAAAAAGACGGTATGATACTAATAAGTAAAGCAGAATTAATTAGCATTACTAATAAGTATATCTAATAAAACTGCCGGTTTTCCCTGATAAATAATCCTGCCTTATTTGGCGGGCGAGACAAAAGAGGAAGGCCGGTTCTTTCAGGAAAGGAGAAACAGGATGGCAAAAGTAGGAATTGTAATGGGCAGCGACTCCGATATGCCCGTAATGGCAAAAGCGGCAGAGATTTTAGAGGAAATGGGAATTGATTATGAGATGACGATCATTTCCGCACATCGGGAGCCGGATATCTTCTTTGACTGGGCGAAGTCTGCAGAGGATAAAGGCTTTAAAGTAATAATTGCAGGAGCAGGAAAGGCCGCTCATCTGCCTGGCATGTGCGCCGCCATTTTCCCCATGCCGGTAATCGGAATTCCCATGAAGACCTCAGATCTTGGAGGTGTGGATTCTCTGTATTCCATCGTGCAGATGCCATCCGGCATTCCTGTGGCTACGGTTGCCATTAACGGCGGCGCTAATGCAGGAATTCTGGCAGCGAAGATTCTGGCCACCTCAGATCCGGAGATTCTGGCCCGGCTTAAGGCTTATTCTGAGAAATTGAAGAATGACGTGGCTGCCAAGGCGGACAAGCTGGCTGAAGTGGGCTACAAGGAGTATATGGCTTCTGGAAAATAACTTCCATGCCGCCTGTCCGGCGGTGGATTTTCAACATATAAGAACCTTTCGTTAAATGAAGGACGGACGGAAAGCGTCTGCAGAACAAATGGAGGATAATATGGATTACAAGAATGCTGGAGTAGACATTGAGGCTGGTTACAAGGCTGTAGAGCTGATGAAGAAGCATGTGGCCAGCACTATGAGACCGGAAGTGGTTGGCGGAATCGGAGGATTTTCCGGAGGATTTTCTCTGGCAAAGATCAAAGAGATGGAAGATCCGGTTCTTCTTTCTGGAACAGATGGCTGCGGAACCAAAGTAAAGCTGGCGATTATTATGGATAAGCATGATACCATTGGGATTGACGCAGTGGCCATGTGCGTGAATGACATTGCCTGCGCCGGCGGCGAACCTTTGTTTTTCCTGGATTACATTGCCTGCGGAAAGAATTATCCGGAAAAAATCGCGGATATTGTAAAAGGCGTGGCTGAGGGCTGCCTGCAGTCAGGGGCCGCACTGATCGGAGGAGAGACTGCCGAGCATCCTGGGCTGATGCCGGAGGAAGATTATGATCTGGCAGGATTTGCAGTAGGGGTTTGCGACCGGAAAGAGATGATTACCGGCGAGAGCTTAAAACCGGGAGATGTGCTGATCGGCATTGCTTCTTCCGGCGTCCACTCCAACGGATTTTCTCTGGTGCGGAAGGTGTTTGAACAGGAGATGACGAAAGAAGGGCTGAATACATATTATGATGAGCTGGGAACCACTCTCGGCCAGGCTCTTCTGGCTCCTACTAAGATTTACGTGAAGGCCCTGAAGTCTGTAAAAGAAGCCGGAGTAAGAGTTAAGGCCTGCAGCCATATTACCGGCGGCGGCTTTTACGAGAATGTTCCCCGGATGTTAAAGGATGGGGTTCAGGCAGTGGTGAAAAAGGACAGCTATCCTGTGCCGCCTATTTTCCGTCTGTTGGCTCAGAAGGGACAGATTGAAGAGCAGATGATGTACAATACCTTTAATATGGGAATCGGAATGATTATTGCTGTAGATCCGGCAGAGGCAGAGAAAGCAGCTCAGGCCATTAAGGAGGCAGGAGAGACGCCTTATGTGATTGGGTCCATTGAAGCGGGAGAGAAAGGCGTGACCTTATGCTGAGAGTAGGAGTGCTGGTATCTGGAGGCGGAACCAATCTCCAGGCAATTTTTGATGCGATTGACAGCGGGAAGATCCGCGGCGCCAAGGTTGAAGTGGTAATCAGCAACAACAGCGGGGCTTTTGCTTTAGAACGAGCCAGACAGAAGAGGGTTGAAGCTCATTGCCTTTCCCCGAAAAGTTTCCCGGACCGGGAGGCTTTTAATCAGGCACTTCTGGAAATGGTGGATTCTTTTCAGCTGGATTTGATTGTGCTGGCGGGATTTTTAGTGACGATTCCTGCTGCCATGATTCGGAAATACAGAAATCGGATAATTAACATTCATCCCTCCCTGATTCCTTCTTTTTGCGGCGTAGGCTACTATGGGCTTAAGGTTCATGAGGCGGCTTTGGCCAGAGGGGTGAAAATTACCGGAGCAACGGTGCATTTTGTGGACGAAGGGGTGGATTCCGGCCCGATTCTGCTGCAGAAGGCAGTTGAAGTCAAGGAGGGCGATACGCCCCAGGTGCTTCAGCGGCGTGTAATGGAAGAAGCAGAGTGGGTAATTCTTCCGAAAGCCATTGATATGATTGCAAACGGAGAGATTCCCCTTGGAATGTAATGTTCATGCGCCGGCGAACTTTCACAGCAGCGGCGGGGAATAAGAGAAAGGACGGAAAAGATGAAGGTTTTAGTAGTAGGAAGCGGCGGCCGTGAGCATGCCATTGTCTGGAAGATCGCCCAGAGCAGTCAGGTGGAGAAGATTTACTGCGCTCCTGGAAATGCAGGCATCAGTCAGCTGGCAGAGTGCGTGCCCATCGGGGCCATGGAATTTGACAAGCTGGCAGATTTTGCTGAGACAGAGAAGATTGATCTTACAGTAATCGGCATGGATGATCCTTTAGTGGGCGGCGTGGTAGATGTGTTTGAGGCAAGAGGCCTTCGGGTGTTCGGTCCCAGAAAGAATGCAGCTATTCTGGAAGGTTCCAAAGCATTCTCCAAGGACCTGATGAAAAAGTATAATATCCCTACGGCAGCTTACGAGACCTTTGACAATCCCCAGGAGGCATTGGAATATCTGGAGACGGCTCCCATGCCCATCGTTTTGAAGGCTGATGGTCTGGCCCTGGGAAAGGGTGTTCTCATTTGCCAGACTTTGGAGGAGGCCAGAGACGGGGTCAAGGAGTTAATGGAAGACAAAAAGTTCGGTTCTGCTGGAGATCGGATTGTGGTAGAGGAATTCATGACAGGCCGTGAGGTGTCTGTGCTTTCCTTCGTAGACGGAAAGACTATTAAGATTATGACCTCTGCTCAGGATCACAAACGGGCAGGAGACGGGGATACAGGACTGAATACCGGCGGTATGGGAACCTTTTCTCCCAGTCCTTTCTACACCAAAGAGGTAGACGATTTCTGCAAAAAATATATTTATCAGGCCACAGTAGATGCCATGGCAAAAGAAGGCCGGGAGTTTAAGGGAATTATTTTCTTTGGCCTGATGCTGACAGAAAAAGGCCCCAGAGTGTTGGAGTACAACGCCCGCTTCGGCGATCCGGAAACTCAGGTGGTGCTTCCGCGGATGAAAAACGATATTGTGGAAGTTTTCCAGGCCTGCGTAGACGGACGGCTGGATGAGATTAATCTGGAGTTTGAGGACAATGCGGCGGTGTGCGTTGTGCTGGCCTCTGCAGGGTATCCGGTTCACTATGAAAAGGGACTGCCTATTTCCGGACTGGAGAATTTCCAGGATAAAGATGGGTATTATGTGTTCCATGCAGGCACAAAGTTCGCAGAGGACGGGAAGACTTTCTTGACCAACGGCGGACGGGTGCTGGGAGTGACTGCTCTTGGAAAAGATTTGAAGGAGGCACGGGCCAACGCTTATCAGGCTGCAGAGTGGGTCTCTTTCGATAACAAATATATGCGCCATGATATTGGAAAGGCCATTGATGAAGCGTAAGTTTCAGAAAAGATTAAAGAAAAAGGCGTAATTGCTTTGAAGCTGCTGAGAAAACAGGTGATTTATCCGTTTCCTCAGCAGTTTTTTGTTTGACATTACTATTTGACATTTTACTAATTAGTGGGGTCATAATGCCCCAGGCTTAGATCCCTCTGGCGCTTTCCATAGCAAACGAAGATATGCGGCTCCTCCAATGGATAAAAATGACTTCGTTTGTAAAACGGCATGATTATATTCAGTGCCGCTGTCTAATCCCTTTCTTTTATCATTTGATTTCTGTATTCTGCCGGTGTAATTCCTTTGTTTTTTACAAAAGTTCTAATAAAATGACTTGCTGTAAAATATCCTACGGAGGAAGCGATTTCCTTGATCGGAAGATTAGTTTCGATCAGCAGCTGGGTGGCACGAGTAATCCGCAGGTTTGTGACATAATCTGTGAAACGAATATTGGTTTCTTTTTTGAACCAAGAACTAAAATAGTTTGGTGATATATGAAATTCTGCAGTTAAGGAGTTAATGGAGATATCTTCTGTATAGTGCTTTTTTATATAGTTAAGCACTCGTTTGATGTCAAGCTCTTCAGAATCTGCCTGGTTTAACAGAGAACCAAGAAGTTGTTCAAAAAAATTAGAAAATGCGGCTGCTGTATGCATGGGTTTGACAGCCGAAGGAAAGACTGCAGATAAATATTGGTTAATATGGTTGATCTGCAGCTGACATTCATATATGTTCTCATGTACCATATCATTTAAAATTTTACGGGAAAGTTCGGAACATTCAAAATATAATCCCTGCATGTAATTTTCACGAAACTGATCAAATAATATTGCAAGTTGTTTCCAATGCGTATCGGTTGCTGAAAATTTTTCATGATACAAGTACAATTTGTGGATTCCATGGGTAATTCGGATCACAGAATGATCGGCTAACTGCTGAAATATATGATTAATCTCGGAAAAAGGAACAAAACCATTATTGTAACATAAGGTAAGGGCGGCATTTTCCTGATGTCCTAATGTTTGCTCCAGAAAAGTTCGCAGATCCTTAAGGATTGTACCAGAATACTGAGGGGAAGATGTACAAAAAGCAAGGTAAGCGCAGTTATTTTTGGGGATGATCACGGTTTTAATAGAAGAATACACATTTTCAGCTTGATAGAGGGGGTCAAATTGTGGAGAGCTTCCATTATCACAAATACAAAAGCAGGGAAGACAGAATAAATCCTGCATGTTGCTAATATTCTGTTCGCCTAATAATATACTTTTAATTTTTGCAGCATAATACTCTCGAATATTGTGATTTTTCTTCTGAATAAAAACTTGTTCTTTCTGAAAAATATTGTATAAGGCCTGTGTTTCTAATGGTTTTAGCAAGTAATCTTTTATGCCAAGGCGAATAGCCTGGGTTGCGTATTCGAAGGTTCCATATCCAGTTAATATATAAAAAGAAGTCATGGGAGAAAAATGAATTGCTTCAGCAATGGCTTAGGTTTCTTTACAAAGGCATAATCATAAATCACAACAAAAACCGAGCCAACCTACACTAAAACGTCGCTTTTTTCGAGGAAAAGGCGGCGTTTTTTCATGGCCCGGTTTTGGAAAGGAGTGGTGCTGAC
>DVFL01000015.1 GCA_018713255.1 Candidatus Cottocaccamicrobium excrementipullorum | reverse complement strand
TATGAGAAGATTTGAGAAGATACCTTGAAAAGAAAGGAAAACTCAAAAGTCGGAAAACCCTGAAATATCAAGCGTTTGAGAAGAAATACAAGACTTAAATGGAGATATAAAAAGATGATTAGAGTATTATTCATCTGCCACGGCAACATCTGCCGTTCCCCCATGGCTGAATTCGTCATGAAGGATATGGTCCGTAAAGCGGGCCTGGAACAGGAATTTTACATTGCGTCTGCCGCCACCAGCACCGAAGAGATCGGTAATCCGGTCCACCGGGGTACTAGGGAAAAATTAAAATCCGTGGGAATTTCCACAGCTGGGAAAACGGCGGTTCAGATGAAGAAAAAGGATTATGAGGATTATGATCTTCTTATCGGCATGGATAACTGGAACATTCGCAACATTCTTCGGATTACAGGAGGCGATCCGGAGAACAAGGTACATAAGCTTTTGGAGTACGCGGGAAGCAGCAGAGAAGTAGCAGATCCCTGGTATACCGGAGATTTTGAAACCACTTACCGGGATGTTTCGGAAGGGTGCCAGGGCCTGTTGCAGCAGCTTAAGCGGGATGGGAGAGTATGATTTTAAATACTGGAAGCCGCACGGATATTCCGGCTTTCTACAGCAACTGGTTTTACCGGCGTGTGGAAGAAGAGTTCGTGCTGGTCAGAAATCCTTATTCTCCGCTTCAGGTAACCCGGTACCGCATATCGCCGGAGGTGGTGGACTGCCTGGTGTTCTGTACGAAAAATCCCCGGCCTATGTTTGATAAGCTGGATCGATTAAAAGCATTTCATCAGTACTGGTATGTAACCATTACGCCTTATGGAAAAGAAATTGAACCTTTTGTGCCTCCAGTTTCTCAGGTCATAGAATCTTTCAAATGGCTGTCCGGTAAGGTTGGTCTTTCCTCGATTGGATGGAGATATGATCCCATTTTTCTGTACGGTCCCTATACCTTAGATTTCCATCTTAAAAGCTTTCAGTCCATGGCGGAAGCGTTAAAAGGCTATACGGACAACTGTGTCATCAGTTTTATTGATTTATATCAGAAGACGAAACGGAATTTTCCCGGAATCCAGGCAGTGAGTTCTAAAGATCGGATGACCCTTGGACAGGCCTTTGCTCAAATCGGCCGGCGTTATGGCATCACCATTCGCTCCTGTTGTGAAGGAACAGAACTGGAGGCTTTCGGAATAGACTGCAGCGGTTGTCTGACTCAACCCATTTTAGAAAAGGCAGCAGGCGGTTTTTTAACACCGCCCAGACAAAAAGCAGCGAGAGAAGGCTGCAGCTGCCTTCTGGGCAGTGATATTGGCGCTTACAACACCTGCGGTCATGGCTGTTTATACTGCTATGCCAACGAATCCATGGATCTGGTAAGACGAAATCAAGCCTTGCATGATCCCAAATCCCCTTATCTTTTGGGGCACGGATTTCCTGAAGACCACATCACCCATGGGGAGCAGAAGTCCTGGTTCGACGGACAGCTCCGGCTGTTTTAGGAGGTGACGCCATGAATTGGATGGCACAATTTATCATTCTTTTTCTTTCTCTTTTATTTTCCATCATCAGCTATGGAAAGGCCTTTGTTCTTTCTTTTGAACAGAATGTTAAACAAAATCTTCCGCAGCAAGAATATTTTGCCCGGCGTCCTGATCTTCCGGAAGAGAATCTGGAAGATCAGGACGAACCTGAGGCCAACTGGCCTGAAAAACAGGATATTCCTGAATCAGAATTTGGCTGGGACCAGGACCTTCCAGAAGAAGTTTCCCCAGAATTTTACATTCCAGAAGAAGAAATCCGAAGAAAATTTCTTCAGATGGGGGAATCTCTGCGACAGGCCGGTTTGGATGTGTTTACAGAAGAACGGCTGGAACAGGAAGCGGAATATCGGATTTCCTGGCTGAAAGAAATTGCCGTTTTTTTCCCTGAGCTGGCTGAACTTTACTCAGAGCCGGATTATCTGAGCCTGCTTTCTAATGAGGGAATCGGCACCTATGATGAAAACTGGAACTGGCATCCTCTTTCTCAATCTGTGTATGCCTTCAGCTGCCAGTCCTACAACAGTCCCAAAATGTATACAGAGTTTCTTCGGGGAGTGGAATCCATCTCCGATGGAGAATTTTCCCTCACCCATATCCAGGAAAATCAGGAAGAAGTGGATTTCTATCAATCTTCAGGAAGCCAGATTCTAACCTTCCGATACAATGATCACCCTTATTATTTCCGCAGCCGGTATATGGGAGCCTGGATGGACTGCTCCATTATTGATTTCATGAATCAGGTTTTTGCAAAAGAGGGGAATCCAAAACGTCTCTGGTGCACTGGAGATGGAGCCCAGGGTTATATTGTATTTTACAACACTGAAGAATGGGCTGAGAATTTTGAAGAAATCACCGGCATCCCTCTAAACAGCAGTTATCTGTTGAATGCGAAAAGGGTTGCCCGAAAAAATTAATCACACCTGATCAGGCGCAGCGCCAGTCCGGCGCTGCGCTTAATTTTCTCTCATAACAGCTGTCAATTACGGCGCCACTTCCTCCAGCCGGCAGGAGGGGGCAGCCACCATGGAATAGTTGGTATGGTAAATCACAAATCCCGGCGCTGCGCCGGCCACTTTTTTAATGGCTTTCTTCTGGACGTAATCTACTTCCACCTTCTCATTTCCTTTCCCTTTTGAATAATAAGCAGCCAGTGCAGCCGCCTCCTCAAAGGTCCGGTCAGGAAGTTCTTTTCCCTGGGATTTTACAATCACATGGGAGCCGGGAATTCCTTTCGCGTGGAACCACCAGTCATTTCCCGTAGCCATTTTAAAGGTCAGTTCTTCATTCTGATAATTATTCTTCCCGACGTAAATATCAAATCCATCAGAGGAGCGGTAATGGAAGGGCTTGCTGGTAATCCTTGGCTTCTTGCTTCCTGCCCGGCGTTTCTTCACATAGCCGTATTCCATCAGCTCTTCTTTAATCTGTACCAGATCCGCCTCCTGAAGAGCAATATCCAAAGCTGCACTGATGGACTCTAAATGATCAATTTCTCTTTTCGTTTCCTGAGTCAGCTGGCTTAAAGCTTCATACGTCCGTTTCAGCTTATTGTACTTTTCAAAAAAACGCTGAGCATTTTCCTGGGCGGTCATCTGGGGATCAAGGGGAATTTTTACTTCCTTATTTGTATAATAATTCAAACAGGTGATTTCCTTTTCTCCGCCCTTAAGGGAATAGCCGTAAGTATTCAGCAGTTCTCCCCAGATCCGGTATTTTTCCCTCTTTTCAGTATCTCTCAGCTGCTTCTCCTGCAGGTCGTATTTTTTGTAGTTTCGTTCTAAGGCTGTCTGAACAATCCTGCGCAAATCAGCCGATTTCTGGCGAATCCGGGTAATGGTGTTTTTGGAAGCATAGTAAGTTTCCAGCACCTGACTGATCGAAGAGAAGGCTCTTGCCCGGTATCTTTCTCCATTAAAACAAGTCAAAGGCAGCGCAGAAAATTCCACCGGTTCCGCTTCACTCCAGTCATACTGAGCTTTTGGCGTTTCTTTTAACAAAGCTTCATCCAGTTCTGGATCATCAGAATAAGTCTCTGGATCCTGGGCAGAAGAAAGAGATGACTCCTCTTCATCCCACTCAGAGAAATCGCCTTCATAAACAATATTGGGGGTGAAATTGCCTTCTTTTACTTCATCGATTACTCCGGCAAAGGTATGAACCAGATGAATCATTTCCGGTTCCGTTAAATCTGCGGCGCCTTTATCTGGATCTACAGAAGCCAGATGACAGATTTCTTCACCCATAATGGGGCTGATTCCCGTAAATTTCTGATAAACCGCTTTAGAGATTGGAAGACTGGTGCTTCTCAGTACTTGAGCAGCCTTCTCTTCCGTAATAGAAAGAGGATCTTCCTTATCCACCGTGTGGGGAATAAAGTACGTCCGTCCTGGAAGCACCTCCCGCACTGAACTTACCTGGGCAGAAATATGCTTAATACTGTCTAAAATCGTTCCATCTTCTTTACAGAAAATAATGTTGCTGTGCTTGCCCATGAGTTCAATAATCAGGCGCTTGCGGCAGACATCCCCCATCTCATCAAGATGCTCCAGTCTCAGCTCAATAATTCTTTCCAGCCCTGGCTGACTAACTTCCAGAATTTTGGCGTTTCCAATGTGCTTTCGGAGAAGCATACAAAAATTAGGCGCCGTTAAAGGGCTCTGCTTGTTGGTATCGGTAAGATAAATCAGTGGCAGACTGGCGCTGGCTGAAACCAGCAGCCGACAGCTGCTGCGAAAGGTTTTTATGGTAAAAAGGAGCTCGTCTTTCTCCGGCTGAGCAATTTTGGAAATTCGTCCGCCTTCAATAGTCTGCTTAAGCTCCTGTACTAAACTGGCAATGGTAATTCCGTCAAAAGCCATATTCATCCTCCTGTTCAATTATCCTGCAGTTTTTTCATGCCGAAAGCTGCTTACTGCAAATTTCCTGCAAATTGCTGATTTTACGACATGAACCGGCAGGCATCACAGCCTGCTACGGGGAACATTATAGCATACTTCCATCCAAAAGTCTTATAAAAAGAGGCGGCAAAATTCGCTGCCGTCAAAATCAGTTGACTTGCCCCGCCACTTGACTTATAATGTATGATAACTATGGCGAAAGAGAGGCTGGTTAGATGTTAAAAAGCATGACTGGTTTCGGCAGATCTGAGACAATAACTGATGAGTACAAAATCACAGTTGAGATGAAGGCCGTAAACCACCGGTATCTGGATTTAAGCATCAAGATGCCGAAAAAGTTTAATTACTTTGAAGCTTCCATCCGGACGCTGTTAAAAAATTATATTCAGCGCGGCAAGGTGGATCTTTTTATTACCTATGAAGATTACACAGAAGAGAATCTGTGTTTGAAGTACAACCGGGTTCTGGCTGCCGAGTACATGAATGCCTTCAAACAGATGGCTGAACAGTTTCAGATCCCCAATGATATTACCGTATCCTCTCTCTCCCGTTTCCCGGAGGTGCTGACCATGGAGCAGGTTCCGGAGGATGAGGAACATCTGTGGAAAATTCTCTCTCAGGCAGTCGAGGAAGCAGCAGCACGTTTTGTGGAGACTCGTTTGACAGAAGGGGAGCATCTGCGGGAAGATCTGATCAAAAAGCTGGATTACATGCTTGAACTTGTAAGTTTTATCGAGGAGCGTTCTCCCAAAATTGTGGAGGAATACCGTGCCAAGCTGACAGATAAAGTCAATGAACTGCTGAACGGAGCTGCAGTGGAAGAAAGCCGGATCGTAACGGAGGTAACGATCTATGCAGATAAGATCTGTACCGATGAAGAGATGGTTCGTCTGCGCAGCCATATTGAAACAATGAAGGCTAAACTTCTGGCGGGAGGCCCCATTGGACGGGAATTGGATTTCATTGCCCAGGAGATGAACCGAGAAGCAAATACCACCCTTTCTAAGGCCAACGATCTGGAAACCGCAGATAAGGCCATTGCCTTGAAAACAGAAATTGAAAAGGTGAGAGAGCAGATTCAGAATATTGAATAAGCTGCCCGGCGCAAGCCGCCGTGGAAGCGGTAAATCAAAAGAGGGGGAAGAAAGAAATGGGACGGGAAGGAATACTGGTAGTTGTCTCTGGATTTTCCGGAGCGGGAAAGGGCACATTGATGAAAGCCTTGGTTAAGCAGTATGATGAATACGCTTTATCCATATCAGCCACCACCCGAAAGCCCCGGGAAGGGGAAACTCATGGGAAAGAATATTTTTTCTTAAGCCGTGAAGAATTTCAGACCATGATCCAGGAGAATGCTCTGATTGAATAT
The DNA here is from genome assembly GCA_018713255.1 of Candidatus Cottocaccamicrobium excrementipullorum. Lineage (GTDB taxonomy): Bacteria > Bacillota > Clostridia > Lachnospirales > Lachnospiraceae > Caccovicinus > Caccovicinus excrementipullorum. Next base: position 179,840 of record DVFL01000015.1, on the reverse strand, counting down.
GCCCAGTATGTGGAAAACTATTATGGCACGCCAAAGGCTTACGTTCAGCAGCAAATGGCAGCAGGACGAGATGTGATCCTGGAAATTGAGATCCAGGGAGCCATGAAAGTAAAGGAGCAGTATCCTGAGGCGCTCCTTCTATTTGTCACGCCGCCCAGCGCTGCAGAGCTTAAGCGCCGTCTGATCAGCCGGGGTACGGAATCCCCCGAGGTGATTGAAGCCCGCCTTAAACGTGCAGCAGAAGAGGCGGAATATATGGGAGATTATGATTACTTGGTCATCAACGATGATCTGGATACCTGCGTCAAGGAGATGCATGCCTTAATCCAGGCACAGCACAGCCGTACCAGCAGGCAGGGAAAGTTTATCCAGCAGATCAAGAAAGAGCTTAACGAGCTTTAACACCGCAGAAAACCAAGAAAACAGGGAAGCAGTTCCGGAATCTCATGAGCCGGAAAAGAAAGGAAGGAATTATAGTTATGTTACGTCCATCTTATACAGATTTAATTGAAGCAGTTAACAGCGATATTGAGCCAGGAGAGCAGCCGGTTGTCCAGAGCCGCTATTCCATTGTAATCGCAGCTTCCAAGAGGGCAAGACAATTAATTGATGGTGCAGAGCCTCTGGTAAGCGGAGCTTACGGCAAAAAGCCTTTATCTATTGCTGTAGATGAGCTTTATAAAGGCAAAGTGAAGATCCTTACCGATGAAGAAGAAGTAAAGGAATCTCTGGATATGGAAGAGACTCTGGAAGAAATGGAAGAGCTTGATCTGAATACAGAAGAGATGAAGGAACAGCTGGCTGAAGAACTGGCTGAATTTGAAGGCACAGATTCTGCCCAGAAATAACTCATAAAAGGAGGGACTGCCAAACATTGTTTTGTGACGCCTCCTTTTTCTATTACGCAAAGCAAAGGAATATCAACGTATGAAAATATTATTTATCTCTCTTGGCTGTGATAAAAACCTGGTGGATACGGAAAAAATGCTTGGTTTATTAGGCTCAGAGGGTTTTCAGTTCACTGATTCAGAAGAAGAGGCAGATATTATTGTAATTAACACCTGTTGTTTCATCGGTGATGCTAAGGAAGAGAGCGTAAATACCATACTGGATATGGCGCGGTATAAGGAAGAGGGGAATTGCAAAGCCTTAATCGTAACCGGATGCCTGGCCCAGCGATACCAGCAGGAAATTCTCACTGAAATTCCTGAAGTAGATGGAATCCTCGGCACCACTTCATATGACCAGATTGCCTCTATGGTAAAACGAATTCTGGAGAAAAAGGAGGAGCATATTTCCTTTTTCCGGGATATCGACGCCCTTCCTAAAACGGAAAAAGGCCGTATTGTTACAACCGGCGGATATTACGCCTTTTTAAAGATTGCAGAAGGATGCGACAAACGCTGCACTTACTGCATTATCCCCAGCCTGAGAGGGCATTACCGCAGCGTTCCCATGGAGGATTTGATTGAAGAAGCCAAGGATTTAGCAGGGAAAGGGGTAAAAGAACTGATTTTAGTTGCCCAGGAAACAACTCTGTACGGCAGCGATCTCTACGGAAAGAAGATGCTCCCGGCCTTGCTTAAGGAATTGGCAAAGATTCCAGGAATTCAGTGGATCCGGATTCAGTACTGTTATCCAGAAGAGATCACAGATGAGCTGATTCAGGTCATTAAAGAAGAGGATAAAGTCTGTCATTATTTGGACATTCCTATTCAGCATGCCAGCGATGCCGTGTTAAAACGGATGGGAAGAAGAACCACCCAGGCTGAATTAAAAGCAATTATCGGAAAACTTCGCCGGGAAATTCCTGATATTGCCATTCGTACCACGTTAATCTCCGGTTTTCCAGGAGAAACGGAAGAAGATCACCGACAGCTCATGGAATTTGTGGATGAAATGGAATTTGAACGTCTGGGAGTTTTTCCTTATTCCTTGGAGGAAGATACTCCGGCAGCCTTAATGCCCGATCAGATTCCCCAAGAACTGAAAGAGGAGAGAAGAGACCAGATCATGGAACTGCAGCAGGAAATTGCTTTCCAAAAAGCAGAAGATCTGGTGGGTGAAGTGCTTGAGGTAATGATTGAGGGAAAAGTGGCGGACGAGCCGGTTTATGTAGGACGGACTTATATGGATAGTCCTAACGTAGATGGCTTGATTTTTGTCAACGGGGACCGAGAACTGTTAAGTGGAGATTTTGTCCGCGTCAGAGTAACTGGAGCTTCGGAATATGATTTGATAGGAGAGATTGAAGATGAATCTGCCCAATAAACTTACCGTACTGCGGGTAATTATGATCCCGTTTTTCGTCTTTTTCCTGCTTTTGGAAAATGGCACTAATCCTAACTTGCGGTATGTTGCCGCAGCGATCTTCATCATCGCCAGCTTTACAGACCTTTTGGACGGAAAAATTGCCAGAAAATACAACCTGGTTACAAATTTTGGAAAATTTATGGATCCTCTGGCAGACAAGCTTTTGGTTTGCTCTGCATTAATCTGCCTGATTGAGCTGGGACAAATTCCTGCCTGGATGGTAATTGTGATTATCAGCAGAGAATTCATTATCAGCGGTTTCCGTTTAGTGGCTTCTGACAATGGAGTGGTCATCGCAGCCAGCTACTGGGGAAAGTTTAAAACGGTGTTTCAGATGATTTCTGTCATTCTGCTGATTGTGAATCTTCCGGTCCTGGAGCTTCCAGCCTCCATTTGTCTGTGGATCGCTCTGATTTTAACGGTAGTATCTCTCATTGACTACATTGCCAAAAACTATAAGGTCTTGACAGAAGGGAGCATTTAAATGATCTGCGAATTAATTTCCGTGGGAACGGAACTTCTTTTAGGAAATATTGTAAACACCAATGCTCAGTTCCTTGCTGAACAATGCGCCCTGTTAGGACTTACCATGTATTATCAAAGTACAGTGGGCGATAATCCAGAGAGGCTGTCTCAGACTATTACCCAGGCACTGGACCGGTCGGATGTTGTGATTCTTACCGGCGGCCTTGGTCCCACGGAGGATGATCTCACCAAAGAAATCTGCGCTCAGGTGATGGGATTTCCTCTGGCAGAAGATCCTCATACCCGCCAGAGAATTGAAGAATATTTTAAAAATAACATTTATCAAGAAATTCCAGACAATAACTGGAAACAAGCGGTCATTCCCCAGGGCGCTCTGGTACTGGACAATGATAATGGCACGGCGCCAGGGTTAATTCTGGAGAAAGATGGGAAACGGGCCATTCTGCTTCCTGGACCTCCTGGCGAGCTGATCCCTCTGTTTACTCATCAAGTGGCTCCTTACCTGGAAAAGCTGCGCCCGGAGATTATCCGCTCTCAAATGGTAAAAATCTGCGGAGTAGGAGAAAGCCAGGTGGAAGATAAACTTCTGGATTTAATTGACCAGCAGACGAATCCCACCATCGCTACCTACGCAAAAACCGGAGAAGTGCATCTTAGAGTAACGGCATCTGCTTCCAGCCAGGAAGAAGCGGAGAAGCTGATCAAGCCGGTAGTAAAAGAAATTAAAAAGCGGTTCGGCGATGCGGTATATTCTACCAAAGAAGAAGAGAGCTTGGAAGCGGCGGTTGTCCGGCTGCTAAAAAAGCATGAACTTACGGTCACCACGGCAGAATCCTGCACCGGCGGAATGCTTGCCGCAAGACTGGTCAATGTTCCCGGCGTGTCCGATGTATTTCGGGAAGGTTTTGTCACATATTCGAATAAGGCAAAACGGCGCCTGCTTGATGTAGGAAAAGGAACGCTGAAGAAATATGGCGCTGTCAGTGAACAGACTGCCAGAGAAATGGCCATGGGCGGCGTTTTCGCCACAGGAGCCGATATTTGTGTTGCTACCACAGGCATTGCAGGTCCCGGCGGAGGCACAGAGGATAAGCCCGTTGGTCTTGTTTACATTTCCTGCATTCTGCGGGATGAGGTTACGGTTCAACGTTTCCAATTTAAGGGGAACCGGGAAAAGGTCAGAGAACAAACAGTAGTGAAAGCTCTCGATCTTCTTCGCCGTTCCATTCTGGCCAGCTATCGCTGACCGCTCTGTCGGTTTAAACCGGCTTCCATAAGGATAATGGGGAGGAAAAAATTTTGGATAGTCGCAATGGAAAGCGCATGATGGCTGCCGCCTGCCGGTACGCTTACTGTCGTTTTGCGCTGAATTATTATATGTATGGAGAAACCCTGGAAGGAAAACCTGACCAGTCTCAGATTCAAAAATCTTTTCAGGAACAGTTTTACACTCTGACTGGACAGCTGTTAAAGGATCAATATCCGGTGGAAGAGACAGATCGTCTGCGCAATGAAATCATTAAAGAAATGGAAATGATCACAGCGTATATTGACAGCTTCCGGATCTATGAGTATGTGCTGAACCGGATTGAAGGACGCTTTAAAGAAAATGGACCGGCTGTTTATGATGAAGGAGAAACGGTAGACCAGATCATGCAGTTCATTGTGTCGGCCAAAGAACCTAGCCAGCGCAACCAGCGGATCAAAGAAATTTTAGAGCAGCTCCCCCTTCGTTTTACCAGATCAAGATTTTTTGCCATTGCCTCTCAGGCTCTTTCTATTTATGAAGGAACAGATAAACGGAGTCTGGAGCAGGTTCTGTATCTTCTTCGGTCAGAAGCGATGTTGTCTCTTCCCGACCATATGGAAGAAGGTCACGAGGAGCTGGCCTCTCTTCTGGAAGAATTTCGCCAGGCTGATTATCGCAGCTTGACAGCCACAGAATTTTCCAGATTGTCTCAGTGTTTATCGTTGGCGGAAGAGAAGCTTTCCGCCTTGTCCTCAGACTGCATGATGATGATCGACCTGGTAAATGACTTCTACGTTATTTGTCTCACCAGACAGGAAACTCTTATGGACAGCCAGGAAGAGGAGCTGATTCGCTCGATTATTTCTGCAGTGTATCGGAAACTTGGGGGAGAAGAGACGGAGGCCGGTCAGGAAGATTTGCTGGTGCAGATGGAAGGCCGGCAGGAGCGCTACTATGAACAATGGTCCCGCTATGAAGCCGCTGATCCTGAGGAAATCGCAGGTGAAGGCGCATTGGCACAGGATCAAGATGTGCTGCGCCGGGTAGGTCTGCTGCTTTCTACCAGTTCCTTTATGTCCCTGGACCCCGAAGAAGAAAAAGAAGAAGTAGAGGAAGAAAATATTTTGCTGAGCCGAAAGGCAGTAGAAGAATTATGCCAGCCATTTTTCCAGGAACTAGAAGAAGCATGGAAAAACCTTCCTAAATGTGTCGTTCGCTCCATCATGGCGAAGCTTTTGGCTGTTCTCCCCATGTTTTTCACCACTTCAGATGATATCCGGGAGTTTATCAGCGGCTGCTTAAGCGCATGCTCTGATCTGTCAGAAAAGTCTGCCAGCATTGAGTTGATTCAATCAATTATGGAGAGGGAAGATGCTTTGGTATAAACGGCTGTATATGGGAAATGCAGCAGAGAAAAAAAGGGCCGTCATCTTTCAGAAGCTCCGCAAAGACAGCGCTCCTTCGGGAGTCTATGTGATTACCCCGCCTTCTGAACGGCGGAATGTTTTAGATATTCACCCTGCCAGCCAGGTCTGCGGCAAAGAAGGGAAACGGCTGGAAAAGCTTTACGGCAGAGAGCCTTTAATCCTTGGCATCGCCCAGGGCTACGATGAAGCGCTTGCCTTGGCTGGTTCTATGGTGGATGAAATTTACCGGGCGACGGGGGATTTTGATTTTTTTACCTATCTTAATTTGAAGGAATATGAAGATTTATGAATATTATACTATTTTTGTTAAAGCTTATCCTTCTGATTCTCCTGGTGCTTCTCGGCGTGCTCTTGGGCATCTTACTGTTTGCTCTGTTCTGTGCCATCCGCTATCGGATTGACGGAAGCTATCGAAAAGGGCTGAATGCTCAGGTAAAGGTAAGGCTGTTCTGGGTGCTTTCTCTTCAGGTTACGTTAAAAGACGGCAAACAGAATATACGAATCCGGCTCTTCGGGAAGGGACTGAATGAAAAGAAACCTTCTTCTAAAAAGCCGCCTTCGCCTCCATCTGTTTCTGGCGGTGAGCAAGGAGCACCGGCTGCTGAAGCTCTGCCGGAACCGCCTAAACCTTCTTTACAAACGTCTCCTAAACCGGAAGAACGTGAAAGAAAAGAGCGTCAGAAAGAAAATTCAGCCCCTAAGATGCAGGCTGCTCCTTCGGTTTTTCGCAGAATTCAGAGTTTTGTTCAGAACTTTGTTCGAAAACTTAAGTTTGCTTTCCAGTCATTTTGTGATAAAATAAAGCAGACGAAAAACCGCATTCAATGGCTGCGGGAAAAGTGGGAGATGGCGGCAGACTTTATCCAAGACCCGGAAAATGTCAAGTCCGCGGGCCTTATTCTCCGCCAAGGGAAAAAGCTTCTGGTCCATCTCCTTCCGCGAAAGGGGAGCGGAGAGGTGATGTTTGGGCTGGAGGATCCTTATCTGATGGGAAAAGCTCTCTCAGCGGCTGGCGTCTTGTACCCCTTTACACAAGATAAAATCTGTATTCAGCCCATATTCGGCCAAAATTGTCTGGAAGGAGAGCTTCACCTTACAGGAAAAATCCGGCCAGGTGTAATGATGATTTACGGGCTTCGCCTGCTTATAGACAGAAATATCCGCAGAAAGCTTATGGCTTTCCTGCGCAGAAAGAAAGATGAAGGATAATCAGGAGGGATTTTATGGCAGAAAATCAATTTTCCACAACCATTGATGCCCTGTTTAAGGGTCTAGATCAGTTTGTCACCACAAAGACGGTGGTGGGAGAGGCGTTAAAGGTTGACGACGCCATTATTCTTCCTCTTGTAGATGTTTCCTGCGGAATGGCGGCAGGAGCTTTCGATGATAAAGGAAAAAATAAAGCCAACGGTGCCGGCGGCATGAGCGCAAAAATCAGCCCCAGCGCAGTGCTGGTCATCCAAAATGGAGTTACAAAATTAGTCAGTGTAAAAAACCAGGATCCTGTCACGAAAGCTTTAGATATGGTTCCAGATCTGGTGAACCGTTTTGCCGGCGGTCCGAAAGGGGGAGGAGAGATTTCTCCTCAGGCCATGGAAAAGGCGGAAGAGATTGCAAATCAAGGGACGGAAGAATAATTTCCGTCCCTTTCGCATATCTTATGCTATGAACATGCCTTTAAAGAAGGGATTGTCTTGAAGCGAGTCTATGGGTTAATGCTGTTTTCCTTCAGCTGCGGTATGGTCGCCATCCTGTTTATTCCGGTTACGCTGACTACATTGATTTTTATTGTAGCCTGTTTGATTGTAGGCTACAATTTGCTCTGCGGCTGAGAGAATTTTTATCTTGCCTGGGAAACATAAAAAGGCTGCCCTCAGGCAGCCCTTTTCATGTTCTTAAGCTCTCTCCACTAAACCGGACTTTAAGCAAGAAGTGCACACATACATCTTCTTTGCACCGCCAACGGTCTTAACCTTTACAGACTTAACATTAGCCTTCCACATCTTGTTGGATCTTCTATGGGAATGGCTCACAGCATTACCGAAGTGAGCAGCCTTTTCACAGATTGCACATTTAGCCATAATTCGCACCTCCTTTAACGGTACTTGGATTGAATCCATAACAAATGTATCTTAGCAGAAAGTCTTAAAAAAAGCAAGCAGAAAATAAAAAATTATTTCTTTTTTTCAAAAAATAGTGTATACTTGTTCATATAAATCATGGAGGAGGCTATCATATGTGGGGTCGAATCAATAATAAGCTGGGCGAGATCCAGATCAGCTCAGATATCATCGCAGCCTATGCAGGAACTACTGCTGTGGAATGCTTTGGAATCGTAGGCATGGCGGCCGTCAGCATGAAGGACGGTCTGGTAAAGCTGTTAAAACGTGACAGTCTGTCCCACGGCATCAACGTGGAAATTAATAATGACAGCCATATGATCATTGATTTTCATGTGATTGTGGCTTATGGCGTCAGCATCGGCGCCGTTGCGGACAACCTGATTGAAAGTGTAAAATATAAAGTCGAAGAATTCACCGGAATGGAAGTTGATAAGATCAACATCTACGTAGAAGGTGTGAGAGTAATCGATTAAGGAGGAACCCGGTGACATGAATACCATTGATGCAAGTCTGCTCCAGAAGGCCTTCTTGGCCGGTGCAGCCAATTTAGAGGCCAACAAAGAGTGGATTAATGAACTGAATGTATTTCCCGTACCGGACGGGGATACCGGCACCAACATGACCCTTACCATCATGGCGGCAGCCAGGGAGGCAGCCGCCATTTCCAATCCCACTATGGATTCTTTGTCCAAGGCGATTTCTTCCGGTTCCCTGAGAGGAGCAAGAGGAAATTCCGGCGTTATCCTTTCCCAGCTGTTCCGCGGTTTTACTAAGGAAATTAAACAGTGTGACGCCATTAATACAGATATTTTATCAAAAGCTATGACCCGGGCAACAGAAACCGCTTATAAGGCGGTAATGAAGCCGAAAGAAGGCACAATTCTCACGGTAGCCAGAGGCATGTCGGAAAAAGCTGCTCTCATCGCTGAGAAAGAGACAGATATTTTAGCTTTCTGCCAACAGGTCATCGAAGAAGGGGATCGGGTCTTAAGCCAGACTCCGGAAATGCTTCCTGTTCTTAAGGAAGCTGGAGTAGTGGATTCCGGCGGCCAGGGGTTAATGGTGGTAGTAAAAGGCTGCCTTGAAGGCCTTATGGGAAAAGAAGTTTCCCTGGTCTCGGAAGAGACGCCGTCAGGAGAAAAGACCGCTCCGCCAGCGGATCGGTCTTCCATTGAAACTGCCAATATTAAATTCGGCTATTGTACAGAATTTATAATAAACACAGACCGGGAATTTACCAGTCAGGATGAAGAAGAACTGAAAACTTATCTGGAGGGAATTGGAGACTCTCTGGTAGTCGTCGCCGATGAAGATATGGTGAAGGTTCACGTTCATACGAATCATCCTGGACTTGCTTTTGAAAAAGCCTTGACTTACGGTTCTCTGTCCAGAATGAAAATAGACAATATGCGGGAAGAACATGAAGAGCGGCTGATTAAAGACGCAGAAAAGCTGGCAGCCAGCCAGAAAGCTGCCCGAGAAACTGCCAAAGTTCAGGCTCAGGAGATGAAAGAATTCGGATTTATCGCCGTTTCCGCTGGAGAAGGGCTTTCCCATATTTTTAAAGGAATCGGAGCGGACTGTATTATTGAAGGCGGGCAAACCATGAATCCCAGCACAGAAGATATTTTAACCGCAGTCAATCAGGTAAACGCAAGGCGGATTTTTATCCTGCCCAATAATAAAAATATTATTCTTGCAGCGGAGCAGGCGGCAAAGATGGAGGAAAAGAAAGAATTGTTTGTGGTTCCTTCAGCCACCATCCCCCAGGGAATCACCGCGCTGATTAATTTCAGTCCTGACCTAAGCCCAGAGGAAAATATGGAAAACATGGTCCAGGAAATGAAGCGAGTTAAAACTGGTCAGATTACTTATGCTGTGCGTACCACAGCAGTGGAAGGCATAGAAATCCATGAAGGCGACATCATTGCCATCGGCGATCAGGGAATGCTTGCAGCAGAAAAAGATATTCCCTCTGCAGCGCTTAAAGCACTTCAGGCTATGATCGATGAAGAGTCTGAACTGGTTACTTTATACTTTGGAACCGGCGTTTCTCAATCAGAAGCTGAAGCTCTTCAAAAACAAGCTCAGGGGCAGTTCCCTCAGGTGGAAATTGAACTTCAGAACGGCGGCCAGCCGGTTTATTATTACCTGATTTCCGTTGAATAAATTGTGAGCTGCAAACACTGCAGTCCATGGAGGTTTTCATGAAAAATACACTGCCCATAGAAGAATTAAAGGGCGTGGGAGAAAAGACGGGAAAGCTGTTTCGTAAACTGGGCATTGAGACGGTGGAGGATCTGCTTCATGATTATCCCAGAGCTTATGACAAAATGGGAGCTCCCGTTCCTATTGGGCAGCTTAAGGAAAACGAAGCGGGAGCGGTGGAAGGCGTTCTTCTTCAGCCGGCTGGGTTAGTCCGGCTGAAGGGACTGATGCTGGTCACGGCTTCGCTTCGGGATCTGACGGGATCTCTTCAGCTTTCTTGGTTTAATATGCCGTATATGCGTTCCCGCCTTCAGACGGGAACGCCTTACATTTTCCGCGGCAGAATCGTCAAAAAAAGAGGACGTCTTGTTATGGAACAGCCTGAGGTATTTTCCCCGGAGGAGTACATGCCTCAGGCTGGTTCCATGCGCCCGGTTTATGGACAGACAAAGGGGCTGAGCAACAAAACCATTGCCAAAACCGTCTCCCAGGCCTTAAGCCGCCGGGAATTGGTCCGCGACTATATGCCAGAAGAAATTCGCCGCAGACTTGAACTGGCGGAATATAATTTTGCCATACAGCACATCCATTATCCTGCCAATGAGCAGGAGCTTTTATTTGCCCGAAAACGTTTGGTTTTTGATGAGTTTTTCTTCTTTCTTACAGGAGTACGCCGTCTTAAACAAAGCAGAAGCACGAAACCTTCTGATTTTATCATGAAGCCGGCAAAAGAAACTCATGAGCTTTTAGCCTCATTGCCTTATGCGTTGACAGGAGCCCAGATGCGTACCTGGAAGGAAGTAGAAGCAGACCTCTCCGGCGGAAACGTGATGAACCGGCTGATTCAGGGAGATGTGGGATCTGGAAAAACCATTGTAGCCCTTTTGGCCTTGGTAATGACCGCCGCCAACGGCTTTCAGGGCGCCTTAATGGTGCCTACGGAGGTATTGGCCCGCCAGCACTTTGCTTCCATAGAGGAACTGCTGAAAAGCAGCGGCCTGGATTTTACTCCCGTACTGGTCACCGGTTCTATGACAGCCAAAGAAAAACGCGAGGCATACCATAAGATCCAATGCCATGAGGCGGATATTGTGGTAGGCACCCATGCCTTGATCCAGGAAAAGGTCATTTACAGCCGTTTAGGACTGGTGATCACCGATGAACAGCATCGTTTCGGCGTAGGACAGCGGGAAGCTCTTGGCAAGAAAAGTACGGAAGGTCCGCCTCATGTAATGGTCATGAGCGCCACCCCCATTCCTCGGACTCTGGCCATTATCCTTTACGGCGACTTGGATATTTCTCTGATTAATGAGCTGCCGGCCAGCCGGCTTCCTATTAAGAACTGCGTGGTAGGCACCGATTATCGGGAAAATGCCTACCGCTTTATTGCAGGTCAGGCTGCTGCCGGCCATCAGGCTTATGTTATCTGTCCCATGGTGGAAGAGAGCGAAATGATTGAGGCGGAAAACGTGCTGGATTACACAAAAACACTTCGTCAGGCTCTTCCTGATACTGTTACGGTAGAATACCTTCATGGCCGTATGAAAGGGAAAGAGAAGAACCAGATTATGGAACGGTTTGCAGCTGGACAGATTCAGGTTCTGGTATCCACCACAGTAATCGAAGTAGGCGTTAACGTTCCTAACGCCACAGTGATGATGATCGAAAATGCGGAACGTTTCGGCCTGGCTCAGCTGCACCAGCTCCGGGGAAGAGTAGGAAGAGGAAAATATCAGTCTTACTGTATTATGATCAACAGCTCTGGAGACGAAGAGGCCGGAAAACGGCTGGATATTTTAAACCGGTCCAACGACGGCTTTTATATTGCGGAAGAAGATCTTAAGCTGAGGGGGCCGGGAGACATTTTCGGCGTCCGCCAAAGCGGAGATCTGGAGTTTCGTCTGGCAGACATCTTTACTGATGCAAAACTGCTGAAAGCAGCTTCTGCAGAAGTAAGCCGTCTCTTCAGCCAGGATCCTGAACTTTCCCTTCCAGAACACGAAGAACTGAAAAAGCAGCTTGATTCCTATTTTCAGAAGAGTTATGATAAACTTAATCTGTGAAAAAGGAGGTAGTTACCATGAATCAGACCATTGAAACCATTCTGCACCGCAGAAGTATACGAAACTTTGCTGCAAAACCGATAAAAGAAGAGGACATCCGTACGATTGTGAACTGTGCTCTTCACGCGCCCAGCGCCAGAGGACTGCAGACCTGGGAATTTACTGTGGTAGAAAACAAGGATAAAATCCGCCGTTTGGCTGCTGCCATGGGAGAGGCCCTGGGAAATCCTTCCTACAATATGTATGATCCCCAAGTTCTGATCATTCCTTCCAACAAGCGGGACAGCCTCTACGGCAAAGAAGATAATGCCTGCGCCATGGAAAATATTTTTCTGGCCGCCTGGTCTTTAGGAATAGGTTCCGTTTGGATTAACCAGCTTCGGGACGTGTGCGATGTGCCTCAGGTACGAAAGATTCTGGATGAATTCCAGATTCCTTCTGATCATGTAGTATACGGTCTGGCTGCATTAGGATACAGCGACGAAACTCCTCTTGCTCCGAAAGAAAGGATCGGGAAAACCCGGTACATAAAATAAGGTTCAAATAGGGCATCGGCAGCGGAAAATCAAAAAAGGGCCGCCGCAGCAGGAAACGGATTGCAGTTTCAGGCTGTGACGGTCCTTTCATGTTCTTATCAGCAAATCAAAGAGCTAATTCGTTCTTTGTTTACTTTCCGGCCATCTGGCGCTCCTGGGCCTCAATCATCTTTTTTACCATATAGCCGCCTACGGAACCATTCTGTGCAGAAGTCAGATTTCCGTTATAGCCGTTGCTTAAAGGCACTCCGATCTCACTGGCTACCTCCATTTTCAGGCGGTCCATCGCTTCTTTTGCTTCTGGTACATTAGTAGAGTTAGAAGAATTGTTTGCCATATCAGTTCCTCCTTTACAGATCGCCGCAAGAATTTTAGAAATAAAATTTTAGCTTTTTTTGCGGCTTGTTTCGTGTTACAATCCTAGTATGTGCGCCAGATAAAAGATTACACTAGAAGGTTTTTCGAAAACTGTCATTATTTTGAAGGGAAAAAACCAGGAAAAATCTTGAAAAATCCCTTGTGCATCTGGAATATTCATATTATACTAGATGCGATAAAGTGAGGAGATTTTATGAGAGTAATCGCAGGAAGCGCTCGGCGGCTGTCCTTAAAAACCATTGAAGGCCTGGATACCAGACCTACTACAGACCGCATCAAAGAAACGCTGTTTAATATGCTGCAGAACGAAATTCCCGGATGCCGGTTCCTGGATTTGTTTGCCGGAAGCGGCGGCATCGGCATTGAAGCTTTAAGCCGCGGCGCCAGGGAAGCCGTTTTTGTAGAAAACAATCCAAAGGCAATTTCCTGTATCCAAGATAACCTGGCTTTTACCCGGCTTGACCAAAAAGCAAAGGTGATTCAGGCAGACGTGATCAGCGCCTTGTCCCGGCTGGAAGGAAAATCATCCGCCTTTGATTTTATATTTATGGATCCCCCTTACGGAAAAGAAGAAGAGCGGCGTGTCGTTCACTATCTGACCACGTCTTCCCTTGCGGACAGCCGCACCGTAGTGATTGTGGAGGCGTCCATGGCCACATCCTTTGACTGGGTTGAGGCCGAAGGTTGGCAGATTCTCCGGATTAAGGAGTACAAAACCAACAAACATATCTTTATTTCCAAAGGAGAATCCTAAATGTCGATAGCTGTTTATCCGGGCAGTTTTGACCCGGTAACCTTAGGTCACTACGATATCATTCAAAGAACCTCCAAAGTTATGGATCGAGTGATCATCGGAGTCCTGAACAATCAGGCAAAAAAACCTTTATTTTCCGTGGAAGAACGGGTGGAAATGCTGAAAAATGTCACTGCAGACCTTCCTAATGTGGAGGTTCAGTGTTTTGACGGTCTTACCATAGAATTTGCCCGGCGCAACCATGCTCAGGTGGTCATCCGAGGGCTGCGGGCAGTAACAGACTTTGAGTATGAACTGCAGCTGGCACAGACTAACCGGGTAATTGCCCCGGAAATTGACACCATGTTTTTAACCACCAGCCTGAAATATTCTTATTTAAGTTCCAGCATTGTAAAAGAAATCGCATCCTGGGGCGGAGAAATCAGCGAGTTCCTTCACCCTTATGTGGAAGAGCGGGTGCTGCAAAAATACAGTGAGATGAAAAAAGTGAGGAGATAAGTCATGAGCAGAATTGAGCAGTTAATTGATGAAATTGAAGAGTATATTGACAGCTGCAAATATCAGCCGCTGTCTACCACAAAGATCCTGGTCAATAAAGAAGAGCTGGAAGAACTTTTGGTGGAGCTGCGGCTCAGAGTTCCTGATGAGATTAAACAGTACCAGAAAATCATCAGCAATCAGGAGGCTATCTTAAACGAGGCCAGGACTCAGGCGGACACCATGGTTGCAGAAGCTACTGCCCAGACCAACGAGCTGGTAAATGAGCACGAGATTATGCAGAAAGCGTACGCCCATGCCAATGAAGTCATCGAGCAGGCCAACGCTCAGGCTCAGGCCATTGTGGACAAGGCAGTAGATGATGCAAACAGCATTCGCCAAGGTTCGATTCAGTATACGGATGATATGCTGCGCAGTCTTCAGACGATTATGAACCATACCATGGAAGAAGCCAAGGGCAGATTCGATTCTTTCTTATCTTCCATGCAGTCCAGCTATGACATTGTTTCCTCCAACCGGAAAGAACTGGCAGGAGGCGTGGTGCAGGAACCAGCTAACAGCCAGCCTGCAGAAGAACAAAAATAAGACAGGCCAGAATTCCATGGGCCATTTTCCAGATTACATAATGCCGGATGGACAGTCCGGCATTTTTTATTACGCTGGCAGTCTGAAAAACGCCGGACAGTCCTCCAAATGCTCCTGCCCAAAGAATTAACAGAATACCCCTTTCTCCTTTAACTGACACAGCAGAGAAATTCATCCCTGTGGTCATTTCCATGAGAGAAACCAAAAAGGCTGGGAGAATCTGACCTGGAAGAGGAAGGTTCCGGATAAATTCTGCGGCAATGGAAAAAATCATCAGATAAACCCCAACCTTTACCATGGTTTCTACTCCCGAAGATAAGGCCTGATCAATGCCCCAGATCCCTTCCGGCCGCGAATGATTCACGGCAGCTTTCTTCCCTTCTTCCCGGGAAAAGCCATACAATTTTCTGGCCAGCAGGAAGAGGGGAACTGCCGGAAGGTAAAGCGACGCCGCCAGACGCCAGAAGGAAACTGAATCCGGCGCAGCAGCCTGAGAGGCTTTAAGAGCCAGATATCCCGTTACAAACATCGGACTAGGGAAGCTGCTGACTGCAAAAAGAGTTTTTCCTTCTCTTGGGGAAATCAGCCCGGCTCGGAGAAAATCTCCGCAGTTTTTCGCCCCCATCGGATAACCGCACAGCAGACCTCCCAGCAATGCAAAAGCGCCGTAATCGGAAAGACCCATCAATCCTTTGAGCACTGGTGAAAAGGGCGCCACAATCAGCGGGACCCCGTGGAGAGCGGTGAGAAGGCTGGTGCAGATCATAAATGGAAGCAGAGCAGGCAGAACGGAGCTGTACCACAGCAGCAGGCCGTTTTTGGCGCCTTTAATCGAAAGCCCGGGGAAGCTTAACAAAAGAGCCATAAACAGGATGCATCCCCACTGGCCGGCAGAAACAGGATTTTTTTTCTTCACGTCTTTTTTCCCGCCAAAATGCGTATAGATCATTAACACAGTATATGACCAGGTTAACTTCCAATATGATTTTCCTTCTGATTGTTTTTCTGGCAGTATATCAGGCTGCCCTTTCCGGATATCTTATGGTTAATCCGGATTACTTTCATTTGAACAGCCAGGTATTGGAAACCCCAGAATTTCGCCAGATGGCCTTAGGGCTTGAAGCTGAAGCTTATCCCATGGATTATGACCGGCTTACCACGCTGATGATTAAATATGATTTTAATTTAGAGAATGATCATGAGACTTCTCCAGATTCCTGGAAAAAGGAACAAGCTAAAATCCTGCGGACTAAGCCGCAGGTTTATGAACGCTTAAAGAATGCTTACCAGACGGTTCTTCAGGACATTTCCTGCTTCCCCGTCCCTCGTTCCATGGACCCTGATACACCATGGATCACTTATGAAAATGATTTTGGAGACGAACGAACCTACGGCGGCAGCCGAACCCATGAAGGAACAGACATTTTAGGAGGCCAGATGCCGCCAGGCTTTTATCCTGTTTTCTCCATGACAGGGGGAGTGATAGAAAAGGCAGGATGGCTTGAATTAGGAGGATGGCGCATTGGAATCCGGGCACCTTCCGGCGCCTATCTGTATTATGCCCATCTTTACAATTACAGCCAGGACTGGGCCGAAGGGGATGAGGTACAGCCTGGAACCCTTCTGGGATTTATGGGAGATTCCGGCTATGGCCCGGAAGGCACTACGGGAATGTTTCCCGTACACCTTCATCTTGGAATCTACCTTCCCCTAAATGAACAGGAAGAGATCAGCGTGAATCCTTACTGGATTCTCCGCCGCAGCGAAGTTTTTATCCGATCAGCCGATTATTCCAGTTCTTAATCCAGCCAATCTGTGTTATACTACAGAAAGCAGCGGCAATCCCTTTGCCAGATGAAAAAAAGAAAGAGAGCAGTACATGTTAAAAGCAGAAAAACTTCCTCAGGATTATTTGACCCGGATGAAATCTCTTCTCGGTCCAGAATATGAAGATTATTTAGCGTCCTTCAGTCAGCCTTCTTCCAAAGGACTGCGGGTAAATGAGCGCAAACTACCCGCTGGGGAATTTCCCGCCCTTGCAGGGCAGCCCTTAAAACCGGTGCCGTGGATTTCCAACGGCTACTATCTGGATGGCCCATGGCAGGCAGCTAAGGATCCGTATTATTATGCCGGTCTTTATTATCTTCAGGAACCAAGTGCCATGACTCCGGCCAGCCGTCTTCCTGTTTTGCCCGGAGACCGAGTTTTGGATTTATGCGCCGCTCCTGGAGGGAAAGCCACAGAGCTTGGAGCCAGATTAAAGGGAAAGGGCCTGCTCTGGGCGAATGATATCAGTGCTTCCCGGGCAAGAGCTTTAGTAAAAAATCTGGAATTGTGGGGCATTCCCAATCTTTGCGTTACCAGTGAAGACCCGGAACATTTGGCCCAGGTACTTCCAGAATTCTTTGACAAAATTTTAGTGGACGCCCCTTGTTCCGGAGAGGGAATGTTCCGCAGAGAACCCGAGATGGTAAAGGACTGGATCAACAAAGGGCCCTCTTATTATGCGCCCCTCCAGAAAAAGATTCTCTCTGCAGCAGCAGCGATGCTGAAGCCTGGAGGACTTCTTTTATATTCCACTTGTACCTTCTCCCCCGAGGAAAATGAAGACAATATCCGATTCCTCCTGGAACAGTTTCCAGAGTTTTCCCTAAAGCCGCTGGAGCAATTTCCCGGCGCTTTCCCAGGAATCGATCTCCCCGGCGTTCTCCGGCTGTTCCCACATCGGATCCAGGGGGAAGGGCACTTCCTGGCTCTTTTAAAAAAGGCCGGTCCTGCTCGGGAAGAGGGTTCTTTAGAGCACGTTTATTCGACTGGAAGGAAGAATAATCCTTCTCTTCCTGCTTCTTTTCTGGAATTTATGGATCAGCTTAAGCCGGCGAAAAGAGGCGGATTTGATCTTTCCTTAAAAGAATACTCCATTAAACAAGTCGGAGAGAATCTTTATCTTCTCCCGCCGGAATTTGATGATCGCACCAGACTTCGCTTTCTTCGGACAGGCCTTCTCCTGGGAGAAATCAAAAAGGATCGATTTCAGCCTTCTCAGGCGCTGGCCATGGCCCTTAAGCCGGAGCAATGGGAGGGAAGTCTCCGTCTTGCCCATGATGATCCAAGAGTAATCCGGTATCTGAAAGGAGAATCCATTTCCTTAACTCCTGCGGAGCAGGGCAAAAAAGGCTGGCGTTTGATATGCACCGAAGAATTTCCTCTGGGCTGGGCAAAAGAAGCCGGTCCTCTGTTAAAGAATAAATACTGCCCAGGCTGGCGTTACGTCTGAGCAGAAAGATAAAGGAGCAAAAACCATGAAACCCATTCGGTTAGACAAATTATTAGGAGAAATGGGAGCAGGCACCAGAAGTCAGATTAAGGAGATGGCCAAAAAAGGCCGGATCCGGGTAAACGGACAGACGGAAAAAAAAGCAGACCGAAAAATTGACCAGGATGCAGATCTGGTAGAAATTGACGGAAAGCCGGTGGTTTATGAAGCGTTTGAATATTACCTGATGAATAAACCCTCAGGAGTAATTTCCGCCACAGAAGACAGCCGGCATACCACTGTGCTGGATCTTCTTCCCCAGGCTAAACGGAAGGATTTGTTTCCTGTGGGGCGGCTGGACATCGACACAGAAGGCCTTTTGCTTATTACAAACGACGGCGCCCTGGCACACCGGCTCCTTTCGCCGAAAAAACATGTGGACAAGGTATATCTGGCTTCTCTTAAAGGAACACTTCCCACTGATGCCGTGTCTCAGGTGAAAGAAGGGCTTATCCTGGAAGACGGAACCAAAACCCTTCCGGCAGATCTGGAAATTCTTCACGAAGAAAAAGGCACCTGCCAGATCCGCCTTACTCTTCATGAAGGCAAATTCCATCAGGTAAAACGTATGGCCATTGCTTTAGGATGTGAAGTGACGTATCTCAAACGCCTTTCCATGGGCCCCCTGACTCTGGACGAAGGACTTAAGCCAGGAGAAAGCCGCCCGCTGACCCTGGAGGAGAGAAAAAAATTAATGGTTGAGGAAGATGATCATGAACAGGATATTAGCAGATAAAAAAGCGGTTATTTTTGATCTTGACGGCACCCTGGTGGATTCCATGTGGATGTGGGAAGCGATTGATATTGAATACCTGGGCCGTTTTGGCATTCCCTGTCCTCCGGATTTAGGAAGAATTGTAGAAGGAATGAGCTTTTCAGAAACCGCTTTATACTTTAAAAGCCGGTTTGCTCTTTCGGATTCTCCTGAGGAAATTAAAGCAGAATGGACGAAAATGTCCATTGACAAATACCGTACTCAGGTGCCTCTCAAAAAAGGTGCAGAACAGTTTCTGAATTATTTAAGCAGCCAAAAAATACCGATGGGCATTGCCACCAGCAATGGACGTGAAATTGTAGACGCAGTGCTGGAGGCCTTAAAGATTGGCCGGTATTTTTCAAATATTACCACCGGATGTGAAGTAGCCATGGGAAAACCTGCTCCGGATATTTATCTTCAGGTGGCGAAGCGTCTTCAGGCTGATCCCAAAGCCTGTCTGGTGTTTGAAGATGTTCCGGCAGGGATCCAAGCAGGAAAATCTGCCGGCATGACCGTAGTGGCGGTGGATGACCGCTCCTCAAAAAATCTTCGTCAGGAGAAAGAAGACCTGGCGGACTTTTTCATTCATGATTACCTGGAACTGCTGTCATAATCAAAATGCAGGAGAGGCATTTGCCCTCAGCTGTTCAAGAAAGAAGGAAATATAGATGCGGATTGCAGTAATTACCGGAGCATCTTCCGGCATGGGGAAAGAAACGGCGGTACAGCTTGCCTGCCGGTATGGAAAATATCTAGATGAGCTTTGGCTGATTGCCCGGAGAAAAGAGCCCATGGAAGAGCTGAAAGGCAAAATTCCTGCCAGCCTTCGGATCTTTCCCATGGATATTACGGACAGGATTCAGCTGGAAGGGCTGAAAATGGCGCTGGAAAAGGAGAGGCCCAAAGTGCTTTTTCTGGTAAACGCCGCCGGTTTTGGAAAAATTGGAGATGTTGGTTCTCTGCCTCTGGAAGACGAGGGCGGAATGATTCAGTTAAATTGCCAGGCGCTTTGTACTGTCACCCATCTGGTGCTGCCTTATCTGGGAAAGAACAGCAGAATAATTCAGTTCGCTTCCGCCGCAGCCTTTCTGCCTCAGCCTCGTTTTGCTGTTTACGCTGCCACCAAGGCTTTTGTGCTGAGCTACAGTCAGGCTCTGAATGCAGAGCTTAAATCCAAGCAGATTTGCGTTACCGCCGTCTGCCCAGGACCGGTCAATACGGAATTTTTTCAGATTGCGGAAACAACAGGGCAGATACCTGAATATAAACGCCTTGTTATGGCAGATCCGGAAAAGGTAGTGAAAAAAGCTCTGTATGACAGCGCCGCAGGAAAACCCCTCTCCATTTATGGAATTTGGATGAAACTGTTTTTTGCTGGGGCCAGCGTCATTCCCCATTCCTGGATTCTGAATCTTTGGGGAAGAAATCACAAAAAGAAATGAGGAAAAACATATGAAAAAAGCGCCGGCAAAGGGATGCTACGGTTATCGGGATCACCGAAAAAAAATTCAGCTTCTGGAAATTGCCGCAGGCGTGGGAGCCATTCTTCTTCAACTAGCCATCAGAAGCGCCGTAAGTCAGGAATCTGTAAAAAACGTATTAACCATCATGGCGATTCTATCTGTGCTGCCCACAGCCAATGTGGCGGCGCCTTTCCTCGCCGCCCTGCCTTACCGAACGCCGGACCGAAAATTTTATGATCAAGTCAAACCATTGGAGGAAAAGTTCCCAGTGCTCTGTGATCTGATTATCACTACCCGAGAAACGGTAATCCCCATGGATGTTATTATCGTTCATCCTTCAGGAATATACTGCTGCTGCAGCAGCAAAAAGATTAAAATCCAAAAAGCAGAAGAGGGGCTGAATGCATTATTAAAAGCCCATCGAAACATCCCCCACCTCAAAATAATTGCTGATGAAAAAGCATTTTTTCGGAGGGCTTCCTCGCTGAAAGCCGTTTCTAATTGGAACGAAAACCAAGAACTTTCCTATGCCGTACATCTTTTGAAAAATCTTTCCATGTAAGCTGCCCTTCGGCTAAACATCAGCAAATTCTGCAAAAGAAAGGAAAACTGGGATGCAGACCTTAACCGTAAGTGAAAACGAAGCAGGACAGCGTCTGGACAAACTTCTTTCAAAGTACTTAAATCAGGCGCCAAAAAGCTTTCTTTATAAAATGATGCGGAAAAAAAACATTACCCTGAACCGGAAAAAATGCGAAGGCGCAGAGAAACTGTCCTCCGGAGATGAGATTCAGCTTTTTCTTTCCGACGAAACCATTGAAAAATTTTCCAAGACCCCGGCTCTTCCCCAGGCTGATTCTGCCAAAAGAAGAAACCATCTAGAGGTCATTTTTGAGAACAAACATATTCTCATTGTCAATAAACCTGCAGGGATGCTGTCGCAAAAAGCCAGAGAAACAGACTATTCCCTAGTGGAAGCGGTAATCAACTACCTCATTGAATCCCGCCATATGCCGCCAGAGCAGCTGAAAACTTTCCGCCCCTCTGTGTGCAACCGGCTGGACCGCAACACAAGCGGACTGGTAGTTGCAGGAAAATCTCTGGCGGGACTGCAGATTATGTCTGAGGTGTTTAAAGACAGAAGCATTCATAAATATTATCAGTGCATCGTGGCAGGTAAAATCACAGAGAGAACGGTGGCTGCGGGATTTCTGAAAAAAGACGAAGCCACCAACCAGGTGACCATTTCCCCGCTGGAGCAGGAAGGCAGCGTCCCGATTATGACAGAATACCTTCCCCTCTCAGGCAATGAGCAATTCACCCTTTTAATGGTAACGCTGATCACAGGAAGAACCCATCAGATCCGCGCTCACCTGTCCTCCATGGGACATCCTATTTTAGGAGATTACAAATACGGCGATCCTGAACTTAATGCAATGGTGCTGAAAAAATACGGGGTCAAAAGTCAGCTTCTTCATTCCTGGAAGCTTAAACTTCCCGTTCTCCCAAAGCCGTTAGATGACTTAAGCGGCAAAACATTTTTTGCGCCTCTTCCCCCTGCTTTTCAGCGAATTCAGGAGGGAGAACAGTTCAGGCCTTACCCTTGACATCCTTACCGCCGGGCGGTATAGTAATAAATATTGAACAACAGATTGGAAGGAATATACAACTATGGGAAAAATTATTTTAACAGGCGACAGACCCACGGGAAAGCTTCATGTAGGCCATTACGTGGGTTCGTTAAAGCGCAGAGTAGAACTTCAGAATTCCGGCGGTTATGATCAGATTTTTATTATGATCGCAGATGCTCAGGCTCTTACGGACAATGCAGATAATCCAGAAAAGGTCCGCCAGAATATCATTGAAGTAGCCTTAGATTACTTATCTGTAGGCCTTGATCCGGAAAAATCTACCTTGTTTATCCAGTCTCAGGTGCCGGAACTTTGCGAACTGTCCTTTTACTATATGAATCTGGTTACGGTGTCTCGGCTTCAGCGGAATCCTACCGTAAAATCAGAAATTCAGATGCGCAATTTCGAAGCCAGCATTCCAGTAGGCTTTTTTACTTATCCCATCAGCCAGGCGGCAGATATCACCGCATTCGATGCTACCACGGTACCCGTGGGAGAGGACCAAATGCCTATGCTGGAACAGACCAGAGAGATTGTCCATAAATTCAACACGGTATACGGAGAAACCCTGGTGATGCCGGAGATTCTTCTTCCAGACAACAAAGCCTGCCTCCGTCTGCCTGGCATTGACGGAAAGGCCAAAATGAGTAAATCCCTTGGGAACTGCATTTTCCTGTCTGATTCAGAAGAAGATGTGCGGAAAAAGATTATGTCAATGTTTACAGATCCAAATCATCTGCGGGTAGAGGATCCCGGACAGGTGGAAGGAAATCCGGTATTCATCTATTTAGACGCCTTCTGCCGGGATGAGCATTTCGAGCGTTACCTTCCAGAATATAAAAATCTGGACGAGCTGAAAGCTCATTATACCCGCGGCGGCTTAGGCGATGTTAAAGTAAAGAAATTCTTAAATAAGGTAATCCAGGAAGAGCTTGCTCCTATCCGTGAGCGGAGAAAAGCCTTTGAAAAGGATATTCCAGCGGTATACCGCATGCTGGAAGAGGGCAGCAAAAAGGCTGAGGCAGTAGCTGCCCAGACCCTTGCCAGAGTAAAACGAGCCATGAAAATCAACTATTTTGAGGACCAGGCCCTGATTACAGAACAGGCAAAACGATACGGAAATGAATGATGCCCGAAAGGGAATGGATAAGGGCGCTGCCACGGAAAAATCACCGGGGCAACGCCTTTTCCTGATGAATCCAGGCAGGATCTTCTTTATCACAAGATCTGCCGTTTAAACGGAAGGAGCAGATTATGGGAACCTGGCACACCCGGGGCCTGCGCGGCTCCGGACTGGAAGATTTGATCAACCATACAAATGACAGCTATCGGGAAAAAGGGCTGGCGCTGATCCAGAAGATCCCCACCCCGATTACTCCCATTGAAATCGATAAGGCTAGCCGGCATATTACGCTGGCGTACTTTGATCAGAAGAGTACTGTGGATTACATCGGCGTAGTTCAAGGAATTCCCGTGTGCTTTGATGCAAAAGAATGCCGGACAGAAACCTTTCCCCTCCATAATATCCATCCACATCAGGTCGCCTTTATGCGGGAATTTGAACGGCAAAAAGGCATCGCGTTTATTCTTCTTTCCTTTACGGGAAAGAATGAAGTATATTATCTTCCCTTTGATCACATTGCTTTTTTCTGGGACCGGATGGAAAAAGGCGGACGAAAAAGCTTCACCTACCAGGAAATCGACCGCAGCTATGCGGTACGCGCTCATCGGGACATGCTGATTCATTATCTAGAACCGCTGAAAAAGGATCTGGAAAGGAAAGATCTGGTTGACAAATAAGGGGGCGTCTCCTATAATAAAAAGCACGTTATTAAATTAGCACTGTACCATACGAAAGCGAAGGTTCTCTGCAAAGATGAGACCGCTTTCTGGTCAGATGAAGGAGAAGAAATGGCCAATCAACTGATTCACACCCCGGAAGGTGTCCGGGATATTTATGGCGATGAATGCCGGCAAAAACTTAAGGTGCAGGAGCAGATCTTAAAAACCTTGTACCTTTACGGATACCAGCATATTGAAACCCCCGCCTTCGAATTTTTCGATATTTTCAGTAAAGACCGGGGAAGCGTCAGCTCTCGGGAAATGTTTAAATTTTTCGACCGTGACAACAACACACTGGTGCTTAAGCCTGATATGACCCCCGCTATCGCCCGATGCGTTTCCAAGTATTTTTCAGAAGAAACCATGCCCATACGCCTTTGCTACCTGGAACGAACGTATACCAATAATTTCAGTTATCAAGGAAGGCTGAAAGAAACCACCCAGACCGGTGCGGAGATGATCGGAGATGACTCCAGCGATGCAGATGCCGAAATGATCGCCATGGTGGCGGATTGTTTGAAATCAGCTGGACTGAAAGAGTTTCAGGTGGAACTTGGCCAGGTAGAATTTTACCGCGGTCTGGTGGAGGAAGCCGGCTTAGACCAGTCTACTCAGGATGAACTTCGCGAGCTGATTGAAAATAAAAACTTTTTCGGCGTAGAAGAGCTGTTAAACGCGGTAGAGATTAAAGATGACCTGAAAGCTTTGTTTCTTAAGCTTCCCAAGCTGTTCGGATCCATTGAACAGATCCGAGAAGCAAGAGCCATGACCACCAATCAACGGGCTTTGTTCGCCATTGACCGGCTGGAAAAGGTTCATCAGATTTTAGAACATTACGGACTGTCCGACTATATCTCCTTTGATCTTGGAATGTTAAGCAAATACCAGTATTACACTGGGATTATTTTTAAAGCGTATACCTATGGCACGGGAGATTATATTGTGACTGGCGGCCGATACGACCGGCTGTTGGAACAGTTCGGCAAGAAAGCTCCGGCTGTGGGCTTTGCGATTGTGGTAGATCGGCTGCTGATGGCGCTTTCCAGTCAAGATCTAACGCTTCCCGTAGAAAAGCCAAATACCATGATCCTCTTTGACGTTTCCGCCAGGAAACCGGCCATCTGCCTGGCCAGACATTTCCGGCGGCTGAATTTTCAAGTGCAGTTCCAGCGCCGGCACCAGACGCCTGCACTTCAGGATTACCTTAACATGGCTCTCCGCGGCGGCATGGTCAATCTGCTCTACGTTCATGGCGATGGCAAGATGGTAAGAGCATACGACGCCAGAACAGGGAATTCTCATGAAATCCCCATGGCAGAATACTTGAATGAAGAGTAAGGAGGATCAAATGAGGTACTTAACCGTAGCCCTGGCTAAAGGCAGACTTGCTGGAAAGGCCATGGAACTATTTGAACAAATCGGGATCAGCTGTCCGGAAATGAAGGATAAATCCTCCAGAAAGCTGATTTTTGTCAATGAGGAACTGGGCATGCGCTTCTTTCTGGCAAAAGCAAATGATGTGCCCACTTATGTAGAATACGGCGCGGCTGATATTGGAATTGTGGGAAAGGATACAATTCTTGAAGAAGGACGAAAACTTTATGAGGTTCTCGACCTGAAAACCGGGAAGTGCAGGATGTGTGTGTGCGGTCCGGAATCTGCCAGAGAGCGGCTGAACCATCATGAGCTGATCCGGGTAGCCACGAAATATCCCCGGATCGCCAAAGACTATTTTTACAACCGGAAATACCAGACAGTAGAGATTATTAAGCTTAACGGTTCCATCGAGCTTGCCCCTATTGTGGGCCTTGCCGACGTAATCGTAGACATTGTAGAAACGGGAAGCACCCTGCGGGAAAATGGACTGGTGGTGCTGGAAGAAATCTGCGGTCTTTCTGCCCGCATGGTAGTTAACCAAGTAAGTATGAAACGGGAGAATGAACGAATCTCCCGGATTATTCGTGAAATACAAAATCAACTGAAGGAGGAGCAGAAATGAGAATCATTCAGCTGGATGAGGAAAAGAAAAATAATATTCTTGAAGGTCTCCTGAAACGGGACCCGAATCAGTACGGCCAGTATGCCCAGACGGTTGAAGCAATCGTGGAGGATGTAAAAAACAGAAAGGACCAGGCGGTTTTTGAGTACACCAAAAAATTTGACCATGCAGATATTTCTGCAGACAATATTCGAGTAACAGAGGAAGAAATCCGCCAGGCTATGGAAAGTGTAGATCCTCAGCTCATTGAGGTGATGATAAAATCTATGGCGAATATTGAAGATCACCATAGAAGACAGCTGCGCCAGAGCTGGTTTTCCAGCCGGCCTGACGGAACTATTTTAGGGCAGAAGATCACTCCCTTAGAGCGGGTAGGCGTATATGTGCCCGGCGGGAAAGCGGCTTATCCCTCCACGGTACTGATGAATATTGTACCTGCAAAGGTGGCAGGGGTAGACCGGATCATCATGACTACGCCCCCAGGAGCAGACGGCAAGGTTAATCCTGTAACCTTAACGGCGGCTTACCTGGCAGGAGTAAGAGAGGTTTATAAAGTCGGCGGCGCTCAGGCGGTGGCAGCATTGGCATTTGGCACCCAATCGATTCCCCGAGTAGACAAAATCGTTGGACCTGGCAATATTTTCGTTGCCCTGGCCAAAAAAGCTGTATACGGTCACGTCAGCATTGACAGCATTGCCGGTCCCAGCGAGATTCTGGTTATTGCTGACGAATCCGCCAACCCTCGGTACGTGGCTGCCGATCTATTAAGCCAGGCGGAGCATGATGAACTGGCCAGCGCTATCCTGGTGACAGACAGCATGGCTCTTGCCCAGGCAGTATCCAAAGAAGTAGATCTCTTTTTAGGTCAGCTTTCCCGGAAAGCGATTTTGGAAAAATCTTTGGAAAATTACGGATACATTCTGGTGGTGGATTCTCTGGAAGAAGCCATTGAAACCGCCAACGACATCGCCTCTGAACATTTGGAAATCGCCACGAAAAATCCTTTTGAGGTTATGACGAAAATCCGCAATGCAGGAGCTATTTTTATTGGAGAGTACAGTTCTGAGCCTTTAGGCGATTATTTTGCCGGTCCCAACCATGTGCTTCCCACCAACGGCACCGCCAGATTTTTCTCTCCTCTTGGAGTTGATGATTTCATTAAAAAGTCCAGCATTATTTATTATTCTAGAGAAGCACTGGAGAAAGTTCATGAAGAAATCGAACAGTTTGCCTCTGCGGAGCAGCTGACAGCTCATGCCAATTCCATCCATGTACGCTTCCAGAAAGAGGACGTATGAGACAGGCCAGTATTACCCGCAATACAAAAGAAACCAAAATAACCCTTACCCTTAACTTAGACGGCGAGGGCAAAGCGCAGATTTCCACTGGCATCGGCTTCTTTGATCATATGCTGAACAGCTTTGCCCGCCATGGCTTTTTCGACCTGGCTTTAAGGGTGGAGGGAGATCTTGATGTCGACACGCACCACACCATTGAAGATACGGGAATCGTGCTGGGAAAAGCCATTAAAGAAGCAGTGGGAGAGAAGAAGGGGATTGTCCGCTACGGATCGGTGATTCTTCCCATGGATGAAGCCCTTCTTCTCTGCTCCCTTGATCTGAGCGGAAGGCCTTACCTGGTTTACGATCTGAATTTAACCCGGGAATTTGTAGGAGATCTGGAAACGGAAATGATCCGCGAGTTTTTTTATGCCGTTTCCTATGGCGCTGAGATGAATCTTCACCTCAAGCAGCTTTCAGGAACCAACAATCATCATATTATTGAAGGTGGATTCAAGGCTTTCGCCAAGGCTCTGGACAAGGCAGTATCTTTAGATTCCCGGATCAGTGGGGTTCTTTCTACCAAGGGAAGCTTATAATTCGCTGAAGGAGGAAAATTTATGCAGCTGTATCCGGCTATTGATATGAAAAACGGACAGTGCGTCCGGTTAAGGCAAGGAGAATTTAAAAATATTACCGTATATTCCGATGCTCCGGAAGCTATGGCTGCCCATTGGCAGGAGGAAGGAGCCACCTTTCTCCATCTGGTAGACTTAGACGGAGCCTTGGCCGGTCACTCCGTTAACGAGGAGGCGATTAAGCGAATCCTGAAAGCAGTCTCTATTCCTGTGCAGATCGGCGGCGGGATCCGCACCAGAGAGAGTGCAGCAAGAATGCTTTCTCTGGGAATTACCCGTGTAATTGTAGGCACAAAAGCAGCTGAACATCCCGAATTTTTAGGGGAACTGGTAAACGAATTCGGCAGCAGCGCCATTGTTGCTGGAATTGATGCAAGAGATGGGAAAGTTGCCACCCAGGGCTGGGAAAAAACCAGTGAATTTATGGCTTCTGATTTAGCCTTAACGATGAAGGAGTACGGAGTAAAGCACATTGTATACACAGATATTTCCCGGGACGGCATGCTGACAGGACCTAATGTGGAAGCAACCAGCCGCCTGACCAAGGCCACCGGCCTTGATATTATCGCTTCCGGCGGCGTATCTTCTATGGAAGATTTGGAAGCCTTGGCTAACGAAGGGATACAGGGCGCCATTATTGGAAAAGCTTTGTATGAGAACCGGATAAGCTTAAAGGAAGCTGCAGCACGGTTCCAAACCACCGGTTAAGTCCGGTGCCGAAAGCAATACCCTGAATCGCCAGGGAAACCATTAGAGAAAGGAATGGGGAACACATGACCGAAATGAAATTACTGATTCCAGGTCTTGACTGCCGGGAAGGGCAGATATATCCACTAGGCCAAGAACAATCCCAGACCATGACGTCAGTGCAGCTTTGCAGGCGTTTAGGAGATCAAGGAGGAGATCAGCTGTTCTTCTTTGACCGCTCCCAGTCTGACGAGGATCATGAACATACCATCGGTCTGATCAAAGAGATCGCAAGGCAGGTGGATACTCCGGTGATTGCCGGCGGACGAGTAAAACGATTGGAAGATGTTAAAAAATATCTGTATGCCGGTGCTAAAGCTGTTTTTTTAGACGCAGGATCCCAGGAAAACGTAGACCTGCTGAAAGAAGCTGCAAGTCGGTTTGGAAGTGAGAAAATTTACGCTTATCTGCCGGATACAGCTTATTTAAGCCGGGCGGAAGAGTACATTCAGCTGGGAGCTTCCCGTTTGATTCTGGGCATGATTCAAACTGCAGAAGAGCTGGAAGAAGCCAAAGAGAAGATAATGTCAGGAGAATTCCCCGTTTTTCTTACCCTTCCGGCCGCCAATCAAGGCTGGGCCAGCCAGTTTCTTTCTCTCAGCGCTGTCTGCGGCGTTATTTTCCCCGCAGATCCTGAGAACTCTTTGATGCCTCTGAAAAAAGAACTGAAAGAAGAAGGGATTCCCATGGAGACCCTGGAAAGCACCATGGAGTGGAGCCAGTTCCGCCTTAATGGAGATGGCCTTCTTCCAGTTATTGTGCAGGATTACAAAACTGGAGAAGTTCTGATGTTAGCTTACATGAATGAAGAAGCCTTCCGTCTTACTCTGGAAAGAGGAATGATGACTTACTTCAGCCGCAGCCGGCAAAGCCTCTGGCTGAAAGGAGAGACTTCTGGACATTACCAGTACGTGAAATCGCTGTCCATTGACTGCGATAACGACACCATACTGGCCAAAGTTCACCAGATCGGGGCAGCCTGCCACACAGGTAATTCCTCCTGTTTTTACCGAACCTTAGCGCAGAAAAAGGATGTAAAAGAGACTAATCCCCTGAAAGTATTTGAAGAGGTATACCAGGTGATTCTGGACAGAAAAGCCCATCCCAAGGAGGGGTCTTATACCAATTACCTCTTTGATAAAGGAATCGATAAAATTCTGAAAAAATGCGGGGAGGAGGCTGCTGAGATCATTATTGCAGCAAAAAATCCTGACCCGGAAGAAATCAAATATGAAATTTCCGATTTCCTCTACCATGTTATGGTTCTCATGGCGGAGAAAGGCGTTACTTGGGAAGATATTACCGGCGAGCTGGCAAATCGTTAAATCGCCGCTATTAGTTGACATAAAATATTTATGTTAACTAATGACAAAAATTAAAAAGGAGCAAATAAACCATGTCCGTAACCCTTGACAATTTTTTACGATATATCGCTTATGACACTCAGTCAAAAGAAGACCAAAAACAGCAGCCAAGTACGGAAAAACAGTTCGCACTGGCTAAGCTTCTGGAAAAAGAATTAAAGGAAATGGGCGCCAGCCATGTGACTCTGAATGATCAGTGCTACCTTATGGCTTCCATTCCGGCAACCACAGACCGCAAAGTTCCGGTTCTCGGCTTTATTTCTCATATGGATACGGCCCCGGCATTTTCCGGCTGCGGCGTAAATCCAAAGATTATTAAACAATACGATGGAAAACCGATTGTTCTGAATGAAGAATTACAGGTAGTTTTAGACCCTGCTGAGTTTCCAGAGCTTTTAGATTATCTGGGACAGGATCTGATTACCACCGATGGAACCACCCTTCTTGGCGCCGATGATAAAGCAGGAGTAGCAGAAATCATGGCTATGGCCAGATACTTTTTAAGCCATCCTGAAATTCCCCATGGGGAGATCCGCATTGGATTTACCCCGGACGAAGAAGTGGGAAGAGGAGCTGACGGCTTCGATGTAGCTGCCTTCGGAGCAGATGTTGCCTATACTGTAGACGGAGGCGCCTTAGGGGAGCTGGAATACGAAAATTTTAATGCTGCAGGAGCAAAAGTAGTGGTCAACGGCTGCAGCATACATCCAGGCTCATCTAAGGGCAAGATGAAAAATGCCATTCTTATGGCTATGGAATTCCAGTCCCTGCTTCCTGTTTTTGAAAACCCTATGTATACCGAAGGATATGAAGGCTTTTTCCATTTAGACCAAATATCCGGAGATGTGGAAAAAGCCTGCATGGATTACATTATCCGAGACCATGATCAGGAAAAATTCCAGCAGAAAAAAGAGCTTTTTCAGGCAGCGGCGGATTTTCTCAACAAGAAATACGGGACGGGAACCATCGAAGTGCAGGTCAAAGATTCTTATTACAACATGAAAGAAAAAATTCAGCCTTTCATGTATCTCATCGACCTGGCCAAGGAAGCCATGACAGAGCTTTCCATCGAGCCTAAGATCTGCCCCATCCGAGGCGGCACAGACGGGGCAAGATTATCTTATATGGGTCTTCCCTGCCCTAATCTCTGTACTGGCGGCCATAATTTCCATGGAAAATATGAATACATTTCCATTCAGTCCATGGAAAAAGTGACAGAACTGCTCATTACGCTGGTTAATAAATTTCAGCAGCTTTAATACAGGAGGATAATCATGGAAAATCGAATTTCCGGCCGCACAGGCCTTCTTGGCCTGATCGGCTCTCCGGTAGGCCATTCTGGCTCTCCGGCCATGTATAATTATAGTTTTGCCCGTCTTGGCCTGGATTATGTGTATGTGGCCTTTGACATCAAACAGGACCAGGTTAAGGATGCCATCGCCGCCATGAAAACGTTTCGGATGCGGGGAATGAATGTTACCATGCCCTGCAAAAACGAGGCGGTAAAATATATGGATCAGCTATCTCCGGCGGCGCGGATAATCGGCGCAGTCAATACGATTGTAAACGATGACGGAATACTCACCGGCTACATGACGGACGGAGAGGGCTTTGTCCATAACCTAAAAGACCACGGTATTTCGGTAAAGGGAAAGAAAATCACAATAGCCGGAGGCGGCGGAGCTGCCACAGCGATTCAAGTTCAATACGCTTTAGACGGTGCCAGAGAAATCAGTATCTTTAACATGAAGGATCAGTTCTTCAGCCGCAGCCTTGAGACCGCAGAAAAAATCCGGTCATCCGTTCCCGGCTGCAAAGTCCAGGTCTATGATATTGCCGATACCCCAAAAATGACGGAGGAGATCCGCTCCAGCGAGATCTTTGCCAACGCTACGATTGTGGGAATGAAGCCAATGGACAATGAGTCGGTAGTAAAGGATACTTCAGCCTTTTATCCTGGTCTTGTGGTGGCAGATGCCGTCTATAACCCAGAAGAAACGAAACTTCTGCGGGAAGCAAAAGAAGCCGGATGCCTGTGCATCGGCGGCAAAGGGATGCTGTTATGGCAAGGAGCCGCTGCATTTAAACTGTATACCGGTCAGGAAATGCCGGTCAAAGAAGTAAAGGAGAAATTCTTCTCATGATCAGCCACCATATTTTTCTCATTGGATTTATGGGCGCCGGAAAAAGCACCATTGCCGGCTGCCTTAAAGAGATGCTTAACATGAATTTAATCGAGATGGATCAGGAAATTGTTCAAAAAGAAGGAATGCCCATTGCCCAGATTTTCGCAGAAAAAGGCGAGGAGTATTTCCGTCAGGCGGAGACAAAACTTCTGGCCTCCCTTTCCCAGGAATCCCCGGCGGTCGTCTCCTGCGGAGGCGGCGCCGTCATGCGTGAAGAAAACGTAACCCTGATGAAAAAAAATGGGAAGATCGTTCTGCTTACGGCATCCCCGGAAACAATCTATCTTCGAGTAAAGGACAGCCAGGAGCGCCCTGTCCTAAATGGAAATATGAACGTAGAATACATCAGCAGTCTGATGGAAAAACGGCGTCCATTTTATGAAGGAGCCGCCGACCTTACTATTTCCACAGATCAGAAAAGTCCAGAGGAAATAAGTAAGGAAATTATTTCAAATTTAGATAAAGCATTGGCCTAAGGACTGTTCAAGATTATCCTGCTTTTCCTTCTGCAAATCGAAAAGCAGGATTTTTTATCACTTGACCATTGAAGAGAAAGAAGGAATTTGTGATGCGGTTTTGAAAAATGGATTAAAAAATATTTTACGAAATGAAAAATTAAAAGAAAAGACAAGGGAATCGATCACTGCAGTGATCCCCATTACGATTATCGTCCTGATGCTGAGCATTTTTATTGTTCCTCTGGAAATCGGCACCATTGCCCTGTTTATGACCGGAGCAGTTCTGCTGATTGTGGGCATGGGATTTTTTCAGCTTGGCGCAGAAGTGGCCATGACGCCTTTAGGAGAAGGAATTGGCGGACAAATTTTCAAGAGCAAACGGCTGTATACGATTGTTCCCATCTGTTTCTTTATGGGCGTAATGATTACCATTGCAGAACCAGATCTCCAGGTATTGGCTAACCAAGTGGAATCTATTCCCAATATGGTTTTAATCTGGACGGTGGCATTGGGCGTTGGAATATTTCTGGCGGCGGCTGTTCTGCGAATTCTCTTCCAGATCAGCCTGGCAAAGATTCTGACAATCTTATACATTCTGCTGTTTCTCTTGTCCTTTTTTGCCCCTTCATCTTTTACGGCAGTTGCCTTTGACTCCGGCGGCGTTACCACCGGTCCCATGACGGTTCCATTTATTATGGCCCTGGGCGTAGGTCTTTCTGCCGCCCGAAGCGACAAAGACGGATCCAGCGACAGTTTCGGCCTGGTGGCGATGTGCAGCGTAGGCCCGATTATGATGGTTCTTCTTCTGGGCATTTTTTATCACCCTTCAAATGCAGCTTATACCGCTGTGGAAATTCCTTAAGTCGCAACGATGCGGGATGTGGCGGTAGAATTTGCCCATGAATTTCCCCATTATGCAAGAGAAGTGGTTGTTTCTATGCTTCCGGTTACTGGGGTATTTCTTCTCTTTCAGCTGTTGACCCGCCGTTATCACCTGCATCAGATGATTCGAATGATTGTAGGGTTAATTTACACTTTGATTGGATTAATGTTATTCCTCACAGGGGTAAATGTGGGATTTGCTCCAGTGGGAAGCATTTTGGGATCAGAGATCGCTTCCAGTCCTCTTAAATGGCTTCTGATTCCCATCGGCATGCTCATCGGTTATTATATTGTTAAAGCAGAGCCGGCTGTTCAGCTTTTAAATCATCAGGTGGAATCGATTACCAACGGCACCATTTCCAACAAAGTAATGAACAACTGCATGTCCATTGGTGTAGCCGCCGCCATAGCCCTCTCTCAGATACGGGTGCTTACGGGAATCAATATTTACTGGATTATTATCCCCGGTTATCTGCTGGCCCTGATTCTAACCCGGCTGGTTCCGCCGATTTTTGTTGGTATTGCCTTTGACTCCGGCGGCGTAGCCAGTGGTCCAATGACCTCTACTTTTCTGCTTCCTCTTGCCATGGGAGCATGTGCCTCTGTAGGAGGAAATGTAGTTACCGATGCCTTCGGCGTGGTAGCATTAGTAGCGCTGGCGCCGCTGATCGCAATCCAGCTCATGGGCTTTATTTATCAGCTTAAACTTAAGCAGCAGGAACAGAGAAAACCGGCTGCATCCATCAGCCAGGATGACGAAATCCTTGAACTTGAGGAGGAATAACTATGCAGGAAGAGTTAAAAAGTGCAGCTCCCCGTTTGATTTTATCGGTCACAGACACAAAAGCAGAAAAAACCCTGTATACCTTGCTGGAAGAAGCACATATTCCCCTGCGCTTTCAGTTTCATGGGCAGGGCACTGCAAATTCTGAGATTTTGAGAATTTGCGGTCTGGGAGAATCTGACCGGATTTTAACCATGTGGATTCTTCCCAAATCTGCAGTTCCCGTTTTATTCCATAAAATGAATGAGAGCCTTCATCTGAAGCGCAGGGGAAAGGGAATTGCCGTAAGCATTCCTCTTACCGGCATCCAGATGAATCTGGCTAAATTAATGAACGCCCAATATCCGCAGCAGCCACACAATACAACTAAACAGGAGGGATGCAAAATGGCAGAAGGAAGCGGCTTTTCCATGATCATTGTTACCGTTAATCAAGGATTCAGCGATGACGTAATTGATACCGCTAAAGAAGCCGGAGCGAAAGGCGGCACTATCATCCGCGGCCGCCGCCGCGGCCTGGATTCCGCCATGAAATTCTGGGGAATTTCTCTTCAGGAAGAGCAGGAGATTGTCTTGATTATTGTTCCCAAATCCATTAAAAAAGAAGTCATGGGAACAATCAGCAAAACCCACGGCCTTTGTTCTCCGGCCCATGGACTTGTTCTGTCTATTCCCATTGAAGACGCATTAGGGCTGGAAACGTGATCGTCGAGCTGGATAAAGCCGCCTGTATGCTGTTTCGGGCGGCTTTACGGACAAAAATAGTACACAAATATCGCTTTGACAGAACAATCATCCTATAGTACAATTTAAACGGATTATCCATTTTCTCCTGTTCCTGTAAAAGCACTTAAGCAGGAAAAATGGGCGGATTATAAATGTTTTTGAGGCTTGTGGGAGTGCGAAGCACGGAACAAGCCGGTATCATAAGGGACAAAAGACCTTTTGACGCAACTTCATTACATTAAATTAAGGTGTTTTTGAGATGAAAAAATTAGCATTAAGCGATGAAATTCTGCTGAGTATTCAGCAGCCAGCCCGCTATATCGGCGGCGAAATTAACGAGGTGATTAAGGATCCCAAAAAAGTGGATCTTCGTTTTGCCATCTGTTTTCCTGACCTCTACGACATTGGAATGTCCCATCTTGGAATTCAGATTCTCTATGATATGTTTAACCGAAGAGACGATGTATACTGTGAACGGGTTTATTCTCCCTGGACGGACTTAGATCAGATCATGCGAGAAAAGAATATTCCCCTCTTTGCCCTGGAATCTCAGGATCCGGTAAAAGAGTTTGATTTTCTCGGCATCACCCTTCAGTATGAGATGAGCTACACCAACGTTCTGCAGATTCTTGATCTGTCACAGATTCCTCTTCATGCAGCTGACCGCGGCGAAGACTGTCCTCTGGTTATCGGCGGCGGCCCCTGCGCCTATAACCCAGAGCCTCTGGCGGAATTTTTTGATTTGTTTTATATCGGTGAAGGAGAGACGGTTTATGACCGTCTTTTTGACCGGTATCTGGAAAATAAACGGGCGGGCGGATCCAGAAAAGACTTTCTGGAAATGGCAGCTCAGATTCCTGGGATTTACGTTCCTGGATTTTATGATGCAGCCTATCATGAAGACGGCACCATTAAAAGCTTCCTTCCCAATAATCCTCATGCGCCTTCCGTTATCACCAAAGAGCTGGTAATGGATATGGATCATGTGCCTTACCTGGAGAAACCGCTGGTTCCTTATCTGAAAGTCACTCAGGACAGAGTGGTATTGGAGATTATGCGGGGATGTATTCGGGGATGCCGGTTCTGTCAGGCGGGGAACGTATACCGTCCTCTGCGGGAAAGAGGTCTGGAGTACCTTAAGCAGC
This sequence comes from Candidatus Cottocaccamicrobium excrementipullorum, assembly GCA_018713255.1. GTDB lineage: Bacteria > Bacillota > Clostridia > Lachnospirales > Lachnospiraceae > Caccovicinus > Caccovicinus excrementipullorum. The sequence continues at coordinate 144,003 of DVFL01000015.1, read as the reverse complement.
ATGCTCTTTCTATGCTTACCTCCACCGGACACGAGGAAATTTCCTTAAGCTCCCTTAGTTCCAGCGACTACAGCCAGCTGGAAGAACTGATTCATTTTCTCATCGATGAATTTAAAGGCCAGGGAGTCAATATTTCCCTTCCCTCCCTTCGAATCGATGCCTTTTCTCTGGATGTGATGAGCCAGGTGCAGGACGTAAAGAAAAGCAGTCTGACCTTCGCTCCGGAAGCTGGTTCTCAGCGTCTCCGCGATGTAATTAATAAAGGACTCACCGAAGAAGAGATCCTTACAGGGGCGGCTCAGGCATTTAAAGGCGGATGGAACCGGGTTAAACTGTATTTTATGCTTGGTCTTCCCACAGAAACAGTGGAAGATATGGAAGGAATCGCCCTTCTTTCCGAAAAAGTTGCAGAAACTTATTATGATACCGTGCCGAAAGAGCAGCGTCACGGCAAAGTTCAGGTGGTCGCCAGCTCTTCCTTCTTCGTGCCTAAGCCCTTCACGCCTTTCCAGTGGGCGGTGATGTGCACAAAAGATGAGTTTATCCAAAGAGCCAATATTGTCCGGCAAAAATTCCGGGAAATGTTAAACTACAAAAGTTTAAAATATAACTGGCACGAGGCAGAACTTACCGTGCTGGAGGGCGTACTGGCCAGAGGAGACCGGAAAGTAGGCGCGGTTATTGAAGAAGCTTACCGCAATGGAGCTTTGTTTGATTCCTGGTCTGAATACTTTGACAATGAGATCTGGATGAAGGCCTTCGAAACCTGCGGCGTTTCCGTGGATTTTTATACCACCAGAGAGCGAAGTCTGGATGAAATCTTCCCCTGGGATTTTATTGACGCGGGAGTGTCCAAGGAATTCTTAAAGCGGGAATGGCAAAACGCCGTCAAGGAGAAGGTGACGCCCAACTGCCGCAGACAATGCGCAGGATGCGGCGCCATGAAATTTGGAGGAGGTGTCTGCTTTGAAGGTAAGAATTAAATTTTCCAAACAGGGCATCATGAAATTCATTGGCCACCTGGATATTATGCGGTACTTCCAAAAAGCCATGCGCCGGGCCCAGGTAAAGATCTGCTACAGCGGCGGATTCAGCCCCCATCAGATTATGTCTTTTGCCGCTCCTTTAGGCGTGGGAATCACCAGCAACGGAGAGTATCTGGATATTGAAACAGAAGATAATGAGGATCTTTCTACCATGAAAGAACGGCTGAACCGTACCATGGCAGAAGGCATTGTAATCGAAAGCGTGCGTCGTCTTCCTGAGGATGCGAAAAATGCCATGTCCATTGTAGCCGCCGCCGATTATACCCTTTCTTTTCGTCCCGGTTATGAGCCAAAGCAGCCGGAAAGCTGGATGAAAGCGGCAGAGAATTTTGGCCGTCAGGAGCATCTTTATATTACGAAGAAGACGAAAAAAGGAGAAAAGGAGCTGGACCTGGCTTCTATGATTTACGAAATCCAGGCCCATGGCCCTGAGCTTAAGCTGCGGCTTTCCACAGGAAGCGGAGAAAACATCAAACCTGAACTTTTCCTGGATTCCTTTTACGCCAGCCTGGGGCAGGAACGCCATCCCTTTGCCTTCTTGATCCAGCGTGAGGAAGTTTATGCCCGGCGGGAAAACACGGGAGAATTCATTTCTCTGGAAGCATTAGGAGAACCGGTTTGAACACATTAATCATCACCAGATGGGATAATGCGGTCTGTACCGCGCTGTCCGACGGGCAGAAGATTTTTCAGATCAGCTTTTCCCCCCGCCAGGAAAAAGCGGCGCTCAACAACATTTATATTGGAAAAGTTCAGAATATCCGGAAAAATATTAATTCCGCATTTATTGATATCGGCAATGGAATTATCGGCTATTACAGTTTAACAGATAATCCGCTTCACCTGTCGGCAGCAGGAAAGGTTTTAAAAGAGCTCCGCCCGGGAGATGAAATTATTGTCCAGGTAGCCAGAGAAGCCGTAAAATCAAAGGCTCTGGTGCTTACCAGCCGCATCTCCTTTACCGGAAAACTGGCGGTGCTGACGTTAGGGAAAAACGGCATTGGATTTTCCGGAAAGATTTCAGACCAGACCTGGAAGACTAATTTAAAGACGTTCCTTTCTGATCTGGACCTTACGCAATTCGGTCTGATTATCCGAACGAATGCCAAAGATGCCTCATTTCCTGAAATTCGGGAAGAAGTTGATGAACTTAAAGCCAGGTGCTTAACCGTCCTTAACCAGGCTGCTTACCGAAAAGGACTAAGCCTTCTCTATCAGGCCCCTGCCTCTTTCCTCACCGGCGTCCGGGATGTTTATACTCAAGATCTTGAGGAAATTGTGACAGACGACGAAGAGCTCTATCAGGAACTTCAAGCCTACCTTAAGGAAAGCCAGCCGGAAGATCTGGATAAACTCAGATGGTACCAGGATCCCCTTCTTCCCCTGAAAAGCCTTTACCGCTTAAATCGGGCGGTAGAAGAGGCCACTTCCCCGCGGGTATGGCTGAAATCAGGGGGATATCTGGTGATCGAACCTACAGAAGCTCTGGTGGTGATTGATGTAAACACCGGAAAATATGCAGAAAAGAAAACCATGTCCGAAACTATTTTGAAAATCAATCTGGAGGCAGCAAGAGAAATCGGACGGCAGTTAAGGCTTCGCAATCTTTCCGGCATCATTATTATTGATTTTATTGATATGAAAGAAGAGGAACACCGGCGGCAGCTGCTGAAGGAATTAGAAGAAGTTGTGCGCCGGGATCCTATCAAAACCACGGTAGTGGAAATCACCAGACTGAATCTGGTGGAATTAACACGAAAGAAACTGCACCGGCCTCTTTATGAGCAGCTTGCCGCCCTGAAAAAGCCGGAGAATTTAAAGGAGAGCTGAAGATGAAGATTATCATTGTAGGCTGCGGCAAGGTGGGGGTTACCTTGGCCGACAAGCTGAACGGTGAAAATCATGACATTGTGCTGATTGACCTGAATGCAGAAAAGCTCCGGGCCATTACAGACAGTATTGACGTAATGGGAGTCGCTGGAAACGGCGCCGTATACCAAACCCAGATTGAAGCAGGAATTCAGGAGGCAGATTTAATGATCGCCACCACGAATTCTGACGAACTGAATATGCTCTGCTGTCTGATTGCAAAAAAGGCTGGCAACTGCCATACCATCGCCAGAATCCGGAACCCGGAATATTCTTCCGAGATCCATTATTTTCAGGAAGAGCTTAATCTGTCTCTTGCCATTAATCCAGAACTGGCAGCCGCCAATGAAATCGCAAAGCTTCTCCGTTTTCCTTCTGCTATTAAAATCGACACCTTTGCCAAAGGACGGCTTGAGCTTTTAAAATTCAGAATTCCGGAGCGCTCATCCTTAGACGGCATGAAAATCCTGGAAGTAGGACAGAAGCTTAGATGCAACGTGCTGATCTGTGTGATTGAACGAGGACGTCAGGTAATTATCCCTGATGGAAATATCTCCCTGCAGGTGGGAGACAAAATTTCTTTTATCGGTTCCCACAAAGACTCCATGGACTTTTTCCGTAAGGTGGGCGTGGCCACAAACGGCGTGCAGTCTGTTTTAATCGTAGGAGGAGGACGAGTAACCTACTATCTGGCCAGACTCCTCCAAGACACAAAGATTAAACTGAAAATTATTGAGCGTGATCTTGCCCGCTGTCAGGAATTAAGCGAGCTTCTTCCTGAGGCTATGATCATTCATGGTGACGGTTCAGATCAGCAGCTCCTTTTGGAAGAGGGCATCAGCCAGGCAGATGCTTTTGCTTCCTTAACCGGATTCGATGAGGAAAATATTATGCTTTCCCTTTATGCCGCCACCAAATCAAATGCAAAATTGATTACCAAGGTTAACCGGATCGCCTTCGAAGATGTAATCGACTCCCTTAACCTGGGCAGCATCATCTATCCAAAACTGATCACTGCAGATAGTATTCTTCAATATGTGCGGGCCATGCAGAACTCCCTTGGCAGCAATATTGAAACCTTATACAAAATCGCTGACGATCAGGTTGAGGCCCTGGAATTCCGAGTAGGTAAAGATGCGCCGATGATTGGAATTCCCCTGGAGAAACTGCGCTTAAAGCGCAATCTGTTAGTCGCGGGAATCAGCCGAAATCGAAAAAGCATTATGCCTAGAGGTAAAGATACCCTGGAACCTGGAGATTCCGTGATTATTGTGACAGCAAATAAAGGGTTAAAAGACCTGAAGGATATTTTAATTTGAATGGATGCTGCTTATTAGCGGCAGAAAGGCGGCGCAGCACTGCAATGAACGGTTCAATTATTATCTATTTATTAGGATGGATTTTAAATCTTGAGGCGGCGTTTATGATCCTTCCCTGTATTGTGGCCATAATCTATCAGGAATGGAGCGGAATCTATTTCCTGGTTTCTATGGCACTGTGCGGCGGCATCGGAATTGCCTGCACTTTCCGCAAGCCGAGAAACACTGTCTTCTACGCAAAAGAAGGACTTGTATCTGTGGCCTTGGGATGGATTCTGTTAAGCTTTTTTGGCTCCCTTCCCTTTTACCTCAGCGGAGAAATTCCTGTGTTTGAAGATGCTCTCTTTGAAGTCATTTCCGGCTTTACCACTACCGGCTCGAGTATTCTGCCTGATGTGGAGGCATTAAGCCGGTGCATGATTTTCTGGCGGAGTTTTACCCACTGGATCGGCGGCATGGGAGTAATTGTTTTCATGCTGGCGGTGCTGCCTGTAGCAGGCGGGGGCGCTGCCATGCACATTATGCGTGCAGAAAGCCCTGGACCCTCTGTGGGGAAATTAGTCCCCAGAGTCAGAGCCACTGCAAAAATTCTCTACAAGCTGTATTTATTTATTACGGTTGTGATGATTGTTCTTCTGCTTTTATTTGGAATGCCCATTTTTGATACGTTGTGCATTACCTTTGGAACAGCAGGAACCGGCGGATTTGGAATCTTAAACAGCAGCTGCGGAGATTGCACTCATGCCCAGCAGCTGATCATCACAATATTTATGATTTTGTTCGGTATTAACTTTAATGTATACTACCTGCTGTACATCCGCAAACCGAAAGAGGCATTTAAGAGCGAAGAAGCCAGGGCTTATCTGGGGATCATCGTCCTCTCTATTGTTCTGATTGCCATAAATGTCCGTCATCTTTTCCCAAGCCTTTACGAGGCTTTCCACCAGGCGGCATTCCAGGTCGCATCTATTATCACCACCACAGGTTATGCAACTTGTGACTTTGACCAATGGCCGGAATTTTCGAAAACGATTCTGGTTCTCCTGATGCTCTGCGGAGCTTGTGCCGGCAGTACAGGCGGCGGTTTGAAGGTTTCCAGGGTGCTGATCGGCATTAAGGAAATTCGGCAGGAGATGAGATCTCTGCTTCATCCCCAGTCTGTCAAGGTGATTCGTTTGGAGGGAAAAGGAATTGATCCTTCTACCTTACGTTCTGCGAATGCGTTTTTCGTCACCTATGCCTTGATTTTCGCCCTTTCCCTTCTTATTGTCAGCCTGGACAATTTTGACTTTACAACGAATTTTACAGCAGTGGCCGCCACCTTTAATAATATTGGACCTGGTCTCAGCAAAGTAGGGCCGGTGTGCAACTGGAGCGGTTTCTCCCCCCTGTCAAAATACGTACTGATGTTTGATATGCTGGCTGGAAGACTGGAATTGTTCCCCCTTCTTCTTTTGTTTATGCCTGGCACATGGAAAAAGAGTTTTTAATTTATTCCGTCTGCAAAATGGGCCTGAAAATCTGGATCATTCCATGCCATCGGCAGTTCCCAGAATTTCAAGCCCATTTATTCTTTTATTCTACCGTCACTGATTTTGCCAGATTTCGCGGCTGATCCACATCAAGATTTTTGCCAAGAGAAGCATAATAAGCAATCAGCTGCAGAACCACGGCGATGGGGAATACGGTAAATTGATCCTTCACCGCCGGTATGGTAAGGTGAACATCTGCCAAATTCTCATCCACTTCAGCCCCTTCTTTGGTCAGGAGAATCACAAAAGCCCCTCGTGCCTTAACTTCCCGCACATTTGAAATCATTTTCGAAAAGAGGACATCCTGAGTGGCCGTGGCAATAACCGGCACCTGATCAGAGATCAGCGCGATGGTCCCATGCTTTAATTCCCCTGCCGCGTAAGCTTCAGCATGGATATAAGAAATTTCCTTGAGTTTTAACGCCCCTTCCAGGGAAAAGGCATAATCCAGCCCCCGACCGATAAAAAAGGCATCCGGACTGTTAATCAGATGGGTAACCACACGCTTCATTTCTTCCTTTCGCTCAATCATTTCTTCCATTGCAGGAATGACATCCAGGAATTCAGAAAAAAACGCCTTTGCCTGTTCTTCTGTATACTTTCCACGAACAAGAGCCATACGGCAGGCCACCATATAAAGAGCTGCCAGCTGAACCGAATAAGCCTTGGTGCTTGCCACGGCGATCTCCGGCCCGGCATGGGTATACAGCACATATTGGCTTTCCCTTGCAATAGTGGATCCTTTAACATTGACAATAGCAAGGGTCTTTGCGCCAAGCCTTTCCGCCAGAGTCATAGCGGCCAATGTGTCGATGGTTTCGCCGGACTGGGAAATAATAATCGCCAGAGTGCGTTCATCTACCAGAGGATCCTGATACCGGAATTCTGAGGCAATGGTCACGGTAACAGGAATGCGAAGCAGCGGTTCCATAATCGCCTTTGCCACCATGCCCGCGTGCATGGCTGTGCCGCAGGCCACAATATGAACCTGGCTGCATTCTGCAAAAAGGCTGTCTGGAATCCGATCATCAGAAAAATCAGGAATTCCCCGGTTAAGACGAGGAAGAATGGTGTTTTTCATAGCCTCCGGCTGTTCATGAATTTCCTTCAGCATAAAATGGGGGAAGCCATTTTTCATTGCCGCATCAAGATTCCAGTTTACCGTCATGATTTCCGGTGAAGTTTTTTCAAAGGTTTCCAGATTGTAGGTCTGCACCTTGTAAGGCGTCAGCCGCACAATTTCCTGTTCAGGGACTACAAAATACTTCTGCGTATAGGGAATCAGAGCAGTAAGGTCAGAAGCAATCACTGCCCCAGAATGGGTATACGCTGCCACCAGAGGACTTACCTTCCGCACAGCATAAATTTCTCCTGGCCGGTCAGCAAAAAGAATACAGAACCCGTAAGTCCCTTCCAGACGATGTACCAGATTCTTTATGGCCTCCAGAGGATCACCTTCATAAAGGCTGTCCAGCACCCATGCAGCTACCTCGCTGTCTGTCTGGGATTTTAATTTTCCCTCAAGGCAGAATTCTTCTGTCAGCTGATGGTAATTTTCAATGATCCCGTTATGAATCAAGGTCACGCGCCCTGCCTGATGCGGATGGGCATTCTCCACAGTAACGCCTCCGTGGGTTGCCCAACGGGTATGCCCGATGCCGCAATGAGAATCCTCCTTTATTTTTGACATCGCTTCTTTTAAAGAAGCCACCTTTCCTACCTGCTTAATCAAGCGGATATGCGAGTCCGTGTCGAAAAATGCCACGCCTGCGCTGTCATAGCCTCGATATTCCAGTCCTGCCAGACCTTCAAGAAGCAGCTTTTTTGCTTCCAGCGGTCCGGTATATCCAATAATTCCACACATATTTTGTCTCCGTTTCCTTAATTTTTTCTTCGATTTTCTGCTCTTTGTTTTGCAGTTGCCTGCATATTTCCTGCAGAAATAACACGCTCGAAGAGCATGGGAGAGCACCCGCCGAATATTTCGATTCTCTCTCCACCTCGTCAACCAGCTTCAGCGGCAGCAGCCTTCACGATCCTGAAACCGGTCCATGGCGCTTTATTTTTCCATCTGCTCCTCCTTAATCTACAGCAGATTGAACCCATTATACTCTCAGGAAAGGGAGAGCGTCAACTTTCTTAACGAATTATTAAGCTATTTTAACTAATCTTTCACTGTTTTTTAAAAATAAAGTATGCTATACTATATCGGAAAATGCGTAAAGAATGTGATGAGATTGAAAGCAAAAGATAAAAAATTTTTACTGGCCTCCGCAGTAAAAATAGCGGTTTTCGCCGGAATAGGCGCTGCCGCAGGTGCAGGCAGCCTTCGTTACAGTATTATTCTGCAGCAAAGGCAAAATCAGGCACTTCTGGCTCAAGCCATCCAGGCTCCCCCAGAGAAAAAAACTGCATCTCCTGCAGCAGTTCCCGCCGAAACCCAGCCCGCCGAAACCGCTTCAGACACCCCAGTTTACGAACCAGCACCAGACAAGCTGAACCTGGCTTATTTTTATCCGGAGGATAAAAACACCGGCGATATGATTGACAGCTATGCCGGTCAAGTTTTCTCTGATTTGACCATACAAGATTCTCAGTGGCTGGCTGATCTCTATGAATTAGCCGATGTTGCGCCGGAAGAAATGGCTGTCCGTCTGGGAAAAGATTCTGCTTCTATTCTTGGCTCCTATAATCCTAATAAGGAAAACCAGGATCCAAAGGATCCCTCTACCTGGAAGATCGATTCCTGGAAACGGATTCAGATTACATTTACAGACGGAGACGGCCGGCAGATCACCGGCTTTTCTAATGTAAAAGATATTTTAGCCATGGCTAGCGTGTACACCTACTACACAGGAATGATGGATGCGGACACTTTCTCCGCTTATGCTCATGACTTGTGGGATGCCTCTCACAGCTATACCCTGGGAATCAGCGATGTCTATTACTGTGACGGCTGCCTGGATAAAACAGAAGAGGAGCTTGCCATGGAAGCGGAAGCAGAAGAGGAAGCTGCTGCCGCCATGCTTTCGCCCAAAGAACAGCTTATTTCTGAAAAGGACAGTTCCAATCTTCCTTCAAAAGAAACGCTGTCCCTAAACGAGACTCTCCAAGAAACTCAGTCCCCGGAAGAATCCTTGCCGGCAGAAACTGCGTCCGAAGCAGCCAGGCCTGAGATTGCAAAAGGTTCCGAAGAGGCTCCATTGGTAATCCACCATGAAAATTCTTCAGAACCATGGGAAACTCCATCTGGACAAACTGCTTTGGAAGAAGCACAAGAAGCATCTCCCAGCGTAATGGCGTCTTCCTCTGATGCTGCATCGCCCCTTTCTCTTTCAGAGGAACCAGGGCAGCTTCTGGATGAACCGCTTTCCGCAGAAGAGGAAGATTCTGCTTGTCCCGGCCATGTGGATCTGCAGATTCAAGTGCGAATTCTGGGAATCAATGATAAGCACGGTCTTTTTTCCATAGACCAGACAGGAAATACACCTGATCTGGAAAACGGATGGGAAGGCTGGACAGAAGAAAACCAGAATTTTGCCAATTCCATTGCCCAGCAGGATTGGTTTGCCGATTATGGATTGAGCGTTTCCTCTCTGTCCCTCAGCGATCCGCTGTCCCATGAAGAGATCGAGGAATATATGGCAGCGCTCCCTGCGAATCTTTCTGAAACCAGACGGGAAATCATTCGTTTTGCCCTTAACTCGGTGGGAAAGGTTCCTTACTACTGGGGCGGAAAAGCTTCTTATCCAAACTATGAAGGAAATCGTTTTGGTTCTCTGGTTCCGGCAGATGATCAGGGCAGAATTTTAAAAGGACTTGACTGCTCTGGGTGGATCAGCTGGGTATACTGGTCCGTTACCGGAACGAAACTGGAAGCCCAAAGTACCAGCAGCCTTATTCTCTGCGGCCAGGAGATCAGCCGAAGCGAACTTCAGCCGGGAGATATCGTTGTCCGAACTGGCGCCAACGCCCATGTGGTCATGTTTTTAGGCTGGTCCGCCGATGGAAAAATGAATGTAATTCATGAATCCAGCGCATCCGTAAATAATGTAACATTAAAAACCATGGAAGCCGCATGGCCTTATTACCGTAAGCTGGTGGATTAATTTTACAGGAAAAAGAGGTTTATTATGTCAAGGTATGATGACTACGAGGATAATTATGAAGATGAATTAGATCGTATGCGGGCGCAGAGAAGAGCACGGTCCGAGAAAAGGTCTTTGGATAACCGTCAAAATGCTTACCGCAGCAGCCAGCGAAATTATTCTGGCGAGGCAGACGATGACTTTGAAATTGAATATCTTGAAGATGATGAGGCGCCGCGCCGTAGGACTACGCCCTTAGAACGCGGGGCTGACCGGTATATGAGCTCTAAATCCAGGGAATACGATAGGGCGAAAAGGTACCAAGGCAGAAACCATAAGCCCCTCCGCCGAAAAAAGAAAAAGCCAAGAATTCTGCTGATTATTCTTTTGATTCTTGTTGCAGCGGCAGCTGTCCTGTTTATCCAGCGATGGATGAAAGACCGGGACGGCTACTGGAATATCGCCATATTCGGCGTAGATTCCCGGGATGGGAACCTGAATGCAGGGGCTCTTGCTGATGTACAGATGATCGCCAGCATTAACCGGGCGACCGGGGAGATTCGCCTTGTCTCGGTATATCGGGACACTTACGTGCAGATTGATGATGAAGGTACTTTTCATAAAATCAATGAAGCGTATTTTAAAGGCGGTCATGAGCAGGCTCTCGCCGCATTTCAGCGGAATTTGGATATTGTGGTGGACGATTACGCTACCTTTAACTGGAAGGCGGTGGCCGACGCCATTAATATTCTTGGTGGAATTGATTTGGAGATTACTGACAGTGAATTTAAATACATCAATTCCTTTATTACAGCAACTGTGGAAGGAACCGGCGTTTATTCTACCCAGCTGGAGCATGCGGGAATGAATCACCTTGACGGCGTTCAGGCAGTAGCTTACAGCCGTCTCCGGCTGATGGATACAGACTTTAACCGTACAGAGCGCCAGCGAAAAGTAATTTCTCTTGCTCTGGAAAAAGCAAAGCAGGCGGATTTCGATACGCTGCGCACCATTGCCGCCACCGTGATTCCAGAAATTTCTACCAGCATCGGACTGGAAGATGTGCTTCCGCTGGCTACCAATATTAACCGGTATTACCTTGGTCAGACAGGCGGTTTCCCCTTTGCCCGGACAACTGCTATGGTATCTGGCATGGACTGCGTAATTCCCATGACACTGGAATCCAACGTAGTGCTTCTTCACCAATTTTTATTTGACGATGAGAACTTCGTGCCTTCTCAGTCGGTGAAGGAAATCAGTGCTGAAATCAGTGAAATTACGGGAATATATGACGAAGGAACTGCAGTGGGCGCAGACAGCAACCTGACCGGATCTTCTGGTTCAGGTTCTTCCGGTCAAAGCGCCCAGACTGCGCCGCCGGCAGAGACGACGCAGTCTGCTCCAGCCCCTGCCACTTCCCCTGACGAATCTCTTCAGGATCTTCTAGAAGAGGAGAGTGCAGCAGAAAGTGAAAGCCAAAACAACGAAGAAGAGGAGAGCAGTGAGGAGGAATCCATTGAGGAAGAGGAAGATTCCCGGCCCATCCCTGTGGAGCCTTTAAATCCAGAAGAACCTTCATCCTCTGAAGGACATATTCGTGAGGGGCCTGGGTCTGAAACTGATTCTGACAGCCAGGGAGGCGACAATCCTACTGTATATTACAGCACAAGACCGGCAGCAGAAACTACAGAGGGATATGGCCCTGGTTTTGAGCAGAATGAGCCTTGATCTATTTTACCAAAAACAAAATAAAAGAAAGGCAGAATCATGATAATCTTATCATCCATGATCGATCGATTAAAACAGCAATCTCCAGCACGTTTAATTTCTCTGGGGTTTGCCCTTGTAATCCTTTTAGGGGCCCTTCTTCTAAAGCTTCCTATTTCGATCCGCCCGGGAGCTGAAGTTACTTTTGTAGATGCATTGTTTACCTCTACCAGCGCTGTGTGTGTAACCGGTCTGATCGCCATTGATACCGCCGATCATTTCACGGTGTTTGGAAGGGCTGTTGTCGCTGCTTTAATTCAAATCGGAGGACTAGGCGTAACCTCCGTTGGTGTAGGAATTATCTTAGCTACCGGACGCCGGCTTAGTTTTAAAGGCCGCGTACTGGTGAGAGAGGCTATGAATGTAAATACCTCCCAAGGTCTGATTCGTCTGGTTAAAGCAGTACTGTTAACGACTTTATGTTTCGAATTGGCAGGAACGGCACTGAGTTTTCTGGTATTTGTTCAGGATTATCCGCCTCTCAGCGCGCTGGGCATCAGTGTTTTTCATTCCATTGCTGCTTTTAACAACTCCGGCTTTGACATCCTTGGAAATCTGACTAACCTGATTCCTTATCAAAACAACGTGCTGTTAAATATTACCACCTGCCTGCTGATCATTTTCGGAGGTTTGGGATTTCTGGTTATTTTAGACATTATCAAAAACAAAAGTTTTAAAAAACTTTGTCTTCACTCAAAGGTGGTAATCCTGACCAGTCTCTGTCTGCTGATTGTGGGAACGCTGCTGTTAAAAGCCACGGAAAACATCACCTGGCTGGGCGCCTTTTTTCACAGCGTATCCGCCAGAACCGCTGGATTTTCCACCTATCCCATTGGAGAGTTTACCAATGCCGGCTTGTTTGTACTGATCATCCTGATGTTTATTGGAGCTTCTCCAGGATCAACCGGCGGCGGCATTAAAACCAGCACCTTTTTCGTGATGCTGAACGCCACCAAAAGTGCTGCAACAAATCAGCACTGCACGGCTTTTTACCGGAAAATTCCTGGAGACGTAATTTACAAAGCTTTCATTATCAGCTTTTTGTCCGCCATTGTGGTCTGCCTGGGCACCTTGTTTATGTGCCTTCTTGAGCCTGAATATTCCTTTATTCAGCTGCTGTTTGAAACTACCTCGGCGTTTGGCACAGTGGGACTTTCTACCGGAATTACCCCGGATTTACGGGATATCAGCAAGCTTCTTTTAGTATTGATCATGTTTATCGGACGCCTGGGAGCCATGACCATCGTAACCATGTGGTCCTTTAAACAGCCAAAATCCGCTGTATTTACAGAAGAAAACATTAATATTGGATAGATTGGGAGGAAATATCGATGTTTCATCATAAAAACGCCACCTTTGGAATTATTGGTCTGGGCCGCTTTGGAACCGCCCTTGCTTTAAAATTGGTGGAAGCAGGATATGAAGTCATTGTAGTAGACCGGAACGAAAATAAAGTAAAGGCAATGCGTGAATATACAGATTACGCATACGTTACCGGCGAACTGAACAAGCAGACTCTGGAAGAAATTGGAATTCAAAATTGTGATACTGTAATAATCTGTATCGGCGAAGCCATCGATACCAGCATTCTTGTTACCCTTAATGTAGTAAATCTTGGAGTTAAGCGGGTAATTTCCAAAGCCATCAGCCAGGACCAAGGAGAAGTATTGGAAAAACTTGGCGCTGAAATCGTTTATCCTGAGCGGGATATGGCCCTGCGTCTGGCCAAGACCTTGACCACCACAAGCGTACTGGACTATATATCCCTGGACAATAACGTGGAAATTTCTAAAATAAAAGTATCCGGCAATCTGGTGGGAAAGACTGTGTTAAACAGCAACATTCGGCAGAAGTACAATTTGAACATCATTGCAATTGAACACAAAGGCATCACCGATATTGAGATTCACCCCGAGTATTCCTTTAATTCCTCAGATGTAATTGTGGTAATCGGAAGAAGCGACAACATGAGACGGTTTGAGCAAAGTCTAGAACAGTAAATGGCAGTGGAGAAATTTGATTCATCCATAAAATAACAAAATAAAAAATCCGGCTGATTGACAAGCCGGGTTTTTTATTATAGAATGAATTTGGCACTAACTATTCGTTAAACTAGACGTAAACGGAACAATCAGCGTTCATCTCCATTAAAATCCAATTCTTCAGTAGCAACTAAAGATTCTGTTATCTTATGTCTTATTGATTCCCCTATGTCTATTCTTAATTGATGTTTCATGAACCGTTCATGACGCAACAACTCATCCATATCAAACAGTTCATTATCCCTACGTTGACGGCGGTAAACAGTATTAAGATCATAAGCTACCAACAAATCAATATAAGACAGTTCCTTAAAGTTAAAATTAACATACATTTAAGTACTCCTATGCCGTGTAAGCATTGTCCGTCCTACGGAACGTACGAGGGACGAGCCGACCACTCAACATTTTCACTGGTATTTCTACTTTATTTTTAATTTCCTTTTGGCATCCCACTACTTCATTGGACGAGCATCCTGGGCCCCCCGGCGATGCTCCCAGGATGCCAAAAAACTTTTTGGCATCCCGAAATATCGTCCGGTAAACAAGGAATAGGGGATATTGGCTACGCTAGGGAGTGGCGAGGGCCGGAATTGAACCAGCCTAAACCAGGTACTGTTATACTGGACAAAAATAGAGAGACAGCACCGCCAAGGCCCGCCAGGGAGGGGGATAAAACCCCCTAAATCAGCCGACACGGCGAACATCATCGACAGAACCGAAACGATTATAGAGCACTTCCACATCATCACCCAGAGCCAGATCAGCCGTATTAACAGCGGGCTTGACATACACAGAGAGAACACGATTGCCCATGGTATCCTCATAAGCCGTCCCATCCTGGAGATGCAGCCGAGTACCCTGGACACGATTACCAGTTTTACGGGACACATAATCAACAGTTTCAATTCCTAGAATACGATACATAAACCAAAACCTCACTTTCTCAAATTTACAAAATCTTCTATGTTATCCCCGCCCCCGAAGGAGCGGGAGAGTAACCAAAGTTATACCGGATCACGAATACCCTTAAGCAGGGCCGTCAGAACATCACAGGCAAAACTATACTTTTTCGCCAAATCATCATTGCCAGCAATCACGGCATCCGTCATACGATCATAGTACCGGATACGCATTTCCTCAACTTTCTTCTTTGTCAGCCTAATATCGCTCATAGTCAGCCACCTCGTTAAAATACGCCCGGACAGAATCACAGCGAAAAGAATAATCATCATATTCCAGCAAACCAAGCCAATTAAACGTCTGAAGAATATGAATACAATGGAAACGATCAAGTTTCATTGTAGCAAAAAAGGCAGTTCCAGGAGTAACAGCATCCAAAACCTTTTCGAAATCACTACGATCAATCAGCAAACAATCAATCTTATTTTTCATCATAACGTCCATCCTCCCCCAAGAATACCGTATACCCAGAAGTTGAAACAAAACTCCGGAAATGTTCATCCTGATCAAATTGCAGAACCAGATATAAACCAACAAAATCTGCAATCTCAGAAAATGGAAGTTCGTCAGAGCCACAATAATCCGAAATGTCCGTAAGAAGATTATCAGAATAGAACGCATTAAGGAAATAATACTCCAATCCAACGGGAGCAGCAGGAGAGTAAATATCCACAACACCGCCAAACATACCATCTGGCGCACAATCGTACAATTTAGCAATCTCTCCATCAGAGATCACTACCATGTTATAGGCGTCTGTCTTTAATAAATAAACTTTAATCATAACTTACTCCTTTACTTTACTTTAATTATCATGCTATAATGGTCTTAATTAGTTTCTTAAGAGTACTCTTATCTTGTATCTTAATTATACAATAAGTATAGGCCTATGTAAATCGGCACAAGTTACAAATATAGGCCTATGTTTTTGTATATTTTTACATAGCCCTATGGAGGTCGAATAAATGAGCAAAGCAACATATAACAGAGAATACAACAAGGACGCATATAAAACAGCCAAAGTGTATATTAGGAAAGACGAATACCCAGCAATAGAAGAACACATGAAAGCAAAAGGCTACGACAAATTTTCTGGATATGTAAAAGACCTTATCGAGCAAGATATGAAATCATCTGACAGTAGTGGGGGGGGGGTATTAAAATAGTCAGAATATTTTCCCAACCCAAAAATAAATCGGCCGCCTAACGGCGGCCTGGGATTGCGACCACTACTTGATGGAATATTTAATAGGCACACCATCTTTAAAAGGAATACCATAATTCTCTTCTAAAAATACAATCCGCTTCCTCATTAAGACCAGGATACGCATACTTAACATCACACAACATACGCTGAATACAAGCATTAACCATATCAGAATAACCTATACCACGTTTCTGACAAACAAGACGGAGACGTAAAACATCATACCTTCTAAGAATAAAAGTGTTCCTTTCTTTCGGAGAGTATAACTTCACCTTTTTCAAATAAGACCTATAATCAGACATCAATCGAACCTCCTAAAAATGTTTTTCCTACCATATCCGCAACTTTCATAAAATCTTTACATTCAACCTCAAATTTCTTATCCACCAAAAGCGGCAGCAGCTTCTGGCGTGTACGATAATTTAATTGTTTCAAATAGTACCCACATTCTGAAGAATCACACCGCTGAAGAAGTTGAACAAGGACATTAGACTGAATATTAATCTCAGAACGTAGATAAATTTCTGGCCAGTGTTTTTTCAGCGTATCAAAAGTCAAATCTTCTAAAGTAACCTCAATTCGTGTCAATTCATAATCAAGATCTGCTTCCAACTTTTTATTATAAACCTTTACCCGACCGCCATTACTACCAACTCCAAGATACTCCGTAAAATCATCCAGGCTACGGAAAAACTGGGAATATTTTCTCCGGTCTTTAATAAGCTGCACCTGAGAACGGCGGTAGGGGATATCCACCGCAAAATCCCAACGCTTTAGCTCCAGATCAGCAAACATCCTAGCACACGACCAGACACGAGCAAATAGGCCAGAAACAATATGACGCTGGGCCATAAACTCTGAGGGAGCGCCGAATGTCTGAGAAGTCAAGAAAAAACCATCCTGAAGCCATACATCGCCTAAAATCTTGTTCGGGTTAAATTCAACAAAGCCTTTCAGCCGTTGTTCCAAGTTAAAACCATTAAAGTCAAATCCTACCGCAAAACTACAGCCAGAGAAGCCAAACGTCACCAGATAATGATAAGACGCATCGGCAGAAGAACGATGAACAGAAGATTCAGGAAGCTGGGCGATAACATCAGCAAACGCCTGCATATGGTCAGTATCCAAAAATGTCAGCCCAAGACGGACTTTATCACAGCTGAGGACATAATCAGGACACCAAAACGGCTTGAAATAATAGAGCATCAAATCACCTCCACATTGTATCTATACAATGACTTACCCTCTTATTAGACAGGGGGTAAGTCCCGAAAAAGAAAAAAGCCAGAGAACAAGCAAATGAACCGGATAAAATCCATAAGACAACCAGCGCGGAAATGTACGCACAGGACGGACATTGCCACGGTACAGTAAAAGCACTGGATAGGCCAGCAAACCAGTACAGCCAAACGCAAAGGAAACCAAAGCAAGGCCAAAAAGCAGAAGAGGACAGAAGCGGCGGCGATTCACCCGCCAGCCATAAAATGCCAAACAAAGGATAATGCCCAGCAAGTTATATTCTGCAAAGCTGGACACTAAGACAGCAAGGACACAGCCCAGCCAGTCCCGCCGATCAAGAAAGAAAAGCAGGCAGAAGCAGGAGAGCAGTTCAAAACCAACATTTAGGTTATAGAGACCAGTTACAAGCGTATATGGAACCTGACTAACCACCGCAAACAAAAGCAAACGGAAGGCGTATTTTTGACGGCTGTGGGTATAGTAAAACCCCTCTACAAGGAGAAATAAAAATAAAGGGAAAGCAACACGGCCAGCCATGCGCAAAGGATAATAAAAAATTGTATCAACAAGAAACATCCCTGCAAAATGATCCAAAAACATCGTGATAAATGCAACTGCCTTAAGCTGGTTCCGATCAAGCGTCATTCACCTCACCTTCCCTTTCTTCGAGTTCCGCTCCCTCATCCGTTACGCTTTTCCGCCATAGGCGGGAAAAGCTCCACTTCTTCCCTCGCTCCATATTATCCAGATATGGAGTATAGACAAAGTTTCCTTCAGGCAAAGCAGGAGGATTATAAGATTTAAAATATTTAACATAGCGAGGAATATAGGTCAGTTTTACAGTTCCAAGCCAAAAAAGCCAAAGCGGTTCGAAATTGATATCATCAACCAATTTACTCTCGCCAGCGGTATTGCTGTCAGCATGAGAAACCGTGGGTTTCTTGGAAATTCCCCTAGCAATGGAGAGAAAGTTGCAAAAGCTAGTGACCAAATACATCCGATCACAAAGATCACGAATCTTTTTGTCCACATCAAAACTCTGGCTGAACAGATAAACCGTGTGTTTATACTGCCGCTGAAAACGGAAGTATTCAAAGGTGTACTTCTTAAAGTTCTTAAAATCCCGATTATCCCAATAACGGGAAGCTTCATCAACCAGGATAACCGCATTGCGAGGAAAATCCACCTGGCCAAGCTGGTCAGGAGTAAAGTAATATGTACCCGGTATCTCGGGTGCATTGCAATAAACCGGACGTTTCCGCTTGTTGTATTTTAGGGAGAGTTTTACCATAAGCGTAGTCTTACCGGAACCTTTTTTGCCGATCACCATAATAAGCTTATAAGGATTACGGTACTTAATTAAGTGATAAGCAAAGAAAGCCGCAAAGAGAATAATCATTAACATCAAAACGAAAGTACCCATGACAACACGCTCCTAACAAAGACATAAACCGTCAAAACAATCACACAAAGGCCAATCACCGCATAAAAACCGACATCAAGATCAAACAGAAAAAGAGGAGAAAAGAAAAACGTCCAAAACTCCTGCAAAAAGTCAAGCATGAAAATCACCTCTCATAAAAAAAATGGGGCCTGCAAGAGGCCCCAGCTCATTAGAAGCTGTTATAAACCCTGGACAGCATTCCAACAACGGCGCCGCAGAAGAAGATTGCCAGAGACAGCAGGATAATCGGCTTATCCAACATCCAGCTAAGCAAGTTGCCGCCTTCCTCAAGGAACCAAGCAAACACATCGCTGAACGTGCTTAACGTATCAGCAAGGGTTCCAGCTTCACTACCAGAAGAAGCATAAGCAGGAACAGCCATAAAGCCAAACATAAAGAGAGACATTACAGCAGTACCAAGAGCCTGGACACAACGGGTTACCTTCTGACGCTGTTTCTGTAAAAAATTCTTCATAGAAACACCCCTTTCTAAAAAATATGTTTAAAAAATCTAATCAACTTGCCAAGAAGCGGCAAGAGGATTACCACAAAACCAAGGGCCATGCCATCGCCAGTAAGCAAAAAATCAATCATCAATTTCATGTTGGGAAGCAGGCCATCATTAAAAATCTGAGAAAAGGTATCAAACACAGTTCCCATAGGCATCACCGCCTTAAGATCAGAAGCTTAAGCACATCCGCAAAATAAGCAACACCAAGAAGCAAAAACTCAGCGGCCATCAAAGTAAGAAGCGGCTCAAACTGCTGCGGAATCGTCAAACCTAATAGTTCTTGTAATTGCGTAACCATAAAATTAATACACCCCCTATCACGTTAAAAAGAAGAAAATAAGTTAGCGTATCACTGGATTTAAACGGATAGTAGCTTTCGTTTACCGTGATATTTCCATAGGTTGTATCATAGGTTAACCGCTCACCATTGTAATAGTTCTCCCAATAATAGTGGCGCATATAGTTAACTGCACCATACTCGTGAGCAGTCGAAAAATTGTTACCAAGGCAAGGCGTTAAATAAAAAATATACCCCTCATCCTCAACCGGATTAAAATTAGCACTAACCGCACGTCCGGTGATCTGGCTGGCAGACATATTCCAAAGGCGGTTATTTTCATCAATATACAAACTATCCTGGTATTCAGGAGGAATCAAAAGAATATAATCCCTGCCGTTAAACGTAATATCATACCGGAGAACATTGACAAATTGATCTTCAGAATTTGCCAAGACCTCAACATCATTTGCCATAAAAACCTGAGATTCCAGATCATCAGAAAAATCCAAAGAATCATTAGTAGCCAAGGGAAGCTCTTCCCGATCAGCATCAGATGAAGAAGCAACACCAGGGCCGGTCATATTATCATTAATCATCTGGACATAAGCCAGAATTTCCTGAAGCGTTTCCGAATCGAACAAGTCCGCATTATCTTCCAGCAAACTCTCCAAATATTCCTCGTCAACCGCTGAAGCATCCGAAGGAGACGCAACAGCGGCAAACGCGGAAAAAGAAAAAAGGATAGAAAATAAAAATGTAAAGAAAAAGCTAACTACCAAAACGAACCACCAGCACTTTCACAACCATACTCACCACAGCAACGCCGACCAGGATAGTCGCAAGAGAAAAGCTGCCAAAGCTGGTATACTCTAACAATTCAATGATGCCGGAAAAGACATCAACCACACAATCTAAAAAGCTTTGCATCAATCACGACCCCTTATTGATAATTTGCAGCAATACCGCCAAGCAAACAAAGGCAAGGACAAAGGGTAACACAAACGGAGGAAGATAATTTACTACCTGGATAAGAAAAACAAAAGCAGAGCCGATCAGGCTAAGCAAGCCAAGAATCATTTCGACTGCTGAAATCACAAAATCGACAATGGTAGTAAAAATTTCGCCAACCGCTGAAAAGAAGTTAAACAATTAACCACCACCCTTCAGACGATAAAGACCAACTGCACAGGAGCCAAAGGAAAGCAGAAGAGCACAGTTAATCACAATCTTAAACTCCCCAGAGTTATCATAGATATCCTGAAGGAAATTAGAAACCATCTGGATAGAAGAGAGAACAGAAGAGAAGTCAAGGTCAAAATCAATGCCATCCAAACCATCGTTTACATCCGTCAAAAGATCTTCTTCCTGCTGGTCATATTCATCCAATTTACTGGACAAGCGGTCATTATCATCCGTTATGCCAGATTCATCATAACCGTTAACAATGGTATTCGTATTTTTATCATCGTTATCCATGATATCATCTGTATTACGATCAAGATTATCCTGAAGATCAGAGTTCATGGTATCAATGGAATTTGTAATCTTATTCGTATTTTCATCATTATTCGCCTGGTCAGGAACAAAAATATAGCTATAGAGCTGATTCCAGAACGCTTCCAGCTGATTAATGATATACTGGACTTGTTCCTGGATAGTTCCCTTAATTTCTTCCTGGCCCTCAACCAACTGACCGGTATGGTCAGCAATCGCACCCTCAGCAGAACCGGTTCCACTGGAAACATCCTGAGAAGTATTCGTATCAATATTAGACCCCTCATAAAGGTTATAAGTAAGAAGCGGCGAATACGGAATAGTACAATCAAAAGAATCAACAGGATCAGAAAAATTAAAACCAATGGTAACCGATTTTGTTTTATAACCAATTTCAATATTCGTAACAACCGTAGTCGAGCGGATACCAGACGAATTATAAGTTTGACTGCATTGAATTCCCTGTGTTGATGTATACGGCGTACCATTTACGCCAGTTCCACCAGATTCCATTACAATATAACCGGTAGAAGCATCAGGCATGGAAAGATTTCCTTCACGAAACGTAACAGAAATACCGTATTTACCAGGGTCAGGAAGGTTAGAGCCCTCAAACCGGAGATAAAGACCCTTATAAGTCAAACTAGCACCCATTGGATAAAAATTATAAACGCCGTAACTATAAGTAGCAGGCACAAAAGACGTTCCAACAGTACGAGAAACAACTTCATAATTAAGTTCTTCCGTAACCTCGCCAGAAGAAAGGAGCATCGCCACGCCCATCGTTGCATTAAGCGGCCTGGATGCATCACTAGACGATGCAAGTTCAAAAATATTAATTGTAGGAAGTTCATCCACAGACTGTACACCTGAGCCAATCAGTGCATTGGATGGACTAGCAATAGAAGCATAAATGGGAAATGAATTGACAGTAATTAACAAAATCACTAGAATAATAGATATGTATTTACGCATCAGAACACCCCCAAAAAGTGGGAAATGGACTACTAACTATTCGTTAAACTAGACTTTCGCGAATAGTTATATGTCGCTCTCATTCCCCCACGATTTGCTGGATATTCAAAGAATTTCTCTTTATTTTACACCATCAACAAAAGAAAGGATTTTTAAATTTATGAAATTGCAGCGTCTTCTCAGTCTCACCCGCCAGGCGGTGGATGATTACGCCATGATTAACTCCGGGGATCATATTGCACTGGGAATTTCCGGCGGCAAAGACAGTTTGACTTTGCTTTATGCCTTAGCTGGCTTAAGGCGCTTTTACCCTCAATCTTTTTCTTTATCAGCGATTACCGTTGATCTCGGTCTGGGAAACATGGATCTGGAGCCCATAAAAGCCCTTTGCCGGCAATTTTCTGTCCCTTATGAGGTAATTACCACTGAAATCGGGAAAATCCTTTTTGAAGCCAGGAATGAAGCTCATCCCTGTTCCCTGTGTGCAAAACTTCGCAAAGGCGCCTTTAATCAGGCTGCGCTCTCTCTGGGCTGCAACAAAATTGCATATGCCCACCACCGGGATGATTTAATTGAAACCATGTTTCTTTCTCTGTTTTACGAAGGACGATTCTATGCCTTTTCGCCTCGGACAGATCTGGATCGCAGCGGTTTAACCTTAATTCGTCCGCTTCTTTATGTTTCTGAAGCGGAAATCAAAGGCTTCTCCAAAAAATATTCTCTTCCTGTATGCAAAAATCCCTGCCCTGTAGACGGAAAAACCAGAAGAGAGTTTGTTAAAAATCTAACAGCTCAGTTGAATCGGGAAATTCCAGGAGTAAAGGACAGGATATTTCATGCCATTATCCAAGGAGACATCGAAGGATGGCCGGAAAAACAATAGCAAAATCACCAAATCAGAAAGAAGGAATCAAAATGAGCACACTCTCCTACCATGAACAAAAGGACCGTGATAATACGATCCACCTCAGAGAACTGATCAAGGGGCTGCCCCCTTTCTGCGCCAGATTCTTTCGGGGAATCGAGCCTCGGACCTCTTCTCGGACCAGAATTGCCTATGCCTATGATTTGAAGGTTTTTTTTGAATTTCTTGTTCAAGAAATTCCAGAATTCCAGGGAATGACCATCACGGATATCCGTTTGGAACAGATGGATCATCTTCATGCTGCAGACCTGGAAGAATTCATGGAATATTTGAAATATCGGTGCAACGACAAAAACCAGGAAGTCATCAATAAGGAACAGGGAATTATGCGCAAGCTCTCCACTCTAAAAAGCTTTTATCACTATTTCTTTCGCCAGGAGGAGCTGAAAACCAATCCTGCCGCGCTGGTTCAAATGCCTAAACTGCATGAAAAAGAAATTATCCGGCTGGATATTGATGAAGTGGCTCTGCTTTTAGATGAAGTCGAGCAGGGCGACTGCCTCACTCCAAAACAAAAAGCCTATCATGCTAAAACCAAGGTCAGGGATCTTGCGCTCCTCACCCTGCTTCTGGGAACAGGTATTCGTGTATCTGAGTGTGTAGGCCTGAATCTGCAGGATGTAGACTTTAAAAACGATGGAATCCGCATCCATCGAAAAGGCGGAAAAGAGGTTACAGTATATTTTGGTCAGGAGGTGGAAGAAGCGTTAACCCACTATCTGGAGGAAAGAGAAAAAATCATTCCTGAGAGCGGACATGAAGACGCACTCTTCCTCTCTCTTCAAAACAAACGCCTTTCCGTGCGCAGCGTGGAAAATCTGGTAAAAAAATATGCCCGTATTGTTACTCCTTTAAAAAAAATCACCCCGCACAAACTGCGCAGTACTTACGGAACTAATCTTTACCGAGAAACCGGAGATATCTATCTGGTTGCTGATGTTTTAGGACACTCTGATGTGAATACCACGAAAAAGCATTACGCGGCGCTGGAAGATCAGCGCCGCAGAAGTGCCAGAAATGCTGTTCGTCTTCGTGAAAAGCCGCTCAGCAATTCTGAACCATAAACAATTTAGAAGGAAGTCCATCCGCCATCTGTCTGCAAGGTTGCTCCAGTCATGTAGCTGGCATCGTCTGAGCACAAAAATAATATTGCTGCAGCCTGCTCCCAAGGCTCCGCCTGACGGTTAATAATCGGCATCTGCTTTCTCCCGCCCATATTCGCAATCTCCTTTGGATCCACACCTGCTGCGATGGCGGCGTCAATTTTTCCTTTTACATAAGCATATGCTTCATCTACCATAGGAGTTTTGGTGCCTGAAGGGTTAACGGAATTCACTCGGATACCGTATCGCTGATAGTCCAGAGCAAGATTCTTTGTTAAGCCGTTTACTGCGTGTTTGGAAGCATTATAGGCAGGATTTCCTTCCAAGCCGGTCATTCCGGCAATGGAGGCGTTGTTAACGATAACGCCTCCTGTTCCCTGTTCGATAAACTGACGCAGCTCATATTTACAGCAGAAATACACCGTATAAAAATTATTCGCAAAGGTGTAGTCCATATCTTCTTTAGGAAGCAGATGTACCGGATTCGGCTTTCCCATTACCCCGGCATTATTTACCGCAATGTCCAGGCGCCCATAAACTTCCACTGCCTTCTGTACCAGTTTTTCTCCGTTCTCCTCCTGAGAAAGATCCATGGGAAGGAAAATTCCCTCTCCTCCCTTCTCCCGGATCATCCTTAAGGTCTCCTCGCCCTCCTCAGCCAGACGGTCAGCCAGAACAAGCTTGGCCCCTTCCTCAGCTGCTCTCACTGCAGTCGCGCGTCCAATGCCTCTGGCTGCCCCTGTAAGAATCATAACTTTATCTTTGAATCGATCTTTAAAAATCATCTGCTATTCCTCCTTTTTTCTCTGAGCTTATTATGCCATGTTTTTTCGAAAACATGGCATCCCTCCGGGGGATGCGCACGGTTCGCCAAGGTGTCTGTCTCGCTTTGCTCGACGCGAACCAGCGCTGATATAATGACTGCGCTGCAGTCATTATATCACAAGCCTAAAAGAAAGAAAAGTAACCGCTGATCTCTTCGGAAACCTTAGCGTCAATGCTTGGAGCGCGCATTATCCTGTACACGATGCTATTCATAGTAGACTACAGCCAGATAATTTCCCGCATGAATCGTATCACTGGAAAGTCCATTCATCCGTTTCAATTCTTCCACATACTCTTCTGTTGTCATAGGGCTTTTCTTCGCATATCGGTCCGCAATGCTCCATAAACTGTCGCCTCCCTGAATCCGAACGCTGGTCCATCGAGGCATAAGTTCCGCCTGTTTTCCTTCATCTGCAAACGCATTGGTCATCAAACTGCCTGCGTTAATGCAGAGAAGGAAAAACACCGCCAGCATCACCGCCTTTCTTCGATACACCTGAAGACGTCTCCTTTGCCGTTCTCTCTCTCGTTTCTGCTCCTTCTTCTCAATAATTCCGATGGCATTCCGCATGGCCGTTCTCTCCATCCTAATTCCCCCTTGTAAATCCAAATCACCATATAAACATTTGTTCGAGAACATTTGTTCTGGTTAAACTATATCACTCGAACAAACGTTTGTCAACTGTTTTCCCTCTAACACCCGAACAATCGTTTGCACTTTTGTTGCTTTTTCGCCGAACATATGTTACTATATTGGTATAATTTAGAAAATCCACCATATAAACAATTCGGAGGTACGCCATGAGTCAAGGAAAGATTTCTGCCAAACAGCAGGAAATTTTAGAATACATCAAAGAAACTATTCTAAAGAAAGGTTACCCCCCTTCGGTGCGGGAAATCTGCGAGGCGGTGCAGCTGAAATCCACCTCTTCCGTCCATTCCCACCTGGAAACACTAGAGGAAAACGGATACATCCGCCGCGATCCCACTAAACCGAGAACTATTGAAATTCTGGATGATTGTTTTAATCTTACCCGGAGAGAACTGGTGAATGTTCCCATGGTAGGCGCCGTAGCCGCCGGACAGCCTATTCTCGCCCAGGAAAATATTGAAAATTACTTTCCCGTCCCTGCAGAGCTTCTTCCTAATCAAGAAACCTTTATGCTCAAGGTAAAGGGGGACAGCATGATTAACGCCGGTATTTTTGACGGTGACCAGATTATTGTGGCCCGCCAGGAAACAGCCGAAAACGGCGACATCGTTGTCGCTCTTCTGGATGATTCCGCCACAGTCAAGCGTTTTTACCGTGAAGACGGTTATTTTCGCCTGCAGCCGGAAAATGACCGCATGGACCCGATTTTCACGGATTCTCTTCAGATTCTGGGAAAGGTAGTCGGGCTCTTTCGGATGATGCAGTAATCAATCACTCTTGGGCTGTGCTGTAATTTTTTCTTCTGGTTTACATAATAATTTTATGTAAACCATTTTCTCTTTATGGCTTTTCCTCCATTACCATGATCATGATTGCGGCAGCATCTTTCCGCAAAATAAAAAACCGCCGCCGAAAGAATAAGAAATTTCTTTCGGCGGCAGTTTTTTATAAATCTTCCAGATCCACAATTGTTTTTCCGTCTCTCCAGATTCGCTCCAGATCGTAAAACAATCTGTCTTCTCGGCTGAAAATATGAACGATAATATCTCCGTAATCCATGAGGATCCAGCTGGCAGTCCGATAACCTTCAACCTGGCGGCATTCATATCCTGCCTTTCCCAGATCTTCCTCCACCTGGTCTGCCATTGCCTGAATCTGGTTAGGATTTCCTCCGCTGGCTAAGATAAAATAATCTGCCAGCACCGTCACTTCCCGGATATCAATAACCTGGATATCCTCTCCCTTTTTCTCTGCAAGAGCCGCTGCTGCAAGCTTTACCATTTCTCTTGAAGCTTCCATTACCTCTCTCCTTTTTTCCTTTCTTTCTGACCATGAATCTCCTGATAATATTCACAGGCCTTCATGGTCATGGGGTCTATTTTGCTCTTCTTCTTCTCCAGATAATTCAGTGTTCCCTTTAAAATCTGATACATGGTCTCATCCAGATCTTCATAGGCAAGAGCACGAATCTCCGGAAGATTCTCAGCTTTATATCTGCGTGGTTCAATATAATCAGCAATGTAGACAATTTTTTCCAGCATACTCATTGCCGGTTTCCCTGTGGTGTGGTAAAGAATTGCCGATAATATCTCAGGATCCTGAATACCATACTTATGCTGGGCCAGCCATGCGCCATAATTGGCATGAAGCACTGCCGGAGTTTCCGCCTCCTCTTCAGAAAAGGAAATCTTGTGTTTAATACATTTTTTCAAAATAATCTGATCGGAATACCGTTTTCCGCAATCATGAAGAAGGCCTGCGATTTCTGCCTTTCCCAAATCGCAGCCATAACGCATGGCCAGATTCATACAGGTATAGGAAAC
Organism: Candidatus Cottocaccamicrobium excrementipullorum; assembly: GCA_018713255.1. Classification (GTDB taxonomy): domain Bacteria; phylum Bacillota; class Clostridia; order Lachnospirales; family Lachnospiraceae; genus Caccovicinus; species Caccovicinus excrementipullorum. The sequence continues at coordinate 116,902 of DVFL01000015.1, read as the reverse complement.
ACTGAGAGAATGTTCATACCGCATGGGATCCAGCTTCATTTCCAGATTCTTTCGATAAGATAATACCAGATTCATGGTTTCCGTCATTTGTAATTCCTCCTACTAAACCAGAGACGGCTGTTCATACAGGTGATGCTGTTTCACGTATTCCACCACTCGTTCTGGAAGAAGTCCTTCCAGCGGTTTTCCCTGAGAAACCATCCTGCGGATTTCTTCTGAAGAAACGTGAACCTTGCTGCAGTGAAGAATATTAATCTTTGCTCCGTATTTCTCCGAAAGATGGGAAATCTGCCCTTCCAGCGTAGGATGCTTCTTATCCCAGTCCCGGGAAGCCACCAGAAGAACCGCCTGAGCCATAACCGCCTCCGGGTGATACCATTTTTCAATATCATACAGAGAATCTGCCCCGATAATAAAATAAAACTGATCTTCTGGATATTCTTCACGAAGCAGAGACAGCGTCTGTGCCGTATAGGTGTTTCCAGGACGCCGAAGTTCAAAATCAGAAAGCATCAAGCCATCCTGTCCTTCCAGCGCCAGCCTGACCATTTCCAGACGAATTTTTGCGTCCGTTATTTTGTGGTCCTTCTTGTGAGGGGGCTGTCCGGAAGGCATAAACCAGACCTGATCCAACGCATATTCCTCTTTTGCCTGCCTGCCCAGCTGCAGGTGGCCGTTGTGAATTGGATCGAAAGTTCCTCCCATAATCCCTATTCTGGCCATGTTCGCTTTCCTCTCTTCCTGCTTCTGTCTCTGCTCTCCCATCACTGGGGAAGTACAATTTTACGCTTTCCTTCGTCTTTTGCCGGACGATACAGTACAATTTTCCTTCCAATGACCTGCACCACCTGAGAATGTGTGCGCTCTGCCAGGGTCTCTGCTACTGCTCTTCCATCGTCCAGACAGTTCTTTAATATTGTAATCTTAATCAGTTCTCTGGCCTCCAGCGCCTCATCCACTGCAGCAGTGACTTCAGGAGTCAGGCTGGACTTTCCGATCTGAAAAATCGGATCTAAATTCATGGCCAAGCCTTTTAAATAAGATCTCTGCTTGCTTGTCATTTTTCTTTTGCTCCTTTATTTATAATAATCAAATACCAGGCCGTACATGCGGACGGTATCACCCTCCTGGATTCCTGCTTCCTCCAGTTTATCCAGAATTCCATTTTCCTTTAAGAACCGTTGGAAGAAATCAAATCCTCTTTCTGATTCCAGATTGGTATACCCCAGCATCTTCTCGATTCTTGGGCCTTCCACCACATAAACGCCTTCCTCGTCTTTTTCCACCGTATAAGGCAGATTAGATGATACCAGCATGACGGAAGGATCAAATTCTTTCTGGAAAATCACTGGTTTCTGATCTGTATTTTTCAGCAGTTCATTAACGTAATATAATAATTCCTTTACTCCCTGTCCACTTACAGCTGAAATGGGAAATACTTGAATTCCCTCAGGTTCAAAAGCTTCTTTCAGCGCCTTAAGAGGATCCTGTCCCTCCTCCTGATAAATAGCATCCATCTTATTTGCTGCAATCACCTGGGGGCGGGTAAGCAGTTCTGGATTATAAGCTTCTAATTCCTTTAAAATGGTGCGGATATCCTGAACCGGATCCCGCCCTTCTGTGGATGCCGCGTCCACGACATGAATCAAAACTCTGGTCCGCTCAATATGCCTGAGGAAATCATGGCCCAGTCCAACGCCTTCAGAAGCGCCTTCAATCAATCCTGGAATATCTGCCATAACGAATCCTGCTCCAGAACCTAAATCCACCACTCCAAGATGAGGATCAAGTGTGGTAAAGTGATAATTTGCAATTTTCGGTTTGGCGTTGCTCACCCGGGAAAGAAGAGTAGATTTTCCCACATTAGGAAATCCTACCAATCCCACATCAGCAATCACCTTAAGCTCCAGCTGTACCCAAAGTTCCTGGGCCGGCTGCCCCGGCTGGGCATATTTAGGAGCCTGCATGGTGGAAGTAGCGTAGTGCATGTTGCCTAATCCGCCTTTTCCTCCCTTTAACACAACTTCTCTGCGGTTTTCTCCAGACATATCAGCGATTACCTTGCCGCTTTCCAGTTCCTTGATCACTGTGCCTTCTGGAACCTTGATTACCAAATCTTTTCCATCTGCTCCGTGACAACGCCGCTTTCCACCTTCTTCACCGCTGGAAGCTATATATTTCCGCACATGGCGAAAATCCGACAGGGTATTTAACCCGTCGTCCACCTCGAAAATAATGTCTCCTCCTCTTCCGCCGTCTCCGCCGTCCGGCCCTCCAGCCGGCACATAAAGCTCTCTGCGGAAGGAAACGTGGCCGTCTCCGCCTTTTCCTGATTTAATAAATACTTTTGCCCTGTCGCAAAACATAACTTCACCATACCTTTCTTCCTGTATTGTCCCTGACGGCAGAGTCAAACTGCTCCTGCCATCTGTTAATACATCATGGTGTGATACAGGATTATGATGTGACTTAAGAAAAAGGCTCCATACCATTCAAGTATGAAGCCTTTCGTCATTCTTATTCGTTGATTACTTTCGGGTATACAGAAACCTGCTTCTTGTCTCTGCCCTTTCTCTCAAATCTTACCACGCCGTCAACCAGTGCAAATAAGGTATCATCGCCGCCCTTACCTACATTGTTGCCTGGATGGATCTTGGTTCCGCGCTGTCTGTACAGAATGTTGCCAGCCAGTACGAACTGTCCGTCAGCTCTCTTAGCGCCCAGTCTCTTGGACTCAGAGTCACGGCCGTTCTTGGTAGAACCAACACCTTTCTTATGAGCGAATAACTGAAGGTTCATATTTAACATAGTTTACACCTCCCTGTATTGGATGCTAATGTATTCATTTCCATAGGATTCTGCAATGGTCTTCAGTCCCAGCACCATGGAATCCATCAATAAACGGGACTGACTGCTGATATGGTCCGTAAAATGAAAGGAAAAATCTCCCTTCTCCTGGTCCACTTCTCCGGTAAATCCGTCTTCTGTAAATGTCTCTACAGAATTAGCAAAGTTAATTGCCAGAACGGACACAGCAGAACAAATAATATCCTGTCCATATTCCCCATAACCTGCATGCCCCCGCAGCTCAACACCGCAGATCTGCCCTTCAGAATCCTGGAATACGGTTGCCTTAATCATAATTAGGCATTGATCTTGTCAATCTTGACCTGGGTATAAAGCTGTCTGTGGCCGTTCTTCTTATGATAGCCAGTTTTGCTCTTATACTTGTAAACGATAACCTTCTTTGCCTTTCCTTCCTTTACCACAGAAGCGGTAACGGTAGCGCCAGCCACGGTGGGGCATCCTACGGTTAATTCGCCGTTGCTTACAGCCAGTACCTGGTCGAAGGTAACGGTTTCGCCGGCCTGTGCGCCCAGCTTCTCTACCTTAATGATATCGCCCTCACTTACCTTGTACTGCTTTCCGCCTGTTGCAATAATCGCGTACATTTTCAGGGACCTCCTATTATCATTACTCGCCAACTTTGGTGCCTGCCTCATGACAGTCTTATAACCTCGTTGTGCGGCATACCATGTAATGATACCATGTCATTGATTCATTGTCAACGGTTTCTCGCATTTTTTTGACAAAAAGCTGCGTCAATGAACCGCAAAAACACAGATGCTGGACAGACCCGCAAACAGGGCTGCAGGGAATTCCCTGCAGCCCTGAAATTTGCATTTGTACAGTTTCTGAAAAAGTTACCGATTTTTCCACGCCTGCTTTGCCTCGGCAAAGTCCAAAATCATTTTAACAGCGCCGTCCTGTCCCACAGCACTGCTGTTGATGCACAGATCGTAGCTCTTGGCATCTCCCCACTTCTTGCTGGAATAGTAATTGTAGTAGCTGGAACGCTTTTTGTCCGTCTTAATCATCATGTCTTTCGCCTTAGCGTCATCTACCTGATGCTCTTTTTTCAAAGATTCAATCTTATCCTTATCCTCGCCCCAAATAAATACAGACACCACATTGGGGAAGTCCGCCAACGCGTAATCTGCACAGCGTCCTACGATTACGCATGACTCTTCAGACGCCAGCTTTTTAATGGTATCAAACTGCGCCAAAAATACCTTGTGGTTAAGAGGCATATCCAAATAAGATGAAGAATATCCCATGGAATATGTATCCATTACCAAAGAGTATAGGAAACTGTTGGTGGGTTTTTCATCGTGAGTTTCAAACAACTCCTGGGCTAAACCGCTGTTTTTTGCAGCAAGGGTCAGAAGTTCTTTATCATAACACTTAACGCCCAGCTTTTCCGCCAGTTTCATGCCAATCTTACGGCCTCCGCTGCCACACTGACGGCCAATAGTAATAACCAGATTTCCCTTCATATGCACCTCTCCTTTCTGGAACCTTATGAATATTATACAATAAATTCCAGAAAAAGTATAGCTATTCTCTGAAATTTAGGAAAAAATGTAACCATTCTATCTCATTTCTTTATATTTCATAATCTTTCCAGTTTTTTCAATAAATCCTCAAAATATGTGGGGAGAGGTGCTGTAAATTCCATATACTCTCCTGTTCTGGGATGGATAAACCCAAGAACTCCCGCATGAAGGGTTTGACCCTGAAGATGGCGAAAGGGTTCGGAAGAAGGTCCATAAACCGTATCTCCCACCAGAGGATGATGTATACTAGCCATGTGAACTCTGATCTGATGAGTTCTCCCCGTCTCCAGCCGACATTCAATGTAAGTGTAGCCCTTAAACCGCTTCAGCACTTGATAATGAGTAACCGCTGGCTTTCCATTCCGCTGGTTTATACTCATCCGTTTCCTGTCAGTGGGATGGCGGCCGATGGGTGCGTCCACCGTTCCCTGATCCTCTTTTATTATCCCATGAACAACCGCCCGATATCGACGAGTGATGGTGTGATCCTTCAGCTGCTTAGCAATGCTTTGATGGGCAGAATCATTTTTACAGACAATCAGCACTCCTGTGGTATCCTTGTCAATACGATGAACAATTCCCGGACGCATTACTCCGTTAATGCCGGAAAGCTGATTTCTGCAGTGATACAGCAATCCATTGACCAATGTATGGCTGGTATGGCCGGGAGCTGGATGAACCACCATGCCTTTAGGCTTATTAACCAGAATAACATCCTGATCCTCATAGAGAATGTCCAACGGGATGTTTTCTGCCAAAATTTCCGGTTCTACAGCCTCCGGAACATGACAGTCTATAACATCCCCTTCATTTATTTTATAGCTGCTCTTCACCGGATTTCCATTTACCAGAACATCTTGAGCTTTTAACAGCTTCTGGAGATAAGACCGCGACAAATGTTCACAACAGTCTGTCAAGTATTTATCAATCCGCAGATCCTGTTCTTCTTCTGTCACCACAAATTGCAGATTCACGTTTTGGCCCCTTTCTTCCAGGAAAATACCTCCAGTTCCTCATCCCCATAAAACCACAGCAGCAATCCCACAAGAAGAACTGCAGCCACGGTCACATAACAATCCGCCACATTAAAAATCGGAAAATCAATAAGACTGAAGTAAAAAAAATCTACCACAAAGTGCTGGCGCAGACGATCGATCATATTTCCAGCCGCCCCGGATACGATTAAAGCCATACAAAAACCCAGAGGAAGGTATCTTCGGGAGAACGGCATTCGATACAATGCAAAAACTACAGCTGCAAAGACAATGATCCCGATGAGCAAAAAAAACGCCTGCCGTTCTTGAAGCATGCCGAAAGCAGCTCCTCGATTTTCTAGATACTGCAGCTGAAATACGCCTTTCCACAAAACAATGGGATCCTTGCCTTTTAAATGCTCCACTGCCAGCTTTTTCGTCCATTGATCCAGCCAGATCAATCCGCCGCAGAAAACCAGGAAAAGCAGGAGGCCTTTCCACTTTTCTTTCATTGTTCTGATTATCTTTCCCATGTCACCTTCCGTCCTCTGTTTCCTGCACGCCGATATATTTAAGAGCTCCCAGCATTTCCTCCCTGGTAACACTGCGGTCTACGTAAGCCTGACCGATCTTTTTCAGCAGAATAAACTTTATCACGCCGGAATCCATCTTTTTATCATGTTTAGCTGCCTCCAGCACCTCTTGTGCCTTAAGTCCGTCAATGGCAAGAGGAAGGCCGAATTTTTCCATCACCTGGCGGATTTCTGCCAGCTCTTCCGCAGTAATTCCCCCTCTCTCCATGGAAATCCAGGCAGCAGCCAGGGCACCGGCAGCTACGCAGCAGCCATGATACATGGAAAACTCCTTCTTTTTCTCAATGGCATGGCCAAGAGTATGGCCAAAGTTCAAAAGAGCGCGCTCTCCCTTTTCTTTTGGATCCTTTTCCACCACATCTCTCTTGATTCGGTTGCTTTCCAGAATCATTTGTTCGCAGACGGAGAGATCCCGGTTCATGATTTCTTCACTGTGCTGAATCAGCCAATGATAATATTCCTCATTTTTAATCAGGCCATGCTTTACCACTTCTCCCATTCCGGAAATAAACTGCTCCTCGGGAAGAGTCAGCAACGTTCTTACATTCGTGTAAACCAGCTTTGGCATGTGGAACGCCCCCACCATATTTTTATAGGAATCAAAATCCACGCCAGTCTTTCCGCCAATGCTTGAGTCTACCTGAGCCAGCAGGGTAGTGGGAATCTGAATAAAAGAAATCCCCCGCAGATAAGTTGCCGCAGCAAATCCGCACAAGTCTCCAGTCACCCCTCCGCCTAAGGCAGCCAGCATATCCCCGCGGTCGTAGCCCTTCTGGATCAGCGCTTCATAAAGAGCTCTGACTGTGTCCAAGTTCTTCTGCTCTTCTCCAGCAGGAAACACAAAAGAATCAATTTGCTGAAAAACGGGCTGAAGCTTTTCTGTTACTTCCTTCAAATAAAGAGGAGCTACATTCGAGTCAGTGACAATACACAGCTTTCTTCCTGCTGTGCCAAGTCTTTCTGTCTCCTGAGCCAGATGGTCGAAAGACTGGTCAAGAATAATTGAATAAATCGGCTTTTCTTCCAAATGCACACTTAATCGTTCCATTTTCTTCCTCCTGCCGTCAAATGATTAGTTTAACAAAATCAATAAAAAACTGCCGCGCAAGCCCGAAATCAGCTTCACGGCAGCCTTCATACAACCTTAAAACCGGATATTTAATCCGGAAACGCCTCCCAGATCACCGCCAGATAAAAGATCCTGAAAATCTCCGGACAATTCTACTGACTGAGGCGTCGCAATGAAAATATAATTAGAAATCTTCTGCAGATTTCCCCCAATGGAATATGTGGCGCCCGAGGCGAAATCAATGATTCTCTGGGCCGTCTCCATATGAATTCCTTCCATGTTCATCACAACAGCTTTTCCTGCCAAAAGATAGTCGCAAATCTCTCTTGAATCCTCCATGGATGTAGGCTTAATCATTGTCACTTCCATTCCCCTCCTCATCGGAACTACTTTAGCGCTGCGGCTGCCGAGAAAACGGTTTTTCGGCTCCGGCTCTTCATCATAATTATCCTCATCCTGATGCCTAGAAAAAAGGGATTTTCTAGGAGCCTCCTCCTCAAAGGAATCATCGTCATCTAAATAGTAATCGTCTTCGTCCTCACCGCTCAGACGCATTGTGTTCATCAGCCTGCTTAAAATACTCATTTTAAACTCTCTCCAATCCTTATCGGGAACCGAAAATACTGGTGCCTATCCGAACCATGGTAGCCCCTTCTTCGATTGCCACTTCATAATCCCCGGACATACCCATGGAAAGCACGTCCATAGTAACATTATCAATGTTTTTACTTTTCATGTCAACATATAATTCGAATAATTTTTTAAATACATTTCGATTTTCTTCGGAATTCTCAACAAAAGGCGCAATTGTCATTAATCCCCGAATATGCACATGGGGGAAATCTTTGATTTCCATTGCCGCAGGCTCCACTTCTTCCAGGAAAAAGCCGAACTTGCTTTCTTCTCTGGCTACATTTACCTCAAGAAGGATGTCCACCTGGATATCCTTTTTCGCCGCCTCCTCCTCAATCTGGCGGGCCAGGCGAACAGAATCTACAGAGTGAATCAATACTGCCTTGTCGATCACCTGCTTTACTTTATTTCGCTGAAGATGTCCAATCATATGCCAGCGGATATCCCCCGGCAAAACCGGTTCCTTCTCCAAAATTTCCTGTACTTTATTCTCTCCAAAATCCCGGATGCCTTCTTCATAAGCTTCCTGGATCATGGAAACCGGCTTCGTCTTGCTGACGGCAATCAAGGTTACTTCTTCTGGATTTCTTCCTGCACGGATACAGGCATTTTTTATCCTGTCCTGTACTTCTTTTAACTGTTCTTTTACCATTATATGTTCACCTCATGATTTTTAGGATTATGTTTGATAAGTTTTTTGTCTCTGGAACAGGAAAGCTACTGATAAATCAAAGCCCCTTCCTCCACCGTATCTGCATCCAGGGCGATATGATCGTAGACCGACAAACCGTAGGAGGTTCCTTTTTCCACAGTGTAAAACTCATCGTTCTCTGACAGAACCTTAATCTGCTTGAATACGGCATAGCCCTTGTTAATGTTGTAAACGCCTTGGAGAGAAGCATTGGCGCCGATCTGGAATCTGCCTCCGTTGTCTGCGGCACGCGCTGTATCCGCCGCAGCCTCATTGGTCTCCGGCTCCATGTCTCCTTCAGCTTCCTGAGCATCTTCCACATCTGGAACATTGATCCCCCCAGGCTTAACCAGATAGTCGCCTGGTTTCAGTCCATTGTCCTCTTCAAGATCAATATAAAAATACTCATCCGTAGAATAGTAAATGGTTGTAGGAACGAACTCAAGGCTGGTTCCTTCCTCCGTATAGACTTCTTTCATGAATCCAGTTTCTGAACTTTCCTCATCCCCTCCTTTGGCTAAATAATCCAAAGGAACAAGATAAAACGTCTTGTTCGTCACCGCGCTGATGGGGATTTTTAATCCATCCTCCTCATCCTGGAGAATTTCAAACTGAACAAAGCGATCAGACACAAACTGAACCATATACTTATTAAAATCCAGCTTTCCGTAGGTTTTCCCATCGGCGCCTGTAATGGTGGAAAAATCTCCGGCGGCGGTGAGATCAGTTCCGTCAAAACTAACCCGGAGAGAAGATGCACTGCCGTATTCTGCCAGATCTTCTTCTCTTATCGGAAATACCACCGACCAGTTGTCTGAAGTGATAATTTTATAAACCGGAGCGTCGCTGGCAATCATATTTCCCGACTGAGTAATGGCTTTCGCATAATTCGTCCGATCAAACATCTCTTCCGTCACCTGAGAAGGATCTAAATCCTCATATGAATCAATCGCATAAGAAACAATCCCTGCCTGGTCTGCCGTTACCTGCTGAAAATTCACCCCAGCCTGATCCATCATGGTCTGCAGACTGTCCATGGCATTAAAGTTAGCGTATTCAAGAACAAGCGCCTCAAGAGAATACTTCTCATCATATACTGACCGAAAATCTTGTTCATCAAAAGTAAGACTGAAGGAAGACAGCTGCTTTTTAAGCTCAGCAAGATTCTCTTCGCTGAATGTACCGCTTGCCTCTGGATGTTCCTGGAGAAACGAAGCAACCGAACCGGTTTCATCAATAGAATACACGCTGGTGCCAACTCTGGCCCTCTTTCCTTCCCGAACGTAGTAATTCACGTAACCTGCACGATCTGTATATTTCGTCGTTTCTTCCCGAAAAATAATGCCAGTATAACGCTTTTCATTCACAATGCTTCCTTCCACCACCTCGTAAACCTGAACTTTATCCCGTTTCATATAGGCGTATACGCTGAAGCTCATATAAATAAAAATAATGAAAAAAATGATCATGCCCACATTCAGATTTAAGGGCTGTCTGTAAGGCACAATCTTGCGTTTTTTTTTCTTTTTTTGGCTGCCCATAGGAAGCCTCCTTCCTCTCCCGCTATTATAAAAGGTAGAGGGAAAAATTGCAAGTAAAAACCGGCATCGTTCTCCGCCAGGAAAAGCATCCTGCCTTCCTGTACAAAAACCGATGCCGGCTGATTAAAATCCAGGTTTCTTCACAGAAACCGGCGTTCTATTTATAAGGAGATAATCACATCGCCCTTGGCGTTTTCTGGAAGCTCGTGAGCATCCATGGAAATGCTGAGCACAAAGGTAACATGATATTTTTCGCCGATTTTTTCTAGTTCAGAGATGGTCTGGGAAATATCTTCGCCTTCCAGACTAGCTAACTTTAAAAAGCTGTCTAAAAACATAATCTCCAGGTCGTGATCCTGAGAAATAATACCAGAAATAAATCCAATAAATGCTTCGCTTGAATTGATGGGAAATTCGTTAACATTGATTAAGCGGATCTTATTGCTTAATTCATACATGTGCTTGGAGCTTTTGTCAAGATATACAATGGAGCCCTTTGCGGTTTTTACGGATGTATTGGCCTTTTCTAACAGATGTTTCGTCTTTCCCTTCCCCTTTTTCCCTGCTATAATCTGAACCATAACAATCTCCTCCTTTGGTTTATTTAAGTTGTATAAAATGTCACTTAATTATAAAACAATTATAGTATAAATATCCAAAATATGCAATGACTAATTGGAAATTTTCTGAATAATTTCAGTCATGTTATCGTACAGACCTGCACGGCTTCCTGCTTTCAGCACTACGGAAATATACTCGCTCTCCGCCTGATCTTCCACCGCCATAATCAAACAATATCCTGCGGCGCTGGTCGTCCCTGTTTTTCCTCCCAAAACCGTAAGGCCGTCAGGAGTTTCTCTCTCCCCTGTCATATACCAATTTCCGCCTTTCCAGGTTTGAGAAACCGGATTTCCCTGTCCGTCAGTATACTCTGCAGTATACGCCGTGGAGCTGATAATTTCGCGAAAGAGAGGAAGCTTCAGCGCTTCATTAAACATCAAATACAGATCGTAGGCAGTAGTGTAATGATCTGGATCAGTAAGGCCGTGGGGATTCACAAAATGGGTTCCTGTGGCGCCGATGCGCATTGCCTCATCATTCATCATCTGTGCAAAATCCTCGATGCTTCCTGCCATATGCACGGCAATGGCTGCAGCAGCATCATTGCCAGAAGGCAGCATCAGCCCGTAAAGCAGCTGCTCCAGTGTAAGAGTATCTCCAGGATGAACATTGCACAAGCTGGCGCCAGCTTCAGTGATTACCGCCTCATCTGTCATCGTCACTTGATCCGAAAGATTGCCGTATTTAATCGCAATGATTGCCGTCATCACCTTGGTAATACTGGCAGGATAGAGCTGTTCAAAGGCATTTTTTCCAAAAATAACCTGCTTTCCAGAAAGGTCAAACACCGCAGCAGCCTCCGCGTTCACCCGCTCATCTTCCCAGGTATCTTCTGGAGAAAGAACACATAAATCTGCGGCAAACCCCTGAGCACGCCCGTCCTCATATCCATTTTTAAATACTGAAGTCCGCTGATCCCACTGATATGGTCTGTCCAAAGCTTTGCCGCAGGAGGAAAGCCATGCGGCGGATAAACCAATCCCCAGGATCAGCAGCCATTTATTCTTCTTCACCGTTCTGTCCCCGCGATCTATCGAAATACTTCCCGCCACTCCAGATCGCCTCTGTCAAGGGATTTAATCAGCAGCTCCGCCGTGGCTAAGTTGGTGGCTAAAGGAATGTTGTAAGTATCGCAAAGACGAACTACATTGTTCACATCCGGCTCATGCTCCTTGGGATTTAACGGATCACGAAGGAAAATTACCAGATCGATATCATCGTGTTCAATCTGGGCTGCCAGCTGCTGCCCGCCCCCTAAAGGACCGGCCAAGTATTTATGAACATTTAAATTCGCCACTTCTTCAATGAGCCGTCCAGTAGTGCCGGTTGCGTAAAGCTCGTTTTTGCTCAGTATTCCTCTGTAGGCGATACAAAAATTCTGCATCAGCTTCTTTTTTGCGTCATGTGCGATTAGTCCGATATTCATACTCTGGTCCTCCTTAATTGTGAGTGTTTTTTCTCTGTAGTCCGACATTTAATACAAGCCCGATGCCCACATACATACTGAGCAGGGAGCTGACACCGTAACTGATAAAAGGAAGCGGAAGCCCGGTGTTCGGAAATAATTTCGTAGCAACCGCAATATTAGAAAAACTCTGGAAACCAATCAAGGCTGCTACGCCTGTACAGATCAGTTTTCCGCTCATATCTTTCGACTGTCTGGCCATCCAAAGGCATTCATAGATCACCAGCAGATAAAGCACTACCGTAAACATAGAGCCGGCAAATCCCAGCTCTTCGCCAATAATGGCAAAAATAAAGTCCGTAGACTCCTCTGACAGAAAGTTTCCGTTTTTTACCGAAGCAATGGTGGTATTGTTCAGTCCTTTTCCCCACAGCTGTCCAGAGCCGATGGCCATTACAGAATTGTCCTGCTGCCGGTTGGCATCCTGGTACTGACCGGGGTTAATAAAGCTTAAAATACGCTGTGCCTGGTAGCCCCGGAGAAACGGAATCATTTCATACTGCAAAAGATAAATAAAACTTGCAGCCAAAGGTGTCAATACTGCCAGCACACCGAAAATCCATTTATAACTGATCCCCGCTGCGAAAATCAGGGCGGCAAACATCATAATCGTGATCAAGCTGGTAGAAAGATTTGGCTCAGCTAAAATCAGAAGAATGGGAACGCCAAACAATACCGCGGCAGCTCCCACAACAGGTACTTTATTGATTTTTTCCTGGTATCGGTCAAAAAACCAGGCAAAAAACACAATTAATCCAATTTTCGAAAATTCTGACGGCTGAATCTGCCCCAGCCCAGGAACCACAATCCATCTAGTAGCGCCGCCCCGGACAACTCCGTTAATCAGCACCAACGCCAAAAAGCCCACGCACACCAGATAAACCACAACGGCAAAATTTAAAATCCGGTGGTAATCAATCAGAGAAAGGGTGATGGCTGCCGCCACCCCCACGCCGATCCCGATGATCTGGCGGATCACCCGGGAATCATCCATGGAACCGGCAGCAGCACTGCGAATCACCAATACGCCCAGAACACTTAAAGCCAGCACGTAAATGAGCAGCCGTATATTGAAATTTCGAAATTTGTAATCCAAAAACATCATTAACAGATCCCCTTATTCGGTATGTCTAAAATCGGAATTGCGGCGTAAAGGGCGGTCTGGGGACGGCCATTGACAATTCTGATCTCAATGCCTTCCCGGTCAATCGTCATGTATTTCGAGATGACACGAACCATGTCATCCTTCATCCGGTCTATCAGTTCCGGCGAGCAGTCTACCTTATCCGTAACCAGCACCACCTTAAGCCTCTTTTTGGCCAGGCTTCCGGAATGATTTTTAGGTATGCCAGGAAATACATGCCAAACCATCTGATTCCTCCTTTAAGCCTTTTTCAAGATTCTGGACAGCCGAGAAAAAAACTTCGGCTGGGTATCCAAACTCAAAAAAGGAATCTGCTCTCCCATCAGACGCCGGCAAATATTTAAAAATGCCTGTCCCGCAAGAGAACCCATTCCCACCAGAGGTTCGCCCTGATTGGTGGAGATGACAATGGATTCATCATCCGGCACAACACCGATCACGTTAACAGCTAAGATGTCCATCACATCATCCATGGACATCATATCCCCCCGGCGGACCATATCCATGCGGATACGGTTTACAATCAAATCAATCATGCCCATATCGGCGGCTTCCAGAAGACCGATAATCCGGTCAGCATCCCGGATGGCTGATACCTCCGGCGTAGTCACCACCAAAGCCCGGTCAGCTCCGGCAATGGCATTCTGAAATCCACGTTCAATTCCTGCAGGACAATCCAACAGTATGTAGTCAAACTCATCCCGCAGATCATCTGTCAGTTTTCTCATCTGCTCCGGGCTGACCGCGCTTTTATCCCTGGTCTGAGCAGAGGGAAGCAAATACAGGTTAGGATATCTTTTGTCTCTTATGAGGGCCTGCTTCATTCTGCAGTTGCCTTCCACCACATCCACCAGATTGTAGACAATCCGGTTCTCCAGTCCCATGACCACATCTAGGTTGCGCAGTCCGATATCTGTATCAATCAAAACAGTACGCTTTCCCAGAATGGCAAGTCCTGTGCCGATGTTGGCAGAGGTTGTTGTCTTGCCGACTCCTCCTTTTCCGGAAGTAATAACAATGACTTCACTCATAATTATATCCTCCTGGGAAAAATTCTATTATATTGTACAACAAATCAGATATCTTTTCCAGTATTAATTAAAATTTAGCATGTGCAAAAAATTCTTTTTTATCGGGCGGGTGCGAATCTGCCCCTCTTCTGCCCTGGCAATCATGGGGCCCCGGCCCAGACGGCGGCTTTTTTCACCCACTCGGCTGGAAAGGCCGCCGATGCGAATCTGCACCGGCGCCATCTCAAGCGCTACAATCACCGCCTCTTCATTTCCGGCGGCTCCGGCAAACACCGATCCTTTAAGCTCCCCCAGAATAATAATGTTTCCTTTGGCAATTACTCTGGCACCGTGATGCACATCTCCAATTACCACAACGCTGCTCTCCGATTCCAGACAATCTCCCCGGTTTAAGTCGCCCTTATAAAACTGTCCCGTCTGGGAGCTTAATTCCATAAGCTTTTCATTCAGCGCCTTCTCACATCGGCGAATTCGTTCTCCATCCTGGTCAATCAGGCACAAAATCTCAACCTGAGAACTTCCCATAATGGCATTTACCACTTCATACTCTTCCGCCGCCGTCAAGCTTCTGCCTTCAAGAGAGAGGGCCATCTGCACAGATCCCCAAAACTTGGCGCTTTCCCGAAACTTCTTTTCGATATCCGCAATGATCTGCGAAAACGGCGCCTGTGGATCCAGATATACACTCATTCCGGCTTTGCTGCCCTTAATTACCACAGTACTGCGCATACAAAATCACCTCAGCTAATAATCATTCCCAACCTTTAATCCCCGATGGTTACATTGGAAGCGCCAATGGCTCCTGCATTCAGGATTTCATCTAATGTGGTATATCCATAGTATAATTCATATACATGTTTTGCCAGTGTAGCTGCATTGGAGGAAGAATATCCATAAGGGATATTCACCGTAACGCTGATCTCTGGATTCGTATAAGGACCGTAGGAAATAAAGAAGGCGTGGTTTCCTCTGGTATTGGACTCCTGTGCGGTACCGGTTTTTCCTGCAATTTCAATGGGAAGATCCCGGAAAATCCGTGCTGCCGAACCGTTCGCGATCACGCCCCGCATTCCCTGAGCCACCGCATCCCAGGTAGAATCCTGAATTTCAATCTGGGAACTGATTTCAGGTGTATAATCTTCAATCAAATTGCCGTCAGAATCTGTCAGCTTATCTAAAAGACTTAATTCAAACACCGTTCCCCGGTTGGCCAGCGCCGCAACATAGCGGGAAAGCTGCACATTGGTAAAGCTGTTGGTACCCTGTCCCATGGCTGAACGTTCCGGGTCAATATCGGAAATCTGTGGATCACGCTCAGGAATTTCCACTCCAGAATCATGATCCAAGCCGAACATGGAAGCGTACCGCCGAAGAGTATCCAATCCTTTTTCTGTATTATACACTCCGTTTTCATCCATGGAAAGACGATGGGCCACTTCATTGAAAAAATAATTGCAGGAATTCTGCAGGCCGCCTACCACATCCAAGGGACCATGGCGTCCAGGACTGATCCAGCACCGAATCGGCTGAGCCACCTCATCGTACTCGCCGGTACAGTTGATGGTTTCGCCTAAAGAGATTACTCCTTCTTCCAGACCAGCAATGGCCGTAATCGGCTTGAAGGTGGAACCGGGAGCCTTTTGGGCCTGGGTTGCATTATTGTAAAGGGGCTGAGATAAATCGTTTCTCAGTCTGGCAAAATACTGGGCATCTACCGTTCCGGACATCATATTATTATCGTAGCTTGGATACGTTACTAAGGCCAGTACTTCTCCGGTATTTACATTCGTAATGACACAAGCGCCGCTGCAGGGATCAAGAGCAAGCTGGGCCGGCGTAATCTCTATAGAGGAAATCTTATTCACCAAAAAGGTATAAGCATACGCCTCGCCGTTTCCCCGCAGGGCAGCAATCTCCTCCGGATCTTCCGCCAGAACTCCCTGATCATAGAGAGCCAGGCAAAGCTGCTTTCCTGTAATTACATTATCATTAATCAGGAAACGATAAATTAATTTGGTAAAGTTCACATCATCCATCAGCTGGTTAAGACAATAATCCACCAGCTGATGATAAATATCTCCCGCACTGGAATATCTGCTCTCAGAATTCAGCTTGGTGGTATCTACCCAGCTGTCTGCAATTCCTGCATACAGGTAATCCCTGAGACTGATTTCATCTGCCTTCCAGTCCAGGTATGCCTGACTTTCTGTATCAATCTTGGACTCATCAATAATCCCCACTTCAGAAGATGACAGGTAATTATAGATGTAAACCATATAATTGGCCATATCCTGAGGCAGATCCTTCATCAGCGTAGCGTTTTCGCTGGTCAGTTCTCCTCTAAGCTGTCCCATGATCCGATCTCTGGCAGATTCAAAGGTACTTTGAATCTGACGCTCCGTCTCAGAAGCATCTTCATCCTGAAACTCGCTGAGAGAAAGGACATTATTATTAATCAGCTGGTAATAAGCATCCTTAATGGGGATTTTCAAGCTACTGGAATCTGTGCGCTCTGTGTTAGGATTATCCTCCGGGACCAGCTTGGACACCAGAATTCCAGCCAGCTGCTGTTCGATTAAATGATATATTCCCACCTGAAGATCTCTGTCCACCGTCAGATAAACATCATTGCCGGCAGTGGGCTCCACTCGCTCTAGTTCTTCCTGGACCCGTCCCCGGTTGTCCACGCTGACCACCCGGTATCCCTTGCTTCCCTGAAGCTCAAGCTCCATTGATGATTCAATGCCGATAAGACCTACCGTATCATTGATATCATAATCTGGATTGGATTTCTGCAGTTCCTCTAAGCGGTCGGTCTGCATCTTTCCCGTATAACCGATGATGGGCGCAAAATAAATGCTGTCATTATACACCCGGATTGATGATTCCTCAATATTTACTCCCTGAAGATCAGCCGTATTCTCCATCACTTCAGCTACCGTTTCATCATCCACATAAGAAGCCACAGTGGTGGGCAGGTACTTCTGGAAGGAAGTGAGAGACATGGTATAGCGGATGTTTACAATATCCAGCGCCGTCTGGTCATCTATCTCCAACGGACTGCCGTCTTGATTCGTCAGTTCATTCAGGCCATAATCTTCTTTCTTCTTTTCAAACAGCTCTCTTGCCGTTACTTCAGAAGCATATTTTCCAAGGTCATCATCCCATTCTTCCGAGAGCTCATCAATATAGCGAAGGCCATACACATCCCGCAGGAATCCCAGCCGGCTGGTATCGCTGTAGGAAGTATAAATCATATCGCCGTTCTCATCCATGCCGACCTCAAATTTTCCTTCCACATCCACATCATGACTGCGGAGAATGCTCACCAGGCGAAACAGCATGGCGTTCATCTCCTGATCTCCGGTGTAAGCTCCAGTGTCCTGTACTGTAACGGAATACGCCAGTTCATTGTAGGCCAGCACCTTCCCGTTCCGATCGTAAATATTGCCTCTGGTTCCCGGCTCATAGACAGTCTCTTCCGTCAGCTGAATGTAGTTATTCTGCATCTCCTCCCCCTGGACAATCTGCAGATTAAACAAATGAACCGTCAGGACACCGAACAAAACAGTAAACAGCACCGACAGGAAAAATAATCTCGAATAAGCTACCTTGTGCACAAACTCTTTCAGTACTTCTCGCAGGTCATCAAACAATGGTAGTATCTCTCCTTTTTTCCATCTCTTCCAGGCGCCGGCTGGTAAACAAAAACAGCCGGTAGATAAAGAGAGTAGTTACAACACTAAAGATAATTTCCGGAAGCATAATCTGCCGGAAATAATACAAAAGCTCCAGTCTGCCGCGGATCAGAAAACGAAATACGTACATATACAGATTATACGCCAGCTCATTCAGCACGCAGAGAACCAGCGGCAGAGTAATATAGTCCTCATAATAGTATTTGGTACAGATCCCGTTTACATAGCCGATATAAATAAAAATCAGCATGTAGAATCCAAAAGGACCGCTGTAAAACAAATCTGAAAGAAGGCCTGCAAACAGGCCGTAAAGCATCCCCGCCCAGCTGCCGTGAATAAATCCAAAGGAAAAAGTAAGAATCAGCAGCAGATTCGGCGAAGCCGATAAAAAGGGAATCATGGGAAAGATACAGGTCTGCAGGGTAAAAGCAATAATCATCAGCAGCAGATTCACCAGAATCCGTCTCATGAACCCGCCTCCTCTCCCAGCTGCGCCTCGCCGGTATCTTTCGTGCCGGTGATAATCAGCACTTCCTGAAGGTTATCGAAATCCGCTACGGGAATCAGATATCCGGATTTTGTCAATCTCTCTGGATCAACCGTGATATCTGCCGCATAGCCAATGAGGATTCCCGGCATAAATTTCGAGCTGATATTCGAGGTGACAATGGCATCCCCCGTCTTAACATCGCCATCCCGGGATATATTGGTAATTCTCAGCCGCCCCTCCTCGAAAAGAGTCAGGTCTCCTCCTACAATACAGTTGTCCCCAGACTGAAGGGCCATGGCGCTGACCCGGCTGGAATCATCAATAATGGACCGAACCGTGGCGTAGTTAGCTCCCACATCGGTGACAATTCCCACCAGTCCCCCTCCAGCGATTACGTTGTTGTCCACCTCAACGCCGTCGGCTGAGCCTTTATTCACCCGAAATACCTGAAACCAGTCGCCGGAATCCTTGGCGATGATTCTGGCGCCGATTTTCTCATAATTCATGTACTCCTGATCCAGTTCGTAGAGATCCCGCAGCCGGGCGAGCTCATACTGCTCCGCCTGAAGACGGTTATTCTCTTCAGTCAGCCTGGCAATATCTTCCTTCAGCCGCTCATTTTCATCCAGCGCCTCTTTCAGCTGGCTGTAATCCCGTATTCCAGTATAAATTCCTCTTCCCACTGCATTTACCCCAGTCTGAAGGGGAACCAGCACATAACCTACTCCGGTGCGCAGAGGCTCCAGAATTCCATCTCGAATGGAAGAAACGCCAATCAGCGCAATGCAGAATATGGTCAGACCGATCAGCAGATATTTGCTGCGTTTTTTTTCCATCTATAATATTCCTCGTTCCCGTAAGCTTATATACGTAGTATCGCCAATAATCACATGATCTAACAAGGCAATCCCTACGATTTTTCCGGCCTCATCCACTCTTCTGGTCAAAAGTTCATCTTCCCGGCTGGGACGGGGATCCCCGCTGGGATGGTTGTGAACCAGAATCAAAGATACTGCGCCGCAGCGCAGGCCTTCAATAAAAATCTCCCTGGGCGATATTACGGAAGTATTCACCGTGCCTTTTGAAAGGACCACATCCCGAATCAGCCGCTGCTTCGTATCAAAAAACATGGCGCGCACCTGCTCCTGTTCCAGATGGCGCATATCTTCCATACAATATGCCGCCACATCCTCAGGATCGCGGAAATCAGGGGCATTCATCCTGGCTCCCTGCTTCCAAATTCTCCGGGAGAGCTCCCCGATGCATAAAAGCTGAATCGCTTTTACCTGACCGATTCCCTTAATCTGCATAAATTCCGGCAGAGAAAGATGCAAAAGCCCTAAAATACCCCCATTCGGGTAATTTAAGGCTAGTATCTTCTGTGCCAGTTCCAGGGAGGTCTCCTCCTTAGAACCGGTGCGGATAATCACCGCCAAAAGCTCTGCATCCGTAAGATGCTCCGGTCCCATTTCCAGGCAGCGCTCATAAGGGCGCTCCTGGGCTGGAAGGTCTTTCATTTTCTTTCGTTTCCATGTTTCATTCATCTTTAGTCTCCTCCTGTTCATTGTGCTCTCCAAGTACGAATGCCCGGGAAAAGAGACTCCTGCAGGGCGGCGGATTTAAACGACGTTAAAGCCAGCGGTAAACCAGCAGGGCAATTACCACGCCGATAATTCCCGCCATGGTAATTTTTATGGACAGGCCAAAAGTGATGACCAGAATGCCGAAGTCCAATACAAGAGGGTTGTTCAGTCCGAAGGACTCACCGAAGCTCAGCCAGGACAAGGCCGGAATTCCTTCGGTTACGCTTCCAATAAATCCTCCCAACACAACGCCTGTCAGAAGTAAAATCAGCAGAACCCAAACGTTTTTATTTCTCATCATCTCAGCGCTCCCATAAATCGCTCGTTCATCATTTTATCATAATTTTCCATGTCTGTATATCACTTACAAAAATTTCATAATTCCGTAATATTTCTTAAAGCCCTTCAAAAAAGCACCCTGAGCAAAATCCTACAGCGTCACAAGATTCTTCTCTGCCAATTTCTGAAGAGACATCATAATTCCAAGCTTCGCATGATACCAGGTAAGTCCGCCCTGGAAATAAACAGCATAAGGCGGCTTAATGGGACCATCGGCGCTAAGCTCAATGGAAGAACCCTGAACGAAAGCTCCCGCTGCCATGATCACCGGCGCATCGTAGCCCGGCATATCCCAAGGCTCCGGAGAAACGTAGCTGTCCACAGGCGCCGCTGCCTGAATCCCCTGGCAAAACGCAATCACGCCCTCAGGACTTCCCAAAGTAATGGCCTGAATAATATCATACCGCTCTTCTTTTCCGTCAGGCACCACGGCAAAGCCCAGTTTTTCATAGACATTGGCAGCAAAAATCGCCCCTTTCAATGCGCCGGCCACCACCGTGGGCGAAAGGAATAATCCCTGATAAAACGCAGTATTCAAGCCGAGACTTGCCCCTACTTCCCGGCCGAGTCCCGGTGCGCTGAGACGGTAAGAAGCCTGTTCAATACACTCTCTTTTCCCTACAATATATCCTCCAATGGGGGCCAGTCCGCCTCCTGGATTTTTAATCAGCGAACCTACCGCCATATCTGCTCCCACATCCGTAGGTTCGATGGTTTCCACAAATTCGCCGTAGCAGTTGTCCACCATGCAGATTACCTCCGGCTTGATGGATTTAATAAAAGAAATCAGCTCTCCAATCTGCTCCACGGAAAAAGTGGGTCTGGTATCATAACCTTTTGACCGCTGGATGGTCACCAACTTCGTCCGGTTATTGATGGCTGCAGCAATCCCCTGGTAATCAAACTTTCCGCCGGGAAGAAGATCCACCTGACGGTAGGAAACACCATACTCCTTCAGGGAACCAGCCGATTCCCGGATTCCGATTACCTCTTCAAGCGTATCGTAAGGCTTTCCTACCGGAGAAAGAAGCTCATCCCCCGGACGAAGATTTCCGGACAGAGCCACATGAAGAGCATGCGTTCCGCTGATTAAATTCGGCCGAACCAACGCCTCTTCTGTATGAAAAATGCTGGCATACACCTTTTCCAGCGTATCTCTTCCCAGATCGTTATAACCATAGCCTGTGGTGGCAGCAAAATGTACGTCGCTGACCCGGTTTTCCTGCATGGCTTTAATGACCTTCATCTGATTGTACTCTGCCGTTTCATCAATTCGGGCAAATCTATCCTCCAGCCCTTTTTCCACCTTGCGGCAATAATCCAGCACTTGATCAGAAATTCCCAGTTCCTTGTAAATTGCATCTGTTTTCATGGGTAAAACCTCTTTCTCCATTAATTTTCGGGCAGAATCTCTGCCGAATCCTTTAAAATGTAGTCCAGCATCTTTTCCTGCTGAAAGGAAAAATCTTCCCAGTTCAGCCAGCGCACCTGACGTTCTCGCTTAAACCAGGTCAGCTGACGCTTGGCGAAATGCCGGGTATCCCGTTTCAGCTGGTACACTGCCTCCTCCAGGGAAATTTCTCCATTTAAATAATCCAGTATTTCCTTATAGCCCAGCCCCTGCATTGACACCATTCCTCTGCGGCAGCCCATTTCCCGAAGCTTCTCTACCTCCTGTACCAACCCCTGCTGCATCATCAAGTCAACGCGCTGGTCAATCCGCTGGTACAGACGAGAACGCTCCATATTTATTACATAATACCGAAAAGCATAGGGCGACTTTTTCTGGCGTTCCTGCTGATTATGTTCAGAGATTCTCTGTCCCGTCTGCTGAAAATACTCCAGGGCACGGATCACCCGCTTTACATTATTGGGGTGAATCTCCTCTGCAGCCTGAGGATCTGCCTGGGCAAGCAGCTGATGAAGATACTCCCCGCCCTTTTCTTCAGCCAACGCCTCAAGAGATAAACGAATAGAAGGATCCTCCCCCGTCTCCTGAAAGTTAATATCGTACAGCAGAGCCTGGATATAAAACCCGGTTCCCCCCGCCAAAATAGGAATCCTTCCATGGGAGTAAATGGTTTGCACCGCCTCTTTTGCCATCTGCTGAAACATTGCCACATTAAAGGGTTCCGTCGGCTCCAATACATCAATCAAATAATGAGGAACGCCTTCCATCTCCTCTTTTGTGACCTTCGCAGATCCGATATCCATATGCCGGTATACCTGCATGGAATCAGCGCTGATAATTTCGCCTCCCAGGGCTTTCGCCAGGCGAACAGAAAGACTGGTTTTCCCAGCCGCGGTAGGACCAGTAATAATAATAAGGGGTTTCTTCTCCATAAGCCCTCCTTTCCCTTTGGCTTCTTCGGCCTTCTGCTTAAGACAGACCTTAGCGCCGGCGTTTGGAAAAAACACCAGCTCTAAACAATCCGTTTAAATTTCTTCTCCAGCTCATACTTGCTCATGGAAATAATAGTCGGACGTCCATGAGGGCATGCATAAGGATTTTCCATGTCCAAAAGCTGATCAATCAGCGCATCCGCCTCTGCAGGAGACATTGCATGATTTCCCTTCACCGCTGCTTTGCAGGACATGGATGCCACCTTCTCATATATGCTCTGAGGACTGTGAGCCTGACTGTCCTCAGAAAGACCGTCCAGCATTTCCAAAAGCAGATCCTTTCTGGCAATGGAAGGAAGATTCGCCGGCACCCCGCGCACCGCATACTCTCTTCCTCCAAAATGTTCAATTTCAAACCCCATTTCGTTGAAGTAAGAAATATATCGTTTCATTAACAGCTCTTCTCCCATATTTAAGGTAAGAATCACCGGCGGACTTACCATCTGCGTCCCAAACTCTCTGCTTTTCAGAGAAGCCATGGTCTTCTCAAACAAAACCTTTTCATGAGCGGCATGCTGGTCAATGATAAAGAGCTGATCTTGGTATTCAATCAGCCAGTACGTATCAAAAACCTGGCCGATCAATCTATGACGCTTCCGGGCCTTCTTTTCCAGGAACCGATCATCAAACAGTTCCATCTGTTTTCCCGTATCCTCTTTCTTAAGGGGATTTTCCGGTTTTTGGACAGAAGGAAGCGGCTGATCCGGTTCTTTTTTCTCCGAATCAGGCATCTGGGAACGAAGAGGAGTCAGCTTCCGTTCCTCTTTCTGCTGCCAGGCTCCCGCCCCCTCTTTCAAAAAACTATCTTCCGGCATGGAAGTCAGCTCCTTTAAGGTCTGCTGGTAAAGCCCCATCCGCTTCCGTTCAAAGGGTTCCGGCCCCTCTGCCAGAACCTTCTTGATCTGTTTTTCCTGTTCCAGTTCCTCCCGGCTTTTTCCCTCAGAAAGTTCCACCTGAGGAATCAATTCTTTATGCGCCAGAGCCTGGGCGATGCAGTCGCGAATCATCACAAACATCTCTTCCCCATCTCTGAACCGCAGCTCCATCTTTGTGGGATGAACATTGACGTCAAGCAATTCTGGTTCAATGGTTAAATGCAGCAGGACAAAAGGATATTTGTGCTGCATCATAAAGGGACGATAAGCCTCTTCAATGGCTCTGGCTACAATATTGCTTTTAATGTACCGTCCATTAATAAAATAATTTTCAAAATTCCGGTTATTTCTGGCGATCACCGGCTTTCCGATCAAGCCGGTGATCTGCACCTGTTCCCTTACTCCCTCCACAGGGAGAAGATTTCCCGCAATCTCTCTGCCGAAAATCGTATAAATAATATCTTTTAAGTTACTATTTCCCGAGGTATGGAGCCGATTTTGATGATTATGAATAAACCGGATGGAAATATCCGGATGCGACATGGCGATTTTCTCCACCAGATCAGCCA
This sequence comes from Candidatus Cottocaccamicrobium excrementipullorum, assembly GCA_018713255.1. Taxonomy (GTDB): domain Bacteria; phylum Bacillota; class Clostridia; order Lachnospirales; family Lachnospiraceae; genus Caccovicinus; species Caccovicinus excrementipullorum. The sequence goes on along the minus strand of DVFL01000015.1, from coordinate 92,786 downwards.
CACGGGCTCCTTCCGAAGCAGGCGTTTTTAAAAACTTCTTTCGGGCAGGGGTATTGTAAAACAGATTCCGTGCGATAAAGGTGGTTCCCTCCGGAGCCCCAATCTCTTCCAGCCCCTTTTCCAGCCCTCCTTCAATCTGATACCGGCATCCAGTAAGGGAATCACTGGTCTTTGTAATAACCTCCACCTGGCATACCGCCGCAATGCTGGCTAAGGCCTCCCCCCGAAATCCCAACGAAGATACAGTAAGAAGATCTTCCACCTGCTTAATCTTGCTGGTGGCGTGACGCAGGAAAGCCTTGCCGATTTCCTCCTTAGGAATGCCGCATCCATTATCCGTCACCCGGATAAAAGAAATCCCTCCCTCTTTGATCTCTACGGTGATTGCCGTAGCTTTGGCGTCAATGGCGTTTTCTAACAGCTCCTTCACCACCGAAGCCGGCCGTTCAATCACCTCGCCAGCTGCAATTTTGTTTACCGTGCTCTCATCTAAAATTCTAATCTCGGGCATACCCATTACTCCTTATATCCGGTTTTTCAGCTTAGTCTGGAGACGATACAAGGTATTTAACGCATCAATAGGCGTCATATGCCCCAGCTCCAGTCCCTCCAGTTCCCGGATAATATCATCATCTCTTGCTGTATCAAATAAAGTCATCTGCTGCAGATCTACATCATCCATTTTCGGCACCGGCTTTCTGGCCGAAACAGAGGCATTCACCTCTGCAATCTCTTTCGCCTTGGCCGTTATGTCCGCTCCGCTTAATTCCTCTGCGATCTCTTTCGCTCTGGCAATTACAGAATCCGGAACGCCCGCCAGCTTTGCCACCTGAATGCCGTAGCTTTTATCTGCGCCTCCGCGGATAATCTTCCGCAGGAAAACAATATCATCCCCCTGCTCCTTCACCGCAATGCAGTAATTGTTGACGCCGCTTATGGTTCCCTCAAGCTCCGTCAGTTCATGATAATGGGTGGCGAATAAAGTTTTTGCCCCCAAAAGACGCGGATTGCTGATATGCTCGACCACTGCCCAGGCAATGGAAAGTCCGTCAAAGGTACTGGTTCCCCGTCCGATTTCATCTAATACCAAAAGACTGTTTTTCGTGGCGTTGCGGAGAATATTCGCTACCTCCGTCATCTCCACCATAAACGTACTCTGGCCGCTGGCTAAATCATCTGAAGCGCCTACCCGAGTAAATATCCGGTCACAGAGACCGATATCCGCCTCCTCCGCCGGCACGAAACTTCCGATCTGAGCCATAAGAACAATCAATGCTACCTGGCGCATATAAGTGGATTTTCCCGCCATGTTGGGACCGGTAATGATGGAAATCCGGTTTTTTCCATTATCCAGGCAGGTATCGTTCGCTACAAACAAATCATCCCGCATCATCTGCTCTACCACAGGATGGCGGCCGTTTTTAATGCGGATCACTCCTTTTTCGTTGATCTGGGGTTTTACGTAATTATGACGTGTGGCCACTGTGGAAAGAGAGGCAAACACATCGATTCCCGCCAGCGCTTTCGCCGTTTTCTGAATCCGCACCACCTGGGAAGCAATTTGATCCCTTACCTGGCAGAACAAATCGTATTCTAAGGAGACCAGCTTCTCCTCTGCTCCCATAATCACATCCTCCAGATTTTTCAGTTCATCTGTCGTGTACCGTTCCGCGTTCACCAGGGTCTGCTTCCGAATAAAATAATCCGGCACCATATTTTTAAAAGAATTGCTTACCTCAAAGTAGTAGCCGAAAACTTTATTAAACTTTACTTTTAAGGTTTTAATTCCGCTTTTTTCCTTCTCTTTTGCCTCAAGCTCTGCCAGCCAGGTCTTGCCTTCTGTTTTTGCATGACGAAGCCGGTCCGCCTCCTCCGAAAATCCGTCCTTAATCATTCCTCCGTCCCGCACAGAAACCGGCGGATCATCTAAAATGGACTGATCAATCAACTCAAATAAATCGGTGAGCGGATCTAACTCCTCCTCAAAGTGCTGCAAAAGAGGACTGGTAAATTCTTTCAAAATCGTCTTAATATGAGGAATCATAGAAAGAGAATTTTTAAAAGCAATCAAATCCCGTGGATTCGCCGTCTTATAACTGATTCGTCCAATGAGACGCTCCAAGTCATAAATCGGGTTTAAATACTCACAGATTTCTTCCCGGGAAATATAATTCATATTCAGCTCCTGAACAGCTTCCTGGCGGGCCAAAATTTCATCCCGATGAATCAGAGGCTGCTCAATATAGCTGCGCAGAAGCCTTGCCCCCATAGCTGTCCTGGTCTTATCCAAAACCCAAAGAAGAGTCCCCCGCTTCTGCTTCTCCCGCAGGGTCTCCACCAGCTCCAGATTCCGCCTGGTGGACGTATCAATTACCATATACTGTCCCACCTGATAAGGCGTAATCGTCGTCAAATGATCCAGGGTGCTTTTCTGCGTTTCATAAAGATACTGCATTACACAGCCTGCGGCAATCACGCCGGTGTCGTAATCTCCCAGTCCGAGACCATCCAGACTGCCCACATGATAATGCTCCTTTAACACCTTCCGGCACAGCTCATCCTCAAAAAAACGGCCGTCCAGCGCCGAAAGGGACACCTGATGCCGTTCTTTTAATCCGTCCACATCCACTCCGGACATGTAAAAAGCTTCATTGCAAATAATCTCAGAAGGAGAAAACTTATTCAATTCATCGTAAAGATCCCGCTCTGACTTTACCTCCGTCACAAAAAAATCGCCGGTGCTGATATCTGCTGCGGCAATTCCAAATACACCATCCAGATAGACAATTCCCATCAGATAATTGTTTTTCGTTTCATCCAGCGCCTGTGCACTGGTAATGGTTCCCGGGGTTACCACCCGGATCACCTCCCGCTTCACCAGCCCCTTGGCCAGCTTCGGGTCCTCCATCTGTTCAGCAATGGCCACCTTAAAGCCTTTCTGCACCAGTTTATTCAAATAAGAATCCACAGCGTGGAAAGGGACGCCGCACATGGGCGCCCGTTCCTCTAATCCGCAGTCTTTTCCCGTCAGGGTAATGTCCAGAGCCTTCGACGCCTTCAGCGCATCGTCAAAGAACATCTCGTAAAAATCCCCCAGACGATAAAACAGAATGCAGTCTGGATACTGTTTCTTCGTCTCTAAATACTGGGTCATCATTGGTGTCATACCAGCCATTCGTTACCTCACTTCTCTTTTAGTCAATTTTATGCCCCATATAATAAAAACCTTTAAATTCGTCCATTTCAACGTCCACGATTTTCCCAATCAGAGAAGCATCTCCAGGGAAATGCACCACCGTATTGTTCCCTAAACGTCCCGTTACCAACGCTGGATCCTGATGATTTACTTCTTCCACCAAAACCTGCTGGCAGGTATGAATTTCTCTTCCTGAGACAGAGGAACCTACCTCCTGAACCTTTGCCAAAAGACGATCAAACCGATCCTTCACGACCTCTTCAGGAACCTGGTTTTCCATAGCCGCCGCCGGGGTCCCTGTCCGCTTAGAATAAATAAAGGTAAAGGCGCTGTCAAATTTCACCTTCTCCACTACATCCATGGTTTCTAAAAAGTCTTCCTCTGTTTCTCCAGGAAAGCCCACAATAATATCCGTTGTCAAGGAAATGTCCGGCACCTCTTTCTTGATTTTAAAAGCCAGCTCAAGATACTGCTCCTTCGTATACTTCCGGTTCATCGCCTTTAAAATCCGGCTGCTTCCAGACTGAAGGGGAAGATGAAGATGGGGACAAACCTTTTTCGATTCCTTCATCACCTGAATCAGCTCATCAGACAAATCCTTGGGATGAGAAGTCATAAACCGGATCCGCTCAATTCCCGGTATCTGCTCTACCTGGCGAAGAAGCTGGGCAAAGGTAATCGGCTCGTCAAGCGTTTTCCCATAAGAATTGACATTCTGTCCAAGAAGCATGACTTCAACGACTCCGTCTGCTGCCAGATTTCTGATCTCATTTAAAATTTCTTCTGGCTTCCGGCTCCTCTCCCGCCCCCGAACATAGGGTACAATACAATAGCTGCAGAAATTATTGCAGCCAAACATAATGTTCACTCCGGACTTAAAGGGATATTTTCTGTCGGCCGGAAGATTTTCCACAATCTGGTCGGTTCCTTCCCAGACCTCCACCACCATCTTCCGCTGATGGAAGCGGCGAACCATAAGTTCAGCCAGCTGAAAAATATTGTGCGTGCCGAATATCAAGTCCACAAAACCATAGCTGGTTTTCAGTTTTTTTACCACTTCCGGCTCCTGCATCATACAGCCGCAGAGGGCGATGAGCATATGAGGATCTTTCTTTTTTAAGGTTCCAACCTGTCCCAGTCTTCCGTATACTTTAAGGTTCGCATTCTCCCGAACCGTGCAGGTGTTGTAAAGCACAAAATCGGCCTTTTCTCCCTCTGCCTCCTGGTATCCGATCACCTCCAGAATCGCCGTCAGCTTCTCGGAATCCTTAGCATTCATCTGACACCCAAAGGTATTAATCTTAAAGGTTCCGTAAATCCCCTGGGAAAGCATCTCTTTCGCTTTTTCTTCCCCATAGCGGGCAGCTGCCGCCCCCTTTGCCATCTGCTCTTCAAAATCTGCCTTTAACAGGGTTCTGGCATACTGCATGAAATAATACTGCCGCTCCGGCTCTTTATCCGGCGCAGCAGCAATCACTTCATCATATGGTCGGCAAAACTCCTGGGGATTGTATCTAAAAATTTCTTCTCGCTTTAACTCCATGTTTATCGAATTCCTTTGTCAAGTTAATTTTCATCTTCACATTATAGCATAATCCATCGGGATTGCAAACAGGATTTCAAGAAAATTGCCTGACTAAAAAAGCCCTGACCGAACATGATCAGCCAGAAATCAATCTACACAAACCATAAATCTTCTTTTGTCGTAGAAATCGCATCCGCCCCTGCAGCGAAGGCAGACATAATATCCTTCTTATCCGAAATCAGCCCTCCTGCGATAATGGGGATATCGGTGTAAGACCGAATCTCTTTTAAAATCTTGGGCACGATTCCCGGCATTACTTCCACCATATCCGGCTGGAAAGAATCCAGCTGTTTTTTCATAGTGTTCATGGCCATAGAATCAATCATAAACGTCCGCTGAATCCCATAAAGCCCTAGCTCAGAAGCCCTCTTTACTAACAACGGCTTCGTACTGATAATGCCGTCCGCCCGGGTATTCTCTTTAATATAATCCACGGCAATTTCCTTTGCACTGAGTCCAGCCGTCAAATCCACATGGACAATCGCAATCTTTCCCTGTTCTTTTACTCGGTGCACAATGCTCTCAATATTGCAGATATTGCCATATAAGATAAAAACAACCTGACATTCTGAGGCAAAGCTCCTGTTTAATCCATTCTCATCCTTTACTGCCGCAATGACGGGAGAGGATTCCAGCAATTCAATGGGTTTCATCGGTTTATTCGCTCCTTCACTGATGTTTAATGCCTTTCTCCAAGGAGAAAAAAGCCCTGTCTTATATTTTACTCCTTTTTCCACAAAAAGGAAAGAAAAAGCGCCGGCCTGCGCCAGCGCTTTTTCTCTCTATTGATTATTTTTCCTTGCTGTCTACCCATGCCTTGCAGATGGAAGGATAATTGGTAAAAATTCCGTCACAGCCCCAGTCATAAAGCTGTTCCAGGGTATTCATGTCATTTACTGTCCAGACATTTACCTTAACTCCTCTTTCATGACATCCCTTAACCTCTTTTTCTGTCAGTCCCTTGTACCCGGGATGATAAGCCCCAAATCCAAAGCGGCTGCAGTAGTAGCCTGCATTGCCGATTCCCGAGTGCTCAAGCAATGCACCACAGAGCGCGTTTGGCGCCAGCTCCTTCACCTTAACCAGAGACATGTGATTAAAGGAAGAAAAGAAAACCCGGTCCTCAAGTCCATACTGGCGTACCAGCTGGATCGTTTTCTCCTCCAGCGCTTCGTAATAATAAACGCCCGTTTTAATCTCAATATTCGTAACCAGCTTTTCGCCGGCCGCCCACTTTAAATATTCTTCGAAAGAAGGGATAGGGCAGAAGTCATACTTTCCCTCATAGCGGGCCGCTGCATTAAACTTCTCCAGCTCCTGGAAAGAATAATCCACTACCCGTCCAGTTCCATTGGTCGTTCGGTCAATGGTTTCATCATGAATTACCACCACCTGTCCGTCCTTGGTCAGCTGAACATCCAGTTCAATGCCGTCACAGCCAGTCTTGGCCGCCTCCTGGAACGCCAGCATGGTATTTTCCGGGTACCGTCCGCTGTATCCCCTGTGCGCGTAAATTTTCATTGCAGATTCCTCCTCTTCATCCTACAATAGGGTAGAAGCTTTACCCAGCTCCTGCCCCGTTTAGTATAACACAACCTTTACTTCATTGCAGCCTTGGAATAACCTGTCAGCATGTATTTCTGGAAAATGAAAAACAGAATAATTACCGGCACTACCGCCAGCACAGCACCTGCCATAATCTCATGATTATTCATGGTTTCATTTCCCGCAAAGGTATTCTGCAGCTGGGCAAGTCCAATGGTTAACACCCGGTGGGATTCTCCTCTGGCAATGATCTTCGGCCAGAAATAATTATTCCACCCGTCGGTAAAGGTTACCAGCGTAACCGTAAACAAAGTAGATTTGCACATCGGAACGAGAATCTTGGTGATAATGCCGATTCTTCCCAGACCGTCTACCTTTGCCGCATCAATATAGCTGTCGTCAATCGCCATAAAAGACTGTCTCAGCATGAAAATATAATAAGGAGATACCGCCGACGGCAGAATCAATCCAAGAAAAGTATCTGACAGTCCCCAATTTGCCATCATAATATACAGAGGGATAAAGGTAACCTGGAGAGGGATCATCAGCGCGCCTAAAACAATCATAAAACAGACGTTCTGCCCCTTAAATTTTCCCTTGGAAAATCCGTATCCGGCAAAAATTCCAGTGACTACCTGCCCAATGAGAATTCCTGCAGTCATTACCGCCGTATTCCAGTAATATTTGGCAAAATTTCCCCGGCTTAATACATTCAGATAATTCTCGAAATGAAATTCCCTGGGCCAGAAAGTAGGTACGGCCAAAAGAATTTCTTCCTGGGATTTCACAGAAGAAATCAGCATCCAATAAATCGGGAAGACAATAATCAGCAGCACGATCACCGCTAAAACCCACTGCACCGCAGCCTTGATGATGCGATTCCGCCTGGCTAATTCATTTCGCTCTTTCGCATTCACTTGTGTATTTGCGCTCATGACATCCCCCTTATGAATCGTAAGTTACTTTTCCGTTGGATAATTTCATGGTAGCCGCCGTCACAATCAGAAGAAGGATAAAGAAAAAGATTGCCACGGTAGATGCACGGTCCATTCGGAAATCTACCATTGCATAACGGTAAATGTTGTACACAAATACCTCTGTGGAACGGTATGGACCACCCTGAGTCAAAATGTCCACAGACTGGAAAACCTTCATGGATGAAATGAACGTGGTTACAAATAAGAAAAGCGTGGTGGGCGACAGCATGGGAAGCGTAATTTTAAAGAATTTCTGAATGGAGTTCGCCCCATCCAAAGAAGCCGCCTCGTAATAGTCTGAAGAAATTCCCATCATTGCCGACAGATAAACCATCATGCCGTATCCGACGCACCGCCATCCTGTTAACATCAAAACGGAAAGCAGCGCCGTGCTGCGGTTGCCCAGCCAGTCCACCGGATCGATGCCCACAACAGAAAGCAGGTAATTTAAAATGCCGTTGTCCGTGTTCAGAATCCACAAAAATACCACTGCGGCAGAAGACATGGCCACATATTTCGGCATGAACACAATGGCCCGCATCACCGAAAAGGCTTTTGTCATCCGGTTAAAAATCAAGGCAAAAATCATTCCGCCCAGCATCGTAACCGTTAATTCCCCGATGGAATAAAGGATGGTTACCCGGAGGGAATTCCACAAATAACGGGTTCCGGAACCATTAAACAGCCAAACCCAGTTTCTGAATCCCACATACTGCCAGGTGTCTTTCAACAGATTCCAGTCTGTAAAGCTGATTCGAACCAATTCCACAATGGGATAATACGTAAAAACAGCAAGGAAGATTAAGACCGGCACAACACACAGAAAATCCTTCCATGCAGATATTGTTTTAGGGTTAATTCGTTTTTCTTTCATTCTCGATCATTCCTCTGATTTCCGGCCCCTTCTATTTAGAAGGGGCCGGAAAATTTACGCGTCGCCTAATACGTCATCGATCTCCATGGCCATCTGATCCATGGCCTCCTGAACATCTCCGCCTTCGATAATCAGCTCAGCCATGCTGTTTTTCCAAATGGTGGTCAGCTGATTCCATGCAGGATGCTGAATTCTGGGATTAATCAGATCCAGATTGTCAAACACAGCCTGGAAAGCAGGCTTTTGCTCTAAGAAAGCCTGACCTGCTTCCGTTTCCAGAACGGATTTTCTGGTAGGCATATATCCAGTTCCCTCTGCCCAGGTCATATTGACATCCTGGCTGCACAGATACTGCATAAACTGCCATGCAGCGTTCTTTGTTGCCTGATCATTCTTAGCAGGGATCAGCAGAACGCAGCCGCCGATTTCCTGGTTCTTGGTTTCTGCTCCTGGAAGCCATGCCATTCCTACTTCGAAATCACACTGATCTACATAAGTGTCATATAAGGAGGTGGTATGAATTACAGACAATGCTTTTCCAGAAATAAAGTTGTTTCTCATATTGGAAGATGCATCATCTGCAGTGCCTGTCCAGTAGGTATAGCCGTTGTCGCACCATTCTTTTAACTTCGCGGCGATCTCCACTGCTTTATCACTGTTTAAATCCGTGGTTACCTGATCGTCATTGATAATGTTAACGCCCTGGTTTAAGTAAAAGGTTTCGAAATACCACTGATCCCATCCTGGGATAATGGTTGCGTAGCGCTCTGTGCTGCCATCTGCAGCCTTAGCCGTGCCTTCCTGCATAAACGTATCCATCTCTTCCCAGGTGGTGGGGAGAGTAATTCCCAGTTCATCTACCAGATCTTTATTGTAGAACATAATCTGGGTAGAAATCAAAAACGGAAGAGAAACCTGCTTGCCGTCGTACTGAGAAGCAGCAATCATTCCATCGCCGAAATCGTCCACATCATAACCTGTAGCCTCAATATACGGCGTAAGATCCTCTGTCAGGCCGTTTGCTCCATATTCAGCTACATAGGGGGTATTAGCAACGGTGATGGCCGGAAGTCCGCTGCCGGCTGCATTTGCCGCAACCAAGGCTTCATTTACATCTGAATAGCTTCCCACATACTCTGCCTCTACGGTAATCAAATCCTGTGAATTGTTAAAATCATTTACGATCTGCTCAACCGTGTCGGTGTACTGCTCTTCCAGCGCGTGCCACCAGGTAATGGTAATGGGCTCGGTTACCTCATAATCAGCAGGGTCTGCAGATGCAGCTTCCGTAGTCTCTGCTGCTCCGCCGCCGACTGCAGCTTTTCCGGTAGAACCGCCTCCGCTGCATCCCGCCAGGCTTCCTGCCGCCATGACAGCAGCCAATCCTAATGCCAGTTTTCTTTTCATTCCCTTTTCTCCCTTCATCCATTTCTTTTGTAATCAGAGGAACCGCCGCCTCAGCAATTCAACAATAAAAAAAGAACGAGATAATGGTATGTCATAAATCGTATCCGGCTTGCGCCGGGATGCCTTGCCTTATCTCATTCTCTCTGCAGCAGTCCAACCATATTCTTATCGATGTATGACAAAATTATGGTATCATAATCCCGCTGACCTTTCAAGATATCTTTGTGAATTTTACATATTTTTTACTTGATTTTTTACTATTTTTTGCTTTTTTCTACGATTGTTCTGTAGACTTGTGGCTTTTGTATGCTATTTTTTCATTTTAAGCCGGATTATTGTCTATATTGTTCACATCCTCCATATACTTAAGAAATACATGATTAAATAGATGAGACGCCACGTAAGAAGCCAGGGTAAACCAAACCATGAACAAAACAGGAATAAAATAGACAGCTGCAGCTGCCGCCGCATATATAACTAGAATCGTCACGGAAACGTAAAGATTTCCCATGGCCATGACAAAACTGTGGATCACCGCCCGTTTGATCGTCGTCCGAAAAAAAGCAATCATCGGAAGAAGGTACAGGCTGGTAAGCAGCGCAATAAGCATTAAGCTGATCAGTACCACTCGGGCAGCCCATTTCAATGCAGAAAAAGGGAGAAACTGGCAGCAGTACAAATCGAAAACCAGAAAAGCTCCTAAAACCGCCATTCCAATCCACAAAACCGTGGCCTGAACAAAATTACTCTTAAATCCCCGAAAAAAAGTCTTCCATACATACCCTTCCTCTTCTCTGGCCAGTTTCAGGGTATAATTAAATAAGGCGGCGGTGGATGCTCCGGCAGTGACCACCGGCAGGGAGAAAACCAGCCAGAAAAGGCTGAGCACACATAGATTCATGATTTTTTCCATAAAAGACCAGAACTTATTCTGGGGATCAAAAATTCGATTAAGATTCACAAGATCGGCCTGCCTTCCCTTTTGTTTTCTCAGGTCAGTATACCATTTTTCCAATGTTTATGCTACAATGAAGTGGAATTTCTCTCAAGGAGGAACCTTTATGGGACTAAAGCAACGTTTCACCAATGCCGTTAAGAGAGATCGGGCAACTTTGAAAACCTTGAGTTTCCGGGGAAAAGTCCGCTTTTTTTTCGACTATTACCGCTGGACTCTTTTTCTTCTGGTGATCTTTATTCTCCTATGCATTTATCTGGGAGATTTGTTTCAGCAAAGCCGGCAAACCATTGATCTCCAGGGATTTTTTATCAATGACCGGCAGAATCTTTTCCCCGCAGAAGAACTGATGGAAGATTTTTCTCATTACCAGAATACCCCATCCGGCCACCGTATCGCCTTTGAAGATTCGCTGTTGATAGACCTGGATTCCGGGAGCGAATATCATGCGGCAAGCCAAAGCAAGCTGATGGCTTACATTGCAGCCCGCCAGCTGGATTTTCTGGTAGCTCCCAAAGACCTGGCCCAATACTATGCCCAGTCCTTTTCCCTCATGGATCTGGAAGATCTTCTTCCCCAGGATTTATGCAATCTGCTAGAAGAAGATCTCAGCTTTGGGGAAGATGGAACAGGCATCAATAAGGCGTGGGGACTGAACCTGCGCCGTTCCCGTTTTCTCCAAAATCCGGTTTACGACCACGAAGAAGATTACTATCTTCTGGTTCTGTCCTACACGCCTCATACTGATGCTTTAATTTCCTTTATTCGCTACGCCTACGGCGCCTAAAGCCCGGCGCCGGCTTAACACCGTTCCACATTCTTTGTGGCAACAACGGAAACGCCGGTGCCGGCACAATTATCGATCAGCACATCTCCAATTGCAACAGGGGCCTGGGCCGTTACCTTCCGTATTTCTTCCATCACTGCAAAGATTTTGTCCTTAGGAATATCCCTTTGGGTCTTCACAGAAACCATCTCCAAGTTTCCTCCGGTCACATGAACGCTGGAAGTGACGATTCGGGTAGGATTGGTTACTTCCTTCTTGGCATAATCCTCTCCCCGTCTGCAGGTATTTCCCTTTACTTCAATCGTCTCCCCATCCATCTTCACCGTCAGGCTGCAGCCCAAAGGACAGCCGATACAGGTCAGTTCTCTTACCTCCATGTTAATCCTCCTCTGTACAGATTACAATACGCTTCAAATCCGGATACTGGGCAAAGCTGTCCTTCTTCAACACAACCTGTTCCATTTCTCCAGGAGCCAAAACCTTCTTTTTGCGGCGAGATACTTGGACGCCGTCATAATATACTGCAATACACCGGTCTTTATACACATCAGCTACCCGGAACCGGACGGTTACTTGATCCAGCATATTATTTATATCAATCGTCTGGGGAACCGTATAGCGCACGCCATTTTCTCCCTTCAGTTCCACTCTGTGTCCATCCGTCTTCTCTCCTGCAAGGACGTAAGCCGCAGCATTTGTCCCGGCTAAAGACGCTTCTTCCGACACATAGTCCACCAGGTCATGAACATGCAGCACGTTTCCACAGGCGAATACGCCTTCAACACTGGTCTCTAAATGATCGTTTACCTCCGGTCCGGAAGTAACCGGACTCATCGCCGCACCGATTCCTTTCGTCAGCTCATTTTCCGGAATCAGGCCAACTGACAGAAGAAGGGTGTCGCAGGAATACTGTTCCTCTGTTCCCGGAATAGGCTTTCTGTCAGGTCCCACCTGCGCCAAGGTAATGCCCGTCACCCGCTCCTTCCCCTGAATATCCACCACCGTGTGGCTCAGCTTCAGAGGAATGCCGTAATCATCAAGGCACTGGACAATATTCCGCTTCAGACCGCCGGAGTAGGGCATCAGTTCCGCCACCACTTTCACCTTCGCGCCCTCCAAGGTCATTCTTCTGGCCATAATCAGTCCAATATCCCCGGACCCAAGAATCACCACTTCTTTTCCTACGCTGTATCCTTCAATATTCATCAAGCGCTGGGCGGTGCCGGCAGAATAAATGCCGGCCGGACGGTATCCTGGAATATTTAAGGCCCCTCTCGGCCTTTCCCGGCATCCCATCGCCAGAATCACTGCCTTCGCTTTCATGGTAATCAGACCATCTTCCCGGTTAATGGCGGTAATCTCCTTCTCCTGGTTAATGTCAATTACCATAGTATTTAATTTGCAGGGAATTTTCTCTGCTTCCACTTGTTCAATATAACGATAAGCATATTCCGGACCGGTAAGCTCTTCTTTAAAGGTATGCAGACCAAATCCATTATGAATGCACTGATTCAAAATTCCTCCCAGGCAGCTGTCCCGCTCCAAAATCAGCACATCCTCAACGCCGGCCTTTCTGGCTGCCAGAGCCGCTGCCAGACCTGCAGGGCCTCCTCCGATAATGATAATATCATGGTTTGTCATCTTCCGCCCTCCTATTTCCTGCCGGCCAACATGTTGGAACCGGGTGCATTTTTGCAAATCTCTTCCATCTTCATACCGCGCTCTCTGGCCAGAATCTCCATGGTCCTTGGGGTGCAGAATCCAGCCTGGCACCGTCCCATTCCCTGACGTACCCGGCGCTTAATTCCATCCAGGGAAACCGCTCCCGGCGTCCGATGAATGGCATCGATAATCTCTCCCTCGCTGACGCCCTCACACCGGCAGATAATGGTGCCGTACTCAGGATGCTCTTTAATCAGGGCGGCTCTCTCTTCCTTCGTCATATTTTCCGGACGGACAAATCCTTTCCGTCTGCCATTCCAGTGTTCCTTTTCAGCAGCGTGAAGCTTTTCCGCCACCAGACCTGCCAAATACACGCCGATGGCAGGCGCACTGGTTAGGCCAGGGGACTCGATCCCTGCCGCGTCAAAAAATCCCGGAGAATCCTCTGCCTCACCTACAATAAAATCATCTCCGTCCTCATGAGCCCTCAGACCGCTGAAAGAAGTAATCACCAGTCGGAAGGGAATGTTTTTCACACTGACCCCGGCCTTTTTTGTAATTTCAGCAAGTTCTTCCGCCGTGGTGGCTGTGGCTTCCTTGTCTTCAATGTCTCTGGCAGTAGGGCCGGTGAGAAGATTTCCATGAACGGTAGGCGTAACCAGAATTCCTTTGCCCAATTTGCCTGGAAGCTGGAAAATCGTATGAGATACATGATTTCCCGCCTCCTTATCCAGGAGACAGTAATCTCCCTTTCTCGGGGTAATATGAATTTTATTCTGGCTCACCATGTTGTGGAAATCATCAGCATAAACACCTGCAGCGTTCACCACTGCCGATGTCTCGATCTCTAGCTGATCCGCCTTCAGCACATACCCGTTCTCCTTCTTTTCCACAGAACGAATTTCTGTGTTGAACAAGAACTCCACGCCATTGTCACAGGCATTTTCTGCCAGGGCAATGGTAAGGCCGAAGGGGCAGACAATTCCTCCTGTGGGTGCATACAACGCTGCTACCACTTCATCGCTTACATTCGGTTCCATCGCTCTTACCTCGTCGCCGGTAATGATCGCTAAATCAGGAACGCCATTCTTCAGCCCTTTCTGGTAAAGCTTTTCAAGAGCCGGCATATCCTCCTGGTCAAAACACAGCACCAGTGATCCATTGCGTTTAAAGTCAAACTCCAATTCCCGGGAGAGCGGCTCCATCATTCGGTTTCCCTCCACATTGAACCTGGCTTTCAAGGAGCCTGGCACCGCATCATATCCTGCGTGAACAATGGCGCTGTTGGCTTTGGAGGTGCCGGAGCACACATCTTCTCCCCGTTCCGCCACGCAGACCTTCATCTGATAACGAGAAAGCTCTCTGGCAATGGCGCAGCCGGTCACGCCGCCGCCAATTACCACAACATCGTATTTCATTTCCTTCATTTTCTTTCCTCCATGATCATCAACCTGATGCTTTTTTGGTCCAGCAGAAAACTTATTCTTCCTCAGACCAGTACAGAGCACATTTTACCGCCCGCTTCCAGCCCTTTACCAGCTTGCTTTTGCGGCTTTCCTCCATAATGCCGTCAAAGGCTCTGGACACCTTCCAGTTATTCCGAATTTCATCTTTATCCTTCCAGTATCCCACAGCCAGCCCGGCCAGATAAGCAGCGCCAAGCGCCGTAGTTTCAATACATTCCGGCCGCACGATTCTGGCACCGAGAATGTCTGCCTGAAACTGCATTAAAAAGTTGTTGGCACAGGCGCCGCCGTCCACCTTAAGCTCCTTCAGGGAAATTCCCGAATCCTGCTCCATGGACTCAATTAAATCCCAGACCTGATAGGCCATGGACTCAACCGTTGCCCGGATAAACTGTTCCTTGCTGGTGCCGCGGGTAACGCCAACAATAGTGCCTCTGGCATACTGATTCCAGTAAGGAGCTCCTAAACCAGCGAAAGCCGGCACCACATAAACGCCTCCCGTATCTTCTACTGCAGTACAGTACTCCTCTGTCTGCGCCGCTGTTCTTACCATCCGCATTTCGTCCCGAAGCCACTGGACCGCTGCTCCTGCCACAAACACACTGCCCTCAAGAGCATACTGGATCTGGTTCTGGCTGCCTGCTGCAATGGTAGTCAGCAGGCCATGAGAAGATCTGACAGCTTTTTCTCCGGTGTTCATCAGAAGGAAACAGCCGGTGCCATAAGTGTTTTTAACCTCCCCCGGCTCAAAGCAGCACTGTCCGAACAGCGCCGCCTGCTGGTCGCCTGCCGCCCCGGCAATGGGAATTTTCCCGCCCATCACATCAGAAGATGTATAGCCGTACACACAGCTGGAAGGCTTTACATCCGGCAGCATGCATCTGGGAATGTGAAAATAATCAAGGATCTCATCATCCCAGGCCAGCTTATGAATATCAAAAAGCATGGTCCGGGCTGCATTGGTATAATCCGTTACATGGATGCAGCCTTTGGTTAAGTTCCAAATCAGCCAGGTATCCACTGTCCCAAACAGCAATTCCCCCCGCTGGGCACGCTCCCTGGCCCCTTTTACATGATCCAGGATCCATTCGATCTTGCTGCCGGAAAAATATGCATCTGGGATCAGCCCCGTCTTCTCAAGGATCCTCTCTTCCATCCCGTCTGCCTTCAGCTGTTCAATCCGGTCCGCCGTCCGGCGGCACTGCCAGACAATGGCGTTATAAATCGGTTCTCCTGTGTCCTTATCCCAGATAATCGTGGTTTCCCGCTGATTGGTGATTCCGATGGCCGCAATATCGCTGTAATGGGCCCCGATCTTGCCCATGGCTTCCATCGTTACCGAAAGCTGTGATGACCAGATTTCCATGGGATTGTGTTCCACCCAGCCAGGCTGAGGATAAATCTGCGTAAATTCCTTCTGTGCCACGCTGCAGATGTTTCCCTGCTGATCAAACAAAATGCAGCGGGAACTGGTGGTGCCCTGATCCATGGCAATTACGTATTTCCCCATCTTTCTTCTCCTCCTGTCCCCCTTTAGGCTCCTTGTTAATTTTTTCTCAAGCGACACAAAAAAAGCAGGGGAACACGCGGAAACCCGCGTCTTACTCCCCTGCTCTTCACTCTCTAAGGTCGCTATATTCACGAAATTAATCGTAACATAATTTGACAGAATATGTCAAGAGGATTCTGCCTCTCTTCCTTCTGTCCGCCTTATCAGCCTAACAGCATTATCAGGTATTTTTCATCACAACGCTCTCTACAGCGTCTGCCACATGCTCACAAGCATCGCAGCATTTCTCGAGATAATTAAAGATCTCTCTCCAGGCAATAACGTCAATCACATTGTCCGTTTCTTTATGTAGACGGCGCATGGATTTAATAAACAGCCGGTCGCCCTGTTCTTCCAGCTCGTTGATTTTAATCAGCATCTCAGGAAGAGTTTTTGACTTCTTGAAATTTCCAAACTCTTTCATCAGCTGGTTCATGGCCTCGCAGCATTCAATAATCACTCCGGCGAACTCTACTGCCTCGGGACGGATCTCTCTTACATTGTTAATGTAAAGACGAATCATAACATCTTCGATCTTATCCGTCACTTCATCAATGCTCTGGCTCAGCAGAATAATATCCTCCCGCTCAATGGGCGTAATAAAAGCTTTGACTAAAACCCCCATCATCTCATGCTTTTTCTGGTCCGCATCATGCTCTACCACATGAATCTCATCCAGCTTTGCCTTAATATTTTCCCGCTTAAAGTGAATCAGATTTTCCTGCAGCATTTTAGCCGCAGTACAGCTGTACTGAACACATTCCACAAAATTATCAAAATAATAACTGTCTTTTTTCTTAGACATGACTCTTCTCCTTCGCATGAAAGTTACTGCTTTTCCTCTCCGGGGCAGCCGGCAAACTTCCTGACCGCCGTAGCTTCCCGCGGCGCCTGACTGAGGTATCGGGTGACTTAGAACACAGCCAAAAAGATTTTGGCCATTAAAAATCCAATCAGGCCGCATCCTGGGAAGGTGAGAACCCAGGTCAGGACCATGTCCTGAACAACCTTAAAATTAATGGCAGAAAGCCGTTTTACTGCTCCCACACCCATAATCGCTGTAGTTTTGGTGTGGGTGGTGCTTACCGGAATACCGAACACGGAAGAAAGAAGCAGACAAAAAGCGCCTGCGATATCTGCAGAGAATCCCTGATACTTCTCCAGCTTTACCATGTCCATTCCCACAGACTTAATAATCTTTTTTCCGCCGATAGAAGTTCCTACTCCCATCACTACGGAGCACATAAGCATCATCCAAATAGGAAGCTCGATTCCTGCAGCATTATCGCTGCCGTGAACCAGACATACCCCAAGAAGAAGCACGCCCATAAACTTCTGGCCGTCCTGAGCGCCGTGCATAAAAGCCATAGCGGCTGCTCCGGCAATCTGGGCGTATTTAAAAAATCCTTCACTCTTTCTTCGGTCTAAACCATAGCAGATTAAACTCACCAGCTTGCAGAAAATAAAACCGCTGAAAAATCCAAGAAGGGTTGACAGGCCTAATCCATAAATTACCTTTACCCATTCTGCTCCGTTGATTCCTCCAATTCCGCCTTGAAGAGCAATGGCTGCGCCAGAAAGTCCGGCAATCAGCGCATGGCTTTCACTGGTAGGAATTCCAAAATACCAGGCCAGCACTGCCCAAACCACAATGGCAAAAAGCGCCGCGCAAAGGGCAATCAACGCATCGCCGCTCTTCCCGCCGAAGTTTACCATGTTGGTAATGGTCATCGCCACAGTAGAATTAATCAGCGTCATAACCAGAACACCGATAAAATTGCATACTGCCGCCATAACAATCGCTGCATCTACATCCATGGAACGGGTGGAAACACAGGTGGCAATGGCATTAGGAGCATCCGTCCATCCATTGACAAAGATCACGCACAGCGTGAGGAACACTGTAATGAACAGCACAGGATTCGATAACAGCTGCTGACAAAAAAACGAAAACGATAGATCCATACTGTAATTTTACCTTCCCTTTTCATTTTTTACATTACGTTTACAATCAGGCCTTATCATTGTAACATGGAGAAAAGAGGTAGTAAAGCAAAACTTCGACAAAGTATGTATCTCCTTATTGGCAGATTTGACCAGAATCTTTAGGGTCTCACCTGGCCATTTCCATAAATAATGTATTTTGTTGTGGTTAATTCTTTTAATCCCATGGGACCTCTGGCATGGAGTTTCTGCGTACTGATGCCGATTTCTGCGCCGAATCCAAACTCAAATCCGTCGGTAAAACGCGTGGAGGCATTGACGTAAACAGCCGCCGAGTCAATTTCATTTAAAAAGCGCTGGGCCCGCTCATAATCACGGGTAATAATAGCTTCCGAATGCCCGGTGCTGTAGCGATTAATGTGCTCTACCGCTTCCTCGAAAGAATCCACAATCCGGCAAGACAAAATATAGTCCAGGTATTCCTTGCCCCAATCCTCCGGCGCAGCGGGAACAAACTCCGGCACAATTTCTACCGCCCGTTCATCTCCGCGGATTTCCACCTGATAAGGGTTAAGCCTCTGCTGCAGCTGAGGAAGAAATTCCTTGGCCACCGACTGATGAACCACCAGCGATTCACAGGCATTGCACACGCTGATCCTCTGGGTCTTGGCATTTTCAATGATATTTAAGGCCATGGAAAGATCCGCCCCTTCATCGATGTAAATGTGGCAGTTTCCGGTTCCTGTTTCAATAACGGGAATCGTACTGTTTTCCACTACCGTTTTAATTAATCCGGCCCCTCCTCTAGGGATCAGCACATCCACATATTCATTCAGCTTCATAAACTCTCGTGTCGTGCTCCGGCTGGTATCCTCAATCAGCTGCACCGCATCCTCGGGAAGACCTGCTCTTTCCAGACCTTCTTGAATTCGCTTTACAATGGCCACATTCGAAGAGATTGCGTCACTTCCGCCCTTTAAAATTACCGCATTGCCGCTTTTAAAGCAAAGACCGAAGGCGTCAGCCGTCACGTTTGGCCTAGCCTCATAAATGATTCCAATCACCCCTAAAGGAACCCTCTTTTGACCAATCAGCAGACCATTAGGCCGTGTTTTCATGGAAATCACCTCTCCAACCGGATCATCCAAGGCTGCCACCTGTCTAAGTCCCTCTGCCATGGATTCAATTCTTGCCGGAGTTAATTTCAGACGATCCAACATCCCCTGGCTCATTCCGTTTTCTCTGGCTCTTTCCATATCCTGCTCATTGGCAGAAAGAATTTCCTCCTGCCCTGCCACCAGGCTTTCCGCCACCTCAAGGAGACCCTGATTTTTTTCTGTCTGGCCCAGTATGCTCAGCCTGCGGGAAACATCTTTTGCTCTTTTTCCAATTTCCTGAAGTGTCATATACATCCTCCTTTTTCTTCTCCTGACTCCCGGAAGAATATCCTTCCAGGGGTTATCACTGCATCCATCTGCTGATCCCAAGGTTCCGTCTGCAATTCCTCTTCCATCTGCAGATCATAAGCCAGCCCCCACTTCACATGGTCTGGTTCCGAAGCAAAAAAGCGGTCATAATAGCCGCCTCCATATCCTAAGCGCCTTCCTTTTGTGTCAAATGCCACGCCAGGAACAACAACCAAGCTGGTCTCCTCCTTAACCGGAGGAAGAAAAGCCTTAGGTTCCCAGATTCCCATAGCGCCTTTTTCCATCTCTTCTTTCCCTGCTGCCAGAGAAAAAACCAGAGATTTTCCTATTGTTCTGGGGAATGCTGCAGGAATATTTCTCTCTTTTAAAGCCCGAAAGATTTCCCAAGTTCCAGCTTCATTGCGAATATCCATATAAAGATAGATTGGCCGTCCGTCTAAAAGACCGGACCGGTCTGCCAGTTCCAGGAAACGGCTGCAAAGCATACGGTCCCATAATGCCTTTTCTTCCGGCAGAATTTTAGCCCGAAGCTGTTTTATCCGATTGCGCAAAGCTGATTTATCAGTAGGACTTTTTTCCATATTTTTCTCCCAGATTGGTAATGGTTCCATCCTTCTCTTTAATGGAAATTTGATTCAGATTCCCCCGAAGGCTCTGACGGATGGCTGCAAGATACTCCTGGCGAAGTTCCTGCTGCTCCTTCTTCTCTTCTTCCGTCAGCCCCACCGCCTGAGACTTATGATAAAGGGTGTTGATCCGGTCAATCTTTTCCTGCTTCATGTAATATCCTCCCTTCTGTTATTTTCTCTGCCGCTGCAGCTGTCAGCGCAGGCAATTCTTAATATACGCTTCTAAGATAATCCATCAAGTCAAAATCCAGATTCTGATGAGCCAAAAAGAGAGTTCCTTTCTCCTGGCCGTCCATAATCTGCTGAATTACGGATACATCCTGACCGTTGGCAATAATCATATCCGCGCCGCTGTCCGTGGCGATTCTGGCAGCCCCAAGCTTTGCCGACATTCCGCCAGTTCCCACATCGCTCCCTGAAGTGGATTTTCCCATGGCCAGAAGCTTGCTGTCGATTTCCTTTACCAGAGGAATAAAACGGGCGTCCGGATTCATCCTTGGGTCATCAGAATACAGCCCGTCAATATCGGACAAAAGAATGAGCAGATCCGCGCCAACCAAAGACGCTACCACTGCCGAAAGCCGATCATTGTCACCGAAGGTATCCACAAAGGGAATCTCAGAGGTGGACACCGTGTCGTTTTCATTCACCACAGGAACTGCGCCTAGCTTCAGCAGCTCTTCAAAGGTGTTTTGAGCGTTGTAGCGGGAACTGTCGTTAATCATGGTATGTTTTGTCAAAAGAACCTGAGCTGCCGTCTGGTTGTACTCTGAAAATATTCTCTGATACACCATCATCAGCCTGGCCTGGCCAACCGCAGCAAACGCCTGTTTCTGCGCCAGACTTTCCGGTCTTTTCCGGTGGCCGAGAGCCTGACGGCCTGCAGCGATCGCTCCAGAAGAGACCAAAATTACTTCTTTTCCCTCTCCCTTCAGGTCGCTGATTACCCGTACAAGCCTTTCGATTTTTGATAAATTTAAATCTCCAGTTTCCTCATGGGTTAAGGTAGATGAACCTACCTTTATGATAATCCGTTTTTTCTCTCTCAGCTTCATTCTATATTCTGTTTCCATGTCTTTCTCCTTGGTTTTTTCCGGATCATTTCGCCTTTTGCTTCTCGTTTTCCTTCTGATCAAAGGGTTTAAACCGCCGGCAAATTTCCTCCGCTGTCTTTAGTCCATCCATCGCCGCAGAAGTAATTCCCCCGGCATAGCCGGCTCCCTCCCCGCAGGGAAAGAGCCCTTTTACATCACTTTCCATGCTCTTGTCTCTGCTGATGCGGATAGGAGAGGAAGTCCTGCTTTCTACTCCGGCCAGCACAGCATCCGGACGATTGAAGCCTTCAATGATATTTCCGAAACTTTCCATTCCTTCTTTTATGGATTCAGCCGCATATTTCGGAAGAATCTGATTTAAATCCGCAAAAGCAGTTTCACCCTGAAAAGCAGGTTCTACCTGGCCGTAGGCCTGCGATACCCTGCCCTCGCAAAAATCACCGTAAAGCTGTACGGGGATCTTTCCTTTTCCCGCCTGATAAGCGGCTTCTTCCATTCTTTCCTGGAATTCCACGCCGGCCAAAGGCCCGCCGCCGCCAAAATCCTCTGGTTTTACTGTAACAATCAACGCACTGTTGGCATTTTTCCCATCTCTGGCGTGATAGCTCATGCCGTTCACCGCCAGCCTTCCCTTTTGAGAAGAGGCATTGACCACATATCCTCCCGGACACATGCAGAAGGAATAAACTCCTCTCCCGTTCACGCACTGGTGGGTTACCTTATATGATGCAGGACCCAGAATTTGTGCCGCCTCTGAGCCATACTGTGATTCATCAATCATCTTCTGGGGATGCTGTACCCGCAGTCCTACGGCAAAAGCCTTTGCCTCCATGGGAACTTGACGCTTCAGCAGCATGCGGAAAGTATCTCTGGCGCTGTGTCCCACTGCAAACACCACCGCCTGGGAAGGAAGAAATTCATTCCCGTTAACTTCCACCCCATTAATCCTTCCCTTTTCCACAGAAAGATCCGTTACCTTGGCATGAAACCGCACCTGCCCTCCAGCCTGAATAATGGCCTGACGCATTGCCGGAATAATCCGCTGCAGCTCATCTGTCCCGATATGCGGCTTATTCATATAGCAAATAGATGGGTCGGCTCCGTACTGAGCAAAAATCTTAAGCACCATCTGATTTCGTCCTGCCGGATCTTTCACCAAAGTGTTCAGCTTTCCGTCTGAAAAGGTTCCCGCTCCCCCTTCTCCGAACTGTACATTGCACTCTTCATCCAGCTCTCCTGTTTTCCAAAACCGGTCTACCTTCTCCATCCGTTCTTCTACCGGGCCTCCTCGCTCCAGCAAAATAGGGCGAAAACCATGTCTGGCCAACATCAGGCTGCAGAACAGCCCCGCCGGACCGCTCCCCACCACTACTGGGGGATGTGTTAAAACTTCATCTCCCGGATAGGGAAACACATAAGGCTGGCTGCTGTAAAGCGCCGCATTTTTATTGCGGCAGCGGCGGATCACTTCCTTCTCCCGGTCCACTTCAACATCCAGCACATATACATACCGGATATCCTCCCGTTTTCTGGCATCAATCGACTGCTTTACAATATGGAGGCCGCGAAGCTGTCCATCTGGAATGCGAAGCAGCTTCGCCGTCCGGATCAGCAGATCGTCATATGTATGGGTAATAGGCATTTTTACCTGGGTTATTCGTATCATTTTTTCTCCTTTTTCTTCTGCCGATTCAAAAATCTAAATAGGGAAGTCTGACTTTAACCTCTCCGCTGGGCTGCCTGGCAGCCCGCCGCTCTGCCTGAGGACCAGGCCCACTGCAGGTTATATCCCCCGCAGATTCCATCCACATCCAGAATTTCTCCTGCAAAATACAGATCTTTCACCAGTTTGGACTCCATTGTTTTCGGATCTACTTCCCTGACATCCACACCGCCGCAGCAAACCTGAGCATTGGCAAATGGATTCACTGAACTTACCAGCGCCTCATAAGATTTCATAGCCTTAAGAAGATGGTCACGCTGTCGTCTGGTAGCAGAAGCCGCAGGCTGATCCAGGGGGATTCCCGACATTTTCAAAAAAACCACCGCCAGTTTTTTATGAACCACACCAGTCAAAAAATCTTCTCCCCTGCGCCAGCCGAATTCTTCAAACCGTTTCTCCAGAAAAATTCTGCTTTCTTCCTTCTCCATATAGGGCAGAAAATCTACAACTACCCGCACTTTTTTCTTTTCATCCAACGCTCTGGCTGCATAACGGCTCAGCTGGAAAATAGGAATCCCTGACAGACCGTAATCGGTAATCTGCAGTTCCCCCTGTTCCTCTGCTGCCCTCTGTCCGTCAATTTCCAGACGCATTCTTGCCTCCGTCCGGATTCCCGCCAGCTGCCGATAATAATTTCCCTGGCACCTTAACTGCACCAGAGCGGGAAGAGGCTTAATAATCCGATGCCCAAAAGCCGCCGCCAGCTCATAGCCGCTGCCGTCCGAACCGGTATTCGGCGCTGCCTTGGAGCCGCAGGCTAAGATCAGTCCCTCAGCCTGTTTTACCCCTAAATTTGTCTCAATCCGAAAGCCCGGCGTTTTTCCTTTCTTCTCCCGAATAATTCTCTCAGGACTGCACCCGGTAATCACCTTGACCCCAAGACGTCCGCATTCCAGCCGAAGACAGTCCAGCACTGCTGAGGCTTGGTCAGACACTGGATAATAATACGTATCCATGCGGCTTTTGCACAATAGTCCCATGGAAGAAAACCAGCGCAAAGCGTCTTTCCATCCGAACTGACCGATGGCAGTCATGGGAAAATCCGGCTGACCGCTGCGGTAGCAAGACTTGTCCATCTTAGAATTTGTCAAATTGCATCTTCCGT
This sequence comes from Candidatus Cottocaccamicrobium excrementipullorum, assembly GCA_018713255.1. Classification (GTDB taxonomy): domain Bacteria; phylum Bacillota; class Clostridia; order Lachnospirales; family Lachnospiraceae; genus Caccovicinus; species Caccovicinus excrementipullorum. The sequence goes on along the minus strand of DVFL01000015.1, from coordinate 68,900 downwards.
TTCCTGTGGAAAGAATTTTTTTCCCAACCCGGTCGGTATGTTCAATCACGGATACGTCAGCTCCGGATCTGGCTGCCCAGATGGCAGCCGTGAGCCCCGCCGCGCCTCCGCCGATTACAGTCACTTGTTTCTTCATCTGCTGCCCCTTCCTTTTCATCTCGTCTTATTCTATCGGTTTTTTCCAGTTCTTGCAACTATTTCCCATCAGCTGGTATAGGATTCCAGATAACTGTAAATCTCTTCCATGGCAGAAAACCAGATCCCCTCTCTGAGCTTGTCCTGCTCTTCCCTGGGAAAATCAGAAAGAGGAATGTGGGTATACAGACAAATCCTTGAGCCGCCCCCCTCGAACACCAGCAGAAAGCCATCCTCGGAGACCAGAAGATATTCTCTCCCCGCCGCAGGCTCCACTTCCTTCTGATTCATCACAATCTGATCCTCCGCCGCCGTCTCCCTTTCCTTTTCCTGGAAGGAGGTGGTTTCCTCCCCCTCAGGTTCCGCCTTTCTTCTTGCTCCAGGAAGGAAAATCAGAGAAAGAATTAAGATTAAAAGCGCTGCGCCTAACAGCAAAAGAAAGCAGTAACGATACTTTTTCATGGATTTCCTCCTTTTGTCAAAGTATAGTATCTGCTTTTCTTTTCCATTTTAATCATATTCAGCAGCAATTATTTTCCTGCATTTTACAGAATCCGGCATCTCCTGGCCAGGCGAACCAGCTTCCGGCCTCCCGGCATCCCGTAAAGTTCTACCTCATCCACTGCTTTAAGCCGGATTAAAAACACGCCGTAAACAGCTACTGCTGCAACCACTGCCGCCCCTACCTGAAGAGCAAGCCACAGCCTTCCTTCCGGCAAAATTCTGTCTAAACCGGTGGAAACCGCCCATGCGGCTGCTCCCATCACCAAAGCGCTTAACAGCGGAAGAATAAACGTTTTCCGATATTCCTGCCGGTAATCCAGATACCGGCGTATAGAACATGCATTTAAAATGCACATCAGCAGGGCAAAGAGAATATTGGAAAAAATCACAGCATAAATTCCCCATTTCAAGCCATAAAGCATCACGGCAAGAATCAGCACATGAACCACCAGGGCGATGGCGGAATTCTTCAGCGGGGTATTCATATGGTTAATTCCCTGGAGAATGGCATTGGTCACGGTGGACAGCGAATAAAACGCTACCGCCGATGCGCCTGCCATGGTAATTCGGATCAGCAGCTCCCCGTTCTGGCTGGGGAACAAAAGATTATTAATCGGAGCAGACAGCACCGTAAGTCCTACCGTAGCCGGGATGGCGATCATCATGGAAAACCGGATAGCTGTGGCCGTCTTATCCAAAACCTGCGCTCTGTCCTTGCTGGCAACCGCTTGAGAAAGGGAAGGAATCAAGGAGGAGGACAAGGCATTGGCAATCGCTACAGGGATCATAAACAAGGTATGGTATTTGCCGAACACGCCCCACTGGGTAGCAATCACCTCGTTCTGCCCCAGGTACGCCATTCCCTGTCCAAAAATAAAATTATCCAGTACTGAACTGATATTATATACCGTGCTGCTTAACACAATCGGAAGAATAGTCATGGTGAGAATTCCCGCCAGACGGCCGTAGCTTTCTGTCTTTCCTGTTCTGTCTTTCCGGCAGCGCCGTTTCAGGGTTTTCCAGTAATTTACCATCAAAAATCCGCAGAACAGCAAAGCGGCCAGCGCTCCCGCCCCTGTTCCAATGGTACCTCCTGCTGCACCGAAAGCGTAAGCGTACTCGGTATCTCCCCGCACCAGATTAACCTTAAGTCCCTCTTGAAACAAAATCCAGGCCGCTCCAATACTCACTGCAGCGTTGATGATCTGTTCAATAATCTGAGACACTGCTGTGGGCACCATGGTACCTGTTCCTTGAAAATAACCTCTCAGCACTCCCAAAAAAGCCATGACCCAAATAGTTGGCGCCAGCGTTCTTAAGGCATAGCTGGAATAAGGCATCTGCATGGCTTTGGCAAATAAATCCGCGCCAAACCACATCACCGCCGCCGCCAGTCCGCCTGCCGCCGCCGCATAAACCATGGACGCCTTTAAAATGCGCAGAGAATTCTTGTACTGTCCCCTGGCAATTCTGGCAGAAACCATCTTAGACACCGCTGTGGGAAGGCTGTAGGAAGAAACAATCAGCAAAATAGAGTAAATGCTGTAGGCCGAAGTATAATATCCATTTCCCCGGTCGTCAATGATGCCCATCAAAGGAATCCGGTAAAACAGGCCGATGATTCTCACCAGAATTCCGGCTGCCGCCAGAATACTGCCTTGAATAACAAAACTAGTGCCCGCCTTCTTGACTCTGTCAGCCCCGGAATTCTTCTTTTGTATTTTGTCGTTATTCTTCATAAATTTCTAATTTATCTTCATCCAGGGCATTAACAATACATACCCATGTTGTACCCTGATTTAAGACGATTTCCTTTCCATCCGGACCATAGTATCGGGTAACGCCAAACTCCCCATCCTTATCCCAGGTAATGGGGATTCCGTATCCGTCAGTAAAAAAATACCCGTTTTCTCCGGAAGTATGTACATTAATGTTTCGATACTCTGTATTAGCATAGTATCCCATCTGGCAGTACTGTATCAGCAGATTTTTTACGGTAATCGGCCCTTCATTTCCGTAATGAATCTCTCCGTACTGATATCTATGATACAGCCCGTCTTCAGGAGTGTAGACAAACAGCGGCGTATTCATCACATACCCAGGGACAATCTGCACCGCAGGAAAAGCACCTTCCTGGCCTTCCAGGGAGTACGCCCCATCTGCAAACTGATAATGGCCGGCGTAATCCTCCGGATATGCATTAGAATACCCCAGCTGTTCAATGGCTTTTTTCAGCCGTTCCCCGCTGGTATAAGCGTTATGGGGAGCCTTCCGGTCGCTGGAACGGTAGTAGGCCACATTGCCGATTCCCTCTAAGCCATTGATATTGTCTACATTTTTTAAATACGGCCGCGCAAAAGTACTCTGCCCGTAATGTGCATAAATTGCCTCAAACTCCCTGGCAAAATAAGTGTAATACGTCCGGCAGCTCCTGACAGAGCCGATGCGCTCCAGATCGTCATACTCCTCAATCAGCGCCATGTACCGATTCATGCCGCCTTCCACAGGCGCTTCATAAACGACTCCCGCACGGTTTATGCCGTACTGAGGAAGCGCAGCCTTATCATTGCTCATCATCACTGCCACCGGTCTTCGATTCCCGCAGCCGGCATCCACCCATTCTCCCGTCAGATAACTTCTCACCAGCCCATCTTTCGGTTCCCGGTCAGACAGATCAAGAATCCCCTTAAATCCTTCTTCCTCCTCTTCTTCCGGCTGGGTTTCTGTTTCCTGCACAATCACAATTTCCTTGGTCTCCTTCGGCGAAGCGGCGGTGGTTTCTTCTTCTGTGGCTGCCGCCTCAATATATTCCCTTGTTCCAGAGCATCCCATTAAGATTCCCGCAGACAATACTGCCCATAATCCCCCCAACATCCATCGTTTCATCGCTTGTATCCCCCGACTTCCAGAATCTCTCTCTGTCTCCTCTCCATTTCCTCCCGTTCCGCCTCTTCCATATGATCATACCCGCACAAATGAAGCATGCTGTGCGCCACAAGAAAAGCCAGCTCCCTCGTCTGAGAGTGGCCGTAGCTTTCTGCCTGCTCTTTAATCTTATCCACGGAAAGAATAATATCTCCCAGCATCAATTCTCCCGTCTCCGGATTAAAGCAGTCTGCATATTCTTCTTCCACATGGGAAAAGTCAGAAGGCTTCTCGTATTCCACCATCGGAAAAGAAAGTACGTCCGTAGGCCGGTCAATATCCCGGTACTCCCGGTTCAGCCTGCGGATCTCTTCATTGTCTGTGAGCACCACATTTACTTCCGCCTCATAAGGACAGCCCTCGTAATCCAAGGCAGCCAGCACCACCTTTTGGATAATTTCTTCCCATGGAAGATCCAGTTTTTCTTCTGCCTCATATTCAATATTAATGGTCATATCCTGCCCCCTTCTTTTGTTTTAGACAGTCAGTCGGCTCTTTTTGCCCCTCTTCCTTTTTGAATCCGACCGCCGATTTTTCCTCTGGCTTCATAATCATCATAAGCCTGTACGATTTTCTGAACCAGGGGATGGCGCACCACATCGCTGCTGGTAAGATAACAAAAACCGATATCATCAATCCGCTTCAGCACCTTAAGGGCCGTGTCCAAGCCGCTTACTGTGCCTGCCGGAAGATCTTTCTGGGTCTGATCCCCGGTAATAATCACCTTTGACCCAAAACCAATGCGGGTAAGAAACATTTTCATCTGCGCCGGCGTTGTATTTTGAGCCTCATCCAGAATAATATAGGCATTGTCCAGCGTACGCCCTCTCATATAGGCCAGAGGAGCAACTTCAATCAGCCCTTTTTCAGAATTGTGCAGATAACTCTCCGCTCCCATAATCTGGTACAGCGCATCGTAAAGAGGCCGGAGATAGGGATCAATCTTACTCTGCAGATCTCCCGGGAGGAAGCCCAATTTCTCTCCTGCCTCAATGGCGGGTCTGGTAAGAATAATTCTCCCCACTTCTCCATTTTTAAACGCCTGTATCGCCATTGCCATGGCCAGATAAGTTTTTCCTGTTCCCGCCGGTCCGATCCCAAAGACAATCATTTTTTTTCGTATGGCATCCACGTACTGCTTCTGTCCAACCGTTTTCGGCTTAACCGGCTTTCCCATGACGGTGCGGCAAATAATATCCTTGTCGATCTCCAGAATCTGATGATCATTTTCGGAAAACGCAAGGGACAGGGCATAATCTACATTCTGTTCCGTTATGGTGTTTCCCCGTTTCGACAGCTCAATCAAATTGTTGAATACGCTTTTTGCCCGCTGCACCGTCTGCTCCGGTCCGATAATCTTTAAAGCACCGTCACGGTTCACCATGGTCACATGAAGGGTTCGCTCAATTTTCTTCAAATACGCATCAAACTGACCACATACATTTTTCTCATGTTCCACGGGAATATCAATTATGTTCTCCACTACGCTCATATTTTCCGTTTTCTGTCTCCTTCATTTCAGTAATTGGCTGAACCTGAGAGATCACCTGACTGGCTTTTATGCTCCCCGTCACCGTGCACACAGATTCATCTTCTAGTATTTTAACATTATTCTGAATAATTTGAACCCCCTTTTCACTTAAATTCCTTATAAAATTCTGATAAATCCCTTCAGCCTTCTGATTCATTTCTTCCTTTGTATAAAAGCTTTCATAGGTTTCTATCTCCTTCCCCTGAATATTTCCCCAATAAAAAGGAAGATAAAAACTGGAAAACAGTCTGGCCTGCCGGATATCCGTCACATAAATCCAATTTCCTTCCCGCTTCCAGGGAGGCAGAAATACGAAGGAAAAAGAACCGATCTTTACCGACAATCCCTTTTTCTCCTTTCCGGTTTCCCTCTGAACCGGATGAAGCAGAGGAAAGCTTTCCGAAAACTGATAATCCGTCAAGGCGGTTACCTCTCCATCGGCTGCCACATTATGAACTGCCGTCACCTCCTGACTGTCATTTACAATGGGAACCTGACCGCTGATCAGCACCTGGCCGGCTTCCACTTGATCCCCGGCCTTCACCTGAACGGTTCCCTGCCGCACCACCACCTTTGTCACTACCCCGGCCCGTGAAGCCACCAGATCCCTCGGCCCTTCATCTTCTGCAGGCGGCTGGGAATCCACCTGGTTTTCCCGGATAGAAATCAGCAGACGAGTTCCCGAAACTCTGGACGCTGTCCAGCTGATATCTGGGAAGGTATCCCGCAGCGCCCTCTCAATGTTCTGACTGTCCACCCCCGCTTTCAGCATTCCTAAACGGACACCTTGTTCTCCCAAAAAATCCATCAGCGTTTCATCGGTATACTGCAGATTGCCTTCAATCTGAATATCCCAAATAAAAAGGGACATACTGTATAAAAGAAGGAAAAAAAGGCACATTCCAGCAGCAAAGCCTTTTCGCCTCCGATTTCTCTGTAAAAAAAAAGGAAGGCCCTTCCGGCTCTGAATTCTAAGCCGCACTTTTGCTTTTCTGGCCAGAGGCCGAATCTGGCGAAAATCCTTAAGAGAAATGAAAAAAGCATATTCCTGGTTCCTGCAAGTCAGATTCCAGATTTCCATGCCCTTTGCACGGCAGAGGTTAAAAAAGCGCTCCGGCGAATATCCTGTAAGCTTTACTTTGATAAACCCGCCCAGCCATCGGATTCCATTTCCCATATCTCTTCCCTCCTATGCGTCCAGTTCCACTTTTTGAATCATCCCATTTACTTTCATGGCATCCGATGTATAATATGCAATCCGCAGACTGCGCCCGCAGACCTTCAGTCTGCAGTTCTTCCCCTGAACGCATAAAACAGAATCTGTGTAAAGAAGAATCGACCGGTAATTTTCAATCAAAACCTCTTCTCTCCCGATCAGAGAAATAAGGAGGTCTCCTGGAAATACATCCCGCGGAAGTTTTACCGCCTCCGCCATCCTTTCTCCGGCCTTAAACAGTCCACCCAAGCCGGCCACCTCCTTGCTGTCTCTTTTCATCTTATGACCAGCCAGACCGCTTTAGACCCCTGCAGCCTAAATCAATACTCTTTCTAAAATGAAAAAGCGTGCGCTTAAGCGCGGAGTGCGCATCCACAGCGGAACGTTTTTATTTAATCGGGAACGAAGTTTCTTAATTAAATGAAAAACTGCCGGGGGAACACCATCTTGTCGACGGTCCTCTCCCGGCAGCCTCATTCATAAGCATACATTAATTATACTTACGCTTTCTCGCAGCTTCAGACTTTTTCTTACGTCTTACGCTGGGCTTCTCATAATGTTCTCTTTTACGAATTTCCTGCTGAATACCAGCCTTTGCACAGTTTCTTTTGAATCTGCGTAAAGCGCTGTCAAGACTCTCGTTATCTTTAACAATTACGTTTGACATAGCTCACACCTAACCTCCCTCCAGTTGTGGTATTTGTGCTTATAACTTCAAATACAACTGTTTGGGTATTTTTTGCACTGGAGTAATTATAACATAAAATCAGTGTACGTCAAGAAAAATTTAATCGAAAATTTATTTTTTTACAAATCAGCCTGCCGGCAGCTGTCAATCTGCCGCCGGCAGGCCAGAGCTGCTATTTATTGTTCTCCATCAGCTCCCGGCGCATCATAGACAGGACCGGTAAGATGAATTACAGGATTTGGCCTGCCAGTACGGTCTCTGCTTCCTTGAGCGCAGCTGCTACACCGTCTGGATTTTTTCCTCCAGCCTGAGCCATTCCAGGACGGCCGCCGCCGCCTCCGCCTACCAGTCCGGCAATTCCCTTAATCAGATTGCCTGCATGGGCGCCTTTTTTAATCGCGCTTTCCGTGGCGGAAGCCATGAGATTCACCTTCCCGTCAGTTACTGAAGCAAGGACAACAACACCATCTCCCAGCTTTTCCTTCAGCTGGTCTCCTAACGTGCGAAGGCCGTTCATATCTGCTCCATCTGCCTGAGCCGCAATAAGCTTCACGCCCTTAACCTCTTTCACCTGATCTAAAACATTGCCCATGGAATCCTTAGCCAATTTATTTTTCAGCTTCTCGTTCTCTGCATGAAGAGTTCTGATTTCTTCCATCATTGCCTCTACCTTTGCAGTCAGACCGGCCGGGGTGGTTTTTGCTGCCCGGGCTGCCTCATGGAATTCCTCTTCTTCCTTCCGATAATACTCCAAAAGTCCATTGGAGGTAAGAGCCTCAATCCGGCGTACCCCCGCAGCAATTCCAGCCTCAGACAGAATCCGGAAGCAGGAAATCATGTTGGTGTTGGATACATGAGTACCGCCGCAAAGCTCAGTGGAAAAATCGCCCATTTTTACTACACGTACTTTTTCCCCGTACTTTTCCCCAAAGAGAGCCATGGCTCCTGTTTTCTTGGCTTCTTCCAGATCCATAATCTCCGTCACCACAGGAAGAGACGCCTGGATTTCCTGGTTCACCATATCCTCTACCGCCTTAATCTCCTCTGGAGTCATTGCTGAAAAATGGGTAAAGTCAAACCGAAGACGGTCAGGCGTTACCAAGGAACCAGCCTGTTCCACATGGGTACCCAGCACCGTTCTCAAAGCTTTGTGCAAAAGATGTGTGGCACTATGATTTTTGGCTGTGGCAAGACGGCCTTCTGCACACACCTTCGTATCCACCATTTCGCCAGTATGAATCATCCCTTTAGTCATCACACCTACATGGCCTACTTTGCCGCCCTGAAGCTTAAGGGTATCCTCTACCTTAAACTCTCCGTCTGTTCCTGTAATGACGCCGGTATCTCCCTGCTGACCGCCCATGGTCGCGTAGAAGGTGGTTTCATCTGTAATAATGGTACCTCTCTGTCCATCGGTGAGAGCTTCTACAATCTCATCTTCTGTGGTCAGTACCAGAACCTTTCCCTGTCCTTCCAGCTTATCGTAGCCGGTGAAAACAGTGGTGATCGATGGATCAATGGACTGGTATACGGTTACATCTGCTCCCATGTAATTGGTGGTCTTCCTGGCTTTTCTGGCTTTTTCCTTCTGCTCCTTCATGGCGGCATTAAATCCATCCACATCCACCTCCAGGGACTTTTCCTCCAAAATTTCCCGGGTTAAATCCACAGGGAAACCGTAAGTATCGTAAAGCTTGAAGGCATCCGCTCCGGAAAGGATTTTAGAGCCCTGCTCCTTCATCGCCTTTTCCATCTCAGAAAGGATCTCCAGACCCTGATCAATGGTCTTATTGAACTTGTCCTCCTCCTCAGTAAGTACCTTAAAGATCATGGCCTTTTTCTCATCCAGCTCCGGATATCCATCCTTGGAAAGACTGATCACCGTTTTGCTTAACTCAGCTAAAAACTTTCCTTCGATTCCCAGCTTTCTGCCATGACGGGCAGCCCGGCGAAGAAGACGGCGAAGAACGTATCCTCTTCCTTCATTAGAAGGCATAATTCCGTCGGAAATCATAAAGGTACAGGACTTGATATGATCGGTTACAATCCGCAGAGAAACATCCGTCTCATGATCTGCTTTATATTCCTTATGGGCAAGCTCACAGACGCGCTTAAGAAGAGCAAGGTTCGTATCTACTGTAAACAGAGAGTCCACATCCTGTACTACTACAGCCAGACGCTCCAGTCCCATGCCGGTATCGATGTTTTTCTTCTCCAGCTCCGTATAATTCCCCTTGCCGTCATTGTCAAACTGGGTAAATACATTGTTCCATACCTCAATGTAACGGTCGCACTCGCAGCCAACCGTACATCCCGGCTTTCCGCATCCGTATTTCTCTCCTCTGTCATAATAAATCTCAGAGCAGGGGCCGCAGGGACCAGAGCCATGCTCCCAGAAATTATCCTCCTTGCCGAACCGGAAAATTCTGTCGGCAGGAATGCCAACCTGCTCATTCCAGATTGCAAAAGCCTCGTCATCATCCAGGTAGATGGACGGATAAAGCCGCTCTGGATCAAGACGTACAATCCCGGTTAAAAACTCCCAGGACCAATGAATCGCTTCTGTCTTAAAATAATCGCCAAAGGAAAAATTTCCCAGCATCTCAAAAAAAGTTCCGTGGCGATCCGTCTTGCCGATATTATCAATATCTCCCGTCCGAATACACTTCTGACATGTGGTAACTCTGGTTCTTGGCGGAATCTCCTGTCCTGTAAAATAAGGCTTCAGCGGAGCCATGCCGGAATTGATCAGCAGAAGGCTCTTATCATTATGGGGAACCAGGGAGAAGCTTTTCAGCCGCAGATGTCCCTTGCTTTCAAAAAACGAGAGAAACGCCTCTCTCAACTCATTCACCCCAAAAGGGCGCTCTTTATCCTGTCCAGAAGCCTGCCACCCCTTAAAACGGGCAATCGCCTCATCGTATTTGAGAAAATCCTTATAATTTTCCACCTTGCCATACCTCCAAATTATCTGCTTTGTTGTATCTTGCGCTTATGCCGGTACTTCTTTCCCAGAAGAATTCCTGCCCAAGCCAGCGCTGCAAAAACAGCGGCTTTTCCTGCGTAAAAAATCAAACTGGCTAATACTGCCATGGGAAATCCCTCCTAGCACAAACTGTCTGCAATCCCTGTGGATCCCAGACATAAACCTCATCCTATGGTATCACAGGAGTTTTTAATTTTCAAGGGGAAAATCATTCATAGGCCTGGATCAGTCCGTAAGCCCGCTCCCGGTAAGAACCCGCCAGGGAGGCTGTGTATTCCACGCTTTCCATCGAGCTTCCGCCGCTTTTTCCTGCCGCCGTTCTGGCCTTTTGGGTACTTTCCTCCATCCATTCCTGCTGCTCTTCCCGAAGCTGCGAGGCGTCTTTCTCTGGCAAAGCCTCCAGAAGAAGGCTGTAAATTCCGTTCATCTCCCGTTCCCAGATCTTAAGCTCCTGCTGAGCCAGCGACTTTACATTGTATACCGTATTATCTGTTTCTGAATTTCGCATCTGCGCAATCTGCTCATCCAGCTGAAGGAGCCGTTCTTCATACCTGGCAAGCTCCTGATGATAATCAGAGTTCTCCTCCTGCCCGGCCGCAGCCGCCTCTTCTGCCTCCATAGTCTCCTGATCCGCCTCTGCCGTTCTGGATCTAGTCTCCGGCAACGCCTCCTGAGAAATTCCTGCGGTAAGCAAAGGTTCTGATCCCTCTGCCTCTTTAGTCTCCCCTGAAGTTTCTTCTTCTTCCGAAACATCTTCTTCCGGCATTGCGGCAGCTGCAGGAGCCGCAGCAGCCGCCTCCTGCTCCTCTAAAACAGATTCCCCGCTTCTGGCTCTGGCAAAGACGCTTTCGTCAGCTTCCTCCTCCTGATCCTGAACAGTTTCCTGAAGAGACGGAACAGAGGCTGCTTCGCTGACAAAGTAAGCTGCTCTCTGCCGGGAAACATATCCTTGATTCAAACGGGTAATCAGCAGGCCGGCGGCAATCATTCCCAAAATTACGGCCCATATTCTCAGGTCTTTCTTCACTGAAACACTTCCTTCAACGATTTCTTCCACACTCCCGGCATCTGGCCGGTTTCTCTTCTCGTTCCAAGATATCATAAACCATGAGGAAATAAAATAGCCATCCAGAAGACGTAATATATTGTAAGCTTTCCTTAAACAATTCAGCATCGGTGTTTCGTGAACACACGGTTCTGCACCGATGCTGAAATAGAAACTAATTTAGTCCTTCATCTTCCATCAATTCTTCTCCATCAGCAGCCGAAGTGGCCAGCTTGTCACACCGTTCATTCTCCGGATGTCCTGCATGGCCCTTTACCCAGATAAAGGATACATCATGGGGCTCCTTTGCCTTCAGTAGCCGCTCCCACAAATCAATATTTTTCACCGGACCGCTTTTTCCCCGTTTCCAGTTATTTGCCACCCAGTTTTCAATCCAATGCTGATTAAAAGCATCTACCAGGTACTTGGAATCCGAATACAGCTCCACCTGGCAGGGACGGTTTAAGGCTTCCAATCCTTTGATCGCCGCCAAAAGCTCCATCCGGTTATTGGTGGTGCGCTTAAATCCCCCGGACATGGTTTTCTCGTGGAGTACTCCCTTTTGGTCCACAAAATGGAGAATGGTTCCATATCCTCCTGGTCCTTCTGGGTTTCCTCTTGCCGCTCCATCTGTATAGATCTGTACCTTTGCCATATCAAAATAATTCCTCTCTCTTTTTTGTTACCGGTCCCATTTGCTGCACAAGGACATAATTTGATCTGTGAATTTTGCAAGATCCTTATTAGCGCCGCCTTCATTATGGCGGATCACCTGCAGCAGAAGCTGTCCCGCAGCAGTCAGGCGCTCATAAGCTGTAGACGGCTTTTTCTTCGGCTCGGCCTTAATCACCGGAATACCGGCGGCTTCGCGAATCCAGCAGCCGGAGGCTAAATCAAACACTGAACCAGAAAATGGCGCTGATGCCTCAACGCCCATATCTTCCTGAAGTTCCTGGGCGAATTTGGTGCAGACCTGGTCCTCACCGTGTACCATAAATACATGGCTGGGCTTCGTCGTAAAAGACCGTATCCACCGCTGAAGCCCTCCCCGATCCGCGTGGCCGCTGATGCCGTCAATCAATTCTATATGAGCCTTTACCTCAATGGCCTCTCCAAAAAGCCGGACCTCTTTAGCTCCCTCCAGCAGGCTTCTGCCAAGAGTCCCGCTGGCCTGATATCCGGCAAATACCACCGAACATTCCGGCCTCCATAAATTATGCTTCAGATGATGGCGGATCCGGCCTGCATCGCACATTCCCGCGGCGGAGATAATCACCTTAGGCGTCTGGTCAAAATTAATATTTTTTGATTCGTCTGTAGAGATAGAAAGCTTGAGGCCAGGAAAATCAATGGGATTAATGCCCTGTGCCACAAGACGGCTGGTTTCCTCATCATAACATTCCAGCATATTCTCTTTAAAAACATGGGTAGCCTCCACCGCCAGGGGACTGTCCACATAAACTGGGAAATTGTCATGGCCGTTTACCATCTTGTCCGCTTTAATCTGGCGGATAAAATATAAAAGCTCCTGGGTTCGCCCCACTGCAAAGGCCGGAATAACCACATTTCCTCCCCGGTCTAAAGTTTCCTGAATAATTCTGGCCAGATCCCTCTCATAATTCACATCTTTTTTGTGATATCGGTCGCCGTAGGTACATTCCATAATCACATAATCTGCCGATTCAATATATTGTGGATCTCTGATCAAAGGCTTGTTTGTATTTCCAATATCGCCGGAAAACACCAGCTTCTTTTCCACCTGGTCTTCCCTTGCCCACAGTTCAATAGATGCTGAGCCCAGCAAATGTCCTGCATCCACAAACCGGATGGTAATCCCCTCCGCCACAGGTATGATTTCTCCATAAGAATACCCTTCAATCAGCCCGATGGCGCCAAGGGCATCCTTCATTTCATAAAGTGGTTCCACCTCCGGTTTTCCCGCCCGTCTGGCCTTTCGATTTTTCCATTCTGCCTCCATTTCCTGAATATGGGCACTGTCCTGCAGCAGAATATTGCACAGATCTGCCGTTGCTTCTGTGGCCAGAATCCTTCCCCGGAACCCTCTGGCATAAATGTAGGGCAAATAACCTGCGTGGTCAATATGGGCGTGGGTGAGCAGCACAAAATCAATTTCACTGTAGTTTACCGGGGGCTCCACATTTTCATATACATTCTGCCCCTGTTCCATGCCGCAGTCCACAAAAAGCTTCGTCTTTCCAATTTCCAAATAATGACAGCTTCCTGTAACCTCATGATCTGCTCCAATAAATTCCAGCTTCATGCGATCCCTCCTTAAAAGCCTGTCCAGCACAGACTTATATGACCAGTAATTTCCAGCTTACATCAAAAGTATACCATGAAAAAGAAGGGAATTCCATAAAAAACTCCCGGTCCGGCAGAGAAACCAATCGTCCTTCCGCCGGGCCCGGGCGTCCTTAAATAATAATGCAGATCATTCCCCCATTGCTGTCATTAATGATCTTCTGCATCGTATCCTGAAGTTTAAGCTGGCTGTCTTCCGTAAGCTGAGAAATCTTAGCCTGAATGCCGTCTTCTACAATCTGTTCAATGGATTTTCCAAATATGTTTGCATCCCAAATGCCTTCCGGATTTTCCTTGGCATTCTCCTTGATATAAGAAATCAAATCCTGGGCCTGCTGCTCATTTCCCACAATGGGCGCAATCTCTGTCTGAATCTGAGCTTTAATCATATGAATAGAAGGTGCCTCAGCTTTGATCTTCACTCCGAATTTATTGCCGTGGCGGATCACCTGAGGTTCATCCAATATAATTTCCCACCGCTCCGGCATTACAGCCCCATACCCTTTTAAACGCACTTGGCATACGGCATCTTTCACCCGCTGGTACTCTTTCTGCATGGAAGAAAGACGCCGAAGTGTCTCCATTAACTCGTATTCCCCTCCAATGGGCAGGCCGGTCATATCACTTAGCATCTGATAATAGCATCCCTCAGCCATGATCACCTGCAGATGAATGCAGCCGTTGGCCATATTCATCTGCTCTAAGCGGATCTCCTCCATCTCTGCCGTATGAATATCTGCCAAGCCCTGTTCCACATCTTTCATCTGGTTAATCCCTTCCAGAACCTGCCTTGCGCAATCAATCACCTGGGTCTTCACCGGGTGAGAGGCCGGAAGCATCTCTAACCACCTGGGGATCGAAAAATCCAGGCGGACTACCGGAAACTCCATCAGTACCTTCTCCAGAATTTGACAGATATCCTCCTTCTTTAACTGCTCACAGTTCACAGGAAAAACCGTTACCCCATAATCCTTTTCCATCGACATTGCCAGCTCTTTCGTCTCCTCCGAATAAGGCCTGGCGGAATTTAACAGTACCAGAAAAGGCTTGTGAAGTTCCTTCAGCTCCTCGATGGCTTTCTTTTCCCCTTCTATATATCCGGCCCGGCGGATTTCTCCAAAGGACGCATCGCTGGTCACCACCAAACCAATGGTGGAATGATCGGTAATCACCTTTCTGGTACCAATTTCCGCCGCTTTGGTAAAGGGAATTTCTCCGTCAAACCAAGGGGTTTTTACCATCCTTTCCCCCTCATTTTCAATATGCCCCGCCGCCCCTTCTACCATAAAACCCACGCAGTCAATCAGCCGGATCTTCACCGTGATTCCTTCACCGATCTGAATGGCGGCCGCCTCCTTGGGAATAAACTTAGGCTCTGTAGTCATAATCGTTTTTCCTGCCGCACTTTGGGGAAGCTCATCCCGGCTTACTGCCTTGGCGTTTTCATCTTCCATGGCAGGCAGGACCATAAGCTCCATAAACCGCTTAATAAAGGTTGATTTTCCCGTCCGCACCGGTCCTACTACGCCAATGTAGATTTCACCTCCGGTTCTTGCCTCCATATCCTTGTATACATGAAAATTGTCCATAAATATACCCCCTTGCTGTGCTGATACCAGTATATGCAAGGGGGATATTCCTTATGTCTCAGGCTCTTTTGGAAAAGACCTGAAGTTATTCACTTAAGTAAGCTTTCTTTACCTGATCATTATTTAAAAGATCTTTGGCATCTCCGGAAAGAGCAATGGTTCCGGTCTCCAGAACGTAGCCCCGGTTGGCAATGGATAAAGCCTTCTTAGCATTCTGTTCCACCAAAAGAACGGTGGTGCCGTCTTTATTAATGCTCTGGATAATATCGAAGATTTCATTCACATAAATTGGTGAAAGACCCATGGACGGCTCGTCCATTACAATCAGTCTCGGGTGGCTCATCAGCGCCCGTCCCATAGCCAGCATCTGCTGCTCGCCGCCGGACAACGTTCCCGCCAGCTGATTCTTTCGTTCTTCCAGTCTGGGGAAACGCTGATAAATCATTTTCAGGGTATCTTCCACCTCGCCTTTATCCTTGCGGGTATAGGCTCCAAGCTTAAGATTCTGCAGCACAGAAAGCTCTGCAAACACTCGGCGTCCTTCCGGCACATGAGCAATTCCCATGGGCACCAACTTATGGCCGGGGGTTTTCGTAATATCTTTTCCGTCGTAAATGATTTTTCCTGCCTTAGAAGGGATCAGTCCGGTAATCGTCTGCAGGGTGGTCGTCTTTCCTGCGCCATTGGCACCGATCAGCGCAATGATTTCTCCCTGGTTTACTTCGAAGGAGATTCCTTTCAGAGCCTGGATTACGCCGTAATATACTTCCAGGCCAGTTACCTCAAGTAATGCCATTGTTCTCTCCTCCTATTCTCCCAGGTACGCAGTAATTACCTGCGGATCATTCAATACATCAGCTGTCTTGCCCTCTGTCAGCACCTGACCGAAATTCAGAACGGTCAGCTTTTCACAGATTCCCGATACCAGCTTCATATCATGCTCAATCAACAAAATGGTCATATGAAAATTATCCCGGACAAAACGAATGGTATTCATCAGTTCAGCCGTTTCGTTAGGATTCATGCCTGCTGCCGGCTCATCCAAAAGGAGAAGCTTGGGGTCTGTGGCTAAGGCTCTGGCAATCTCCAGTTTTCTCTGCTTGCCATAGGGAAGATTAGAAGCCTTAAATCCAGCCTCCTGATCCAAATCAAACACCTTTAACAGTTCCATCGCCCGCTCATTCATCTCTTTCTCTACCCGGTAATAGGAAGGAAAGCGAAAAATCCCCGCTACCGTAGAGTAAGGATGATGGTTGTGAAGGCCTACTTTTACATTGTCCAGCACGGACATATCCTTAAACAGACGAATATTCTGGAAGGTTCTGGCAATGCCTGCCCGGTTAATCTCAATGGTTTTCTTTCCTGTGATGTTCTCTTCGTCCAGAATAATACTGCCTGTATCCGGCTTGTAAACGCCGGTAAGCAGATTAAATACGGTAGTCTTTCCAGCACCGTTGGGGCCGATCAATCCATAAAGCTGCCCCTTTTCAATCGTCATATGAAAATCATCTACAGCCTTCAGGCCGCCGAAAGCAATACTTAAATTCTTTACTTCAAGCATGGACATGATTAGGCAGCCTCCTTCCTTACTGTGTTGTTTCTGCGATTTTTAAAATACTCTTTCACCCGTGCTCTCATCTCAAGGGACTTCGGCGCAGAATTGAAGAGCATCATCACAATCAGCACGATGGCATAGATCAGCATACGGTAATTATTCAGTCCACGCAAAAGCTCCGGCAAAGCAGTCAGCACTACCGCTGCAATCATGGATCCCCGGATATTTCCAATTCCGCCGAGAACCACAAACACCAGGATAGTAATGGACATATTATAGCCGAAATTTTTTGTGGTAGCTGCAAGACTGGACAAGTTATGGGCGTACAGCACCCCTGCCACTCCAGCCATGGAAGCAGAAACAGCAAAAGCCAGAAGCTTATATTTTGTAATATTGATTCCTACAGATTCTGCTGCAATCCGGTTGTCACGGATAGCCATAATCGCCCGTCCAGTCCGAGAATTAATCAAATTCAGCACAATAAACAGGGTGAGCAAAATCAGCAGAATGCCGATAAGGAACGTGGACGCCTTAGGGGTTCCCGTAATTCCCTGAGCACCTTTGATAATTACCTCTCCCCCTTCTTCCAGGTTCAAGGATGTGGTGTCCTTCATGGAAAAATGAATTCCCCTGCTGTCAATTCCAACATAAAAAACATTGATCAAGTTTTTAATAATCTCGCCAAAGGCCAACGTTACAATTGCCAGATAGTCTCCCTTCAGACGAAGCACAGGAATTCCAATCAGAATACCGAAAACCGCTGCCACAATCGCACCTACCACCAGGGCTAAGGCAAACCGCACTCCCACGCTGGGAATGATGCCTGCCATGGCATTGGTAAAAAAGGCGCCGGAAAATGCACCTACGCACATAAATCCTGCATGGCCCAGGCTCAGCTCTCCCAAAATACCGACTGTAAGATTCAGGGAGATGGCAAGAATCACATACGTACAAATGGGAACTAACAGACCATTTAATAAACTGGTCATATTTCCTGTCAAATTGAGAATCTGGATAAATGCCCAAAACACGATTACTAATCCGTAGGTAACAGCGTTTTGAACCATTAAATTACTTTTCTTTCCACTCATCTTCATGGTAAGCACCTACACTTTCTCATGGATCTGTTTGCCTAAAATACCAGTAGGACGCACAAGAAGTACAATAATCAGTACTGAGAACACAATGGCGTCTGCCAGCTGGGATGAAATATAGGCCTTGGACAGGTTCTCAATGACACCCAGAATTATTCCTCCGATGAGGGCTCCCGGGATAGATCCGATTCCTCCGAACACAGCAGCGACGAAAGCTTTAATTCCAGGCATGGAACCGGTATATGGAGTAAGGGAAGGATAAGCTGAGCAAAGAAGCACACCAGCAATGGCTGCAAGCGCAGAGCCAATGGCAAAGGTTACTGCAATGGTACGGTTAACGTCAATTCCCATTAACGTGGCAGCACCTTTATCTTCGGAAACAGCCAGCATAGCCTGCCCGATTTTTGTCTTATTAATAAAAGTAGTTAAGCCAATCATAATGATAATACAGGTGACAATGGTCACAATGGTCACGCTGGAAATAGAAAGCTGGCCGTCTGCAAGCTTTAAAGGCGGAATATTAATAACAGAAGTAAACTGACGAGGATTAGATCCGAAAATCAGCAGAGCTATATTTTGGAGAAGATAGCTGACACCGATGGCTGTAATCAAAACTGCCAGGGGAGAAGCATTCCGCAGAGGCTTATAAGCAACCCGCTCAATGACTACGCCAAGCACCGTACAAACCACTACCGCCGTCAGCACGCCAACAATCGGGTTGCCTCCCATGGTACTGATCACCGTAAAAGCAGCAAATCCGCCTACCATGATGATATCTCCATGAGCGAAATTCAGCATCTTCGCGATTCCGTATACCATTGTATAGCCCAGAGCGATTATGGCATAGACGCTGCCAAGACTGATTCCATTAATTAAATAAGATAGGAAGCTCATAAATTCACCTCTCTGCATTTGTATTTATCTTTCACGAAACAGAGGGCTGTCCGCTGGACAACCCTCTGTTGGGTTACGTATTCCTATTCGATTAACAGCAATTATTCCTGCATCTCGTAGGCGCCGTTCACGATCTTAACGGCCTTGGGCTCCTTATTTGGCTCGCCGTTCTCGTTCCAGGTCATGCCTGTACCAGTCAGACCATCAATGGAAATTTCCGTCATGGCAGGAACCATGGCATCGCAGATATCAGACCAGCTCATATCTGGGGTAATTCCAGACTGCTCAGCAGCTGCTTTAATCGCATACATTGCGTCATAAGCATCCGCTGCAAACTGATTCGGAACTTCGCCGTAAGCTTCGGTGTAAGCTGCCGTAAAGTCCTGAGCATCCGCTGCATCAGCAGAGAAAGGAGTCAGCAGCATCAGTCCCTCAGCCAGAGATACGTCAAAATTGTCTACCGTTAAGATACCATCCATACCATCGCATCCGAAGAAGATAGGATGGAAGTCTTTATCAGAAGCCTGCTTTAAGATAATGGAAGCTTCCTGATAATAGATCGGCAGGAATACCAGCTCAGCGCCGGCTTCCTTAGCCTTATCCAGCTGTACAGAGAAATCTGTCTTGCTGTCAGCAGTAAATGCCTCGCTGGCAACGATTTCAATTCCCTGGTTAGCTGCCTCGGCAACAAAGTTCTCGCGGATACCATCAGAGTATACGCTGGAGCTGTCATAAATGATTGCCACCTTGGTTGCCAGCTGATGCTCGCCAATATACTGTGCGGAAGCAGTACCCTGATCCGGATCAGAGAAACATACCCGGAATACGTTGGGGTTCTCCACGCACTCTACTGCAGAACCAGAAGGAGTAATCTGGAACATATTGTCATTGTAGCTTTCTGCTGCTACGGCAATGGTGGCTCCGGAGGTAGTAGCGCCTACCAGCATCTGCATGCCCCAGTCCTTTAACGTATTGTACGCATTTACGCTCTTTTCAGCGTCAGCCTCATCATCCTGAGACTGAGTCTCAACAGTATAGCCGTTAATTCCGCCGGCTTCGTTGATCTCCTTCGCTGCCAGTTCTGCACCGTTCTGTACAGCCAGTCCATAAGCAGCGTTGTCGCCGGTCAGGGGGCCGATTACACCGATTTTGAAGGTGCCGCCCTCAGAGGCAGTTCCTTCGCTTCCCTCAGCAGTGGTACCTGCCGCTTCTGCAGCAGTGCTTTCTGTATCTGCCGCATTTCCAGAAGTATCAGCAGATCCGCTTCCACAAGCGGCTAATGATGCAGTCATCACGGCTGCCAGCCCAAGACTTAATACTCTTTTCATAATTATTCCTCCTCTTTTTGCCTTAAAGCTTTCATCATTATAGTTTTTTCAGGCAAAAATGTCAACCGTTTTTCGTTTCTTCCAGAAGGACATTTGTAGTTTTACCGCGAAATCACCCTAATTTTACCAGAACACATCCTGAATCTCCACGCGCTTATCTCTCAGCATCAGATCATTCACCGCATCTTTAGCCGGCTTGCCTTCAAACAGCACCTGATTCACCTGCTCAATGATCGGAAGACTTTGATGATACTTTTTCCCCAGGGCCAAAGCAGCCTTGGCAGAGTAAACTCCCTCCACCACCATATGCACTTCCTCCATGGCTTCCTCCATGGTCTTTCCCTGACCAATGAGAATGCCGGCACGCCGGTTCCGGCTGTGCATGCTGGCACAGGTGACAATCAAATCGCCAATGCCCGTAAGACCAAAGAAGGTCTGAAAAGCGCCGCCCATCGCCGTGCCCAGACGAGAGATCTCTGCGATTCCTCTGGTAATCAGCGCCGCTTTTGTGTTGTCTCCGTATCCCAGTCCATCAGCAATTCCCGCTGCCAGGGCGATTACATTCTTTAAGGCTCCCCCCAGCTCAATCCCCAGGATATCCGGACTGGTATATACCCGAAATACCTGGTTCATAAACGCATCCTGGACAAATTCCGCTGTTTTCCGGCTGTGGGCTCCTGCCACGCATGTGGTAGGAAGCCCACGGCTCACTTCTTCCGCATGGCTTGGGCCGGACAGCACCGCCACATCCCCCATGGGAAGCTCATCCTCAATCACCTGAGAAAGGGTCATCAGCGTACTCTCCTCGATTCCTTTAGCCACATTTACCACAATCTGCCCCTCTCTGCACCATGGGTTCATCTTAGCCGCAGTCTGCCGCACATAGACGGAGGGCACAGACATCACTAAAAGATCTTTGCTGTCCATGGCTTTTTCCAGATCTTCCGTAATACAAATCTCCTCCGGGATTCGGATTCCCGGAAGGTTGGGATGGATCCGGCTGGCAGAAAGAGATTCCGCTTCCTCATGAACAGCAGACCATAGGTCCACAGAATATCCTTTGCTTTGGAGAAGAACTGCCAGTGCAGTTCCCCAGGTTCCTGAACCAATCACTCCAACAGACAGCATTCTCATTCCTTCTTTCCCCATAATTTATTCTCTGTTCCAGAAAGCAGACGTTTAATATTTGCCCGGTGCCGCCATACAGCCATAAGAGAAACCACTGCGCACAGCACCCAAAATTCCGTCAAATACTGCTCATCCAAGCCGTAATAACCAGCCCAGGAAAGGTAAACATTCACCACGAAAAACGCAATTACCACCAGGATAGAGCCTAAAGACACATACCGGGTGAGAATCACTGTGGCAAGAAAAATCACCGCACAAATCAGGGTCAGTCTCCAGTCCAGACTGGCAATCACTCCCGCTGTGGCGGCAATTCCTTTTCCGCCTTTAAACTGCATATAAAACGGGAAATTATGTCCCAGAATCACTCCGAATCCAAGATACAGCATCAGCAGATACAGCATTCCGGCATACTCTGTCCCTCCCAGTACAAATCGCAGAATCGTACAGGGAATCAGCGCCTTAAATGCATCTCCGATAAACACAATCAGGCCCGCCTTTTTTCCCATTACCCGCAGTGCATTGGTGGTGCCGGAATTGCCGCTTCCGTACTTGCGGATATCCATTCCGTGAAGTTCACCGTAAATAAATCCAGTCTGCAGCAGTCCGCACAGATAACCGATTACAAGACAAATCATTCGCGCCATCATTACTGATCTTTCTCCTTCCTCTCACGGGTAATGAATTTCAGAGAAGTTCCCCTGAAGCCGAATGCGCTGCGAATCTGATTTTCCAGATATCTGGTATAGGAAAAGTGCATCAGCTCCTTGTCATTGACAAATACCACAAATGTAGGGGGTTTTACTGCCACCTGGGTAATATAGTAGAGCTTAAGCCGTTTGCCCTTGTCTGAAGGCGGCTGCTTCATGGCCACTGCCTGGGTCATAATTTCATTCAGCACGCCGGTAGACACTCTCAGCGTCTGGTTCTGGCGAACCATGTCAATTAACTCAAACAGCTTGCCGAGGCGCTGTCCTGTCTGGGCGGAAATGAAAAGATATTCCGCATAAGGCATGAAAGACAAGGTTTCCTTCAGCTTTTTGGTATATTCATAAATGGTCTTGTCATTTTTTTCCACGGCATCCCATTTATTCACTGCCACAATGATTCCTTTGCCCCGCTCATGGGCGATTCCGGCGATTTTTGCATCCTGCTCTGTCACGCCCTCTGTGGCATCAATCACCACTACTACCACATCTGCCCGCTCCACTGCAGTTACTGTGCGGATAATGCTGTACCGTTCCAGTTCTTCTTTAATTTTATTTTTTCTCCGGAGACCAGCCGTATCAATAAACACGTACTCCGTCCCATTATGAATAATTTCCGTATCCACCGCATCCCTGGTCGTTCCTGCAATATTGGATACGATCACCCTGTTTTCTCCCAAAAGCTTATTTATAATGGAAGATTTGCCCACGTTAGGTTTCCCCACAATAGCAATTCTGGGCCGCTCATCTTCCTCTTCATCCTCGCTGCGAGAAGAAAAATGGCTGATAATCTGATCCAGCAGATCGCCGATTCCCAGTCTCGAAGCAGCTGAAACAGGAATCGGATCACCAATCCCCAGATTATAGAATTCATACACATCATTGCCGTATTTTTGGATGCTGTCCACTTTGTTTACCGCCAGCACCACCGGCTTTCTGGATTTGCGCAGCATGTCCGCCACCTTCGTGTCCGCATCGACCATTCCCTGGCGCACATCTACGATAAACACAATCACATCTGCGGTTTGAATGGCAATCTCCGCCTGTTCCCGCATCTGGGACAAAATAATATCTTTTGAATCCGGCTCAATTCCTCCTGTATCGATCAGGGTGAACCGTCTGTCCAGCCAGGTACAGTCCGCATAAATCCGATCCCTGGTGACTCCTGGCGTATCCTTTACAATAGAAATCTGCTGCCCGGCAAGGACGTTGAACAACGTGGATTTTCCCACATTAGGCCGTCCTACTATGGCAACTACTGGTTTGCTCATCGCTCTTCCTCCATCTCGCTTTTATCCGTTTGATTTTACATAATCCCCCGGGATTTGTAAAGCATTTATTGTTATCATACCAATATTCATGTTTTTTGTAAAGAAAATATAGCCCCAGGAGATTTTGCGGAAAATTTGCCGCAAAGCTATTGACGGGGCGGAGGATAAAATGATATAAATGGAAAGTAAAAGCAACTTTTTTCAAAAGAAGGAACGGAGGAACCGCCGAATGGCAAATAATTACGTGTTTAACGATTCGCTTCCTGTGGCCCCATTAAAAATTGCCGCACTGGAAAGCATCAAACCCTTTGCCCAGAAAGTTAATGACCATATTGTAAAATTTCGCCGGAACGATACTGAGGAGCTGATCCGGAGGAAAGCCGATCTCCATTATCGGGGATACGATGTTGATTCCTACTTATTAAACTGCACATGCAACCGTTTCGGAAGCGGCGAGGCCAAAGCTGTAATCAATGAATCCGTTCGGGGAGCAGATATTTTTATTATGGTAGATGTTACCAATTACAGCCTGACCTATAAAGTCAGCGGCAACACCAACCACATGTCTCCTGACGACCATTATCAGGATCTTAAACGAATCATCGGCGCTACCGCTGCCACAGCCCATCGGGTAAACGTAATTATGCCCTTCCTCTATGAAGGACGCCAGCATAAGCGCACCAAAAGAGAGTCTTTGGACTGCGCCATGGCTCTTCAGGAACTGACGGCCATGGGAGTGAGCAATATTATCACCTTTGACGCCCACGACCCCAGAGTGCAGAATGCCATCCCATTAAACGGCTTTGATAATTTTATGCCCACTTATCAATTCGTCAAGGCGCTGTTCCAGCATGACCGCAGCTTAAAAATTGATAAGGACCACCTGATGATTATCAGCCCTGATGAAGGCGCCATGAGCCGGGCGGTATATTTGGCGAACAACCTTGGGGTAGACATGGGAATGTTCTACAAGCGCCGGGATTATTCCCGGGTGGTAAACGGCCGAAATCCTATTGTTGCCCATGAATTTCTTGGCTCATCCGTGGAGGGAAAAACCGTGCTGATTATCGATGACATGATCTCTTCCGGAGAAAGCATGCTGGATACTGCCAGAGAATTAAAAGACCGCAAAGCAGCGAAGGTAATTGTGTGCTGTACTTTCGGCTTATTTACCAACGGACTGGAAAAATTCGACCAGTTCTACGAAAAAGGCTATATCGATTATGTGATCACCACGAACTTAAACTATCGCCCTCAGGAGCTTCTCGACCGTCCCTGGTACATCGAGGCAGACATGAGCAAATATCTGGCGGCAATCGTTAATTCCTTTAACCATGATGTTTCCATCGGGCGGACCTTGTCTCCTACGGAGAAGATCCAGAAGCTGATCAAAAAGCACCAGTCCGACGGCTACGATTATTATCAGACCATTCAATAATTCATCTTTACAGCAAAGAGGCTGCTTGTCTGAAATCAGAACAAGACAGCCTCTTTGACATTTTCCCGTTGAAAGGAGGAAATGCATATGTGCAAATCAAGAGAAGAAGAAATCCTGGAGTCCTTAAAAGAACTGCGCAGGGAAGAAAATCTTCCGGAAGACCAGACAGGAAATGATCCCCAGTACAATGCCAGGCAGGATATTCTGGACTGGATTGAATCTCAGGGAATTTATATCCGAGAATAGCATCGGTGTTCAGACAGTCATCCTAAGTTCATCGAAGGCCGAAAAATGCCGCAAGCGTTCCCCTGTTTTCCCCGTCTGCCCGGTGGGAAAACAGATATTTCCGATTGCATTTAGTGCAGAGATTGGTCACCGCAATATTTTCG
The DNA here is from genome assembly GCA_018713255.1 of Candidatus Cottocaccamicrobium excrementipullorum. Lineage (GTDB taxonomy): Bacteria > Bacillota > Clostridia > Lachnospirales > Lachnospiraceae > Caccovicinus > Caccovicinus excrementipullorum. The sequence goes on along the minus strand of DVFL01000015.1, from coordinate 44,158 downwards.
GCAGAAACCCCTGCCTCTGTCAAAATCACCTCATTGGCTTTCCAAAGGTTCAGCTGGTACTTCCCCGGCCTTCCCTTTTTCCACAGCTGATCCCAGTACATGGAAGAAAAAGCCTGAGAGAACGCATCCACCACATCCTCTCCCACCTCAAAGCATTCCTGACAGATGCTGGGGCCGATGCATGCCGTCACCTCTTCAGGCTTTGTTCCAAAAGCCTCTTCCATTGCCTTTAAGGTAACTGCTCCCATCCGGTTCACCGTCCCTCTCCAGCCGGAATGACTCAGTCCAATCGCCCGGTTCTTCTTATCCAAAAAATATAAGGGCACACAATCTGCATAAAAAGTGACTAAAGTAATTCCCGGCTCACTGCAGATCAATCCGTCTACATCTCGGTAATCCCGGGGCTTAATCACGCCTTTGCCCTGGTCTTCCTTCGTCACCAAACGCACATTAGTGGTGTGCGTCTGCCAGGAAACTACCATCTTATCTCGGTCAACGCCAAGAGCCTCCGCCATGCGGGTGTAGTTTTCCAGAACATGTTCCGGATTGTCTCCTCTGCCGTAAGAAAAATTCATCTCTCCCCATTTTCCCTGACTGACGCCGCCTAATCTGGTGGAAAATCCATCTACGGTCATTCCGCTTTCTTCCAGTACTCGAAAAGAAAGAAAGGGCACCCCATTTTTTATCTGAGAATGAAATACCCTTCGATGATCAGCGTACTTCCACTGCAGTTCATTCATCCCTCTTGCCTCCATCACGAAAATGCATTCCGAATCAGTCGGATCTGTCCATTTAAAATTCCCACCACATCAAAGCGGCAGGCTGTATCTTCTTCATATCCATTTCGGTACAAATAATATCTGGCCGCCTGACGGATTTTCTCCTGCTTTCGAAAATCTACCGCCTCTTCCGGCAGCCCCTGCCCTTTTCCTCGCCTGAACTTTACTTCTACAAATACCAGATCATTTCCATCTCTGGCAATCAGGTCGATCTCTCCCTGCCTGCACCGGAAATTCCGTTCCAGGATTTCATAACCCTGTTCAGCAAGAAATCTGGCGGCAAAAGCTTCTCCGCCTCTCCCTTTCTCCTGGTTATTCATCCCTTTGTTCTCCTGTGAATTTCCGGATAAATGTTCTCCGATGAATTGGACAAGGGCCGTAGGTTTTCAAGGCGCGGATATGTTCCGCCGTTCCATATCCTTTATGCTTGGCAAAACCGTACTCCGGATAAAGCTTGTCATATTCCACCATCATATGATCCCTGGTCACCTTCGCCATGACGCTTGCCGCCGCAATGGAAAGGCTTTTGGCGTCACCGTGAATGATCTTAACTTGTTCCATCGAAAGGCCGGGAATGATCACCGCGTCGTTCAGCAATACCTGTGGACAAGGCACAAGGGATTCTACCGCCTGCCTCATGGCCTCATAAGTCGCCTGAAGGATATTAATCTCATCAATCCGTCCCGGGCTGGCCACCCCCACGCCCCAGGAGACAGCCTTTTCCTGAATCTCCAGATACAGTGCTTCCCGGCGTTTTTCCGTCAGCTTTTTTGAATCATTTAAATATAAAATCCGGCAGTCCTCAGGCAGAATCACAGCCCCGGCTACCACCGGACCAGCTAAAGGCCCCCTTCCTGCCTCATCCACTCCGCAGATCACTCCCACAGACCGGTACTGCCTCTCATATTCCAGCATTCCTTCCAGCCTTAAAAGCTCCTTTTCCAGCTTTTCTCCCTTTAACTCTTTTGTCATTACTGCACCACCCGTCCAATTATCTGATTCTTCTTCACATTTCCGATGTTCCAGTCACGGCTGTCGGAGCTGTTATTCCGGTTATCTCCCAGCACAAAATATTCTTCCGGCCCCAGAATCACAGGATCGGCAGCACGTCTGGCTTCCTGTATCAGTTCTCGTTCTTCCGGTTCCTCCAGAAGAATTCCATCGACATAAATCTGTCCCTTTTTCACCTGAATCGTCTCTCCTGGAAGACCGATAATCCGCTTCATATAATACCGATTCTCCTCAGAGGCGGAAGAGAATACCACAATCTCATACCGCTCTGGTTCCCTGAACTGATAAGACAGCTTATCCACCATGACTGTCTGGCCTGCTTTAAGATCTGGTTCCATGGAATTGCCATAAACCTCTGCTTTCTCAAAAAAGGCCATCCAAAATAGCATCGCTGCTGCCGCCGCTGCGGCAAACGCCATCAGAATATTCTTTCTGCAGATCATAAAACCGGCCGTTCAAGGGTTATCCGCCCTAACTTTCCCGAACGAAAATCCTCAAGAAGAAGGTTTGCCGCCTTAGTATAATCATATTCTCCGCCTTTTTTCAGGCACGCCCGCACTTTAGCAATCTGCTCCATGATGCGGACCGGTTCCTGTTCATCAAGCTCGTCCAGCTGATAACGATCCTTTATTCGTTCTGGATATTGATCCATGAGAAAACGGAGCAGTTCCAGTGCCAATTCTTCCTTATTTAAAATCTCATCATTGATGGAGCCGATAAACGCCAGCTTCAAACCGGCTTCCTGATCCTCAAATTTAGGCCACAAAATTCCCGGCGTATCCAAAAGCTCCAGCGTTTTATTCAGGCGAATCCACTGATTTCCTTTTGTTACTCCCGGCTTGTTTCCTGTTTTGGCGCAGGCTCTTCCTGCAAAAGAATTAATAAACGTAGACTTTCCCACATTGGGAATTCCCACTACCATAGCCCGTACCGGCCGGTTTAGAATTCCCCGGCGGCGATCTCTCTCAATTTTTTCCTTGCAGGCCTGAGTCACCGCTCCGTTAATCTGCTTGATTCCATTTCCATTTCTGCTGTTTAGCTTTACTGCAGTAAATCCTTTTTGTTCAAAATAAGAAAACCATAATTCCCCTATCTTTTCATCCGCCAAATCCCATTTATTCAGCAAAATTAATCTGGCTTTTCCCTTTCCCAGTTCATCAATATCTGGATTCCGGCTAGAAAGAGGAGCTCTGGCATCCACCAGCTCAATGATCAAGTCAATCAGCTTAATATCCTCTTTCATGGCCCGGACGGCTTTCGTCATATGCCCGGGATACCACTGTATATGCATTTCATTCCTCCTGTTTCTGCAAAAGCAGACTATTTGACCAGTCCCATGCGGATCGCCGGGAAAATTCTGAACCAGACCTTTCCCAGGATCTGGTCTTCCTTAACATTTCCCACATTGGAGAACCGGCTGTCCTCGCTGGAATTTTGATTATCCCCCAGGAGGAAATATTCATCTGATCCCAAAGTAATGGGATTTTCTGCAATGCCAGCCAAGGTAATCTCCCCCTGCTGATGTTCCAGCACCTGACCATTAATATAAATATCTCCGTTTTGAATCTGAACCGTTTCCCCAGGAAGGCCAATAATCCGTTTAATGTTAGCCTTGCCGTCCTCTCTCTGAAATACCACCACGTCAAACCGATCTGGCTTTCCCAGGTCATAGCTGATCCGATTCACCAAAACCACATCCTGAGAATTTAAAAGAGGCGACATGGAATTACCGCTTACCATTACCTGATTGCCAAAAGCGTACACGGTAAAACAGCCAAGAGCAATCACCACGATAATATCTGTCACCCAGCTTACAACCCGGCGAAGCAGGCTGTCTTCTTCATTATGAACAAATTCCACAATATCACAACCTTACCTATCACTGATTCAAGGATGCCGGCAGACTTGCAGAAAAGGCTGCCGCAGAATCCTGTTCCCTTTCCGGTTACAGTGCACTTCTGCGGCAGCCCTCCTTTGATTATCCTGCTTGATTATCTTACCAGCTCTTTTACCTTGGCAGCCTTGCCTACGCGCTTTCTTAAGTAGTTTAATTTTGCACGTCTTACTTTACCCTTTCTCACTACTTCGATCTTATCAACGAAGGGAGAATGTACAGGCCAGGTCTTTTCTACGCCAATGCCGTTGGAGTTCTTTCTTACGGTGAAGGTCTCTCTGGCGCCGCCGTTCTGTCTCTTTAACACAGTGCCCTCGAATACCTGAATTCTCTCACGGTTTCCCTCTTTGATCTTGTTGTATACCTTAACGGTATCGCCAACGGAAAACTCCGGAACAGACTCCTTTAACTGGGTAGCTTCAATACTCTTAATAATCTCGTTCATTTGTGAACCTCCTTGTACTATTTGATGTTCTTTAATACTTGATGTGTATCAGAGGACCATCTCTTTTTTCGTCACAACATGTAAAATAATAGCATATAGGAGCAGAAAAAGCAAGGAGTTTTTCCATCTCTTTTTCAATCTTTTCCTGATCCGCTACCTGAACTGGCTGCAGTACAGCCGCCAGTAAGCTCCCTTTTTCGCCAAAAGCTCTTCATGGCTTCCCTCTTCCTGAATTTTCCCTTCATCAATGACAAAAATCCGGTCTGCCTTTCGAATAGTGGACAGCCGATGAGCAATGATAAATGAAGTCCTTCCCTTCAGCAGCGCGTCAATTCCCTTCTGCACCAAAATCTCCGTATGGGTATCGATGCTTGATGTGGCTTCATCCAAAATTAAAATTCCCGGCCGGGAAACCATGGTTCTGGCAAAGGCCAGAAGCTGACGCTGTCCAATGGAAAGTCCTGCCCCCCGTTCACTGATTTCCGTGTCATAACCCTTAGGAAGCTTCATAATAAAGTCATGGGCATTCACTGCCTTCGCAGCCTCCTGAATCTCCTGATCCGTTGCCTCAAGCCGGCCATAACGGATATTGTCCCTAATGGTACCGGAAAAAAGAAAATTATCCTGGGTCATAATCCCCAGCTGGCTGCGAAGGCTTTCCAGGGTAACCTGACGCACATCAACGCCGTCAATCAAAACGCTTCCTTTTGACACCTCATAAAACCGGCTGATCAGATTTACAATGGTGGTTTTTCCAGCTCCCGTGGGGCCAACCAGTGCAATGGTCTCTCCCGGCTTTACCCGAAAACTTACATCCTTTAAAATCATCTTGTCCGGCTCGTCTTGATATGCAAAAGAAACATGGGAAAATTCCACCTGGCCCTGAATGGGAGGCAAAACTTCGGCTCCTGGCTGATCAGTAATATCCGGCGCTGTATCCATGATTTCAAAAATCCGTTCTGCAGCAGAAATATTGGTGGTTAGCTTATTATAAAAGCTGGACAGATTGCGGATAGGGCTCCAGAACATGGCAATATACGTGGAAAAAGCGAGAAAGGTTCCGACTCCCACAGTATCTGCTCCCATCATTCGTATCCCGATAAAGTACAGAAGAAAGCCTCCCAGTCCCCAGGTGATTTCCACCACCGGGCCAAAACCGTCCGCCACGACCACCGCATCCACAAAAGCCTTCCGATGTTCGTCTGTCAGCTGGTGAAAAACCTTTCTGGTTTCCCCTTCAGCCGCAAAGCTTTGAATCACACGGATTCCCGACAAATCTTCATGAATATAAGCGCTTAAATTGGAAGTTTTCTTCCGATAGATCTGCCATAAACCGTGGGCCGTGGTTTCAATCAAAAACATTCCAGCCGCCAGCACCGGCAGGGTCAGCAGGGCAGCCATGGCCAGCCGATAATTTTTCACCAGCATAATCACCGCCACGCAGACTACCGTCACCAAATCAGGAATCAGCTGTGTTACGCTGTCCGTCAGCACATCTTTCAGGGAATTTACATCTCCAATCAGCCTGGCCAGGATTTTGCCCACTGGTCGGCTGTCAAAGAAATGAAAAGACAGCATTTGAATATGGTCAAACAGCTGATTGCGGATGGTCACCAGAATTTCATTAGAAATCTTTGCCATCATGTACATTCTTGCCTTGGTTCCAGCTAAAAACAAGCAGAACAATACCGCTGCTCCGGCTCCAAGCTTAAGAAGTCCCGTCCGATTTCCCTGGGCCACGTAATCATTAACGGCCTTCTCAATCAGCAGAGGCGTAATCATGCTGATGGAAATTGTTCCTGCCATAATGCACAGCACCAGAATAATTCTCTTTTTATAAGCAAGAAGATACCGGAGAAGGCGCAAAATCGTTACTCGTTTAGGAACCAGACGCTGCTCCTCGTCCATCCGGCTTGTATTTACTGCCATTGCATTTCCTCCTTCCCCTTCTCTTCCATATATTCCCCGTACTGAACCTGATAAGTGTCAAAATAACGTCCTCGTTTTTTCAAAAGCTCTTCATGGGTTCCCTGCTCCGCCACTCTGCCCTTTTCCAAAACCAAAATTTGATCTGCATTGCGCACCGCAGAAATCCGGTGTCCAATAATAATTTTCGTACAATGCTTCAGCTCCTTCAGCCGCTGCTCGATTTCCCATTCTGTTTCCATATCAAGAGCGGAAGTAGAATCGTCTAAGATCAGCACAGGATTTTCCTTGGCAATGGCTCTGGCAATGCTGATCCGCTGTTTCTGTCCGCCGGAAAGTCCTACTCCCCGCTCACCGATTACCGTATCATACTGTTCTGTCAGCTTCATGATAAACCCATGGGCATCGGCACAAAGGGAAGCCCGCTCAATACTTTCCCATTGGGTCTGATCCCGATTTCCCGTCTTAATGTTTTCCTGAATGCTGTCAGAAAAGAGAAATACATCCTGCATGACCACGGAAATCTGCCGCCGCAGATCATCTAAAGGAAGGCTTCTTACATCCCTTCCGTCAATTAAAACCCGGCCGGAGGAAACGTCATAAAACCGCTGAATCAGATTTACCACCGAGCTTTTTCCTGCCCCCGTCATTCCCATAATTCCCAGAGTGGTACCCTGGGGAACTGTAAAACTGACATCATGAAGAATTTCCTTGCCCTGAAGCGAAAAGCTTACATGATCAAAACAGATCTCTCCCTTCATGGACCACCCGTCTCCTGCTTTCCTCTCCTGGAAAGAGACGGAAACAGGATTTGAGATCTCCGGCGTTTCCTGAAAAATCTTCTGGATCTTCCGGTTGGAAGCAAGAGCTGCCGCGAAGTCATTGCTCAGCCATCCTACCATCTCCATGGGCCAGATAATATTATTGGCATACTCGGAAAACGCTCCCAGTTCACCGATGGAAATCCGTCCATCCATCACCAACAATCCGCCGGCTACAATCACCGCCATTAACAGCACCTTGGAAAGGAAAGAAATATTAGGCTGGTACTTGGCCAACAGCTTCGCCTGCTCCATATTCAGCTGGTAATATTTTTGATTATGGGACCGAAACTTTAAAATCTCATACTTTTCCCGGGCAAATGCCTTGACCGTTCTTACCCCCGCCAGATTTTCCTGGGCGGCAGTGTTCATGGAAGCCGTTTCCTCACTAATTCGGTCATAAACTTCTCCCAGTCCTTTTTCCATCCGCAGAGCAAACCAGGCAATCACTGCCATCACCAAAAGAGGAATCAATGTGAGCAGAGGACTGATTCGAAACATGCAAAATACCATAACGCAGGTGTGAATCAAACATTCAATCATCAACATTCCCACATAGCCAAAGGCATTCCAGATTCGGTCCACATCATCCTTAACTCTGGCCATCAGTTCACCTGTATTGTGGCGATCAAAATACCCCACTGACAAAGTCTGAATATGATCAAACAGATCTTTGCGCAGACTGCTTCCAATGCCGGAAGCAGCAAAATCAAAAATAAACTCCTTTGCGTACTGAAATACCCCGCGGCCAAGACCAATCCCTAAAAGTCCAAAGAGAAGCCGCATCAAAAGTTCTGTTCTTCCCCCCACAATCACCTGATCGATAATCCGCTGGGTAATCTGGGGCGCCGCCGCATCCAGCAAAATGCTGATCACCAGGGCAGTCAATGCCACCCCATACAGCAGACAATATTTACGGATATATTTCCACAAATTCCTCATTATCCCCCTCCTGTCTCCAGATTCTGATCTTAACCACGCAAAAAAGCACGGCAAATTCCTTTCTTCCTTTCCGGCAATCCTGCTTTTTCAGCAGTAACTGCATCTTGCCGGAAACCGAAGGAAAGAGAATTTCCCGTGCTCTGTGTCCGGAAAATCAGGATACATCCTTCCTGTGATTCTGTCAAGTATTTTCGTATGCTTTAATGTAAACTACATTCTCATTATTCCGGCTCATGGCATACTCCGGATCCAAAACGGCCTGGATAAAGTCGCCGCCTCCCGGCTCTACTGCTTTTACCCTCAGGCCAAGAGCTTCCTCCACCTCTCGCCCCGTTACATCGTCTAAAAATACCGCCTCGCCGCTTCTCAGCATATTAGAAGGAATCAGAAGCGTTTCTCCCAGGTTAACTCCCGAATCCTGCTGATCTTTCAGCTGCTTGATCAAATCTTGACCAGTAATCAGGCCGGACACTGTAATGGTTTCTCCGAAAAAGTCATTGCGAATAGGATATACATGAATCGTAAGACCAGGGAAATGATCCATCAGCCGGCTGGCAAATGTTTGTACCGTAGGATAAGCCAGCTTTCCGGTGGCAATGGTCAGCGTCCGATTCATCTTCTCTTTCTCCTGTCCCTGCTTTTCTTTCTGACAGAGAGCAGAGTAAGCCTCGTTAAATTCCTGAATAAACAGCCGCATCATCCCGACGCCATTTTCCAGCTGAATGTAGCCGTCATACCGCTCTTCCTTTGGAAACTCCATCCCAGCAATCATATACCATTCATCACTGGCATGAATAAAATGAAGGCCGTACTGGTCAAAGCATTTTTTCTGGAACTCTTCCACCATCTGAATGATCTCCTTTGCCTCATCTGGGGTAAACAGTTCCAAAGGATAAAGCCCTTCCCGATATTTTGTCAATCCTGCAGGAACCACAGAAACGCTGCGCATAAAGGGAAGATACCTGGACAGATCCTGGATGCTTCTTTCCAGCTCCTTCCCGTCATTTACTCCTTTGCACACTACAATCTGTCCGTTCATCTCAATATGATGCTCATAAAGAGTATCCAAAAATTTCAGCTTTTCTCCGGCAAACCGGTTGTTTAACATTTTGCATCGCAGCTCAGGGTTAGTGGACTGGACAGATATGTTAATGGGCGCCAGATGCATGTGAATAATCCGCTGGATGTCTGACTCCTTCATGTTGGTCAGAGTAATGTAGTTGCCCTGAAGAAAGGAAAGTCTGGAATCATCATCCTTAAAATACAAGGTATCCCGCATTCCCGGCGGCATCTGGTCAATAAAACAGAAAATACATTTATTGCTGCAGGAACGGTATTCGCTCATCAGGCCATTTTCAAACTCCAGCCCAAGATCCTCATCAAAATCCTTATCAATCTCCAGAAGCCATTCTTCCCCATCCGGTTTTTCCACCAGCACTTCAATGTATTCATTTTTAATCAAATACCGGTAATCAAACACATCCTGGATTTCCTGGCCGTTAATCGCCAGCAAAGCATCGCCTGGAGCAATCTCCATCTCTTCCCCGATGGAACCTGGGTAAACTTCTTTAATCACATGTCTGCTTTTCTGTTTCACCGTCCTTTTCCCCCTTTCCGCTGCAGATATCCTTCACCACCTGGCCAGCCAAAATCAGACCAGCCACTGAAGGGACGAAAGCCACGCTGCCAGGGGACACCTTCCCTCTTTCTGGCGAAGTTTCCTCCCCTTCCCGGCTTTCCGACTGATGAGGCTTGATCACTTCTTCTCTCGAATAAACTACCTTCAGCCGGTCTACTCCCCGCTTTTTTAACTCCCGGCGCATTACTCTGGCCAAAGGACATACAGAAGTTTCATAAATATCCGCCACCTGAAACTGAGAAGGATCCAGCTTATTTCCAGCTCCCATGGCGCTGATCACCGGAACGCCTGCTTCCTTGGCGCTTAAGATGATCTGAATCTTCGCCGCCACAGTATCCACTGCGTCCACCACATACGAATACTGGGAAAATGCAAACTCCCCAGCCGTCTCTGGAAGAAAGAAGCACCGCCTGGCCAACACTTCTGCCTCTGGATTAATGGACAGGATCCGCTCTTTCATCACATCCACCTTGTAGCGGCCCATATCCGGCCAAGTGGCGATAATCTGACGGTTTAAATTCGATGGGCAGATCACATCACTGTCAACCAGTTCAAGAAATCCCACGCCGCTTCTGGCCAGGGCTTCTGCCACATATCCTCCGACGCCGCCGATGCCGAAAATAATCACCCGGGCTGCTTTCAGACGTTTAAGCCCCTCCTGCCCCAGAAGAAGCTCCGTCCGTGAAAACTGATTCTCCATCTTTTTCGTCCTCTACTTCCTGCTCCTTAGCTAAGGCAAGGAGCTGATCCAGATATTTTCTCTCCTTCTTAGACAGCACCGCATTCTGGAGCAGATCAGGACGCCGCTCAAGGGTACGTTTAATGGACTGCTGTCTCCGCCACTCTTCGATATTTTTATGATGTCCTGTGAGAAGCACCGGAGGAACCGCCATTTCCCGGAACACCTCCGGACGGGTATACTGAGGATATTCCAGCAGATTATCGTGGAAAGATTCCACCTCCGCAGAAACTTCATTGTTCAGCACGCCAGGAACCAGACGAGAAATACAGTCAATCATTACCATGGCTGGAAGCTCTCCGCCGGTAAGAACATAATCTCCGATGGAAAGATAATCTGTGCAGATCAGTTCCAGAGCCCGTTCATCAATTCCCTCGTAATGACCGCAGAGAAACACCAGGTCCTCTTCTTTTGAAAGCTCCTGGGCAATGGACTGATTAAATACCTTTCCCTGAGGAGTCATATAAATCACCCGCGGCTTCTTTCCCAGCTTCTCACATAAAGCCTCATAAGCTTCGCACACTGGTCCCGGCTGCATCACCATACCGGCTCCGCCTCCATAAGGAGCGTCATCCACATGATGATGCTTATCGTGAGAATAATCCCGGATATTCACCGCTTCCACGGAAATCACTCCTTTTTCCATGGCCCGGCCGGTAATACTGGTTTTCAGTCCGCCCATCACCATTTCCGGGAACAAGGTTAAAATATGAAAATTCATTGCTTACATCCTCTTATCAATCCATTAATCCTGGCAGTACATGCACCTTCATCATTCCAGCCTCCAGATCCACCTTGAGAATACACTGGCGGATCGCCGGAATCAAAACTTCCTTTCCGTTCTCCAATTTTACCGCATATACATCATTTGCCCCGGTCTGAATTACGTCAGTCAAAGTTCCCAGAACCTTCTCTTCATCGTCTATCACAGTAAGTCCTACCAGATCGGCAATAAAATATTCATTTTCCTTCAATTCCACTGCCTGGTCCCGTCTGATCCACAGTTCCTTTCCCCGGTACATCTCAATCTGATTAATATTGTCATATCCTTCAAACTTCAGGATAACCATATTCTTAAAAAATTTTACATTTTGAATCTTAAGGCTCAGCTTCTCCCGTCCGGTATCCAGCAGCACTTCCTTCAGCAGACGAAAACGCTCTGGATCGTCTGTGGTGGGAAATACTTTCACCTCGCCTCTCACTCCATGGGTAGAACTGATTACGCCTACCCGCAGCAATTCTTCCATTCTGTTCTCCTGTTATTTTAAACATCCGAACCCTGCAGCCCCAATTCAAGCCGCCTTGGTCGGGAAGGTCAATGTTTCATGGAAAAAGAGCCGCCGCAGAGGCGTCTTCACAGCTTTCTGCAGCAGCTCTTCTTATAAAGGTTCGTTACTGAATCTCTACGATTACTTTCTTATCCTCCCTGGAGGCAGCGGCCTTTACCACGGAACGAATCGCCTTGGCAATCCGTCCCTGCTTGCCGATCACCTTACCCATGTCGGAAGCAGCAACCTTCAGTTCGATCAGGGTGTCATCCCCCTTCTGGCTTTCGGTAACGACTACTTCGTCTGGATTATCCACAAGTGCTTTTGCGATAACTTCAACTAATTCCTTCATACAATCACCTCAGGCAGAGCCCATATTACTGGATGCCGGCAGCCTTTAACAGCTTAGATACGGTCTCAGTTGGCTGAGCGCCGTTTGCCAGCCACTTCTTAGCAGCCTCCTCATCAAATTTGATGGTGCTGGGCTCGGTGCTGGGATCGTAAGTACCGATCTCCTCGATAAATCTTCCGTCTCTAGGAGAACGGGAATCGGAAACAACGATTCTATAGAAAGGAGCCTTCTTCTGACCCATTCTTCTTAATCTCATCTTTACCATGTGATATTCACCTCCTGAATTTTTCCATCTTTTTCATCTATTTAGCAATACGGCAGAACCGTATAACTAGCATATTTTATCTGTTGGGACTAAAACGGCAGCTTAAACTTGCCGCCCATAAGATTTCCAAGGCCGCCCAGGCCTTTCTTCTTTCCGCCCATCATACCAGGCAGCTGCTTCATCATCTTCTTCATCTGGTCGAACTGTTTTACCAGACGATTTACCTCACTGATATTTACGCCGGAACCCTTGGCAATCCGCTGCTTGCGGGAAAGGTTCATCAGAGACGGATTTGCCCGCTCCGCCGGAGTCATGGACAAGATAATGGCTTCGATTCTGGCCATGTTCTTTTCATTCTCATCCATATCAATGTTGCCTAGCTGGCTCATACCGGGCATCATGCTCATAATGCTGGCCATTCCGCCCATCTTTTTGATCTGACGCATCTGGTCAAGGAAGTCATTGTAGTCAAACTCAGCCTTGCGAAGCTTTTGACTCAGCTCTCTGGCCTTTTCCTGATCTACCTCGGCCTCTGCCTTCTCAATGAGAGAAAGAATATCTCCCATTCCCAGAATACGAGAAGCCATGCGCTCTGGATAAAACTGTTCCAGGTCGGAAAGCTTTTCCCCCATGCCTACATACAAAATCGGCTTACCGGTCACTGCCCGAATCGACAGAGCCGCACCGCCCCTGGTATCGCCGTCAAGCTTAGTCAGGATAACGCCGTCAATGCCTACTTTTTCCTGGAACATGCTGGCTACATTCACCGCATCCTGTCCTGTCATGGCATCAACTACCAGAATAGTCTGGGTGACATCCACCTGCTCTTTGATCTCTACCAGCTCTTGCATCATCTCTTCATCAATGTGAAGACGGCCTGCCGTATCTAAGATCACCACATTCATGCCGTTCTTTGCCGCATGTTCTACGGCAGCCTTGGCAATGTTGGCCGGACGGTTTTTATCTCCCATGGAAAATACCGGAACTTCTTGTCTTGCTCCGTTAATCTCCAGCTGCTTAATGGCTGCAGGACGATATACATCACAGGCAACCAAAAGAGGCTTTCTTCCTTTAGCCTTAAGCTTTCCTGCAATCTTGGCTGTGGTAGTGGTCTTGCCGGCACCCTGGAGACCAGCCATCATGATCACGGTAATCTCATTCGCCGGCTTCAGCTGGATTTCCGTGGTTTCTGACCCCATCAGCTTTACCAGCTCTTCGTTAACAATCTTAATTACCATCTGACCGGGAGTAAGGCTTCCTAAAACATCTTCCCCTACCGCCCGCTCCTGAACGGCGTTAATAAACTGCTTCACTACCTTAAAGCTTACATCCGCTTCCAGGAGAGCCATCTTTACTTCTTTCAAAGCAGCCTTTACATCTGCCTCAGATAAACGGCCTTTTCCCCTTAAATTCTTGAATACATTCTGCAGTTTATCGGCCAGGCTTTCAAATGCCATGCACAGACCTCCAATTCTTATCGTGATTCTATCTGCGTGATCTGCTCTGCCGCCTCTCTGGCCCGACTGAGAAGCTGCGGATCACGCTGAACTTCATAATCATCCAGCGCTCTGCAGATCTGGGCAGCGAGCCGCTTGGTCGAGTCAAATTTCTCCACCAAATGGAGCTTCTCTTCATATCCCATCAGGATTCGGTCGCATCGCCTGATCAAATCATGAACTCCCTGACGGCTGATTCCCTGTTCTTCTGCAATTTCGCTTAAGGACAGATCATTAAATACTAAATCCTCATAAATCTTCCGCTGATGAGCGGTAAGAAGCTCGCCATAGAAGTCATACAAAAGTCCCTGCCGGACGATCTTTTCCATTTCCAATCACCTGTGTTATCATACAGGAAAGTTTGCTTGGTGTCAAGTGTTTTTTCTTGACGGAGTTAAATTTATCTTATGCAAGAAATTGACTGCGCAAAGAGTACTCGGCAAAAGACTTACGGTCCCCCCACAGAAATCCCGTATTAATAGATTAAGTTGTTTCCTTCAGGAATTCTTCCACGGTAAGATAGATTCCCGAATAGCCCAGCCGGGAACAAAGCTGAGATACATACGGCGGATTCAGGCAGGCCTTCTCCAGGATTTCTTTCTGGGAAAACACTTCATCCCCTCTGCCGTCGGCCAGAATCTGTCCGTGGGCCATTACAATAACCCGCTGGAAATACTCCGCCACAAAATCCATATCATGAAGAATCGCCAGCACCAGCTTTCCCTTCTGAGACATCTGGCGAATCAGCCCTCCGATGATTTGTCTGCCTCTCCAGTCCTGGGCGATGGTGGGTTCATCCAGAATAATCACATCTGTATCCATGGCCAGGACAGAAGCGATGGCCACCAGCTTTCTCTCATGGAGCTCCAAATCATAAGGATTTTCCATCTCTTTATCCTTTAATCCTGTCAGCTCCAGGGCACGTCTGGCCTCCTCCCTGGCTTTCTCCTGTGGCATGCCAATATTTAAGGGGCCGAACATCACCTCATCCAGAACATTATATTTAAAAATCTGATCGTCCGGATTTTGGAACACATAACCCACTTGTCCTGCCAGCATTGCCACGGTTTTCTGACCAATATCCTCTCCCTGGAAAAAAATATTCCCTGAAACAGGTTTGAGAAGCCCTTTTAACAGTTTTACCAGAGTAGTCTTCCCCGCCCCGTTCTGGCCGATGACAGCCGTAGGGCGGCGGTCCAAATTAAGGCACAGATCCTTTAACACAGGCGACTCTGGAGAATAATGAAAAGTCAAATGGTCAATCCGAAACACCGGATTCAGCAGTTCTCCTCTTTTCTCATTCTGTTCCGAAGCATGAACCTTTTGTCCCGTTTTCTTTTCCTTCAGCTCTTTTTCTCTCTGGTCCTTTGAAAAAAGCACAGCCGCCCCTTCTTCTGTGGCGGGATAAGTTCCGTCAGGGTTCGTCAGGCCTTTCGCACGGCAGATCCGGGTAAAGGCAGGCGGCAAGACGCCATAATCCTCCAGATTGTCCAGGGAAAACACCTTCTCCGGTTGATCAAAGGCAATCTGCTTTCCCTGATGAAGAAGAAGGACTTTGCTGCAGTACGCGGCAATCTTCTCGATTTTCTGCTCGATCATCAGAATGGTAATGCCTGAACGGGTGAGCTTCTCCACCGCCCTGAACACCTCCTCGCTGCCTGCCGGATCCAGCTGAGAAGTAGGCTCATCCAAAATTACCACTTCCGGCTCCATCACCAAAATACTGGCAATAGCCACCCGCTGCATCTGCCCTCCAGAAAGATCAAAAGGATTTCTGTCCCGGTACTGCCAGATATCCAGCATCTTCAGCACTCTCTCCATCCGGCGCTTCATCTCTTCCCGCTCCACGCCAAGATTCTGCATGCCGAAAGCCACTTCCTCGTAAACGTTATCTCTGGCGCCGGAAAGCTGGTTAAAAGGATTCTGGAAAACCAGGCCCACCTTGCTGCACATCTTTGACACTGGAGTTGTCTCTCCATTTAATCCGCCGACAGTCACCACTCCCCCATAAGCGCCTTTATAAAATTGGGGCACCAGACCTACCAGCGCCTGGCTTAACGTGCTTTTCCCCGCGCCATTTTCTCCTACAATTCCGATAAACTCTCCCTTTTCCACAGAAAAAGTGATGCCGTCTAAAGCCAGCTTTTCTGTATGAGGATACCGGTAACGGAGATTTTCCACCTGTATTACAGCCATGTGCTTATCCTCCAGATCAACGCTCCTCCAATCAGGAGAAGAAAGATAATTCCGGCCGCCCGGTCCCCGGGATGGGAAGGCCGGTCCTTAAGCCATGTTTTCTTTTTCTCCGCCCCAAACCCTCTCACTTCCAGAGCAATGGCCCTCTCCCTGGTATTAATCAGAGAACTCATCACCACTGGCGAAATAAGGGGAATAAACGCTTTCGCTCTGGTGCGAAGATTTCCTTCTGTTTCCATTCCCCGGCTTCTCTGGGCATCCATTATGGTGCTCATGGTTCCGGTCATCTGCGGAATAATCTGAAATACAGAATTGATAATATAGCCGAACCTGGGAGAAAAGCCGCGTTTTTCCAGCTCATCCACCAGATCCGACGGTTTGGTAGAAAGCACTAGAACAGCAAAGGAAAGAAGCATGTTCAATATATTCAGGCCGATGTGCAGGGCATACAAAAGCCCTTCCCGGTAAAATCGCAGAGGTCCAAGGGTAAACAGCACCTGGGTATTCTGCTGATTAAACAGCCCGTGAATCAGAAAAATTGTGATCAAAATGGTAAATGAAAAGGCAATTAACGGAACCGCCCTTTTTAAAATTTTTCCGCTGGCCAGAAAACAGATGCTCACTCCGATAAACAAAGGGAACAGCCACAATCTGCCGCCAATGAGGGGAACGCTGATGGCGGCAGCGATGTAAGCCAGCTTGGTGAAAGGATGCACCTTAGTTAAATAGGTGCCATTATCAACATATAAACTAATGCTTTTCATCTTTTACAGTCTCTCAATTTCTGAATCTGCTTCATAAAGAGTAGTCAGTTTCTTGGGCAGTCCCTTCAAAATGAAGAACACCACAATCAGCGTAATCAGCTTATCCGGAACATCTACCACAATCTCATCCAGCAATGATCCCAGAAGCACCGGCATACCGGCCGCCTGTGTTGCAGCAAATACTGCGTCTCCCCAAACGTTTCCAGTGGTTCCGCCCCAGAAAATCACATTTAACGGCGTGGAGATCACTACCGCCGTAAGTCCGGCTGCACAAGCAGTAACAATAGCCTTAGGAAAGCTTTTCATAAAGCCCAGCCTTGCCATTATTCCTGCCGCCACACCAATTCCCAGACTGGTAAGAGCATAGATCAGCGTAATATTATCCCCGGCGGTAAAGCCGTAAATCAAATTATTCGCCGCACCGCAGATTGCCCCGATAATTGGTCCTCCCAGGCATCCGCCGATGCAGGTGCCGATAGAATCCAGCCACAGCGGAAGCTTTAATACACTAGCAAACAACTTGCCCAGATAATTGATTCCGATACAAGCCGGAATCAGCACAATAGCCGCCGCGTCAAATTTCGTCTTAAACAGATTGCTCATACTCTCATTCTCCCTTCTTTTTTCATGTGCGCATCATGTGATCCAGCTGGACCAGGGCAGTAAGGGCGGTAAGAATTTCCCGCTCCTCCCCTTTAAGAAGTTTTTCTTGTCCAGCGGCATAACTGCCGATGTCCTGGCTGACCTGCCCGCCCCAGGCCGATACTACGTTCAGCACAGAAGCCGTCCGCATTCCCCGGATACTTCCCGTTACAAACAGCGAGGCAGTCTCCATGTCAGATGCCACCACACCTTTTTTTGACCACTGCTCATAAATTTCCGGATTTTCATCCCGGTACAAGCAGTCATGGCTTCTGGCAATTCCCATATGCCATGGAAATCCAAGGCGCTCTGCACTGTCTCGGCAGGCACAAAGCAAATCAACATCTGGCAGAGCCGGATAACTCAAGGGCGCGTAGCCTAGTGTAGTCCCCTCATCCCGCACCGCTCCGGTCACCAGCACCAGCTCTCCTGGACGAAGCCCGGGCTGAAGAGCTCCGCAGCTTCCAACCCGCACCGCCGCTTTCACGCCGATTTTATGCAGTTCCTCCACTGCAATGGCAGTGGAAGGTCCTCCCATTCCGGTGGACATTATCAGCACAGGAACTCCCTTAAACTTTCCAGAAACGCTTTTATACTCCCGGTTAAACGCCAAAGGCCGGCTCTCCTCCAGCCATCTGGCTGCCCTGTCTACTCTGGCTGGATCTCCGGGAAGAACCGCATAGTTTATCCCCAGATTTTCAGGCAGCTGAATATGGGGCATCCGCCGAACTTCCATAAAAGTCCCCCTTTCTTTTTCCGTTATCTGGTAATTTTCCCTAACGATATCACCAGCATCGTTAAATGTCAACCAAATCCTTCTAAAAAAATCCCCGCCTTGCCAAAGTCCGGCGAGAGACGTATACTGAAGAAAAAACGAGAGGAAGGAAATGCTTATGAATACTCAGGTTTGTACCGGAACAGAAGATCTCCTGCTGGTCATTGATATGCAGAACGTATACACGAAAGGACAGGAATGGGCCTGCTGCAGCACAGAGACGGCAGCAGAAAATATTCACCGGCTTCTTTGCCAGGGACTCTGGAAAAACGCCGTCTTTACCCAATATTTGGCCTCTCCCAATCCCAGAGGACAATGGATTCAGTACAATCAGATCAACAAAAAAATCAATGAAGATCCTTGGCTCAACGCCATTGTTCCCCGGCTGCTCCCCTGGACAAAGCGCTGTCCCCTGTTAACGAAAAGCGTATACTCTTCCTTTTCCATTCCTCAGGTAAGAGAGGCTGCCTGTAAGGCCCGCCGGGTAATCGTCACCGGAGTGGTCGCCGAATGCTGCGTCCTTTCTACCGTTCTCTCCGCCATAGATGAAGGCTGTCCGGTGATCTATCTAAAAGACGCAGTATCCGGCCTTACTCCCCGTTCAGAGAAAGAGACCGAAGAAATTGTGGCCTCCTTCTCTCCCCTGCACACTGCAGTGGCCACCACGGAAGAATACTTATCTCAAGGTCTACGGTTCTTCCAGACGGATTAAATATCCGCTTTCCGGGGGCAGCACGATCTTTAACATTCCGCAGTCCTCTTCCCAGGAAAAATGCTGCCCCAGCATATCCCTGTTTTCTTTAATGGCCCAGTTTCCCAATCCCTGCAGGAAAATCTCAATGCACCGCTCTGTTTTCTCCATGGAGCAGACAAAAAGAAACCGTTCGGAATCGGTAAATCTTGCACAGGCAAACTGCATCCCCGCCCCGTAAAGAATCTGAAAAGAGCCATCAGTGAAGGCCGGGGACTCCCGACGGATTTTAATCAGACGAGAATAATACTGATAAGGTTCACCAGTCTGAAAGCCTTTGTCCCAAGGCATAGGATAACGGCAGCCCTCAATTTCATGAATCCGCCCTTCAATCCCCGCTTCATCACCGTAATAAAGGCTGACGCATCCTGGCAGGGCAAACTGAATCAGCACCGCATTTTTCCATGCTCCCAGGGAAATCTCCGGATTATTGTGAAGCCTGGGCGTATCATGGCTGTCCAAAAGATTAAACAAATTCTGGCTGACTACAGTGGGAAGCTTATCCAGGACACCGTGAATCCTGGCTGCCAGCATTCCCCCGTCCTGAGGATGAGGCGCCCCCTTCAGCCAAGAATAGCGTGCCGCTACCAGATCCTGTTCTCCTGCAAATTCACGCACCGGCCGGCTGCATCCCGCATAATTCATGGTGCCGTCCCACTCATTTCCCTGAAGGAACTCACTGCCGTCCAGCCATTCCTCTGCCAAAATATACGCCTGAGGATTTACTTCCTTAATGCTTCTTCTAATCTGGGGCCAGATTTCGTGGTGCAGCTGAAGAGCGTCCAGCCGTCCTACTTCACCGGCCACATCAAAACGCCACCCGTCAATGTTATACGGAGGCTTCAGCCACTTTTTCAGCACAGAATCTTCTCCCTCATACATAATCTGCCTCAGCTGTCTGGAGGTATAATTCAGCACGGGAAGCGTTTCCACCCCATTCCAGCACTGATAGCTTCCGTCTTCCCGGAAGAAATAATATTCCCGCTCTTTCGCCTTAGGATTATGATAGGCTCCTTCCTCCAGAGAGAAAAAGCTTCCGTCCTTATTAAACCACCGGTGTTCCGTTCCTGTATGATTGATCGAGATATCCAGAATTACCTTCATATCATTGAGATGAAGCGCATGGCACAGCCTGGCCAGTGCCCGATCCCCGCCCAGATGAGGATCCACGTGAAAATAGTCCAGACAATCATATTTATGTACAGTAGCCGCAGAAAACACAGGATTTAAGTACACCCCGTCAATTCCCAGCTTCTTTAAATAGGGAATCTTTCGGATCACCCCGTCTAAGTCGCCTCCGTAGAAATCAAGACAATGACTGTCCCAATATCCTGAGGGAATACGGTCCCACTCTTTTACACGGACAGATGGATACCCGTCAAAGCTGTATTCTCCGCTTTCCACATCATTGTATTGATTGCCATTGCAGAAACGGTCTGGGAATATCTGATAAAACACGCCCTCCTTGACCCAGGCCGGCTGCTGGTAATCAGTCAGAATCTTAAAATCATAAACTTCATCCAGAACATCGCCGGAAATTCCTTTTTGATTATAATAGTAAACCCGCTCATCCGTTACCAGATAGAACTGATAATGGAACACATCTTCCCATATTGTCACGGATGCGCTAAAATACGCCAGGCCTTGTCTGGAATAGCTCCATTCCAGCGGAATCATCGCCTCTTCTCCGTTTTTCACTGTGCGCAGCAGAATCTGCTTCACCGGCGACCACTCGCAAATTCTCAGCCATAAGGTTATTGTCTCCCCCTTTTTCGGCAGAGGATTGCTGACAAAATATCTGCTTCCATCCGTAAATACTGTTCTCATCCAATCCTTCATGGGATTTAACCTCCTTCTCGTTTATTTTCACCTGCTGCTATGGCTGCTGTTGCCTGAACTTATTATATAACAGGGACAGCAAAGCTTTCAACTTTTTTCTCCCCCGCTGTCTCTATCTTTCTCACCAAAAAGCCGCCTGCAGATCACTGCGGCGGCTTTTTCCCGTAACCTTTTCAGTCCGGATATTCGATGATATATTTTTCGTATGCATTTACAATTGTGGTTTCCTTATAGTGGTCCAGCCGTTTAAACCGGCTTCCATACGTTGCATGAACATGACCGTGAACGAAAAACTTAGGCTTGTATTTATCCATAAGCGTCACGAAACTTTTGAATCCCCGGTGAGGAAGATCTTCCATGTCGTTGATCTCAAATGCCGGCGAGTGAGTCATTAAAATATCAAATCCTTTATATTTCATCAGCTTCAGGCACAATCTGCGGACCCTTCGCCGCATTTCCCGTTCAGTGTATTGATTTTCCGCATGCGGGATATAGCGCATGGAGCCTCCAAGGCCCAGAATCCGAATTCCTTTATAAACGTAAATGTCATCCTCCACACAGATGCATCCATGCATTGACTGCTCACTGTAATGATCATGATTCCCGCATACATACAGCACCGGCGCATGAGACATGGTTACCAGAAAAGAAAGATAACCCGCCTTCAAATCGCCGCAGGCCAGAATCAAATCAATATCATCCAGCATCCCGGGCTTATAATAATCGTAAAGGACTTTAGACTCCTCGTCCGCTACTACCAGAATCTTCATGGTTTGCTTCTGCCGCCTCCGTATTTTTCTCCAGTTTTATCCCCTGCAGCTTTACCAGATCTTGCGCCTCCTCCGTGAGCTCTTCAGGCTCCGGCACAGATCCTTCCACGTTTTCTGCCAGCCAATTCATGGTCACAATCTCCTCCGGAGAAAGTTTCCTGTTCTCACTGCAGCGCAGCACGCCGTCCCGGGAATAAATGTCACATTCGAAAGGCTGGAAACTTCCTGCCCGAATGGAATTTTTCAAGAAAGTAATCAGCCGATGGGTGCCTCTGGGCAGATTTTGAGAACAGATTACATCGATGACATCTGCAGACATGCCCCACCAGTAGTTCACCGCCTGTTTTCCCTTGCTGTCCAAGGCGTTCCAGGCGCCCTGGCGGATAATCTTTACGATCCTCACATAAAATTTCCCCCAGTCGCAGATGGGAGTCGCCAGCACCGTCAGACTTCCATCCTTTTCCTCATGGAAAAGTCCAAACTCCCGGGATGAGGATTTCGGAGTAATCATGTCATCTGCCGAAATATAATCAATTCCTCCGTTCTGCAGCTCCGCCATAGGGTCATGGTCCTTCACGCATTTCCATTTCAGCACCACCTGCGCCCTTGGATTAATCATTCTGGCGCCGATGGCGAATGCATTTACATTGGCCAGAGAACCATAAATGGGATAATCAGCAATATAGCCAAGACGTCCTCTTTGATCCATGGCGGCCGCAATTGCTCCCATTAAAAACTTTGCTTCATGCATCCTGCGGTAATATGTTCGCACAGAGGAGTATGACGTATTCACGTTGCAGTTTAGAATCTTCACTTCCGGATGCTCCACCGCCGCTTTTACACTGGCTTGAATCATCCTTGGAGTAGTGGTGAAAATAATGTCGCTGCCCGCAGCAATCGCCATGTTAATTCCTTTTTCAATCTCCTCGTCCGTGTCGGCATTGGGAAATACAGCGGTCTCCACCTGACCAGGGAATACTTGTTCCAAATAAAGTCTCCCCAGCTCATGTCCGTAAGTCCAGCTGGAAGTCTCCGGCGTTTTCTCGTAAACGAAAGAAATCTTTAAATGATCTGCCTCTCCAGATCCCGGAAGGAGCCAGTTCATAAAGCTCTTCGCCTGGGGCTTCACTTCCTCCGGCTGCTCTACAAGGGCCACTTTTCCTCCCTGGCCCTTCAGCACCAGTTCCTTCCAGATTTTCGTCAGATCTTCCTCGATTTCCCCTTCTGTTTTCTCTTTAATGGTTTCATATCCATAAATTTCTACATAGAGCAAGAAAGCGTCGGAGGCCGTAAGACCAATGGCATTTCCGCCTTTTTCTGAGAACACCTTGGTAAACCGGTCGTAAACCGCCTTAAAGTACAGGCGGGTTTCCTCATCCCACACCTCTCCCGGCTTTAATCCCATCTCCTCGATCAGACGGTTGTAGCTTCCCTCCTGGCTGAACCATACATCGCTGTTAAACGATACCTGATAAAAATCCAGGAATTCATAATAAAGTTTATTCTCTTTATCATCACTTCTGCGGGGAAGCAGACGGGTGACGATTCCCGGAATGCTGAAAGCATTTAAATATTTCAGCACGCTTACCCGCTTATTGCCTTCTTGAACATAATATTTATTCATAAATTCATAGGCAATAATCGGATCGTGAATCCCCTCCTTAAGCTGATGATCATAAAGAATCGACCATTTTGCAGCAAATTCCGTCTTTTCCGGAAGAAGAGGCATAAAATTGCTGGCAAAGGCATTTGTCCGTCCCTGGGTCATGGTTCCTACAATCCGGTTTAAAGGAATGTCCACCAGACCAAGGTTTACTTCTGATACAATATCCGTGTAAGAAAGAATATCGTCAAGCACTGGAAGGTAAGGATGTTCACCTTTCATCAACGATGCCTGATACTGCTTCCTGCCAAGCTTTTCCGCCCGGTTGTAATCATACAAAGCCATAACAATAACCTCCTGTCCGAGAATCTTGCCTTATTTTTCGTTTGAATGAAACTCTCCTGAACACTGCTTTTTAATCAGCTCTTCACACAACGCCTGCATCTGTTCTTCCTCTGCCGGCGCTGCCCCATATAATGTATAGCTCGCCTGGTTAACTTTCCAGTCTGCCAGCATTCCCTGGCTCACCGTGGTGCGGATGCGAAGATCCCCTTCTGTCCCAAGATCTTTAATCAAGATTTCATCCGGAAGGAATTCTTCAAAAATGCCGGAAAAATCCTCTGCGGCAGCCGATCCCCGAAACGTATATTCTACATCGCCCACCGTAAAGGATATCTGCCCCACCACGCCGTTAATCAGATAAAAGGACGGATTCTCTCCTTCCTCAGGGACTTCCATGGACACCCCAACGGCCGCCAAATCCTCCGGCCCATCTACTTCTTCCATAGGATTCGGAATTTCCATTGTCTCTGAAGGCATTTCCTCTTCCGTGCGCTCAGTCTTCTTCTCTGGTGCTTCCTCTCTGGCTCCGCAGCCAGCCATCCATAAAGCCGTCAAAAAAGCAGCCGCAAGATATGTCCATCTTTTCATCTCTTCCGCTCCTATTCATTAGTCTTGCGATTAATAAATTCCGTTTTCGTTTTCGAATAAACAAACTTCTGACTGCTGTAGAGTCCGTAATATCCAGACAGAGTAAAGGACACTGCCACCACAATGGCAAAAAAGGGGAGGCCTTCTCCGCCGAAAAGTTCCAGGGCAATGAGAAGGGAGGAAACCGGACAGTTGGTTACTCCCACAAAAAGGGCTGCCATGCCGCAGGCGGCTGAAAAAGAAGGTGATATCCCTGTAAGCTGCCCTACTACGCAGCCAAAGGTAGAGCCTACGCACAAGGTAGGCACAATTTCTCCTCCTTTGAATCCTCCGCCCAAGGTAACCGCCGTAAACAACGCCTTCAAAAGGAAGTCCCAGTATCTGGCGTGACCTTCCATGGCTGACTCAATCAGCCCCATGCTTCCTCCATTATAATCCCTGGTGCCCGCCAAAAAAGTCATGATCATCAGCAGTGCAGAGGCCGCTAAAATCCTAAGATACGGGTTGGCCAGCCGCTTCTTCCAGAAATGTTCCGAGCCATGAAGAAGCATGCAAAAACCAATGCTCACCACTGCACACATCATTCCCAGAACGATAACATAAGCGCCTGAGGAAAGTCCCAGCTCAGGCATCTGAAGAATGCTGTAGCTTTCTTTCTCCACTCCCAGAAATTCTGCCATGGAAGCCCCAAGGAAAGAGGAAAGCAGACAGGGCACTAAAGCGGCATAATACATAACGCCAATGCTGATAACCTCCATCGAGAATATGGCCGCCGCCACCGGTGTGCCGAAAAGCGCCCCAAACACCGCGCTCATTCCGCACATTACTGCAATTTTCTTATCTTTTTCATCCAGATCAATGCGATGGCCGATCACATTGCCGATACTCCCGCCCAGCTGAAGAGCAGCCCCTTCTCTTCCTGCAGATCCTCCTGCCAAATGGGTCAGCACAGTGGAAATAAAGATCAAAGGCCCCGTGGCCCCTGACACCTCCTCATTCGAAGAAATCGCTTCAATGACCATATTGGTTCCGCGGTTTTTCTCTTCTCCGGTTATCCGGTATAACAATACAATCAGCACCCCCGCCGCCGGAAGAAGAAACAACGTCCAGTCATTCTCCTGACGAAACTCCGTGACCCACACAATACATCTTGCAAAGAAACCTCCCGCCAGCCCGCCGATTCCACCGATAATACAGCCTAAGACCATCCATTTCAGAAAATAATGAACATTTTCCGAAAAGGGCTTTTTCATTGCAAACAGACTCATAGAACCACCCCCTGCGTTCTATTCGCTGTAAATCCCTTTAGATTTCACCAGCTTCGGCCGGTAACCTGCCTCATTTAATGCCGCCACAATAGCATTCTTATGCTCTGTTCCAAACGCCTCCATAGTAATTCTCAGCTCCACCGCCGCATTCCGGTTGATGCTGATAAACTGGTTATGTTCCAGCTTGATCACATTGCCCTGCTCCTTTGCCAGCAGAGAAGCAACCGCCGCCAGCTCACCTGGCTTGTCCGGAAGCAGCACAGATACGGTAAACACTCTATCACGCTGAATCAGACCATGCTGAATTACAGAAGCCATGGTAATCACATCCATGTTGCCTCCGCTTAAGATGGAGACAATCTTTTTCTTTTCAACATTCAGATGCTTAAGGGCCGCCACCGTGAGAAGGCCGGAATTTTCTACGATCATCTTATGGTTTTCCACCATATCCAGGAAAGCCACAATCAGCTCAGAATCTTCCACGGTAATAATATCATCCACATTCTGCTGGATATAGGGGAACAGCTTTTCTCCCGGGCGCTTTACGGCGGTGCCGTCGGCAATCGTATTTACAGAAGGAAGGGTGACCACTTCTCCTGCTTTCAGAGAAGCCTTCATGCAGGCCGCTCCTGCCGGTTCTACGCCGATCACCTTAATTTTAGGATTCAGAAGCTTAGCCAAAACAGAAACACCGGTACACAGTCCGCCGCCTCCAATGGGTACAAGGATGTAGTCCACCGTGGGGAGCTCCTTAATGATTTCCATAGAGATCGTTCCCTGACCGGTGGCCACCGTTAAATCATCAAACGGATGAACAAAGGTATAGCCATGTTCTTCTGCCAGCCGGTAAGCGCAGGCGCAGGCCTCGTCGAACACATCACCTTCCAGCACGACCTCAGCGCCGTAGCTTTTTGTCCGGTTTACTTTCATCAGCGGGGTAGTGGTAGGCATTACCACCACTGCCTTCACTCCTGCCAGCTTGGCAGCGTAAGCCACACCCTGGGCATGATTGCCTGCAGAAGCAGTAATCAAACCTTTGGCTTTCTCCTCAGGAGAAAGGGTGCTGATCTTATAATAGGCTCCTCTTACCTTATAAGCCCCGGTATACTGCATATTCTCCGGCTTAAAATACACCTTGTTTCCCGTTTGAGCCGAAAAATACTCGCTGTATACCAGCTTGGTTTCCGTGGTCACCTTGCTTACAACCTCTGAAGCCTCTTCAAATTTTTCCAGTGTCAGTTCTTCCATGTCTGTTTCCTCCATCTGTCTGTATATTCTATCTATTGTCAGGCGTCCTGCTTCACATGAAACAGTGCGTTCACAAAATCATTGGCGTCAAATTTCTGCAGATCATCAATCTTTTCTCCGATTCCCACATACTTAACCGGAATCCCTAATTCAGACTGAATTGCCACGGCAATGCCGCCTTTGGCGGTTCCGTCAAGCTTAGTCAGAATAATTCCCGTAATATCCGCTACCTCCATAAACTGTCTGGCCTGGGCCATGGCGTTCTGACCAGTGGTTCCATCCAGAACCACAAGAGTTTCCCGATAGGCTTCTGGATATTCCTTGTCGATTATCCGATTAATTTTCTTTAATTCTTCCATCAAATTCTTTTTATTGTGGAGCCTTCCTGCCGTATCGCAGATCAGCACGTCTGCATGCCGGGATTTTGCCGCCGCCACTGCATCGTACACCACCGCCGCCGGATCAGAACCTTCCTGCTGGGCAATAATTTCCACCCCTGCCCGATTAGCCCACTCCGTCAGCTGCTCAATGGCTGCCGCCCGGAAAGTGTCCGCTGCAGCTAAAATTACCTTTTTCCCCTGATCCTTAAGCTGTCCGGCAAGCTTTCCCACAGAAGTAGTTTTGCCCACGCCGTTTACGCCGATAACCAGCACTACGGAAGTCCGATTTTCGAAATCATAGGCATTTTCTCCCAGATTCATCTGCTCCTTAATGCTTTCTATCAGCACTTCCTTGCACTGTGCAGGCTCTTTGATGTGCTGCTCCTTCACCTTTTTCCGCAGATCCTCCACAATGGCCATGGTGGTCTGAATTCCCAGATCTCCCATAATCAAGGTTTCCTCGATCTCCTCATAAAAATCATCGTCAATGGCAGAAAAACCGCTGAAAATCGAATCAATTCCGGAAACGATATTATTTCGGGTTTTCGTCAAGCCTTCTACCAGGCGGCCAAAAAAACCTTTTTTTCCTTCACTCATTTTCCTATCCTCCTACTGATCTAAATCGGCCTCAATCAAATTCACAGATACCAGCGTGGACACGCCCTTTTCCTGCATTGTAATTCCGTAAAGCCGGTCGGCAGCCACCATAGTGCCTCTCCGGTGAGTGATGACAATAAACTGAGTATTTTCCGTTAATTTGTGCAGATATCCGGCAAACCGGTCCACGTTAGAGTCATCCAGAGCCGCCTCAATCTCATCTAAGAGACAGAAAGGCGAGGGTTTCAGATTTTGAATGGCAAACAAAAGAGCAATCGCCGTCAGCGCCTTCTCTCCTCCGGAAAGCTGCATCATATTCTGAAGCTTTTTTCCCGGCGGCTGGGAGATGATCTGAATTCCGGCCTCCAGAATATCTTCATCCTCCATCAGTTCCAGCGTACCCCGGCCGCCGCCGAAAAGCTCCCGGAATACTTTGTCAAATTCTTTTGAAATCAACGCAAACTGTTCTGTGAACTGCCGGCGCATTCCTGCATCCAGTTCTTCGATAATTTGGATCAGCGCCGCCTTGGCCTGTTCCAAATCATCATGCTGACCTTTTAAAAAGGTATACCGCTCTGAAATCTCTTTATAATCTTCAATGGCATTAACATTAACATTGCCTAAAGCTTTGATGGAAGCTTTTCGCTCATCAATAAGCTTTTTCAATTCTCCAAGAGAACTCAGTTCTGGAACCTTAAGGGCCTCTGCAGTAGAATAAGTAAGCTCATACTCATTCCACATATAGTTTACCTGATGTTCCAGCTTTTCGTCCAGTTTTTCTTTCTGGTTTTGAAGGCGGAACACATCTTTATCCAGGCCGGAAATTTTTTCCGTCACTTCTTCCCGTTTAGCAAATAAATCTTTCTGCTGATTTCCTGCCTTTTCCTTCTCTTCATTTTCCTGCTGAATCTGGATCTCCAGGTGCTTCATCCGCTCTTCTCCCTGAAGAATGGCCTCTTTTACCTGCTGAATTTCCTCCAGCCTGGCGGCAATATTTTCTTCAGAATCGCTGCTTCCTTCATCCAGACTCTTCAGCTCTTCCTTCAGCTTTCGAATCTCCTCATGAACACGGCTGATATTTTCTTTGATAAAATCAAATTTCTGCTGATGGCCTGCTGTTTCCAGCTGAATGGAAGAAAGCTCTCTGGCAAACTCCTCCCGCTCCTTCTTTTTTTCTTCTAACTGTTCTTGAACGGAGCGAATCTCCTCCTCAGAGCGGCTGTTTTCTTCCTCCAGTTCTCTAATCTGGCCCGCCAGTTCTCCCTGACTGTCTTTCAGCTCTTTTTGCTGAGCAGCCAGCTGGCTGTATTCCCGCTCCAGATTCTGACCGGACTCTCTGATTTCCGCCCGCTTCGCGTTTAACTGTTTGATCTGGATGGTCAGCGTATTCTGAGCTAAGGTGGACTTCTGGATTTGTGTTCGGAGAAGTTCCAGCTTCTCCGTCTCTTTCTCCAAAGACGCCTTTACCTGATCCAGTTCCTTCTGCACCCCTTCAGAGGCCTTCATAGTCTTTTCACAGGCCGCCTCCAGCTCCTCGATCTCCCGCTTTCTGCCCAGAAGATTACTGCTGTTTTTAAAGGCGCCGCCGGTCATAGAACCTCCAGGGCTTAACAGTTCTCCCTCCAGGGTTACGATCCGAAGACTGTACTGATACTTTCTGGCCAAGCTGATGGCATGGTCAATCTGATCAGCCACCACCACCCGGCCAAGAAGGTAATTAATCAGTCCCTGGTACTGGGGCTGAGTCTTAACCAGCTGACTGGCCAAACCGATTACTCCAGGCTCCTGAAGGGCCTTTTCCTGGGCAAAACCGCCCCGGCTTCCCACACTGGTCAACGGAAGGAAGGTAGCTCTTCCGTAACGATTCTTCTTTAAATACTCAATCAGCTGCTTTGCCGTCTGCTCCGAATCCGTGACAATATTCTGGATACTGCCCCCAAGGGCTGTTTCCACTGCCGTCTCGTACTTTTTTTCTGTGGAGATCAAATCCGCCACTACGCCGTGAATGCCGCGAACACGATCCTTGACCTCCATCACCCGGCGGATGCTGTTGCCGTAGCCCTCGTACCGCTCCGCAATATTTCTCAGAGATTCCAGCTTTGTGTAACTGGTTTGATACTCCCGCTGTTTTTCCGTTAAATTTCGGTTAAGCCGGACAGACTCCCCATTAAGACGGCCGATTTCTCCTTCTGTCCTCTGGCGATCCTTTTCCTGGGCTTCCATTTCTTTTTTCAGCCCTTCAAGCTTCTGTTCTTCCACCTTAAGCTGTTCTTCCTGGACAGAATCATCGCTGCGGATTTTCAAGAGCTTTTGGCTCACCTCACTGCGGCGTACATTTACCTGCTCAAGAAGGGTTTCAAACCTCTGCTGTTTGGCCGACAGCGAAGCCCGCTGGTTGAGGGTATCGATAATCTTTCCCTTCTCCTCCTCGATTTTCCCCTCCATTTCCTGGATAGAAACATCGGCGTCCATCAAAGTAATCTCTGCTTCCTTCTGCCTGCCCAGCACCTGGCTGACTGCCTGGGAAAGAGCCTGCTTCTGATCATGATAATCCTTGATCTGCGTCTCTTTCTCCAGAATTTCGCTGTCAATGGCCTCCATCCGGTTTTTGATATGTTCACCGTTCATCCGTTCCGTATTGATCTGCTCATTCAATACATTAATCCGGCCTTCCAGATTCCCCTTATCCACTCTCTCCTGGGCAAGGCGGCTCCGGCTCTCCGTCAGACTGTCCTCCAGTCTGCGGCTTTCTTCATCCAGACGGTCATATTCCTTTCGGATCTGCTCAGCTTCTCCCTTTGCTTCATTCAACGCATCCTGGGCAATCTCTTGTCGTTCTGAAACCTCCTTAAGCTGAATCTTAATTCCTTCGCTCTCCAGGAGGAAAGCATTGGCGTCAAATCGCTTAAGTTCTTCCTTTAACTTCAAATATGCCTTAGCTGCCTCTGCCTGTTTAGCTAAAGGACCTACCTGCTTTTCCAGTTCTGCCAAAATGTCATTGATCCGCACCAGATTCTGACTCTCGTCCTCCAGCTTTTTCTGCGCAATGGCCTTGCGGCGCTTAAATTTCACAATTCCCGCCGCCTCATCAAAAAGCTCCCGCCGTTCTTCCGGCTTTCCGCTGAGAATCTTGTCAATCTGACCCTGTCCGATAATAGAATATCCTTCTTTGCCGATTCCCGTATCATAAAACAGTTCATTTACATCTTTCAGACGGCAGGCACTGCCGTTAATCTTATATTCACTTTCCCCGGAACGGTACAGACGCCGGGAAACCGTCACCTGATCGTAGTCAATGGGCAGCTTATGGTCGCTGTTGTCCAGAGTAATGGCCACATAAGCAAACCCCTGAGGCTTTCTTAACTCTGTGCCGGAAAAAATGACGTCCTGCATGGAACCTCCCCGCAGCTGCTTCACCCGCTGCTCTCCCAGCACCCAGCGCACTGCATCCGCCACGTTGCTTTTTCCGCTTCCATTCGGTCCTACAATTCCTGTAATACCGTTGTGAAATTCAAAAACAATCTTGTTCGCAAAGGATTTAAAGCCCTGAATCTCAATACTTTTTAAATACATGTCTCGCTGTCCTTTATGGTTAAGATTCCATGATAAGCTGCCATCTGCTCTGCCGCCTTCTTCGTCCTTCCCTTACCCTGTCCAATCTCCCGTTCACCGATCTTTGCACAGACCTGAAAAGACTTATTATGGTCAGGCCCCTCCTCCTTCAGCAGTTCGTAGGTCAGCGGTTCGCTGAACCGGCTCTGGACAATTTCCTGCAAGATAGTCTTGCTATCATAAAAGAGCTGCTTGTGTTCAATATCATTCAAAATAAAACGGTAAATAAACTCTTTTGCGCTAGCAAAACCACCGTCCAGATAAATCGCTCCGATCAGGGCTTCCAGCCCGTCGGAAACCACTGAATGACGGTATCTGCCTCCGGTGGCCTCTTCTCCCTTTCCCAAGAGAAGATACTCTCCCAGCTGAATTTCCTCTGCACAAAATGCCAAAGCCGGCTCGCACACCAGGCTTGCTCTTGTTTTCGTCAGATCTCCCTCCGGAAGATCCTTATACTTGTGGAATAAAAAATCACTGCTGACCAGTTCCAGAACCGCATCTCCTAAAAACTCCAAGCGCTCATTGCATCTGGTTTTTTCCCATCTGTGCTCATTGGCATAGGAGCTGTGGGTCATCGCATGCCGCAGCAGTCCTTTATTCTGAAATTGATATCCAATTACGGTTTCCAATCCGCTTAACTCCCGGTTCAATGGATTTCCTCCCTTCTTGTTTTCAGACAGCAGCCTTATTGCAAACTGCCTTCAAAATCCAACAGGATGCGTCAGCGACGCATCCTGCCGGACACTTTTGTTTAATTCATGGCGTTCTTGATGGCTTCTACGGCATCGCCTACCGTTACGATCTTTTCTGCCGTCTCATTGGGAATTTCAATATCAAATTCCTCTTCAATTCCCATAATAATCTGGAAAATATCCAGAGAATCTGCTCCTAAGTCATCTACAAATGTGGAGGTCTGCGTAATCTCCTCCGGCTCCAGATTCAGCACCTCTGCAATAATGCCCTGCAGCTTTTCAAACTCCATAACCTTTTCCCTCCTATTCGGTTTCCGTGTTCAAACTTTCCTTGATTTTTTCATTAATCCTCTGTCTGCTAAAGGTAACGCACTGAAGAATAGAATTCTTCACTTCATTCGCCTTGGAATTTCCATGGGTCTTAACAACCAGCCCATTCAGCCCTAACAGAGGCGCTCCGCCGTAGCGGCTGGCGTCGAAGGACTTAAGCGTAGTCTTCAGCGCAGGTTTCACCAGCAGCGCACCGATCTTGCTGCGCAAATCGCTCATCATCCCGCTTTTCACCTTAGACAGCAGCGTGGCTCCTACTCCTTCATAGAGCTTTAAAATTACATTTCCCACAAATGCCTCGCAGACAATTACATCGGCGCCTCCATGGGGAATCTCTCTCGCCTCAATACTTCCGGTAAAATTTATATCCTGGCAGGCCTTTAACATCGGAAAGGTTTCTTTTACCAAGGCATTTCCTTTTTCTTCCTCTGCACCGATATTTACAATGGCCACTCTGGGACTTTTTACCTGAAGCACATGTTCCATATAAATGGAACCCATCCTGGCAAACTGCACCAGATGGGATGGTCTGGCGTCTACATTGGCCCCGCAGTCAATCAGCAGGGATACGCCTTTTTCCGTGGGAATCAGCGCAGCCAAAGGCGGACGCTCCACTCCTTTAAGCCTGCCTACAATCACCTGGCCGCCTACCAAAATCGCTCCGGAGCTTCCGGCTGATACGAAGGCATCTGCCTCCTTCTTTTTTACCAGGTTCATTCCTACCACTATAGAAGAGTCCTTCTTCTTCCGGATGGCATTGACCGGCGGCTCTTCTGTGGCAATCACTTCTGTGGCGTTGACTACCTGAATTCGGTCTTTATCGTAGCTGCGGCCTGATAACTGGGCCCTGACCACGTCTTCCTTTCCCACTAAAAGCACCTGGATTTCAGGCTGTGCATTTACCGCATCCACCGCTCCGGCAACCATCTCTTCCGGCGCATAATCGCCGCCCATAGCATCTACTGCTACCTTTATCATGACTGGTTCCCCCTTCGGCTAATCTAATCTCATGATTTACTATACTAAATATCATGGTATAAATCAATAACTATTTATGAAAATAGCACCCCGGTCCTTGTACACCGATGCTGCACTTCTGCCTTAAACAATTTCACTCAAAAACAAGCGTCTTTAAACCCGCAGGATTTTCCGGATCAGGGAAAGTCCTGCTCCTGCTACGCAGCACAGCTGCAGCGTTCCCTGCCGGAAAATCAAGGCAGCGCCAAATGTCTGGATTCCTCCGGCCAGCCCTTTCCAGGCTGAAGGATCGGAAGGAACAAAATCCATCGCTCTGGCAATTCCCAACACCACTGCCAGACATAAAAGGAAGGGAATAAACCCCCGGCCTGTGTCGTAAGATTTAAGCCGCACGCCCCCTCCAGACGGTTTTCTGGTTAAAATCCAGAAGCACCAGATAATTCCCAGCGCCTCCGCTGCTCCTGCAGCCCCCAGATAAAACGCTAGACTGTAATTTCGCTCTGACGCCATAAAGCGAATGCTCCCAAGGCCGCTTCTCCAGCCCCAGAATTCCAATCCCATGATAATCACCATATAGGCCATGAGCCCAAAAGAAATCAACTGCATAATCCTGGAACCCAGCACTACAACACCTGCTGCCCCTCTGCCTCTTGCCCGGCTTTTCGCTTCTTTATCCCTTAACGATTCTTCACCATGTTTTTGGTTCATCATTCGTAATCTCCCCTTTCTTTGTGATCCGTGCTGCCAATTTTACTCTCGGCCAATCCATCATAGCACAGACCTCCGGAAAAGTCATAAATAAGATCAAAAGTTCAAATTCTTTTCATAATTTCCCGAGATTTCGTTAGAATAAAAAATGCTTGTCACAAAGGCTGCATTAATGATTCGAAGGAGGAAACCAACATGACAAACTTAACCTATGGCTACATCCGTGTATCAAGCAAAGACCAGAATGAAGCACGCCAGCTGGACGCGCTTACTGAAGTTCTTGTTCCTCGGGAAAATATTTTTATTGATAAAAAAAGCGGAAAGGATTTTGAACGCCCTGCCTGGCACAAATTGCTTTCCCAGGTCAAAGCCGGTGATCTTCTGATTGTAAAATCCATCGACCGTCTGGGACGCAACTATGACGACATTCTGGAGCAATGGCAGCTGTTAACGAAAGAAATGGGCATTCATATCCGTATTCTGGATATGCCTCTTCTGGATACCAGAATTCAAGGAAAAGACCTTACAGGAACGTTTATCGCCGACCTGGTGCTTCAAATTCTGTCTTACGTAGCCCAGACAGAACGGGAAAATATCCGGCAGCGTCAAGTCGAAGGGATTGCCTCCGCTAAAGCCAGAGGAATCCGTTTCGGCCGAAACGAACGGGAAATTCCGGAATTTGAACGCAGTCTTCTTCTTTGGGAAAATCAGGATATTACCGCAGCAGAAGCAGCCAGACGCTGCGGTCTTTCTCGACAAGGATTTTACAAGCGAGTCAGCCGATATCGTCTCACCCTGTGATTAAGCCAACAATAAAGCGGAAGGTCCAGACTGTTTTCTGGAATCCTTCCGCCGTCTTATTGATCCATAACGGACAGTCTTATTCTGCCGGAGAAGAAATCACCTTAGTTTCTCCGCCTTTTATTTCCATAATCTCTCCATCTGCATTGATCCAGACACTGATGGCTGAAGGATTATAGACGAAATCTCCGTCAACTGTAAATTTCAGAGACTTGGCCGCCTTCATATAATCAACGATCTGAATGTTAGTGGCATACCAGGTATCCGGCTGATTTCCGGCCATTTCACAGAACTCCTCCATCATTCCCCAGTTATTATCTCTCGGGAATTCATAGCTGTGTCCCCACACGTACATCATATACAAATACTGCGTTTTATGCAGGTCCACGAACCGTCTTCCATCCTCCAGCAGATTATGGTTATGATGGCAGGTGGCCTTCCATACCAAGAAATTTTCCGGCATTGCAAAATCGTGAGTATCTCCTACTACACGGCAGTACTCAATGCCAAGTCCAGGAAGCATATCCACAATTTCCTGATTATATGAACCATTCGGATAGGACATGCCTCTTACCGGCACGCCGGCTACTCGTTCCAAATATCTTCTGTCCTCCAAAACCTGAAGAGCCACATGAGGAAGAGGGCAGCGAGCAATGGTAGGATGCAGCACCGTATGGCAGGAAATTTCATGCCCGGCGTAAAGGCTCTTCCATTCCTCCGGTTTAATCCGATTGTCATCTCCTACAAGGCCGGAATTCAGGTGAAAAGTACCTTTAATCCCATAGCGATTAAAAATTTCCACCAGCCGCCGGTCATCCAGCTTACCGTCATCATAGCTCATGGTCAATACCTTATGCTTTCCTCCGGGAAAGCAGATATAAATTTTTTTCATCGGTTCCATTGTTTCATTCCCTCCTTAATCTCTTCATTCTTCTTCAGCACGATCATTTGGCACATAGCGATCCAGCATAGGAGCAAGGCGCAGGCTGTTCACCACAAACAGCAGCGGCACGCCGAAAATCGTAAACAGTACAGCCAGCTGAGGAATAAACGCCATGCTGACCACTGCGCCGATGGTAATCAGAATATCAGACGCAAGCATAATGGAAGTATCCCGCAGATTGCTCATGGCAATGAAAAAAGCATTCATCACCGTCTGCTTCAAGGTATTGTCAAACCGGGCAAGCACCGCCCAGAGATAGATCATCTCCACCAGATAGATGATGGTAAGAAATCCCAAAGCAGAAAACATCACCAAATTAAACATGTTCCCTTCTTCAAGTTTATACAGGCAGAGATAAAAATCCAGGACAAGAAGCAGCCCTGCTGCTGTAAAAATCACCCCAAGGATGGTTCCCTGCTTAAGGTTTTTCCGGAAAGACTTAAAATAAAGACTCCATACATTTCTTCCCTCATCCTTCACAATCTTTTTCATCGCCACATAATGAGCCGCTGTAGTAGCCGGTCCGATGGTGACAATGGGAATGCAGCAGATCAGCCACAAAATATGGAGAACAATCATGTCGAACAACGCGCTTAAAAACCGCCACAGGGGGCCGTTAATCTGAAACATACTATCCATCTAATCTTACCTTAATGCCATCTGAAGCCGTTCCATCTCATAGAACTCCCCTTTCAGGGCCATCAGCTCCTGATAGCTTCCTTCCTCTCTGATTTTTCCTTTATCCAGGACGACGATTCTGTCAGCTCCGCGGACAGTGGACAGCCGGTGAGCCACAATAAAAGTTGTCCGCCCCTGAATCAGGCGATCCAGCGCATCCTGAATCTCCTTCTCCGAAATAGTATCCAGGGCAGAAGTAGCCTCATCCAGAATAATAACCTGCGGATTTCGGATAATGGCCCGGGCAATGGAAATTCTCTGCCGCTGACCTCCGCTTAAGTTTGCTCCATGCTCCTCAATCATAGTGTCCAGCCCCTTGGGCAGCTTAGCAATCACAGACTTCAAATTCGCCGCTTCTACTGCATGCTCCACTTCTTCATCCGTCACATGATCCAGGCCGTACACGATATTTTCCCGCACAGTTCCGGTAAATAAGATCGGAGTTTGGGGAACTACAGAAATAAACCGCCGGTAGCTGCGCAGATTCAGATCATTTACATCATGGCCGTCAATCAGCAGCCGTCCATCCGTCGGGGTAATAAACCCGATCACCAGATTTAATGCTGTGGTTTTTCCCGATCCAGATTCTCCTACCAGAGCAATCGTTTCTCCTGCTTTTACCTCCAGGTTGAACCCATTTAACACTGGCTGATCTGAAT
Source organism: Candidatus Cottocaccamicrobium excrementipullorum (assembly GCA_018713255.1). Taxonomy (GTDB): domain Bacteria; phylum Bacillota; class Clostridia; order Lachnospirales; family Lachnospiraceae; genus Caccovicinus; species Caccovicinus excrementipullorum. Next base: position 7,417 of record DVFL01000015.1, on the reverse strand, counting down.
CCCGGTAGGAAAACGTCACATTTTTAAAGGAATACTCTCCCTTAAGGCTGGTAAGTTCCAGTTTTCCTTCATTATGCTCAATGTCATCAGAAGTCAGCACTTCGCCGATGGAAGTCACAGACTCCAAGCCCTTGGTCAAGATGGGCAGAAGGTTAATCAAAGATGTAAACTGATTCACCACTGTGGTGAAACTGGACTGGTAAAAGGTAACGTCGCCAATCTGAATCAAGCCATTAAGGGCCATAAACCCGGAAAACCCAAGGCATAAAGCCTGGAATACCTGAAATACACACCAGCTTACCGCCCCGAAATGAGCCTGAACCATATCCAGACGATATCCCCGATCTGCCGTCTCTTCCAGCTGACCCTTAAGCTTATCCACTTCCTTCTGTTCCAAAGCATGAGCCCTGGCTACAGGAACCAACTCCACCATCTCCATGACCCTGGCGCTGGTTTCTTCCATTTCACGCCTGAATTCCCGGTTCTCCCGATGAATCCGCCGCCGGAAAGCCACCACCGTAACAGAAGCCACCGGCGCCACTAAAACGAAAAACAGCAAGATAATCCGATTTTTTACAGCCGTAATGGACAAGGTGATCACCAGGCTCATCATGATATTCATGAGATTTACAAACAGCTGTGAGGAGAGAGTCTCCACTGCTTCCACATCCCGGATGATCTTGGACTGAAGCCGTCCCGACTGAGTTTCCATATGATAAGGAATAGATAGCTGCTGAAGCTTTCGCACCAGAGCTCCTCTAAGTCCCGCTTCCGTCTGGCGGATCACCCGGTTTTTATACACGTTGTGCAGCCAGTTGGCAGGAAGATGAATGGCCAGCAGCGCCAGCCAGATTCCCACATTCAGGATAATTGCACGAACTGCCGCATCTCCTCCTTCTAAAACCCCGTTAATTACATTGGCAATTAATAAGGAAGAAAAAAGGCTTGGAGAATGCTTAACCACAAAAAACAGCGTGGAAATCAGAAACTTATGGTATTGTCCCCGATAAAATCCCAGAAGAACCTTTACCGAGTTGTCCCCGTACTTCTGATAACAGCGGATAAAGCGCTGCTCAGTCTCTTCATACTTGTCCATGTGTCCCACTCCTACGATACGTCAAGTCCTTTATTTTCTTCCAGCCCCTGACGGCTGACTAAAATATCCGAATACGGAGATCCCAGCTTCTCTAATTCCCGGCAGAGGAAATCCGCCATGATGACTGCTCCCTCGGGTTTTAAATGGGTGTTGTCCTTAGGCCACATAAAGTATGCTTTTGAAGCAACGTCCCCTACCACGGACAGATAATGCTCTGTGATGGCAGTCATATCGATCACCGGGACCCCGGCCATCCGTCCTGTGCGTTTCATCGCTTCAGGATAAGGGCCGTGACTTCCTGGAAGAAATTTTCCCTCTTCGTCAAAGAGCCGTCTGGCAATCGGCGTAATCAACACAGGATAAGCCCCTTTTTCCCTGGCAGCCCGGATAAAACACATCAGATTTTCCGGAAAGGTGGTATCCGGATCCGTGTGTCTGGCCGGATCTGGCTTTTCATCATTATGGCCAAACTGGATAAAGAGAAAATCTCCCTCCTTAATCTCCCGTTTTATTGCCTCCAGACGCCCCTCGTCCATAAACGATTTCGTACTTCTGCCATTTTGGGCGAAGCTTCTCATGGTCACTCCCTCTTTTAAAAACAGGAGCATGGCCTGAGATATCCCCGTCTGGGGATAAGAATCAATTTTATTAAACTTTACTGTGCTGTCTCCAGCGTAAAAGATTGCTGCCATTTACGTACACTCCATACATTGCTCCTGTAAACCGTTTTCCTTTTACCAGGCCTTCAGAACAAATGCTGGTCACCCGGTCCCAAGTCCACAAAAGCTGATGATTAAAATAAAATTTTCGTTTAAGCCCAATGGTTTCCACCGAAAAATCGGCCTTTCCTTCAAAGGAAAAATCCATTCTTTCCTGCCGCACATATCGGTCGTCCACATATTCAGCGATAAACACCTGATTTTGGGTTACGCCGAACTTTACATATGTGTTTTCATCATAATACAATACCATGCCCGCATCTGCCTCCAGATGCTCTCCCCCCTGAGGAAGAAGCTCCATGGAGAATCCGGCAGTAAAACAGAAGTCCGGCTGATTCTTTACCAGGAGACTTTCGCACTCCCGGCAGCAAAGATCTTTTCCATCTCCCTGAATGGTAATCCAGCCGTCTTGGCCAATCTGAATTCTGGCAGGGTCGATGGTCCGGGGCGCCATCCATAAACTGTTCTGGTTTCCTTCTTCTTTGGCAGAATGTCCTGTCTCCAAAGGCAGCGGAAGCTTGGACAAATAAGAGGGGCCCTTTCCGCCATTCACCAACGGCCATCCGTCTGCAGTCCAAGTCACTTCATCCAGGCAGGTTTCCCTTCCCAGCATTCCCCATTGTCCTTCCAGAAAACGAGAGCACAAATAAACCATAAACCATCTGCCGTCCGGAGTCTGCACCGGCTTGCCGTGTCCGCAGCATTGAATCGGGGCAATCTCATCTTTCTGGGTCATAATGGGATTGTAAGGACAATCCTCATAAGGTCCCATCAGATTTCGGGATCTGGCCACAGTAATCATATGGCCTTTTCCAGTTCCCCCTTCTGCCAAAAAGCAGTAATAATACCCGTCCTTCTTCAACAAATGAGGGCCTTCCGGTGCATGGCCGGAATGGCCGTACCAAATCATCTTTGGCTCGGAAAGAATTTCCTTGCCGTCTCCAGAAACCTCCATGATCCTGGCTCCCCGATTAATAAGCATATACCGGCGGCCGTCATCATCAGCAAAAAGAGACGGGTCGATCCCCAGCACATTATGGATCACCGGCGTTTCATAAGGACCTTCCGGCCGGCTGGCACTGGTTACCATCTGAGTCTGAATATAAGGAGCATCGTCATTATTCCGCAGAGTTGCGCAGATATAAAAACGTCCATTGTAGTAGCTGATATCGGGAGCCCAGAATCCTCTTCCCCCTTCCAGATGGCCCAGATGCTCCTTGGCCCACTCTCTGTCTGTCACGGCATGACCGATTACTTCCCAATGAACCAGATCCCTGGAATGGGAAATCGGAATACAGGGAAAATAGACAAAACTGGAATTAACCATATAGTAATCTTCCCCTACCCGCACAATGCTGGGATCTGCATGCATTCCACGGCAGACCGGATTCTTGTAGGTCTCTTCAAGGGGGAAACCGCAGATCTCCTGGAAAAAGTTCAGAATTTCTTCTTTCTCCCTGCATTCAGGAAGGTTTCCCGCCTCCTCGTAAGGCGTCACCAGATCAGAATTTGCCCATAATGGACTCATGCCGCAAACCTGGGTAAGATACCGGACAACTTCTAAATTTCTGCCTCGTACTGCATAATGAAGGAGGCTGTTTCCCTCAGGGTCGCAGTCTTCTGTATTCATAGAATGATCCACCAGAAGGCTGACCGTCTTTAGATCTCCCTCCAGTGCAGCCTGAAAAGCCTTCTTAGCCGCGGCTTCTGTCTTCGATGTGTACAAAATCATATTCGCCGTATCCCTCCGAATTCTGATTCTCTTTATTAGCACTCCATAAGCACAGCTTCGCTCCCGTCCAGGTAGCACGGAACAATGGCTGGCACTGGCCTAACCGGGTATACCGGATGCCATCCTTTGACCATGCAAAACGGTAAGTCTTATCCTCGGAAAGCTCCATTCTCAGATATACCTGCTGATCATCATATGGTACAGAAACCTCCAGCTGCTCCTCCGCTTCTCCTTCATATTCCTTATTGATTACTTTTCCAGTATAAAGAACGAGACGATTTCCCTCATCTGTTTTCATCAGCCCGGCATAAGCATATCTTTGGCCGATCATGCCCAATGCCGCCAGATCGCCGTTTTTATCCCCGTTTAAGGAAATCTTCGCTGTCATAGAAAGCGCCTGATGCTGAGGAATCTGGGTCAACGCGTTAGGTGCATACCAGAGAAGGTTCTCCCGTCCTTCATTGGCTCGGCAGAAAAGACGAAGTCCCTTATGGCCAGCCAGGGAATAATTATCCGGATTAGGATTAGCCTGCCACTGCCACTGAAGCCCCAGCTTGTCCTCCTGGAACTCATCCGACTGAGCAATCGCGTACTCCGGCATTCCTTCCGCAGGCATATGCCACTCCTCTACCGGTTCTCCAATCCCATCGCCATTTAACTCGCTGCCGATAAACGGCCAGCCCCCATTAAAGCACATAGGCTGCAGATGAGTAATTCTTCCTAATTCAATTACATCCTGGAAATGAACAAACCAATGCCGTCCATCGGTTCCCGTTACCCAGCCTCCCTGGTGAGGACCATTTACCTGGGTATTGCCCTGATGCATCACAATCTTATATTCATAAGGACCGTACACCGATTTTGACCGAAGAGCGGACTGCCAGCCTGTAGCCACGCCTCCAGACGGCATCAGAATGTAATACCAGCCCTCATGGCGGTAAAACTTCGGTCCCTCTGTCGTTGGGCCCAACTGCTCCCCGTCAAAAATTGTCACCGGATCGCTTAATAATCTGGTACACTCCGGGTCAATCTCCACTAAATCAAGGCGGTGCTTAATTCCGCAGCGGCTTCTGGCATAAGCAAATACCATATATGCTTTTCCATCCTCATCCCATAAAGGGCAGGGGTCAATCCAGCCTTTTGCCTCATGAAGACAATTCAGCTGAAATTCTCCGTATGGATCTTTTGATCTGGCCACAAAAATTCCTTCGTCCGGAAGGGGAACAAACACAAAAAAAGTTCCCTCATGATACCGAATGGATGGCGCCCAGGTGCCAGAGCCATGGGAAGGTTTGTTATACTTCTCAAAAGGGAGGGAAGGAACACAATAGTTAATGATCTCCCAATGAACTAAATCTTTGGAATGCAAAAGCGGCACTCCAGGAAGATAGGTAAAAGAAGAAGCCACCATATAATAGTCTTCTCCAACCCGAATCACATCTGGATCCGAATAATCCGCATAAAGGATAGGATTCTGATACATTTTTTCCTCCGCTTTCCGTCAGTTGATCCCTGACTGTAATCTTCGTAATAACTTAATAATAAAATACTGTCCAGCACACATTGACACAAAAAGGGGCAGGTATCCCTGCCCCTTTTTATCTAAAGCCATTATTCCTTTACGGCTCCGATATTAACACCCTGAATAAAGTACTTCTGGCAGAACGGATAGATAATCATGAACGGAAGGATAGCCACGATAACTGCAGCGTTCTTAACCGTGTTCTCCGTTGCGCCGCCAACTGCTGTCGGCAAATCGCTGCCCATGATAACCGATCTCAGCTTCATCTGGAAGTTGTAAAGGTTCTCATTGGTGATGTACAGCTTGTAGTTGGTGTAGTCATTCCAGTAAGTTACGGCGAACATCAAACCGATGGCCGTCAACGCAGCTTTGGAAAGAGGAAGCACAATCTGGAAGAAGATTCTCATAGGAGAACATCCATCCATCTCGGCGGACTCAAACAAGCTGGCCGGAATTCCTTCAAAGAAGTTTCTCATCAGTACCAGGTTGTAAACGTTAATTGCCGGAAGAAGGATTACTACCCACAATGTATTTGTCAGGTGCAGCATTCTCATAACCAAGTATGTAGGAATCATACCACCATTGAAAATCATTGTAAAGAGCAGAAGGTTTGCAAAAAAGTTTCTTCCAGGCATTTTCCACTGAATCAGCACATAAGCGCCCAAAGTGGAGATTGCCAGACCACAGAAGGTACCAGCTACCGTGGTGAGACAAGATACAAGGAACGGACGGTACAGCGTAGGGTTGGTAAATACGGACTGATATCCAGCTAAACCAAACTCCTCAGGAAAGAGCTTCATACCATAAGCCGTTCTTAAGTCAAATGAGTCAATCAGGACTTTGTAGATGGGGATAATCATGATAAAGCAGATTAACACGAATATCACTACCAGCACATAGTCAAATGCGGTTGCTTTCTTAGTCTTCATGTTTTCTCCCCTCCTTATACAATGCCTCTGCCACGAACCTTATAGCTTGCTCTGTCGCAGGCAAGAACCAGAATACAACCTACAATAGAAGAGGCAAGACCTACTGCCGTGGTATAGCCGTAATCAGGAAGTGCGCCAGAGTTAAAGGTCTGGGTGTAAATGTAAGTCTGAAGTACGTCAGACTGCTTGATAACCGCATCGTTCTGTAATACGAATACAGACTCAAACAAGTTCATAATCTTCGCCAGGTTCAGGATCAGTACAGTGATGATGGTATTGGCAAGGGCCGGTAATGTAATGTAGCGCATACAGTTCCAACGACCTGCCCCATCCATAGATGCCGCCTCATAAAGTTCAGGACTGATACCGGAAAGCGTTGCCATAAAGATAATGGTTCCCCATCCTGTATCCTTCCAGACATTAATTACATAGTACATGGGACGCCACCACTGCTGTGAACCCAGGAAGTAGATTCCGCTGTCAACAATTCCCAGCTTAACTAACACGGAGTTAACTAAGCCAGCATTCGTTGGAGAAAGAATCAAGGTAAATACAGATGCTGTTACTACCCAGGACATAAAGTGAGGCAGATAAACAACGGTCTGTGCAAATTTCTTAAACTTCAGAGAACGAAGCTCGTTCAGAAGAAGAGAAAGAATTACAGCCATAAAGGTATTCAGCAGCAGCTTTACAATACTGATCACCAGCGTATTGCCGAATGCCGACCAGAATCCAGGCATGCTGATCATTTTCTGGAAGTTTGCCAGTCCGACAAACTCAGCAGCTTTAATCCCCTTATAGGTAGTAAAGGCGTACCGGATTCCTAACATAGGCAGATAGTGGAACACTACCGCGAAGATAAGAACCGGGAGAAACATTACATAGAATCCTCTGTAATAATGAAGGGATACTAAAAGAGGACGCTTGTTCTCGCCTGCAGCATTCTTTTGTAATGCTGCAGACCCCTTTCCATTTTTGCTCATTATAATACCTCCCTAAACCGACTTAGAATTACAGTGCGTTCAGAGAATCTACGATCATCTGGGACCACTCAGCGCCGCCCTCAGTCTCGAAACGTTCATAAGCTTCGTCAATCGAAACGCCCTGTACTACTACGTCAGCGATAATGGAATTCTTCAATGTGGTTAAATCACCATTGTAGGTTGCCATCTCATCGGTAGACGGAACCAGCTGTGCCTGATGGCAGTTGTCATTAAAGATCTGCTGAGAGTTTCTGCTCTCCTCCGGGATTGCATCCTTGCCAGGATCGTTGTCCCAGGTTACGATGGACAGCATTGGATCGATATGAGCCTTGGTATACAGAGTACCAGGAGTCTCTAAGCTTTCCTTCATATGGAACTGTCCCTCTTCATAGGAAACGCCAAGGATAGTCTCAGCCTTGGTAGACCAGTGAATATC
>DVFL01000014.1 GCA_018713255.1 Candidatus Cottocaccamicrobium excrementipullorum | reverse complement strand
TGTCCTCGGGCCAGCATGGCCCGAAGTCCCGCTTATTTCTCCTTCTCGGTTTTCTTCTCCGGCTTCTCGTGTTCCTTCTGCTGGCCCTTCCAGTCGTCCAGCAGCTTGATGATCTGCTCCTTCATTTCCCTCGGGGTGGTTTCCTTTCCGAAATATTTGCTCAGTTCAGCGCCCGTCAAAATCACTTTGTCTACCTCCTTCTTGTCCTCCATCATAATGCCGTCGATCACATCCCCGTTTAAGAGCTTCTTCTCGTCCAGTTCCCTCATGCGCTTTGCCTGTGCCTGGGACGGGGAGGACTGCTGGCTGTCGATGGCAACAGCGATATAGTTCTGGTTCTTCTTGCTGATATAGGAGAGCTCCACGGCAGTCGTGAAGCCCAGCTTCTTTGCGTCCATGAGGGCCATCAGGTCAGGGACAAGCTCATTGAGCCGGATATACCGCTGCACCTGTTTGACGGCCATCTTGTTGCGCTCGGCCACGATCTCGTTGGAGCGTTTGCCCGCGTCCTTCGGGTCAATCTGGCCCGAAGTGCGGGAGCCCTGGTGCTTGATGGCTTCAAGCTGCATTTTCAGCGCCTTTGCCCGCTCACTGGGGAGGATTTCTTCACGCTGGTTTAAGTTGTCCTCAACCATCTGCGTGATGGCCTCGTCGTCCGTCAGGTTGCGGACGATACAGGGCATATCCGTAAACCCGGCAAGCTCGCTGGCTTTCTGGCGGCGGTGGCCGGAGACGATCTCATAGCCGCCGTCCTCCCGGGGCCGGACGATAGCGGGCTGGGTGACGCCCTTATCCTTGACGCTGAACACCATTGCCCGCATTTCCTCATCGTCCCGGACCTGGAACGGGTGGTTCTTAAAGGCGTGGAGCTCGTCCAGCTTGATATAAACGATCTGTTCCTCCCCGCGGCGGGGCGCTTCTTTGGGCGGCTCCTGCGGCTTCGGCGGTTCCGGGGCCGGAGGCTTCACAGCGGAAGAGCCCTTGTCAACTGCCTTTTTCGGAGCAGCCGCCTTTGGGGTCTTTTCCTTGCCCCCGGTAGCTTTGTCCGCCGGTTCCTTCCAGATGGAAGTTTTCTTCGGGGCGACAGGCTCTTTTGCCGGGGCGGCCTTTTTTTTGTCCTCCGGAGCTTTCGCCTGCGCTTCCTTCGGCGGGCGGCCTTTGCGCTTCGGCGGCTCCGCTGTTTTGTCAGGCTCCTTCTTCACAGCCTTGTCCGGCTTTGCAGGCTCCTTTCCCTTATCCGGTGCGGTGGCTGCCTTCTCCGGCGCTTTTTCTTTTTCCGCCGCTTTCTTCTCGGCCATGATTTCCGAAAAGTTATAGACGGAAACATTCGGGCTTTTCTCTGCGCCTGCCTTCTCGGAAGTGGGAGCTGCTTTATCCTGCGGCGGGGCGGCTTTGTCTGCGTCCTGCTCCGGGGGCTTCTGTTCCGGCGCGGACGGTTCGGTTTTCACAGGCTCCTTGACGGGGGCCTGTTCCGGGGTCTTGCCCGGCCCGGTGTCCGGCGCTGCCGTCTCCGGGGCTTTTGTGGTTTTATCATCTGGCATACACGTTTACCTCCTGATTTTGAGCATGAAAAAAGGGGCCTGACTTTTCATCAGGCCCCGGTGGGGTAGTTCCTCCTTTCTTGCCAAGCTACAAAAATACCGCCCGTAGTCTCGTTTGGGCGGTATTCAATGACTTGTTTTTATATTTTACAATTTGAAACTATGGCTAACTTAAAAAGGGTTACTAAAATACTAATGAATAGTAATAATAATATCAAGGTGATGATTCCAAATTTTATCCAAGGAAATCGTGCTTTCTTTTTTATATTGGAAAAAATTTTGTCGGTATCCAGCAAATATTCATCGTCAAACTCTTTAGAATCTTTCAACATAATTGGATTTCTAATGTACTCGAATAAAATATGGAGCAAGCCTTCAGTTTTTTCATATCCGAATAGTTTATATAAAACCGGATTTAAATCTTTCTGCTCATCCATTAGGTCAAAAACTTCTTCTATCTGGCATATCTGCTTTTCTATACAATCTACCATCAGAGAAGAGGGAAGCATTTGCCCTTGATATTTTCGTGGATCTTCATAATTCCTAATTATACGTAGTATTTTTTTAAAGATTTCTTGATGGTTTCTATATGGTGTAATGATAAACATTCCAAAAAGGCCAAGAATAACTGTTGATGCTATTGTTGCAATAATCCCAATAAGAATATCTATCATATCATATTGTCCCCCGTCTTTTATGAGTAATACTGTATCTTATAAAAAAAGCAATGTCAAGCTATATGATTTTAGTCATTTTTTATTCACCGGAAAATTGTAGGGATGGTTTATCTGTTCTTCCTCGTATTTTTGTAAGTTGTCTTTACAAGGTCGCCCCAGAACAAAAAGCCAGAAGCACTTACGACAATATTTTGAGGATGGTAAAAGACCCGGAAGTCTGCGATCCCATTCGTTTTCTGAGAATGCGGGAAATCGTTCATTTCCAACGGTTCGGAGAAGTTCTCAGAGACGCTCAGGATCAGTTAAACAGCCGGAATTTCTATGCGTTTAACCCGGCGTTTGATCTTCCGCAGGGTCCTGACTGTTCTGCTTCCCGTCCTGCCCCCATGCCCCGGCAGACTGCAGGCGAAGGAATGGGAACACAGAACCAGTCCGCGCCCTATTCCCCCCTCTCCTCCGGTTCCGGCAGAAGAACTTCCGCTCCCGTCTCCCGGACTCCAAATTCCTGCGGATGTCAGAATATTCCAAGAACCAGTTCTTAATTCCAGTTCTTAACTTGGCCGCAGCAAGCGCAGCCTATCTTAACCTTCATTCCTAATCAAAAGAAAAAGGCCATGAAACTCCTGCCGGGAAATTTCATGGCCTTCTGCCTTTCTTCCTTCAATTCAAAAATTCAATTCAAAATTTCAAATCGAAAATTCAAATGGCGTCAATCCGCTCTCTCATCTCCACCATTTTCTGATCCAGTTCTGCCACCACTTGAGAATATTCTTTCAGCTCCCGTCCAATGAGGACAGCCTCCTTCTTTCCCTTTTTGTACCGCAGCTGGTGGTCTACTCCAGCCCAAAAGTCCATCGCGGTCGTGCGCAGCTGAATTTCTCCTCTGATCCACTCCATTTCCCCTTGAAAATATATGGGAATTTCCGTAATCAAATGGAGGCTTCTGTATCCGGAATTTTTCGGGTGCTGGATGTAATCTTTTTTCTTAATAATTTTCAAATCTTGATGGGTTGCCAGCACTTCTGCCATGCGGTACACATCGTCCTGAAAAGAACATACGCCGCGAACCCCAATAATGTCATTGATTTTTTCCATTGCACACTCAAAGGTGGGATCGTATCCCTTTTTTTTGCACTTTGCCTGGATGCTCTCAATGGTTTTCACCCTTGCGCAGGTATGGATCAATACATTTCTTCCCAGCTTTAATGACAGCTCTGCATTGGCAATTTCCAGCTTCGCCATATACATGCTGATCGCCGAGTTGCTTTTCACCAGAAAAGCGCTGCTTTTGAATTTCTTCAGATCCTGTGATTTCATTTCCTGTCTTTCCCCAATTATCATCTGCTTTTCTTCTTTCTAGATTATCAATTATTTGCCGTCCAAACCAGACCGCACAATTAAAGAATATGTAAAAAGTTCGTAAATATGACTACTTTCGAAAAAAGAAAAAGATGAGGCGGCCGCACCTCATCTTTTCTTCCTTCAACAGATCTTATTTCTATTCTTTTCTTGTTTTCTATTCTTTTCTCATTTTCTACTCTTCAGACGGTTTTCCAGCTATTCCAGATAATCCAAAGGATCCAGCGCAGACTGATCTCTGTTTAACTGCAGGTACAGATTCGGGCCTTCCACCGTGTAGTATTTTGTGGGTTCCGCTACGTAGCCAAGAACCTGGCCCTTTTCCAAATACTCTCCCTCCACTGCCTGGATTTCCTTCATCTGTCCGCAGGTAACTGTATAACCATCGCCTAAATCCAAAACCAGATAATTGCCGATCTCCTCATTGGTGCCGGAAGCAATCACCCGGGAATCGGCCGGCGCGCTTACCGGCTGACTCACATCACTTTGTATCACCAGCGCAGGATTGCATTTATATTGTTCCAAGGTGGGAAAATAGATGGTAGAATCCATACTGTAATCCAGGATAACATTGCCTTCCACAGGCCACATCATTGACTGGGTCTGGCCGAAATTTAAGGCAAGGCTTACAGCTTCCTCCTGGCCGGCTCCAGCCGGCGCAGCCTCCGCCTCCTTTGCCCCATCAGCTATTTCCCGTTCCACGCTTCCAGTTCCTTCCTCTGCCAATGTCTTTTCGGCCTGGTCAGAGCCCTGAGCCATTATTTTTTCTTCGGTGCCCTCTCCTGGAGAGCTTCTCTCTGCCTGAGAATTTCCTGCCGGTTTTTCTTCTTTCCCCTGGCCCTCAGCCAGATGGTCCGGTTCACCCTCCATATTTAAGTATGGGCTTTCCTCAGCGCTGCCTCTCCGGATTGTCATTACGCCTGCTGCAGATACAATAGTCAGCAGGCCCAGTACCAACATTACAAGAATAAGCTTATCCTTGAATAATTGATTTACTTTCTGCTTCACGTTTATCACCTCGGTAATAGTCTTACCAAAGCCAGGTGACTTATACGGAAACAATTGAAATATTTTGATAAAAATACGTTAACAGTTCATCCCAGGTCCAGCCCTCCGCCGCTTTTTCGTTGGCTTCATACTGACTGAAGCCATATCCATGGCCGATTCCTTTCACCACCGCCCGGATCTTTCCTTCATAATCCTCCAGCTGAAAGCAGGCGGAATTTAAGCCAAGTCCATAACACAGCTCGTCTCCTGTAAATTCCGTTCCCCCAATCTGGGCAACTTCCACATATCCGGCTCCATCTCTGCCTCCAATCTGAATCGTGTCCGGCACCTGATCTGCTGATACAGGCCCTCCATCTGGAATCATGCTCACCAGCTTAGAAAATTCCTCCGGCGTCCATTCACAAATCTGCAGCCATCCCTCCGCCTGAAGATCTGAAGGGCATTCCACAGACTGAAGATAAGGTCTCTGGGGATCTGTCCTGGTATATCCCGCCGTACACCGGGTAAACAGAGGATCAATATATCCCCCTTCATACTGCATTACCATACCTGACGTTTCCTCCACCGCCTGCTCTGTCTTTTGATAAAATTCCATAAACTCTCTGGTCCCCCAGAGCTGCTCCATCTGAGCTTTTTCTAAGTAATCCATATCCAGGGCCGATTCGTAAATTTCCTTCTCTTCTCCCATCAACCCGTAAATATAAGTTCTGGCAATCACCGCCTGAGCCTTAAGAGCCTCCAGTTCATAATCTGCCGGCATCTGCATGGCCACCACCCCCACCAGATACTCTTCTCCATCCAAATAAGAAAGGGTATCCCGATCCAGAATAATCCATCGGCCAGAAGATATCCTCTCTCCTCCCCCGCTTCTTTCTCCCGCCTGCTCCCCCATCTCCTGCTTCCACATACTGCTGTCCGGATAAATCCGGCCTGTCCAGCCTAAGGTGACGGCATAAGGAAAAAAGCAGGCGGCGGCAGCCGGAAGAACAACTTTTCTCCAAATCATAAAAAACGCCTCCTCATAAACAGTTTATGAGGAAGCGTTTCTTTCCATTCCTTACTTAGTCATCCATCTCCACTTTCACTTTCGTTAAGTGCCAGATATCCTTTACATACTCTTCAATAGTACGGTCAGAGGTAAACTTGCCGCTTCCCGCAATGTTGGTGATGGCAGCCTTCGCCCACCACTTCTCATCCCGGTAAGCCTTGTCAATCCGCTCATGAGCCTCTGCATAGGAGCGGAAATCCTTCAAGATAAAGTAAGTGTCAGCCCGGTCGCTGCTCTGAGTATTTAACAGAGAATTGTAAATATCTCTGAACAGTTCTGGATCATTAGGAGCATAGTAGCCGTTGATTAACTGCATCAGCACCCGGCGAATATCCTGGTCATTATTGAAAATGTCCATAGGATTGTAGCCGCCGTTATTCTCATAGTTAATCACCTCGTCTGCAGACATACCGAAGATGAAGGCGTTCTCCTCGCCCACTTCTTCTACAATCTCCACATTGGCGCCGTCCATGGTGCCCAGCGTCAGAGCTCCGTTCAGCATAAACTTCATATTGCCGGTTCCAGAAGCCTCCTTGGATGCTGTAGAAATCTGCTCGCTTACATCCGCTGCCGCAAAAATAATCTCTGCATTGGAAACCCGATAATCTTCAATAAATACTACCTTGATCTTTCCGTTAATACTCTTGTCGTTATTGATCACATCAGCAACAGAATTAATCAGCTTGATGGTCAGCTTAGCTCTCTTATAGCCGGCAGCCGCCTTTCCGCCGAAGATAAAGGTTCTGGGGACAATTTCCATATTTGGATTATCCTTCAGCTGATTATACAGATACATTACATGGAGAATATTCATCAGCTGGCGCTTGTACTCGTGCATCCGCTTTACTTGTACGTCAAAAATGGACCGCGGGTCTACGTCAATGCCATTATGCTCCTTAATGTATTTGGCCAGACGAACCTTGTTCTGATACTTGATATTTAAGAACTCCTGCTGGCACTTCTCATCCTCTGCATAAATGCCCAGTTTCTTAATATGAGGCAGATTAGTAATCCAGTCGTTTCCGATCTTGGAAGTTACCCAGGAAGCCAGAAGGGGGTCGCCGTGAAGGAGGAACCGTCTCTGGGTAATCCCGTTTGTCTTGTTGTTGAACTTCTCCGGATACATCTGGTAGAATTCCTTCAGCTCCTGGTGCTTTAAGATCTCAGTATGAAGTCTGGCCACACCATTTACAGAGAAGCTTCCTGCAATAGCCAGATGAGCCATCTTCACCTGTCCGTCATAAATAATGGCCATCTTGCGCACCATCTCCTGGTTGCCCGGGAATTTTGCCTGAATATCCGCTACAAAACGGCGGTTAATTTCCTCCACGATCTGGTAAATACGAGGAAGAAGTCTGGAGAACAGCTCGATCGGCCATTTTTCCAAAGCCTCAGCCATGATGGTATGGTTGGTGTAGGCGCAGGTCTTGGTAGTTACCGCCCATGCCTCCTCCCAGGAAAGCTTATACTCATCCACCAGGATTCTCATCAGCTCAGCAACCGCAACGGTAGGATGGGTGTCGTTTAACTGGAACACCACTTTCTCATGGAATTTGCGGATATCATCATGCTTTTCCATATATTTCTTCACTGCCCGCTGAACGCTGGCGGAAATAAAGAAATACTGCTGCTTTAACCGCAGCTCCTTGCCGGCATAGTGATTATCATTAGGATAAAGAACCTCGCAGATATTTTTTGCCAAATTCTCCTGTTCAACAGCTTTCTGATAATCTCCCCGGTCAAAAGAATCAAGATTGAACGTGTTGATCGGCTGGGCGTCCCATACCCGCAGTGTGTTCACCACGTTGTTCCCATAACCTACAACAGGAATATCATAAGGCACTGCCAGAACAGACTGATAGCCTTCCTGAACGAAATTATTTCTCTGGCCATCCCATTCCGTTTTCACATAACCGCCGAATTTTACCTCGGTAGCATATTCAGAGCGGCGTACTTCGAATGGATTTCCATTTCTCAGCCACTCATCGGGAACCTCAACCTGATAGCCGTTCTCAATTTTCTGCTTGAACATACCATAGCGGTAGCGAATGCCGCAGCCATAAGCCGGATAGCCTAAAGTCGCCAGAGAGTCTAAGAAGCAGGCAGCCAGACGGCCAAGACCGCCGTTTCCTAAAGCTGCATCCGGCTCCTGATCCTCGATCACATTCAAATCAAAGCCCATTTCATCCAGAGCTTCTTTAATCTCATCATAAGCGCAGAGATTGATCATGTTGTTTCCCAGGGCACGGCCCATTAAAAACTCCATGGACAGATAATACACTGTTTTTGCATCCTGCTTTTCATACTCCTTGTGGGTGGCAATCCACTCGTCCATGATGATGTCCTTTACGCTGTAAGCTACAGCCTGGAATACCTGTGCCTGGGTAGCCTCATCAATGGTTCTCCGGAAGAGACTCTTCACATAATATTTCACCGTCTTTTTGAAGGTCTCCTTGTCAAAGCCACGTCCCATATTCATGCTTCATTTCCTCCTCATTTTGGATGTATCGCCTGTGTAAAGAGCGCCTGCTGCTTTTTATCCAGCAGGCGCAGTGATTGCGAAATTTATATTTTCGTAACTCCCAGAGTCACGTCTTCGCCGTTAATATTCCATTCCTTGGTGAAAATCTGGTTCCCCCCAGCTGCCTTTGCCGCCTCAAGACTGTCTGCCCCCAGACATACTTCATCCGCCAGCACTTCGCTTCCGATTTCCTTCTGGTTGCGTTCCAGAATGCCTGCAGCCTTCTGGTTTTCATCCACCATATAAACTCGGATATGATCCATCACCTCAAAACCGGACTCCTTGCGCATGGTCTGAATCTTGCTGATAATCTCCCGCACAAAACCTTCTTCCAGAAGCTCTTCCGTCAGATTAGTGTCCAGAACTACGGTTACATAATTGTCCTCTTCTGTCACAAACCCTTCCTTCTGTGCCACATCGATGAGCAGATCATCCTTAGTCAGGGAAACTTCCGTGCCTTCAACGGTAAAGGTAAGAGCGCCTTTTTCATTCAAAGTATCCATGGCCTGGTTGCCGTCGATTTCTGAAAGCACCTTCTTGATTCCGCCTAAAAGCTTGCCGTACTTTGGTCCCACAGTCTTTAACTGCGGCTTAAAGGTATATGCCGTGAACTCCCGAACATCATCGGTAAAAATCACCTGCTTAACATTCAGCTCATCCTGAATAATGGATACGTAATAATCAGAAAGCTTGTGCTCAGCCTTTACAAACATCCGTCCAATGGGCTGACGATTCTTAATATTGGCCGTATTTCTGGCTGCACGCCCCATCACCACAACCTTAAGAACTTCATCCATGTCCGTCTCCAGCTGTGAATCAATCATGGATTCATCCACGGCAGGGAAATCGCACAGGTGAATACTCTCAGGAGCATCCTTGTTGATGCTGCGCACCAGATTCTGGTAGATTTCCTCTGTCATAAAAGGAATCATGGGCGCTGCCGCCTTGGATACTGTTACCAAAGCAGTGTATAAGGTTTCATAAGCATTGATCTTATCCTGCTCCATGCCCTTAGCCCAGAAACGCTCCCGGCTTCTTCTTACGTACCAATTGCTCATATCATCCACAAAAGACTGAAGAGCCTTGGCCGCCTCAGGAATCCGATAGTTGGCCAGATTGTCATCTACGCTCTTAACCATGGAATTCATCTTGCTTAACAGCCACTTATCCATGACAGACAGCTTATCATATTCCAGCTTATATTTTGTGGCGTCAAATCCATCAATATTCGCATACAGAACAAAGAAAGCATACGTATTCCACAAGGTTCCCATGAACTTTCTCTGTCCTTCCATCACAGCCTTGCCATGGAAACGGTTGGGCAGCCATGGAGCAGAATTAATATAGAAATACCACCGGATCGCATCCGCACCGTAGGTTTCCAGCGCATCGAAAGGATCCACCGCATTTCCCTTGGATTTGCTCATCTTCTGCCCGTTTTCATCCTGCACATGGCCCAAAACAATAACATTCTGGTAAGGCGCCTTGTTAAACAGAATGGTAGACTCTGCCAGAAGAGAATAAAACCATCCTCTGGTCTGATCCACCGCCTCAGAAATAAACTGAGCCGGGAACTGAGACTCGAACAGTTCCTTATTCTCGAAAGGATAATGATGCTGTGCATAAGGCATGGCTCCAGAGTCAAACCAACAGTCAATTACCTCAGGCACCCGGTGCATCTGCTTTCCGCACTTAGGGCAGGTAATGGTCACCGCGTCAATATAAGGCCGATGAAGCTCAACGCCTCCTTCCGGATAGTTGGGGCTCATGGACTTAAGTTCTTCTCTGCTGCCAATAGAATGCTGATAACCGCACTCGCACTCCCAAATATTTAATGGAGTTCCCCAATAACGGTTCCGGGAAATGGCCCAATCCTGAACATTCTCCAGCCAGTCTCCGAACCGTCCCTTTCCGATGCTTTCCGGGATCCAGTTAATGGTGTTGTTGTTCCGCACCAGGTCATCCTTCACCGCCGTCATCTTAATGTACCAGGACTCTCTGGCGTAATAAATCAAAGGCGTGCCGCATCTCCAGCAGTGAGGATAGCTGTGCTCGAACTTAGGCGCTGCAAACAAAAGCCCCTTCTTCTCCAGATCCTCAAGTACCATCGGATCCGCTTTTTTGCAGAATACCCCTGCATAAGGCGTTTCCTTGGTCATCTCGCCTTTTCCATCCACCAGCTGCACGAAAGGCAGGTCGTATTTCCGTCCCACATTGGCATCGTCCTCACCGAAGGCCGGGGCAATATGAACTACGCCGGTACCATCAGTAAGCGTTACGTAAGTATCGCAGGTAACATAAAACGCTTTCTTCTTCTGTCTTTTGCACAGTTCAATGGCACAATCAAACAGAGGCTCATATTCTTTGTATTCAAGATCCTTTCCTTTATAAGTTTCCAGAATCTGAATTTCTTCTCCCAGAACCTTTTCAGCCAGGGCGCCGGCCAGATAATAAGTATAGCCGTCAGATGCTTTTACCTTGACGTACTCCTCATCTGGATTCACACAGAGTGCCACATTGGACGGCAGGGTCCAGGGAGTAGTGGTCCACGCCAGAATATATGCGTCTTCTCCCACAACCTTAAACCGAACAATGGCAGACCGCTCTTTTACATCCTTATATCCCTGAGCCACCTCATGAGAGCTTAACGGAGTGCCGCAGCGAGGACAATAGGGAACAATCTTAAATCCTTTATACAGCAGTCCCTTCTTCCAAATCTCCTTTAAAGCCCACCACTCTGACTCGATATAGTCGTCATCATAGGTTACATAAGGATGCTCCATATCCGCCCAGAAGCCTACGGTAGCGGAGAAATCCTCCCACATTCCTTTATACTTCCAGACGCTCTCCTTACAATGCTCAATAAAGGGCTCCAGACCATACTGCTCAATCTGCTCTTTGCCGTCTAAGCCCAGCTTCTTCTCCACTTCCAGCTCCACCGGAAGACCGTGGGTATCCCATCCTGCCTTTCGCGGCACCATGTAGCCTTTCATGGTACGGTAACGGGGAATCATATCTTTGATTACTCTGGTAAGCACATGGCCGATATGGGGCTTTCCATTGGCCGTTGGCGGTCCGTCATAAAAGACATAAGGCTCTCCCTTCGCCCGGTTTTCAATGCTCTTTTCAAAGATATGGTTCTCTTCCCAGAACTTTTCCACTTCTTTTTCTCGTTCCACAAACTTTAAATCTGTGGGAACCTTCTGATAAATCATCTTTTTTTCTGTGTCAGACATGGATATACTTCCTCTTCTTTCCTGCAGAAAACAGAACGAAACAAAAAAGCCTCCATCCTGCAATCAGGACGAAGGCCGCTTCGTTTTACCACCCATTACTGCATACTTTAATATGAGTTCCCTATAACGTGGGAAAACCGTCTCAGCCTACTATAATCCTTCAGCCGGAAACTCCGGAGTGATTTTCAGTCTGATCCTACTTGCACCGGGCTCGCACCTTCCCCGGTTCGCTGGGCCGTTGGGAGCAACTTACTCTCTCCATCACAGTCTTTCTATTTTACCCCTCCATTATATAGACCAAGAAAGGAAAAGTCAAGAAGCTGGGGCAGATTTCGACAAAGATTCACGAATTCTAACGGGCCAGCAGCGAAACCAGGTTTGCCACTTCTGATGCCGCCGCATCTTCTAAAAAGGAGCTGTAGCTGTAATAGCAGAAACCAGACACCTGTCCTGAGGCTCTGGCAGTCTGAACCTGCCGGCTGATAATATCATCAAACTGAAGCCACTCCGATACCTGATTATTGTCCGCCACATCTGTTCCGGCCCGATACATGCCAAGGCCAAGGCACAGCTTCACGCTGCCAGTCTTTTTCAGCGCAATCCAGGAAGCCAGGTTAGAATCAAAAGCGTAGGCTGCATCCTCACCTCTGAGATTTTTCGCTTCAAATCCCCAGTAAAGCTGAGGCATGATGTAATCCACAAATCCAGTCTCTCCCATCCACCGGTCAATGTCCACAAACATGCTGGTATCGCTGCGCAGATTCGGAAGATATCCCTGAGGGCTGATGCCGAAAACCAAATCCGGCCTTACGGATTTTATCGTAGAATAAACCTGGGATACCAGCTGGCTGACATTCTCCCGTCTCCAGTCCGCAATGGACAAGGAACTTCCAGAGGCATCGTACTCCGGTTTATCAAACCATGCCTGGGGATCCGCGTCATTGACAGAAGGATAAAAATAATCATCGAAATGGATTCCGTCCACCGGATAATTTTCCGCCACCTCCCGGACGCTGTCCGCCACCAGCTGCCGCACCTGAGGAACAGCAGGATTTAAATAATACTGCCCGTTCTGAAGCAGAACCCACCGGTCATTGTCAGGATTGTCATCCGTCATCCACTGCTTAACCGGGTTTGTGTCGGAAAGATCTTCGATTCCCATTAAATATCCCGTTACCCGGTAAGGATTAAACCAGGCGTGAATGGACAAGCCTCTCTGATGTGCCGCCTCCACAAAATAACCGAAAGGATCGTATCCCGGGTCTTTTCCCTGGGTTCCAGAGACAAATTTTGACCAGGGAAGAATTTTAGAAGGATACATAGCATCGGTATGGGAGTGAGCATGGACAAACACCGCGTTCATTCCCCAGCTGACGCAGTTGTCCAGCATTTTGTCCACCGCCGCCTTAAAGGCCCCTTCCTCATTCGGAAGTTTTTCCCATTCCAGATAAGAAATCCATACACCTTGAAGCTCCTGGTTATTCTGGACCTGATTAGATGGTCCGTAATAAGGGGTAAGCACCGGCCCGGAGACCGTCTGGCTGGCAGAGACGGTTCTCGATACGGGATATACCTGGGCTGCCAGGGCCTGGATTTCTCCGCCAACGCCGGTTCCTGCCATCATTATTGTTCCCAGGGCCGCCGCCATGATTCTCCTTATCCCTGCCCTAATTCCATATTTATTCATTGTTCTTCTCCTCTGTCTGTATGATTATCCCCGGTCCTGCCGGGTTTTTTTAACTACTTCAGATACTTTTTAAACCCTTTCACCTCGCCGTATCCCATGGAACGGTAAAACTCATGAGCTCCAGTGCGGTTAAGCCCTGAACAAAGAATGACGTAAGATGCATTGTGCTCCTTTCCCCAGCGCTCAATTTCCTGAAGCATTAACCGACCAATGCCTTTCCTCTGTTCCTGATGATGAACCACCACATTCTCCACCACCATCACCGGCTGACAGCTTCCGCAAAAATCACCGAAAAGAACTCCAATCACAGAGCCGCACAGCTTCCTTCTCTCCACATCCTCCGCCACCATGAGCCAGCTGTTTTTCTGCCCGTTGATCTCCTCAATTTTTTGTTTCAAAACCTTCTGGTCCTCTGCTCTTTGGGAAAGATCATCCATCAGTTCGTTAAACTGGCGGATATCCTCCTCATTGTCCGGATTCAGCTTTCGAAAACACAACTGCATTTCTTTTTCCCTCCTTTAATTATCCTGGACAAGCTTGTCCCCTCAATTTTCATGTTTATCTTGTATTCTTCCTCCAGCATTGATATTAATTTAACAATTATATTGCCATTTATCAAATTTATGTTATACTTTAGAAAAAGCTGCGTGAACACATTGTTCAGCACGGATAAAGGAGATTCCCATAATGAGCCAAAGAAATTTAACCTTACTGACCGATTTTTACGAGCTGACCATGATGCAGGGCTATTTTAAACAGGCCGATGCCAATGAAACCGTAATCTTCGACATGTTTTATCGGAACAATCCCTTCGGCAATGGCTTTGCCATCTGCGCCGGCTTAGAGCAGGTCATCGAGTATATTGAAAATCTTCACTTTGATCAGGAAGATGTGGACTACCTGCGGTCCACCGGCATGTTCCAGGAAGATTTCCTGGATTACCTCCTCCACTTTAAATTTTCCGGCGATATTTACGCGATTCCAGAAGGCACGGTTGTTTTCCCCCGAGAACCATTGATCAAAGTTGTGGCCCCCATTATGGAAGCCCAGCTGATTGAAACCGCTTTGCTGAACATTATTAACCATCAAAGTCTCATCGCCACCAAAACCTACCGGGTTGTCTATGCCGCCCAGGGAGACGGGGTGATGGAATTCGGCCTCCGCCGGGCACAGGGACCAGACGCCGGCATCTACGGTGCAAGAGCCGCCATGATTGCCGGCTGCATCGGCACCTCCAATGTCCTCGCCGGCAAAATGTTTAATGTCCCGGTAAAAGGCACCCACGCCCACAGCTGGATTATGAGCTTCCCCGACGAGCTTACTGCATTCCGCACTTATGCCAAAATGTATCCTTCCGCCTGCATTCTTCTGGTGGATACTTATGATACCTTAAATTCCGGTATTCCCAATGCTATTCAGGTATTTAAGGAAATGCGGGAAGCCGGCATTCCCCTGACCTTCTACGGCATCCGTTTAGACAGCGGCGACCTGGCTTATCTGTCTAAAAAAGCGAAAAAAATGCTGGATGAAGCAGGATTCTCCGATGCCGTAATCTCCGCCTCCAACGATCTGGATGAGGAGCTGATCAACAGCTTAAAGCTTCAGGGAGCCGCCATCAATTCCTGGGGAGTAGGCACCAACCTGATTACCGCCAAAGACTGCCCGTCTTTCGGAGGCGTTTATAAGCTGGCCGCCATTCAAGACAAAGAAACCGGCCGCTTTATCCCCAAGATCAAGCTCTCGGAAAATGTGGAAAAGATCACCAACCCTGGAGATAAGGCCATTCAGCGGATTTACAGCAGAGAAACAGGAAAAATTCTGGCCGACTTAATCTGTCTGACAGATGAAACCTTTGACGAAAACAATTCTCTTCTGCTGTTTGACCCAGTGCAGACCTGGAAAAAAACCCTTCTCGCGCCGGGAAGCTACACCATGCGCCAGCTGCTGATCCCGGTTTTCCAGAAAGGAAAGTGCGTTTATCACTCTCCTGAAGTAATGGAAATTCAAAAATACTGCAATCAGGAACTTTCCACCCTTTGGGAAGAATCTCTCCGTCTGGTAAACCCTCACAAGGTTCATGTAGATCTCTCCAACGAACTGTGGCACATTAAAAATCAGCTGCTGGATACTTATCATTATCCAAAGGAAGGAAACTAATCCTCAGGCCGGCTTATCTGCCGGCCCTTTTTTTGCTCCGTTCTCGGGAACAGACAATTCCCAGCCATACTGCCAATGCTGCTGGAAGAACCCATCCGAATCCATCTTGGGCTCCAGGAAGAAAGGCCGCCGCTGCTGCCAGAAAAGAATCCGGGAACAGCTTCCCAAAGGTCTGAAGCAGGGAAGCTGCCGCCGTAAACCCGGTACAAAACGGATACACCAGGGCATACCCGCCTAAGAACCGGTTTAAAAATGCCAGAACAATGAGCACAATGGCCACAGGATATATCGTCTCGATCACCGGCACACTGAAGGCCAGCACCTGATCAAGGCCAGCATTGGCAATCACCATACTTACCACCGTAAACAAAACCACCCATTTCCGGTAAGAAAAAGCAGGGCAAAGCCGAGAAAAATACTGGCTGCAGCTGCTGATCAGCCCGATGCACACATTCAGGCAAGCTACAAAGAAAATAATGCCTAAAAGCATGAGACCGGTGTTTCCATAAAGAGAGGAAGCAATCCAGGTAAGAATCTCCACTCCATTTCTTCCATTCTCGATTTCCCGGCCTGCCATATTTCCCATATAGGCCAGAACAGCATAAACTCCTCCTAACACTGCCCCTGCGGTAATTCCGCCGAAGATTGTCTCCCGCACCACCGCTCCATCGGCTTTAATTCCTCTTGCCCGAATGTTTAAGGCAATTACGATCCCAAAATTCAAAGCAGCCATGGTATCCATGGTCTGATATCCTTCCAGGAATCCGTGAAGCACCGGCGCTTTTCCGTACTGGTTTAAAGGCTCCCCCGGCTGTCCCACCGGCCAGCAGATGCAGCCGGCAAACAAAAGGGCAATCATAATCAACAGCGCCGGCGCCGTCACCTTTCCCAGCCGGTCTGTAAGTTTTTCCGGGCGCAGCGCAAAAAAAGCCGCCGCCAAAAAGAACAGCAGCGTGTACACCAGCTGACTTCCTCTCCCTGCATACTCGCCCAAAAAGGGAAGGAGCGCCATCTCATAAGAAGTTCCTGCCGTTCTGGGAATAGCCAGGCAAGGACCGATGGACAGATAGATCAGCACAGTGAACACCAGGGAAAATTTCGGATGCACCCTGCCGGCAAGTTTATCCAGCCCTCCAGACGAGGCGATGGCCGCCACCCCCAGCACGGGAAGGAGCACCGCGCTGAGAATAAACCCTGCAGCCGCCGGCCAGAGATGGTCTCCTGCTTCATAACCCAAAAAAGGCGGAAAAATTAAGTTTCCCGCCCCAAAAAACAAGGAAAATAAGGTGAATCCTATCAATATCCGATTACTAAAGGACAGCTTCTGCTTCATCGGTTGCTTCCTCCTTAAATCAATCCCATGGAACGGATGAGAAAGAGCCAGCCTGTCAAGGTAAAAGCACTTAAGAATGTTGTTACCATCACTGCACTGCTGCTCACCGTTCCCTCATATCCCATATTTTTAGCCATGACAAAACAGCTTACCGTGGTAGGGGAGCCAGTCATCACCAGCACAGACACCAGTTCACTGTCCCTGAATCCTAATTTCACCGCCAGCGGGATAAAAATCATACAGAACACCACAAGCTTCATGGCGCTGCAGCCTAAAGCAGGCTTCCATTTTTTCAGAGCCTGTTTTCCATCAAATGTTGCTCCCATGGCCATTAATCCCATGGGAGTCGCCAGATTAGCCACATAGCTTAAAGTCTTGGAAAGGATCTCCGGCTGGGGAATGGATAAGGCTGACCAGAGCATTCCTCCCACCACTCCAATGATAATGGGATTAGTGACAATTCCTTTCAGGGTAGTTTTCATCAGCGCTCCGTCAATCTTATGGTGGTCCGGTTTCATAAAAGCCAAAATCACCACAGCCATTACATTATAAAGAGGAACCGTTCCGATAATCATCAATGGAGCCATCCCGGCGCTTCCATAAATATTGGTAATAAACCCGATTCCCAAAAGAGCGGCGCTTGACCGGTAAGCCGCCTGAGCAAACTCTCCTCTGCTGCTTCGGTCCGGCAGCAGACATCCAATTCCCACAGAAAGAAGAATGGAAGCCATCGTGGCAAAGAAACAAAACGCCACAAACCTTCCGTCCCACACCTGAAGAAAGTCCGCCGTAGAAAGCTCCCGAAACAAAAGCACGGGAAGGGCCACTTTAAACACAAAGGAATTCATGGTTTTTACAAACCCGTCATCAAACAGACCGCCGTTTTTAAACAGAAGTCCCAGAATCATCAGCAGAAAAATCGGTATAGTAGCATTTAAACAAAACACCAGATTTTCCATTTTTAATCATCTCCAACTCATTTTCTTATGTATCTTTTCCGTACCGTTCCTCTACCAGACGCCGGAACTCTTCCTCCGAACACCCGATTTCCGCAAGACGCTGCCGTCTCCTCTCCCGGCGCAGTTCAGCCTCCTGCTCCTGGCGTTTCCGGCTTCTTCGAATCAAGAATACGATTCCAGTTACAGCTCCTGCCGCTAAAATCACGCCTCCGGCGCCCAGAAGCAAGGTAAGAGGAATCCCGCCTCCCTCAGCCGGCGCCCCAGTCTCCTGGTTGTCTGGAAGAGAAGCATCCGCCGCCTGTTCCGACGGCATTTCCCCCTGCCCCAGAGCATCTGATTCTGCCGGCTCCTGCACTGTGCTGACCAGATAATAGCTTCCCACTACCCGATCATCATACGTATACTTCACCTGAGCTACCGCCCCATCCGGCGCCCCGGCGCTCATCTGCTCTCCTGTAACCAGGCTTCTCTCTGCATCAGAAAGAACGGCTTCCAGAGGAACCGTAACCATCTCTGATCCCTCTGTCTCCAGCTGATCCTGCAAGAAGGTTTGACCATCTATTGTGAGCTGTCCCGCCTCATCAAAAAGAGAAGCCAGATCCCCTGACGCATCCAGATTCTGAAAGCGCTGAAATCCGAAATCCAGGAGGGCAATGGTGTCGGAATAATGGGTCTGATTGCTCTTAAGAATCACCGCAACCTCCCCCCGGTCTCCCTTTCGGGCATAGG
Source organism: Candidatus Cottocaccamicrobium excrementipullorum (assembly GCA_018713255.1). Taxonomy (GTDB): domain Bacteria; phylum Bacillota; class Clostridia; order Lachnospirales; family Lachnospiraceae; genus Caccovicinus; species Caccovicinus excrementipullorum. Next base: position 71,652 of record DVFL01000014.1, on the reverse strand, counting down.
TCACCAAGGTATTCCCAGCAATGGAAGTATAGCCGGTTTTTCCTGCCACCGCATCAGGATAATAAGTGGAACTGTTCTCATCATCAGTAATCAGAAGCTTATGTTCCATGCCAATGCGCAGTCCGTCAGGATTATGGATCGTTGCCGGAAGAGTATAAGATGTGGTAGAATTGATTTCCAGAAGAGTCTCATTGGCGAAGGCAGCTCTGCCGATAATCGCCATATCATATGCAGACACATACTGATTCTCATCATTCAGCCCGGAAGGATTCATAAAATTGCTTTCCGTACAGCCTAACTCCCGTATTTTTTCATTCATCATGGCCACAAATCCTTCTCTGGAACCGCCCACATGTTCCGCCAAGGCATTAGCCGCCTGGTTGGAAGAGCGCAGCAGAAGGGCATATAAGCAATCCCGCACCGAAAGCTGATCTCCTTCCTCCAGAGAAAGGCTGTTTCCGCTTCCTGACTCCACATTATACACTGCATCATGAGAAAAGGTCACCGTTTCATCCAGAGAAGGACAATTTTCAATCACCACCAGAGCGGTAAGCAGCTTAGTAATGCTGGCCGGGGCATAAGTAAGATGAATATTCTGTCCAAACAGCACGGTTCCCGTCTCTTCATCTACAACAATTCCTGCATCTGCCTGAATTCCCGTATCTGAAGGCCACACAGGCTTTGCATAGGCGGGAAAGGAAAATGCGCTGATGGCCAGCACCGTTCCCGTCCCTAAGGCTGCCGCCTGAAGGATGATCCGTTTAATTTTGATTCTGATTCGCTTCATTTCCTTAATTTCCTTTATCGCTATTCATTTTGCTCTCCCTGTGAGGAAAAGCCTTTTTGGTCATCCTTTTTATCATATCATGATTTTCCCTTCATGTCCTTACAAAATTGTGAATTTTCTGGGTCTGATCAACAGTCTCTGCCAGGGATTGAAATTTCTGAAAGTCATTTTTCTTGCCTCTTCTCAATTCTGAAGGTTTTGTTTATATTAAATGTGCAAATTGCACAAAAACTATTTTGTCGACCTTAATATTTTATTTATATTTCCTAATTTTACCTTCTGATCTTCCGGTATTTATGGTATAATAATGAGTACATTAATTTTTCGTTAAAATGAAAGGGGGAACTGTCATGAAATGCTGCAAAAAAATAGGTGCTCTCCTTCTGGCTGCCGCTGCCGTCTGCCTTGCCTTGACAGGCTGCCAGAGCGGAAACAGCACCCGAATCGTGCGAATCGGTCACAACCAGTCCACTAATCATCCCACCCATATCGCACTCACGGAATTTCAGACCTTCATTAACGATCAGCTTGGCGACAAGTATCAGGTGGAAGTCTATCCCAGCGAACTCCTGGGCTCCCAGACTGATATGGTGCAGCTGACGCAGACCGGAGCCATTGACTTCTGTGTAGCCAGCAACGCAATCCTGGAAACGTTCAGCAAAAACTACGAGATTTTTAATTTGCCTTATTTATTTGCCAGCGAGGAAGCTTATCACCATGCCATGGATGATGAAAGTCTTACCGGTCCTATTTTTGATTCCACCATAAAGGCCGGCTTTACTGCAGTTACCTGGCTGGATGCAGGAACTCGTAATTTTTATACCGTAGATACCCCCATTTATAGTCCTGCTGATTTAAGGGGGCTGAAAATCCGGGTACAGCAGTCTCCCACCAACATTGAAATGATGCGGCTGTTAGGCGGCTCCGCCACGCCCATGGGCTTCGGCGATGTTTACACTGCGCTCCAGTCCCACATTATCGACGGTGCAGAAAACAACGAAATGGCCCTGACGGACAATGGCCATGGAGACGTATGTAAATTTTATTCTTATGACATGCATCAGATGGTGCCGGATATTCTCATTGGAAACAACGCCTTCATGGAAAGTCTTTCCGAAGATGAACGGGCAATTTTTGAAGAAGGCTTTAAGCTGATCAATCAGGTACAGCGGGAAGAATGGGTTAAGGCCGTGGCCAATGCCAAAGACCGGGCGCAAAACCAGCAGCATGTGGAGTTTATTTATCCAGATCAGGAACCCTTTATGGAGGCCTGCATGCCTCTTCACCAGTCCATGTTAGAAAGCAATCCTGAACTTCAGAGCACTTATGATGCCATTCAGGAGTATAACGCCCAGTATCCGGCGCAGACAGAGTAAGGGGGGAAAAGCATGAAACAATTACGAAAAATATTGGATCGTATCCTGGAGTTTCTGGCCGGCATCAGCTTTCTGGCCATGGTAGTTCTTACCTGCTGGCAGGTATTTACCCGTTACATTTTAAAGAGCCCCTCTTCCTGGTCAGAGGAGCTGGTATCCTATTTATTTGCCTGGATGGCTCTTCTGGGCGCATCCCTTGTGGTAGGCGAAAGAGGACATATGAACATTCCTGTGGTAGTTGAACGGATGAGTCCTGGGCTGCAGAAATTTTTCTCTATTTTTGCCGAGATTATCGCCTGCATTTTCGCAGCAGTTATTCTGGTTTTTGGCGGCGTTCAAATTACCAGCCTGGCCATGGGACAGATGACCTCATCTCTCGGAGTAGCCGTAGGCGTTTTCTATGTGGTCCTTCCCTTAAGCGGAGTGCTGAACATAATCTACACCATCTTAAATATCTGCGATATTCTAAGCGGCAGAATAAGCGTTCTTCCCAGCGAAGAAGCTCCCGCTTCCAAAAATGGAAAGGAGGCATAATCCATGGCAATGCAGTCTTTGTTGATTATTATTGTGGTGCTGGCCCTGCTGCTGGTAATCGGCGTCCCCATCTCCTATGCCATCGGCATTTCTTCTCTGGTGGCCATTCTCCAGTCTGTTCCTCTGGACGTTTCCGTACTTACCGCCGCCCAGCGCACCTTTGTGGGAATGAGCAAATTCAGCCTTACCGCCATCCCCTTCTTCATCCTGGCAGGAAATCTGATGAATCAGGGCGGCATCGCCAAACGGCTGGTTGATTTTGTTATGGCTATTTTAGGCAAGCTTCCTGGAGCTCTGCTGGTAACCAATGTAGGAGCCAACGCTTTGTTCGGCGCGATTTCCGGCTCTGCCTCGGCAGCCGCCGCTGCAGTGGGAAGCATGGTTGCCCAGGGTGAAGAAGAGCAAGGCTATGACCGGGCGATCTGCGCCGCAACTAACGGCTCCTCCGCTCCGTCAGGCCTTTTGATTCCGCCTTCCAACGCCTTGATTACCTACTCTTTAGTTTCCGGAGGCACCTCCGTGGCAGCTCTCTTCCTGGCGGGCTATGTTCCCGGCATTCTCTGGACTATCTGCTGCATCATCGTAGCCATAGTCATTGCCAAGAAAAAAGGCTACAAAGGAACGCCTGGAAAATTCGACTGGAAAAACCTGGGAGTAGCTACTTTAAAAGCCATTCCCTCCCTGTCTCTCATTGTTGTGGTAATCGGCGGCATTATCGCCGGCATTTTCACCGCCACAGAAGGCTCCGCCATTGCAGTCGTTTATGCACTGATCCTTGGCATCTGCTACCGGAATATTACCTGGAAATCCTTCTGGAAAATCCTGGTGGACAGTGCAAAAATGAGCGGTATGGTAGTCTTCCTTATCGGCGTATCCAACATTTTGGGATGGGTAATGGCATTCACCCAGATCCCCCAGGCTATATCCGCCGCTTTGCTGGGCATCACCAATAACCAGTATATTATTCTGCTGATCATGAATGTGATCCTTCTGATCGCTGGCACCTTTATGGATGTTACCCCTGCCATTATGATCTTTACTCCTCTGTTTCTTCCTGTAGTACAGACCTTCGGCATGAATCCTATCCATTTCGGTCTGATTCTGGTTTACAACTTATGTATCGGCAACATTACTCCTCCGGTGGGCAATACGTTGTTTGTTGCCATTAAAGTAGGAAAAACCTCCCTGGCAAAGGTCATGCCCTATATGCTCTTCTATTACATCGCTATCTTGGCAGGCCTTCTCTTGGTAACCTACATTCCGGCGCTGAGCATGGCCCTTCCCATGTGGGCAGGTCTGGCATAATAAGAAAAGCAGGAATTCCATCGTCTGCAGAACTCAATGAACGAAAAGAAGCCGCCGTCCCGGACAATGCTCCAGGGCAGCGGCCTTTCTTTATCTCATATTCATCTGATCATTGATTAGTCATTTAATGCAGCCTGTGCCGCAGCCAGTCTTGCGATCGGCACACGGAACGGTGAGCAGGACACATAGTCCAGACCAATCTTGTGGCAGAACTCTACGGAAGACGGATCTCCGCCGTGCTCGCCGCAGATACCTAAGTGCAGCTCAGGACGGGTTGCCTTGCCTAATTCAATAGCCATCTTCATCAGCTTGCCTACGCCTACCTGATCCAGCTTAGCAAATGGATCGTTCTCAAAGATCTTTGCATCATAGTATGCATTTAAGAACTTGCCGGCATCGTCACGTGAGAAGCCGTAGGTCATCTGGGTTAAGTCATTGGTACCGAAGCAGAAGAACTCAGCTTCCTTTGCAATCTCGTCAGCTGTTACGCAGGCTCTTGGGATCTCAATCATGGTACCTACTTCATACTTTAAGTCAACACCAGCTGCTGCAATCTCTGCGTCAGCGGTCTCAACCACAAACTTCTTTACATACTTTAATTCTTTTGCATCGCCAACTAAGGGGATCATAATCTCCGGCTCTACCTTCCAGTCAGGATGGGCCTTCTTTACATTGATGGCAGCACGGATTACAGCCTTGGTCTGCATCTTGGCAATCTCCGGATAGGTAACCGCCAGACGGCAGCCACGATGACCCATCATGGGGTTGAACTCGTGGAGGGAAGCAATAATATTCTTAATCTGCTCAACAGTCTTTCCCTGAGCCTTCGCTAACTTCTCAATATCAGCCTCCTCTGTAGGAACGAACTCATGCAGCGGCGGATCCAGGAAACGGATGGTAACCGGGCATCCCTCAAGAGCCTCATACAGCTTCTCAAAATCACCCTGCTGCTCAGGCAGAATCTTCTCCAGAGCGGCTTCTCTCTCCTCAACAGTTTCCGCACAGATCATCTCACGGAATGCGTCGATACGATTGCCCTCGAAGAACATATGCTCAGTACGGCAAAGTCCAATGCCCTCTGCGCCTAACTCTCTTGCCTTCTTTGCATCGGAAGGAGTATCTGCATTGGTGCGAACCTGCAGTTTTCTGTATTTATCAGCCCAGGCCATGATCCGTCCAAACTCACCGGCGATGGTTGCGTCAACCGTAGGAATAATGCCGTCATAAATATTTCCGGTGGAGCCGTCAATGGACAGCCAGTCGCCTTCATGGAACTCTTTGCCAGCCAGAGTGAACTTCTTGTTTGCTTCATCCATAGCGATCTCGGAGCATCCAGATACGCAGCAGGTTCCCATACCACGGGCAACTACTGCCGCATGGGAGGTCATACCGCCGCGGACAGTCAGGATACCCTGAGCAGCCTTCATTCCCTCAATATCCTCAGGAGAGGTCTCCAGACGAACCAGAACTACTTTCTCACCTCTTGCTGCCCATGCCTTGGCATCTTCTGCAGTAAAGACAATCTTTCCGCAGGCGGCGCCGGGAGATGCAGCCAGAGCCTTAGCCAGAGGAGTAGCCTTCTTTAAGGCAGCTGCATCAAACTGAGGATGCAGCAGGCTGTCTAAGTTACGAGGATCGATCATCTGAACAGCCTTCTTCTCATCAATCATGCCCTCATCTACCAGATCGCAGGCAATCTTTAAGGCAGCTTTTGCCGTTCTCTTGCCGTTTCTGGTCTGCAGCATATAAAGATGTCTGTCTTCAATGGTAAACTCCATATCCTGCATATCACGGTAGTGATCTTCCAGAGTATGGCAGATCTTTACGAACTGATCATAAACCTCAGGCATTACTTCCTTTAACTGGTCAATCTTCTGAGGAGTACGAACACCTGCAACTACATCCTCGCCCTGAGCGTTCATTAAGAACTCGCCCATCAGATGCTTCTCTCCGGTAGCAGGATCTCTGGTGAAGGCTACGCCGGTACCAGAAGTATCGCCCATGTTGCCGAACGCCATCATCTGTACGTTAACAGCGGTTCCCCAGGAATAAGGAATATCGTTGTCCCGGCGATATACGTTGGCTCTTGGGTTGTCCCAGGAACGGAATACAGCCTTGATAGCCTCCATTAACTGCTCCTTAGGATCGGTGGGGAAGTCCTTGCCGATCTTCTCTTTGTACTCAGCCTTAAACTGCTCTGCCAGCTCGTGAAGATCCTCTGCCGTCAGTTCAACGTCCTGAGTAACGCCTTTCTTGGCCTTCATCTCATCGATAAGCTCTTCGAAATATTTCTTTCCAACTTCCATTACCACGTCGGAGAACATCTGGATAAATCTGCGGTAGCAGTCCCACGCCCAACGAGGATTGCCGGACTTTGCAGCCAGTACCTCCACTACGTCTTCATTTAATCCAAGATTTAAAATGGTATCCATCATGCCAGGCATGGAAGCTCTTGCGCCGGAACGTACCGATACTAATAATGGATTTTCCTTGTCACCGAATTTCTTTCCAGTGATTTCCTCCATTTTTGCAATGTACTCCATGATCTGCCCCATGATCTCGTCATTGATCTGTCTGCCGTCCTCATAATACTGAGTGCAGGCTTCTGTGGTAATGGTGAAGCCCTGAGGTACGGGAAGACCTAAGTTGGTCATCTCAGCAAGGTTGGCTCCCTTGCCTCCTAACAGGTTTCTCATGGTCGCATTGCCTTCGCTGAACAAATAAACCCATTTCTTTGCCATAAGATTAATTTCCTCCTCAAGATTGTTCTCAAAACTCTTCTTGTAATCCCCACTTTCCCCTTCGGCCGTTCCTGTTTTTCCGCAAGAAAAGAAAGCCCTTCGAAAGTCGGTCTGGAATTAGTATATCACAAATCTTTTTCTAGTAAAGGTTTTTTCTTTAAAAAATGGAGAAAATTTGTGCATTTATCTGTAATATTTTATGAAAGTACTTTCATTTTTAGTCAATTTTCGTATATCTGATGTTCGTTCGCATATGCGAATGTATATTCTTTCCTCCCACTGTTTCGCTCCTGAGCCTTCGGCAGAAAACGATCAAACCGCCAAAACTGGTTAAACAAAAAAGCCGTAGGAAACGCGGCATCTTCCTGCCAGCTTTCCTGCAGCTCTTTTATCAGCACAGCATCAGTTTAAATTTGTGGTAAAAAACTCCTCCAGCCGATCAAAGGGGATAGCGTTTTTTCCGCCTCCGTCATAAAGATCGGTATGAACTGCATCCGGAATGATGAGCAGCTCTTTGTTGGCCGACCAGGGATTATCCTTCACCATGTTGGCATAGGCGTCCCGGCTGAAATAACAGGAATGCGCCTTCTCTCCATGCATTACCAAAACGGCGCTGCGGATCTCATTGCTGTATTGAAGAATAGGCTGGTTCATAAAGGACATGCAGCCGATTACATTCCATCCTCCATTGGAGTTTAAGGACCGAGGATGATATCCTCTGCTGGTCTTGTAATAGTCGTAATAATCTTTCACGAAGAAGGGGGCGTCCTCCGGAAGAGGATCCACCACGCCGCCGCCCAATGCATAAGTGCCGTTTTGATAATCTTTCAGGCGCTGGGCATTAAGGGCCTGGCGCTTTGCGTGGCGGGCGTCAGCTGAATTCTCTGAATCAAAATAACCGTTTGCATTCACACGGGTCATATCGTACATGGTGGAGGCGACCGTCGCTTTAACTCTGGTATCCAGAGCCGCTGCATTTAACGCCATGCCGCCCCAGCCGCAGATACCGATAATGCCGATCCGCTCCGAATCCACCCTTGGATGAAGGGACAAAAAATCCACTGCCGCCTGAAAATCCTCTGTATTAATATCTGGCGAAGCCATATACCGGGGTTCCCCGCCGCTTTCTCCCGTAAAGGAAGGATCAAAAGCAATGGTAAGGAAACCTCTCTCCGCCATGGTCTGGGCATAAAGACCGGAGGCCTGCTCTTTTACCGCTCCAAAGGGTCCGCATACCGCAATCGCCGGCAGCTTTCCTTCCTTATCCTTGGGAAGATAAAGATCTGCCGCAAGAGTAATTCCATAGCGGTTATGAAAGGTTACCTTGCTGTGTTCCATCTTATCGCTTTTGGGGAAAGTCTTATCCCACTCCTGGGTCATCGTTAATTCTTCCATATATGCCATCTGATTCATCATCCTTTCTTTTGCCTAGGTCTTTCAGAGTTCTGCAATCCTGGCATTCGGATAATTGCCAGCTCTGCTCTCCTGATTTTGCAAGCATTATAACAAATGAACCAAGAATTCGCTAATGGGAATTTTTCAATATATGATATGATTTTTTTTCATTTCATGATAAACTATACCCAGCATCGGTGCCCAGGAGGAACACACCGTTCTGCCCTGAAAGCAAATCCGCCGCTCTGCAGGAAAGGAATCAGCACTTATGGAAATCCGAACTCTGCGCTATTTTCTGGAAACCGCCCGTGAGGAAAATATGACGAGAGCCGCCCAACGGCTTCATGTATCCCAGTCCACCCTGTCTAAGCAGCTGAAACACCTTGAAGAAGAGCTGGGGAAAAAATTATTCATTCGCCGCAGCTTCTCTCTTGAACTGACCGAGGAAGGGATTCTTCTGAAAAAAAGAGCAGAAGATCTCCTTTCTCTTGCCGATAAAATCACTCAGGAATTCTCATCCATGGATGATCTTTACGGAGGAGATTTATCTTTCGGCTGTGCAGAATCTTTTCAGATCCGTTATCTGGCCCGGGTGATTAAACAATTTAAGGCCCGTTACCCAGGTTTCCATTACCATATCACCAGCGGAGATACTGAACAGGTAACAGAAAAACTGGACAAGGGGATTCTGGACTTCGCGGTGATTGTGGAAGAACCGGACTATGAAAAATATCAGGCAGTAAAAATGCCAGAGTCTGACAAGTGGGGCCTGATAATGCCCGACCACAGTCCTCTGGCACAAAAAGAATTCATCACATTTGAAGATTTAAAAGGGCTCCCTCTTTTCTGCTCCGGACAGGGATGGCGCACCGATCTTCCTAGATGGTGCGGCGGCCGGATCGAAGAGCTGACGCTGGAAGGAACCTTCCGCCTGTCTTATAACGGAGCGGTTTTCACCCAGGAAGGCCTGGGCTATCTTCTCACCTTCCAGCATCTGACCGATACCAGACCTGGCAGCGGATTAGTTTTCCGGCCTCTGTCCCCTCCCCTGGAAGCCCCCATGTATTTGATCTGGAAAAAGGGAGCGGCCTTCACCCCCATCGCCCGGCGCTTCATCCGGGAACTGGAGTTTTAAAATCTGAACTTATCCTCGAAATATGCCTTCAGCCCTTCAATGGGGATCCGCACCTGCTCCATGGTATCCCGATCCCGGACAGTAACGGCATGATCCTCTTGAGAATCAAAGTCATAAGTAATACAGAACGGCGTTCCGATCTCATCCTGTCTTCTGTAGCGTTTTCCAATGGCGCCTCTGTCATCAAACTCGCAGTTATAATACTTGCACAGCTCCTGATAGATCTTCTCTGCTCCTTCATTTAACTTCTTCGACAGCGGAAGCACTCCGATCTTCACGGGAGCGATGGCGGGATGGAAATGAAGAACCGTTCTTACATCACCCTCGCCGATCTCCTCTTCATCATAAGCGGCACAGAGGAACGCTAAGGTTACACGGTCTGCACCAAGAGACGGTTCAATGACATAAGGAATATATCTCTCCTTCAGCTCATCGTCAAAATAAGTTAAATCCTGTCCGGAAGTCTTCTGATGCTGGGTTAAGTCATAATCCGTCCGGTCGGCAATGCCCCAAAGCTCGCCCCATCCGAAGGGGAATAAGAATTCAATATCAGAAGTGGCCTTGCTGTAAAAGCTTAATTCTTCGGGAGAATGATCTCTCACCCGCATCTCATCATCCTTAATGCCCAGTGTCTTCAGCCAATTAATGCAGAATTCCTTCCAATAGGCAAACCACTCCAGATCCGTATCCGGCTTGCAGAAGAATTCCAGCTCCATCTGCTCAAACTCCCGGGTGCGGAAGGTAAAGTTTCCTGGCGTAATCTCATTTCGGAAGGATTTTCCGATCTGACCGATGCCGAAGGGAACCTTCTTTCTTGAGGTTCTCTGTACATTTTTAAAGTTAACAAAAATCCCCTGAGCTGTCTCCGGGCGAAGATATACGGTATTCTTTGCGTCCTCTGTTACTCCCTGGAAGGTTTTAAACATCAGATTAAACTGACGAATATCAGTAAAATCATGCTTGCCGCAGCTTGGGCAGCAGATATTGTTGTCGTCAATGTATTTCTTCATCTCTTCCTGGGACCAGCCGTCCACGCTGCTTTCCGGAACAATGCCGTGCTCCGCCATATAATCCTCAATCAGCTTGTCCGCTCTGAAACGCTCCTTGCAGGCCTTGCAGTCCATGAGAGGATCGGAAAATCCGCCCACATGACCGGAGGCCACCCAGGTCTGGGAATTCATTAAGATGGCACAGTCCACCCCTACATTATACGGGCTTTCCTGAATAAACTTCTGCCACCAGGCCCTTTTCACATTATTCTTCAGCTCAACGCCAAGATTTCCGTAGTCCCAGGTATTCGCCAGTCCCCCGTAAATCTCGGAACCAGGATAAACGAATCCTCTGTTTTTCGCAAGGGCTACGATTTTCTCCATAGTCTTTTCCATATCCTCTACCTCTACTTTCTTTCAGGGCCAGGCCCTGTTTTTGGTTGTGCAAACATCCTGCCTATTGCGCCTGCAGGTTTATTCAAAAATAATCAGATTTTTTCCTTCTGGAAGTTCAGCTGTATTTCCATGGGAAACCGCTGCACCTCCAGTAATATAAAGGATCTTTCCGCCGGTCATCACAGTAATGGGATGATCGCTTTCCACCATCACCGCCATCTTCTCTTCCAGTCCATTCAGCTTCTCCTCAGAAACCGGACTGTCTGATCCCGGCTCAGTTAAATTCTCTCCGGAAAACCAGCCTTCTTCCTGCCCCTGTGAAACACTTCCTGTCTCCAGAGCAGAAACCGTATTGGCGCTGTCATGATACGCCTCTGCAAAATTTACGAAATCGCTGCTTTGGCCATACTCGTAAATTACCACGGCTTTCCCCTCCTCAATGCTGCAGGAAACTAAGGATACAGGAAGCACCTGTCCCCCTTCCATATTATGGGCCAGCCTGGGAGCTCCCTGCTCTTCATTATACTCCGACAGCTCTCCGGCAATGAACTCCTCCAGCTTTGTCTGGCTGTAATAATCCTCCTGGCAGGGCTCCACCGTAGCGCTGCGGATCTTTCCCTCTGCTGACACGTAAATACTGCTGACCTCCGGCGCAAAGGTATCGTACCGCGGATTCAAACCGCTGCATCCCCAAATTCCTGCACCTGCTGCCGCAGCAGCCAGCAAAAGTCTCAGCTCTTTCCTTTTTCTCACCTGGCAATCCTTCCTCTCCCCGGTTTAGACATCCTTTCTCCTGAAAGGCTGCATCTACCCTATCATACCTGCTTTCAGAGGGTTTTTCAATACTAAATTTGCGCTGATTCAAGGCTTTCTTCATCCGCCTTCCATGGCTTTTAAAATATCCAGGGAATGAAAATGCCGGTCTATATACCGGCGCAGATTATCCTCCACGCAGGCAGAAAACTCTGCCAGCACTTCTTCCGTCAAGGTAAACTGGTACAACGACTGGGGCGGCGTAGCCACCACAAACTCCCAGGCGTAATTGGCGGAATCACTGACCTTCCTGTCGGGGTGCTCCGTATACTCCCCATTCAGCACCATCGCCTTAAGCTCAAAAATCCGCCGCACCAAACAATTGGGAATGGCCGGCTTTAGCAGCGCTCTGAGGGACTGATAAAGCAGCGTCAGGAAAGCCGTGGCCTCCAGATTCTCCCGGCCGTAATAATCTGCCATTTCAAGAAAATAAGAGCCGTAACAGGCTGCCTCCATGTCGGCAGAAATCTCCTGGAAGTAATTGGAAATTTCTGCCCCCTGAAGACTGTAGGCTTCCCGGCCTTCATAAAGCCGGAAGGTGCCGAAGACAAAAGGACGGCTGGCTCCCATCAGACTGCTTCCCGGCCGCTTGGCTCCTCTTGCGAAAGCGGTGATTTTCCCTCTCTCCCGGGTAAGAATCACCAGGCGCCGGTCCGCCTCTCCTGAGGCGGTGGCCCGGATAACCATGCCGGTAAGGCTCACCGATTCCCCCATGGAACTTCCCCCTTCCTTCGGCTCACCGCCTTTTTATGTGTCCTTTGGATTATAGCCGTAATTCTTCATATAAAGCTCGCTGTCACGCCATTCCTTCCGGACCTTCACCCAAAGCTTTAAATTTACCTGGAGATCCATCATATTCTGAATCTCCGTTCTGGCGGCACTTCCGATTTTCTTCAACATGCTGCCGCCCTTTCCGATAATAATGCCTTTATGGGACTCACGCTCGCAGATAATGGTAGCCTCAATGTCCATAATCCCATCCTTCCGCTCCTTCATCTTCTCAATGGTAACAGCGATGCCGTGGGGCACCTCATCGTCCAGAAGACGAAGCGCCTTTTCCCGGATTAACTCTGCAGCGATCTGGCGCATGGGCTGATCGGTTACCGTATCCTCATCGTAATACTCCGGTCCATAGGGCAGATATTTAAAAATCAGCTCTGTCAGCAGCTCTGTATTCTTTCCTTTCAAGGCAGACAAGGGCACGATCTCCGCGAAATTGCAAATATCCTTGTAAGCGGCAATAAAAGTAATAACCTCGTCCTGATTTTTAATGGTGTCAATCTTATTAATGACCAGGATTACCGGCCTGTCCGTTTTGTTCAGCTGCTCTGCAATATGCCGTTCTCCTGCTCCAATAAAGGTGGTGGGTTCCACCAGCCATAACACCACATCTACCTCTTTCAGCGTGTGCTCCGCCACATTGACCATATATTCCCCAAGCTTATTTTTCGCTTTGTGAATTCCTGGAGTGTCCAGGAAAATGATCTGTCCCCGTTCATCCGTATATACCGTCTGAATCCGGTTTCTGGTGGTCTGGGGCTTGCTGGAAGTAATGGCGATTTTCTGGCCGATCAGCCGGTTCATCAACGTGGACTTTCCCACATTAGGCCGGCCGATCAGGGTAACAAAACCAGATTTCTTCTGTGTATTCTCCATGGATTCTTTCCTTTCTTCCCTCTTTGATCAGTGGAACAGATTTTCCACCTGGCCGAACATGGCGCTTTCCGCCTTCACCTTTTCCTCATTTCCAATAACGCAAAGGCTTCCCGTATTTAACACTGCCTCCACAATCTCCGCCAGCTTCCGAATATCCTCCTGTCCCGCATCCAGGATTTCCTCACGTTCCTTAAGAAGCATCTCGTAGGTAACGCCGGAAAGATAAGCAGAAATCGCTCTGGCTCCCTTAATGGAAGGAGTGAGAGGCGTATCCAGCTCACTGATGGCGCCGATAACGTATTTCGTCATATCCCGCTCCTCTACGGTAAACTGTCTAAGATACTGCGGGATTTTCTCATAAACTTCATTCGTTTCTTTTAAATTAGGATCCCGATAGGATACCAGATATCCTTCTCCAGAGCGGCCGAATCCGCTCATGCAGCCGTAGGCCCCTCCCTGTACCCGAAGGTTGATCCAGAGATAATCATAATTTAAAATCACCTTCAGAATCCGCAGAGCTCCCGTATATTCCAGGCCGGTTCCGGCGAAGGAACCACATCTGGCCACATAATTTACCTGGGAAGCAGTCTTAAAGCCCTCATTCCGGTTGCCGGGAGTGAACACATAAGGATAAACCTGACCATCGCCTTTCTCGAGACAGCCGGTAAGGATTTTCAACGACTCAGGAAGCCGTAAAAAGGCCTCCTCTTCCGCTGTAAGGCTCACCAGCATCCGGTCCTGGGTAAATACCCGGCTGCATACCTGGCGAAGCTTTTCCACCAGCGCCTTCCTGCTCTCCGGCTCTTCAAACTCCCTGCACACCTTTTCCAGGAAGAAGTAATAGCCAATGCCTCCCGTACAATCGTTGTAGCTGGAAGTGGGGGAGAAGTATGACGTTGCCCTGGCCACCGCCGCAGAATGCGAAGAATTTTCCAGACGCATTCTGGCCCTGGACTTGCACTCCGCCAAAATTTCGCCCAGCCGCTTCTCATCCTCCAGCTTTGACCTGGTGAAAATCTCCGCCAAGATGGAGAAGGCAAAATCCATCTTATCATAAAGCACTTTAATCCGCGCCACGAAAACTCCTGTAAACTTCTCCGGATCCTGTAAATTAGGATAAGAAGTCACGGAAAAATCAATGCCGCCGCTGTTTAAATAAATCTCGCTGGTCAAATCCCCGTAGGTGTAATGTTCTGTATCCACATATCCCAGCACAGATTTCAGCAGCCCCACATATGGAAGATCCTCCTGCAAAACTCCATTCGTATTAAACAGCAGAGTAAGATAACCGATTCCGGCAGTAAACATGGGACTTTCCAGCACCGTAATCCCTTGGATCTCCTTCTTGCGGCAGGGAATCTTCTCGCAGTCTCTTCCAATATCCTGGCGCTTCAGCATAGGAATCTTTTTTAAATCCTCCTGCGAAGAAGGCGTTTCCTGATACAGCTTAAGATCCCTTGTCTGCTCCACCAGTTTCCTGCGTTCTTCCTGACTCAAGGAATTCTTGTACTCCTCCAGCCGTTTGGCTAAAGCCTTATCTTCCTGAGCCGTCAGATTCTTCACCGGAACCAGGGACACTACCGCCTCGAAAGGATTGTCCAGAAGATAAGTCTTAATCAGCTGTTCAAAATATCCTTCCTTCACCGCTTCCTTCAACCGGTCAAAGGTTTTCTGGTACTCCAGATGCATCATGGGATCTCCGTCATACAGCCAGCTGTCCATGGACCACAAGCCGTAGATCAGGCCCTTGGGCGCAGCGCCGTAATCCGCTTCCCGGTAACGGAACTCATAATAATTTAATCCCGCCAGAAGACTCTTCTGATCAATTCCCTGGTCTGCCAGCTTCCGAAGGGTGCCTTTTACCACTGCCAAGAACTCGCCTTTTTGCTCCATCGCCCCGTTTTTGGCCACAACGGAGAAATAGGGCTGGAGAATTCCGCTCTCGTATCCTCCCGTTACATCACTGCCGATGCCTGCATCAATCAGAGCCTTTTTAAGCGGCGCTCCCGGCGCATCCAAAAGAGCGTATTCCAAAATCTGAAACGCCACATAAAGTTCAGGATCCAGATCTGTTCCCGCCACCGTATTCACAGAAAGATAAGCGCTCTTTTTCTCATCCTCATCCTCTGTAATAGAATAAGGGATTTCCTGATCCACCGGTTTGGCAAAGGGCTTCTGAAGGGAAATCGAAGAATCCACCTGCCGGTATTCATAATGACTTAAATAAGCCTGATCCAGCCAGTTAAGCTTCTCCTCCATGTTCATGTCTCCATAAAGGAAAATAAAGCTGTTGCTGGGATGATAAAACCGGCTGTGATAATCCAGAAACTGCTCATAAGTCAGGCTGGGAATCTCTGACGGATCTCCGCCGGACTCAAAACCATAGCAAGTGTCTGGAAACAGCGCATGGGTGACCGCCCGGTCCAAAACACTGTCCGGCGAGGAGAAGGCGCCTTTCATCTCATTATAAACCACGCCGTTGATAGTAAGGGGATCATCCTCATTCTCCAATTCATAATGCCAGCCTTCCTGCTTAAAAATCCTGGGCTCATGGTAAATATTCGGGTGAAGGACAGCGTCCATATACACATCCATCAGATTCTGAAAATCTTTGTCGTTGCAGCTTGCCACTGGATACACCGTCTTGTCCGGGTAAGTCATAGCATTTAAAAAGGTATTTAACGACCCTTTCACCAGCTCCACAAACGGATCCTTAACCGGAAATTTTTCAGAGCCGCAGAGCACGCTGTGCTCAAGAATATGCTGAAGTCCTGTGCTGTTATCCGGAGGGGTGCGGAAACCAATGCAGAACACCTTGTTCTCATCCTCATTTTCCATGAGAAAGATTCTTGCCCCCGTCTTCTTATGCCGCAGAACTACGCCTAAGGAGTTCATCTCCTTTAACTCCCTTTCCTCCTTCAGCTCATAAGCTGTCAAGTTTTCCAAAGCGGATTTTTTCATCTTCTCTCTGCCTTTCTTTTTACATATTTCCCATAAATTTATCTTTTAATATGGCAAGACTCTCCCGAACACAGTAGTGGACAAACAACACTGGGTCCGAGCTGGCCGCCACACCGTACAGCTGATCAAAACCGTTCTTCTTGCCAATCTGCAGCGCCCGATATAAATGGAAATTGCTGGTCAGAACACCAATCTGCAGCGGCTTGTCCGGAAGAATCTCCTCCGATTCCCCAGAGGGAAGGCCCTGATTTTGTTCCTCCGGCAGTCTGGATGTTCCAAGTCCCGGGCCTGCGCCGGGCCAAGATCTGACCCGCAGCGGTTCAAGCTCCATCAAAAAGCGGTCCATCTCCATTCTCTGTTTATTCCGGTGGATCTGCCGCCTTTCTTCTTCCTCTCTGGCTTTCCTTCTCTGATCGTCAATCAGCGCCTTGCTGCAGATCATATTCTCCGTCGTATTGGTAGAATAAGTTTCCAGAAGCATCCGCTCCGGCTCCACGCCG
This sequence comes from Candidatus Cottocaccamicrobium excrementipullorum, assembly GCA_018713255.1. Lineage (GTDB taxonomy): Bacteria > Bacillota > Clostridia > Lachnospirales > Lachnospiraceae > Caccovicinus > Caccovicinus excrementipullorum. The sequence goes on along the minus strand of DVFL01000014.1, from coordinate 55,064 downwards.
TTATACCGCAGATACTCCGCCATGGCCATGGCTTCGGTGCATGGTTCGCCTTCTCCCTGGCCTCCCGACAATACCAGCGTAGTCTCCGGATGCTCTTCCAGAAAGCGAATGGCCTTGTCCAGTCTGGATTTTAATGCCAGGCTGATATCGTCCTCCCGCACTCTTGCGCCTAAAACAATGAGGTAATCCAGATAAGCCGGCGCCGGCCTCATCATTCCTCCGAAAATCAGTCCTTGAAGAATGAGGAAAATCACCACGCCGGTAATTAAGAGAGTGATCACCGAGACAGGGAGCCACAAGGGCACCTTCTCCCGATTTTTTTGGTAAAAGCAGAATCCCCTGGACAAAAGAAAAAAGACAAGAGCCAGAACCAGCCATATCCAGATGGCTGATGTCTCCAGGCCTGAATACAGGGCGATCACCCCAAAATACAGCAGGCAGCATCCTGCCAGAATTCCAAATGTTACCGACAACATTCCTTCACCTCCCCTTTTTTCCGCATCCTGATCTGCCTGGCTTATCCATACGCCAAAGGGCTGCTGCAGACTTTTTTGCATCATGCAAAAAGCCACTTTCTGCAGCAGCCTCTCCCCCCTACGCCGTGATCACCGGTTCCGGCTCCCTGCGGCGCAAAATATCATATTGTTCAACTTGGATGCCAAGATCGATCCAGACCATCTGTCTGGCATGAGGCGCACTCATCTGCGGTTCTCCCTCCAAATTCCAGATGCCTTTCACCTGGACTTCCAGATTCCGGCCATCCGGCTTCATGACTTCTATGGTCTCGCCAACGGAAAATTTATTTTTCTGTTCCAGCAAAAAACGCCCCTTTTCATCGGACTGCCCCGCCGTCCCCAGGTAAGTGTAGTTTTTAATGTATGTGCTGTTCTGATAAATCTGCATCTCTTCTGTGGGCTTTCCAAAATAGAACCCTGTGGTAAACTCCCTGGTGGTGCACTTTCCGATTTCCGCCTTGTACCATTCCATATTCTTCCGGTAGATTTCCGGACTCTCCAGATAATCATCTATAGCTTTCCGGTAAGTTCTGGCCACTGCCGCCACATAAAGAGCCGTTTTCATCCGGCCTTCAATCTTAAAGCTGTCAATGCCTGCTTCAATCATCTCCGGCACATGTTCAATCATGCACAGATCTTTGGAATTAAAAATAAATGTTCCCCGCTCGTTTTCATAGACCGGCATGTATTCTCCTGGTCTGGTCTCCTCCACCACAGAGTATTTCCAGCGGCAAGGGTGAGAACAGGCTCCCTGGTTGGCGTCTCTGCCCGCCAGAAAATTGCTGAGAAGACACCTGCCCGAGTAAGAAATACACATTGCTCCATGAATAAAGCTTTCAATCTCCATTTCCTCAGGAATCTGCTGCCGGATCTGCCGGATCTCTTCCAGAGAAAGCTCCCTGGCCGACACCACCCTCTTCGCGCCCAGATTCCACCAAAACCGATAGGTTTCGTAATTAGTATTGTTTGCCTGGGTGCTGATATGAATGTCCACCTGAGGCAGAACCCGGCGGGCAATGGAGAATACCCCTGGGTCAGAAATAATCAAAGCGTCCGGCTCCATCTCCTTCAGCTGGTGAAAATATTCCTCCACCCCTTTAAGATCCCGGTTATGGGCCAAAATATTAGCGGTAATATAAACCTTTACCCCGCGGCTGTGGGCAAACTGTATTCCTTCCCGGATGTCTTCATTTGAAAAATTTTTTGCCTTGGCTCTCAGTCCAAAGGCTTCGCCGCCGATATATACTGCATCGGCTCCGTACACCACGGCAGTCTTGAGCACGTCCAAGCTTCCTGCCGGGATAAGCAGCTCCGTTTTTCTCATATTTTTCCTTTCCTTTTTACGCTGATGGTCACGCCGTCCCCAATGGGAACCACCGCTGTTTCCAGCCCTTCTGTGTGCTTCAGCACATATAAATATTCTCTCATCCGGCTGTGAATGGTCCGGTTTCTCCTCTCCACTGCAAATCTGGACTGAATAATATCCCCATGCTGCAGCACGTTGTCAGAAACCAGCATTCCCCCGGGAGAAAGAAGCCTCAGAACTTCAGGCAGCCAATGAATATACTGTCCCTTAGCTGCATCCATAAAAATAAACTGGTAAGATGCTTCCTCAAGGCCAGCCATGATCTCTCCTGCGTCTCCAGGAATCAGCGTAATCTGGTGCTCCCTTCCTGCCCTGGCAAAATTCTTTCGGGCTTCAGGGATTCGTTTTTCGTATTTTTCGATGGTGGTGATCTCACATTCCGCATCCATCACCGACGCCATTAGAAGAGCCGAATACCCTACCGCCGTCCCTATTTCCAAAATCCGGCGTGGTCTGACTCCCGCTACCAGGGTTTTTAACAGGGCCCCTGTCTCCCTTCGAATAATGGGCACAAAGTTTTCTCTGGCTTCTCGTTCAATCTGTTCCAAAACAGGATCCAGATCCGGCTCCAAAGAAAGGATATAATCTGTAATGCGCTTTTCTTCTCCCGTCACTGTGCCCCTCCTTCCGTCTCCTGACCAATCTCTTCTTCTGAGCCGGCCTCCCGTTCAGAATCCGTTTCTCCGCTGGAAGTCTCTGTCTCAGCAGCAGGAGGCACGCTCATCTCCTCCAGCATTTCCTTGGAGGTCTGGGCGGTACTCAGAGAGTAGGTTCCGGGATAAATCTCATAATCATAAAAATAAGCCTGAATGATGAATACATATTCATTTTCAATCAGGCCATCTTCCTTCAGCATCTGCCCTACCTGGCTTAAGCTGTCTCCCTCTTCCACCGTCACGCTCATGGTAATTCCCGGTTCCGGCGACACGGCCTTCCCTGCAAAAATGGAATAGCCGAAGGTATAGCCCGTCATCACCCCTTCATACAAAAGCAGAACGATGAGGGCATAGATAATCAGGCGGAGGGATACCCGGATGATCACTCCCGTTACCCGGTTAATTTCATTAGTTGTATTGCTCACGGTATCCCTCCTTCTTCAGGTTCGTGTTTAATCCCTTATACTTCCATGATAATTGGAAGAATCATCGGACTTCTCTTCATCCGCTTCCACAGGAAATCACTGAGGCTGTCTTTGATTTCGTTTTTGATCTTGCCCCAGTCGCTGACATGGCGGTCAAGACAGTCGGAAACGGCATCGTCCACCACTCGCCTTGCCTCTTCCAGAAGATCTTCAGACTCCCGCACATAGACAAATCCCCGGGAAACGATATCCGGTCCTGCTAACAGCTGGTTGCTGTACTTCTCCAAGGTCAGCACCACCACAATGATGCCGTTCTGTGCCAGATTCTGCCGGTCTCTCAGCACAATATTTCCCACATCGCCGACGCCAAGGCCGTCCACCATAATCGCTCCTGCCGTTACATGTCCCGTCACCTGGCCTTTTTCCTGTCCCAGTTCCAGCACATCTCCTGAATTAATCATCATAATATGATCCTTGGGAATTCCCACAGCCTGAGCCATGGAAGCCTGAGCCGCCCGATGGCTGAATTCACCGTGAACCGGAACGGAATATTTAGGCTTAACCAGAGAATAAATCAGCTTAATCTCCTCCTGGCAGGCATGGCCGGACACATGAGTATCCTGGGAGATTACCTCTGCTCCCTTCATGGACAGCTCATTAATGACCTTTGCCACGGCTTTTTCATTGCCGGGGATGGGATTGGAACTTAAAATAATCACGTCATTTGGCGTAATGGAAACTTTCTTGTGAATGGAAGAAGCCATTCTGGAAAGAGCCGCCATGGACTCGCCCTGGCTTCCTGTGGTAATTAACACCGTCTTTTCCGGAGGATAATTCTTCAGCTGATCAATATCAATCAACGTTCCCTCAGGAATCTTAATATAGCCCAGCTCGCTGGCCGTGCTGATTACATTCACCATGCTGCGGCCTTCCACCACGGCTTTGCGGCCGTATTTGTAGGCGGAATAAATAATCTGCTGCACCCGGTCCACATTGGAAGCAAAGGTTGCCACAATAATCCGCTTATTCTGATGATCTGCAAAAATCGTATCAAAGGTTTTTCCCACCGTCCGCTCTGAGGGGGTAAATCCAGGACGGGTAGCGTTGGTGCTGTCGCAGAGAAGCGCCAGAACGCCTTTCTTTCCCAGCTCCGCAAACCGCTGAAGATCAATGGGATCGCCGAATACCGGCGTATAATCAATTTTAAAGTCTCCTGTATGAATAATGGTGCCCGCCGGAGAGAAAATCGCCAGGGCGGAAGCATCGGTAATACTGTGGTTCGTTTTAATAAATTCTACTCTGAAGCACCCAAGATTCACCGACTGTCCGTGACGGATCACCTTGCGCTTGGTGGATTTCAGCAGGTTGTGCTCCTTCAGCTTATTTTCAATCAGGGCGATGGTCAGCTTAGTTCCATACACCGGCACGTTCACTTCCTTCAGGATATAGGGAAGTGCGCCGATATGATCCTCATGTCCATGGGTGATCACAAAGCCCTTTACTTTATGGATATTCTGCTTCAAGTACGTAACGTCCGGGATCACCAGGTCGATTCCCAGCATATCGTCACTGGGGAATGCCAGTCCACAGTCCACGATGATAATGCTGTCCTGACATTCAAACGCAGTAATGTTCATTCCAATTTGTTCCATTCCTCCGAGAGGAATAATTTTCACGGTCTCATTTTTGTTGTCTTTTCCTTTCAATCTCTTACCTCCGTTTATTCTGCCCAACTAAGCTGCTGTAAAAGTGCGCCGCCAGACTTTCGGGGCTGACCGAATATGGTCTGGCGGCAATGAAGGTTACTTTTGCAGCTCCACGTCCGCATCGTCCAACAGCTGGGCAAAAATCTGAAATAAATTTTCTAACTCTTGTTCGTCTTCTACAAATTCATAGGCAGCCTCCGCATCCTCCGGAGCAGAAGTATCCCGCAGAATGTAGCACTCTCCGTCTTCATTCTCGTCCTCTTCATCCGTTACCAGCAGATAATTCACCCCTGCCAGTCTCGTCTCTTCTACCACGAAAAAATCCAGAAACTCCCCCTCCTCCGTCTGAAGGGTGATCTTCTCTTCACTGCTCATTATCCTTTTCTTCTCCTCGTTCATTCCGCCTGATCGCCAGGCTGTCCAAATAGCTCTGCAGGATGAAGACAGCTGCAATCTTGTCAATTACCGCTTTTCGATTCTCTCGTCTGACACCGCTTTCCATCAAAATACGCTCAGCCGAACGGGTGCTCAGCCGCTCGTCCCAGAGAATCACCGGAAGACCAGTACGCCTCATCAGCATCGCCTGGAACTCTTCCGTTTTTCTGGCCCGTTCCCCTTCGGTGTTGTTCATATTCTTAGGATACCCTAAAACCAACGCTGTAATCTCATATTCCTGGATCAATTCCTGAATCCTGGCGCAGGTCTGGCGCAGCTTATCTTCATTTTTCCGCGAAATTGTCTCCACTCCCTGAGCGGTAATTCCCAGAGGGTCGCTGACCGCCACTCCTACTGTCTTTGATCCGTAATCCAATCCCAGTATTCGCATTCCCATCTCCCGTTGAAATTTTCCCACAACAAAACCAGTTGGCTCAACGCCAACTGATTTGTGTCTTTTCTTATGCAGCTTCCAGCCTCTTGCGAAAGCCTCTTATCACGGTATTCGTCCTTCGCCGGCAATTCAGCCGGGAAGTCTGATTATTTTTTCAGTTTCGTCTCGATATATACCGCCATCAGCTCTTCCAGAAGCTCATCACGTTCCACCTTCATAATCAGGCTTCTGGCGTTCTTGTGGCTGGTAATATACGTGGGATCTCCTGACATAATATAACCAACAATCTGATTTACAGGGTTATACCCTTTCTCCGTCAGGGCAATATAAACCTGTTCCAGAACCTGAGCGGCGTTGGCCGTATTCTCCTGGAGAGTTATAAACTGCGTGTCATGCATATCGCCCATCTTCATCACGTCCTTATCACTATTCTATCTTATTCTAAACCATAAATACTGTTTCGGCAAGAACATATTTTCATAAATTCTCACATCAGATCCCCATCCAATGCTTCTTATCCTGCTAAAGGCCCGGCAGAAAGATAAGGTCCCCAACAGGGCAAATCTTTGCCGGTCCAGAAACGTTATAAAAATTCTACCAGATCAGGGCTCATCATGCCCCCTGCCCGGCCGGAAATAATGATTCCTTTTTCCGGGGAAATGCCCCGCCGTTCCAGCTCTTCAAAGCTGATGGCCATCCGAATATATTCTCTGGTGTACCCGGTCATATACATCCGGCCGCCGATCTGCACCGGCTCTTCCAGCAGCACCTGATTTTCCTTCCCCAGAAATTTTTCCCGGTAAGCCTCAGACATTTCTTTCTCAAGCGCCAACAGCTCTTCACTTCTTCTGGTCTTTATCTCTTCCGGAACCTGATTTTCCATCCGGTCGGCCCTGGTGCCCCCTCTTCTGGAAAACTTAAACACATGCATCTCATAAAACTGCACCTGTTTTAGAAAATCCCGGCTTTCCTGGAATTCCTCTTCGGTTTCTCCAGGAAATCCTACAATCACATCTGTGGTAATGGCCGGATCATGAAAATGCCGCCGAAGCCGCCTGCAGCACTCCAAATATTCCTCCGGCGTATAATGGCGGTTCATCCGCTTTAAGGTTTCTTCACATCCGCTCTGGAGAGACAAATGAAAATGGGGGCAGAGCTTGGGCAGGGACGCCGCTTCTCGGGCAAATTCCTCTGTCACCACTCTTGGTTCTAAAGAACCCAGGCGAATTCGCTTCACCTCAGGAATCTGATGAATCCGGCGGATCAAATCCAGGAGAGGCGCTCCTGGTCTGCCTAAGTCCTTCTCCACCCAGTCCGCCTCTCCTCCCTCCTTACGCAAAAAATCTATGCCGTAGGAGCTTAAATGAATTCCTGTAAGCACCACTTCTCCATAGCCTTTTTTTGCCAGCTCTCTCACTTCTTCTTCCACAGCTTCTGGACGCCGGCTCCTCACTCTCCCCCTGGTATAAGGGATAATGCAGTAGCTGCAGAACTGGTTGCACCCGTCCTGCACTTTGATAAACGCTCTGGTATGCTCCGCCACCTGGCTGATGTGAAGCTCCTCATAATCCTGCTCTTTTCCGATGTCCGTCACATAGCTTTCCGCTGCTTCCTTCTCTGCCAACAAACCATGCTCCTGAAAATACGCTTCAAGAATCTCTATCAGTTCTTTCTTTCGGTTGTTTCCGATAATAATATCCACTGCGCCATCCTGCTGAAGCTTCTGGGCGGCCGCCTGGACATAGCATCCTGCCGCCACCACCACGGCATCAGGATTTTTGGCCCGAGCCCGGTGAAGCATCTGCCGGGATTTTTTATCCGCCACATTGGTGACAGAGCAGGTGTTGATAATGCACACATCCGCCGGCTGACCGAAGGGAACAATCTCATATCCCGCCTCCCTCAGCATCTGCTCCATGGCCTCTGTTTCATAGGCATTTACCTTGCAGCCAAGATTATGAAGGGATGCCCGTCTTCTCATACAAATTCTCCAATCTTTTATGCAAACTCACTATTGACTTTTAGCCCTCATCTTTGTAGTATGGAAGCAGCAGAAGATTAACCACTCTGCTGGAATCTGACATTCCATACTTACATTACCAAAATAACCTAAGGAGGCTATTCACATGAAGACTGTTCGTATTTCCTTAAATTCCATCGATAAGGTAAAGTCTTTCGTAAACGATTTAACCAAATTCGACGTTGATTTCGACCTGGTATCCGGAAGATATGTGATCGATGCCAAGTCCATCATGGGGATTTTCAGCCTGGATTTGTCCAAGCCGATTGATCTGAACATCCATGCAGAAAGCGGAATCGATGAGATTCTCAATACGCTTTCCCCATACATCATCGACTGATTCCTGAGGGAATCGTCATCTGTAAGGAAAAGGGCGATAGGAGGCTGCTGATCTGGCAGCTTTTTCTATTGCCCTTTTTCATCTCCCATCCCCACAAGCATGCCGGACGCCGAACGGTTACGTGGCGGCTGCCTATCAAGGCTACTGGCAGATCACCACTTCCGCCGTTTCCACCGCCGTGTTTACCATCTCCTCAATTTTCTCCGCCAGCTTTTCTTCGGACCGATGAATCATATTGATGTTCGGTTTTGTCACCGGATGCTTGGCCACAAAAATGGTGCAGCAATCCTCAAAGGGCTGAATGGAGGTCTCAAAGGTGCCGATCTTCTCAGAAATATCCACAATTTCCTGCTTGTCAAAACCGATTACCGGCCGGAACACAGGCATGGTGCACACTTCATTGGTAGCCGCCAGAGACTGTACCGTCTGAGAGGCCACCTGACCGATGCTTTCGCCGGTAATCAATCCCTGGCATTTCTCCTTCTGGGCAATGATCTGGGCAATCCGCATCATATACCGACGCATAATAATGGTCAGCTCCTCATGAGGGCACTTGTCGTAAATATACAGCTGGATCTCTGTAAAATTCACCACATGAAGCTTAATGGGTCCGGCGTATCGGGACACTAACTTCGCCAGATCTACCACCTTCTGCTTCGCACGGTCACTGGTATAAGGGGGAGCATGGAAATACACTGCTTCAATCACTACGCCACGCTTAGCAATCATATATCCTGCCACCGGACTGTCGATACCGCCGGATAAAAGCAGCATCGCCCTGCCGTTGGTTCCCACCGGCATTCCTCCCGGACCGGGAATAATCTGGGAATACAGATTGATTCGGCTGCGAATTTCTACATGAACCATAACCTGAGGATGATGAACATCCACGGAAAGTCCGGGGAAAGCCTCCAGCAGCGCCTCTCCCAGATCCCGGTTAATCTCTTCAGAAGTTAAGGGATACTGCTTATTGGCTCTTCTGGCATTTACCTTGAAGGTAAAATTCTTTTCCGGATATTCCTGATTCACATATTCGATTACCTGACGCTTCAGCTCTTCAAATCCCAGATCCTCCACCTGTACCATGGGGCAGATTCCGGAAATGCCGAATACCCGCTTAAGCGCTTCTACCGCATCCTCGTAGTCATACTCTCCATTGGCCTTGGCATAAATCCGTCCGGACTCCTTGCTCACTTCAAATTCACCGTCCACCTGGCTTAAGGCAAAACGGATCTGCTTTACCAGGGCGTCCTCGAACATATACCGGTTCTTTCCCTTGATTCCTATTTCCGCATATTTAATTAAAAACGAATGATACTTCATATTTTTCCTTTCACTTTTTCATGAACCTAAGCTTATCCTCTCTGATACCGGCGAAGCACCGGAAGCAGCTCCTTCAGCGCCTCCACAGTATAATCCAGCTCTTCTCTGGTGTTCTCCATGCCCAGACTGAACCGCAGAGTAGAATCCAGCAGCTCTTTCTTCACTCCCACCGCTTTCAACGTGCCGCTGATCGCCGGATGATTAGAAGAACAGGCGGAACCGCTGGACACATAAATTCCTTTATCCTCCAAGGCATGAAGCAGCACTTCGCTGCGCACCCCCTGAAAGCTGACGCTGATAATCTGCGGAGCTCCTTCTTCTCCTTTGCGGCTGTTGACCACCACTCCAGGAAGTTTTTCCACCTGATCAATAAAATAATCTTTCAGCTCTCTCATATGGCTGATCCGTTCTCCCAGATTCTGGTAAATCTCTTTTGCCGCCAGGCCAAGGCCTGCCGCTCCCGGAACATTCTCCGTGCCGGAACGCATATCCCGCTGCTGCCCGCCGCCAAAGAGAATGGGGCGCACCTTGGCCTTTTCCTGAATATACAAAAATCCCACGCCCTTTGGGCCGTGAATCTTATGGCCGCTGACGCTGAGCAGGTCAATATGCTGGCGTTTAGGCCGGATCTCATATTTTCCATAAGCCTGAATCCCATCCACATGGAATAAGGTTCCCGGATTTTTCTCCTTGATGATTCTCCCGATCTCCTCCACCGGCTCCACTGCGCCGATTTCATTGTTCACATACATGATAGAAACAAGGATAGTATCAGGCCGAAGACTCTCTTCCAGCTCTTTCAGGGAAATATGTCCGTCTTGATCCACTCCCAGGTAAGTTACTGAAAATCCCTGGCTTTCCAGAAACGCTAAGGGCTGATAAACCGACGCATGCTCGATCCTGGTGGTGATTATATGCCGCCCTGCCCTCTGGTTGGCCATTGCAGCACCGATTAAGGCCATATTGTTGGATTCCGTTCCCCCTGAGGTAAAAATGATTTCCTTATCCTGCACCTTCAGCGTTTTGGCAATGGCAGCTCTGGCTTCTTTGATATACTGTTCTGCTTTCATCCCCATCCGGTGTTTGGAGGAAGGATTGCCGTAATCCTCCCGCATCACCTTAACCATCAGTTCCGCCACGCTGTCCATTACCCTGGTGGTGGCGGAGTTATCTAAATATACTTCCATTTTATCCATCTTTCCGTTCCTCTTCCACTTCCAGCCGGAGCATAATCATAGAAAGAAGGGCCAAACCTGCCGTTTCAGTTCTAAGAATCCGCTTTCCCAAGGACACAGGGCTTAATCCCCTCTCCCGGGCACAGGCGGCCTCTTCCGGATCAAATCCTCCTTCGGGACCGATAAAAACGCTCACGTCTCTTCCAGCCTTTATCTGACTCAGCAAAGCCTCCGTCTCCTTCATGCCCTTTTGGTTCTCATAGGCAAAAAATCCCAGACTTCCCTCTGCCTCGCTCACCGCCTCTTCAAATCTCATCACTGAGGTAACCTCAGGGATCATGCTTCTCATGGACTGTTTAGCCGCGCTCTCTGCAATGGCCCGCCACCGTTTGATTTTCCCTTCTTCTTTCTTGCCCTCCAGGCGGACCACTGCGTTCCGGGTAGCCACCGGCACAATCCGGGCAGCGCCAAGCTCCACCGCCTTCTGAATAATCAGCTCCATTTTATCACTTTTGGGAAGGCCCTGGTACAAGGTAATCTTCGCTCCCAGTTCCCTGCCCGGACACTCCTCCAGAATCTGCGCTTCCACCTGTTCCTTGTCCATGCTGCAGATTCTGCACCGGTAATCCTTTCCCGTTCCATCGCTGACCAGAATTTCCTGGCCCGCTCCCATTCTCAGCACGTTCCGAATATGATTAACATCCGTGCCTGTAATCCGCACTTGTCCCTGCTCCCGGCAAATCTCTTCTGGAGCCGTAAAAAAATGATGCATCCTTTCTCCTTACCTTTAGCTGCCGGATATTCTTAACGCTTTCTGGCCGTTACGTTCACCCAGTCTCCTTGATGGTTGACTTCTACCACTTCCAGCTGGTCGTTGGCGGCAAAAGCATCCAGCACCTCTTTTTCCTTGGTGTTAATAATGCCTGAAGTAATGAATATTCCTCCCTTTTTCAGATGGACAGGAATTTCCTTCTGAAGGAGAATAATCACCGGCGCCAGAATATTGGCGGTTACCAGATCATACTTGTCATAGCCTGCCCAGTCCTTAACAGCAGGATCGTCAATAATATTTCCCTGAAGCACATGGAACCGGTCCGGTGAAATCTGGTTAGATGCCAGATTCTCTCCTACTGCAGTGATGGCGTTCTCATCCAGATCCGTTCCCCATACTTCTTTGGCTCCCAGTTTTAAGGCCGCAATTCCCAGAATGCCGCTTCCCGTTCCCACGTCCAGCACCAGACTTTCCTCATTTACATACTTCTGAAGCTGACGGATGCACAGCTGAGTCGTTTCATGCATGCCGGTTCCAAAGGCTGTGCCGGGATCAATCTGAATCAGCAGCTTTCCTTCATGCTCCGGAGGAATCTCTTCCCAGGTGGGCTTAATCAAAATATTGTCTACGGTAAAGGGCTTAAAATACTGCTTCCAGTTATTGATCCAATCCTTGTCTTCCGTCTCTGAAGCCTCGATGGTCCGAGCTCCCAGATCCACAAAATCGGCGAGCTCATCCAGTCCTTCATTTACCTTAGCCAGCATTTCCTCCACATTTTCTTCTTCATCTAAGTAAAAGCTTACTCTGGCCGTTCCGTCATCAGGGCCAAGGTCTGGGAGAATATCGATAAACATCCCCTTGGTCTCCTTCTCCGTGAGAGGCACCTTGTCCTCAATCTCAATTCCTTCAATCCCGATCTCATCCAACATGCTGCTGATCAGATCCTCTGCAGCTACCGTGGTGGTCAGGGTAAATTTTTTCCATTTCATCTGCATCTTCCTCCTCATCAGCAGACATTCCCGCAAAGTAACATTCCCCATCATAGCACAGTTTTCCAGCGCTTTCAAGCACCGGAAAAGCGCCGGAAAACTTTTTAAAAAAAATTTTTTAACTGATGCAATAAAATTCGAACCTGGTGCATTAATTTATTGAACGGATGAAGATGCTCTACGAGAAAGCATCCTTCAAAGGACGGAAAAGAATGATTTTATTTTATGAAATTCCAACTGCATTACATCCATCACACCCCTTTGAAGGATTTCTTTCCGCAGACAACTTCAATTTTACAAACCTAACTGGCAATTAGAATTTGTGAATCCATGAAAATGGAGTGCGATGCAGCCTGGTGACGAGGCGCTAAGCACTCCATTTTCATTTTCTTCATCAATTTCTGTTCCGAGCAGGGCCATCTGCCAAATACCTTATCTTTCCGCCCATTCTCTCAGCGGTGAATCTCCTCCCCTTCCTGCCGTTTCTCCTCCAGCTCTTCCAAACGCTTAAGCACAGCAGTAAACTGTTCAAGGGTTTTAAAGAAAATATCCCGCTCCTTTGCATCTAATCCATTGAGATCTTCCTTCATTTTCTCTCTGGCAATCGCCTTTTCGTGGCGGATTAATTCTTCTCCCGCCTCGGTCAGACGAATAATCACCAGCTTCCGGTTCGTTTCACTGTGAAAACGTTCAATGTAACCGCTCTCCACCAAGGCGGAAACCAGACGGGTAGCCTGCTCTTTAGAACATCCGATGCTGGCCGCCGCCTGGGACATCGTAAGACTTCTTCCCCTGGACAGCTCCATCATCAGGCAAAACTGATACCGGGTGAACCGCATCCCATGATAATCCAGAGAATTCAGAATTAATTTCTGTGATGCCAGAAAAATTTCAAATAATTTCTGAATACCGTCCTCATTCGTCCACCGCTCCATAAATTTCTTTCCTCCGTCTTGCTTACCACGCTGCTTTCTAAAGTTCATTATACGTTGATTTTCTTCATTAGTCAACCATTGTGCTTTGATAAAGGTTGACTTTCGTCAATAAAAAGTGTATAACTATAAGTACGGAAAATGCAAATTTTCATTGTTTTTGCTGACAATCCCATCGTTATCCCTGAATTTAAGGCAAACAAGGCCCCTATTCTATGCCAGTTTGTCTCAGGACGAGGCGATCTATTACTTATTTAAGGAGGTAACTTATGGCAGATAACAGAAAATATGTAGACGAATTCGCAAAGTCCCATTTAGATCTATGTCTGGAAAACGACCGCATTGATCCCGAATTATTCAACACCTACGGTGTAAAACGAGGTCTTCGGGATAAAAACGGCGCCGGTGTTCTGGCAGGCCTGACCAATATTTCCCTGGTTCAGTCCAAAAAAGAGGTAGACGGCAAAATGGTACCCTGCGATGGCCGCCTGCTGTATCGGGGCTATGATATTAACGACCTGGTTCAGGGCTTCCTTAACTCCTCCACAAAGCATTTCGGCTTCGAAGAAATCGCCTACCTTCTTTTATTCGGAGAACTTCCCACTTCATCACAGCTGGCAAAATTCCATGACGCGCTGAATAAAAGCAGCTTTCTTCCCACTAATTTTGTTCGGGACGTAATTATGAAAGCTCCCGGAAAAGACATTATGAATTCCATCACCAAAAGCGTACTGACTCTGGCCTCTTATGATGAACATGCAGCAGACACCTCTCTTTCCAACGTTCTGCGTCAGTGCATGATGTTAATCAGCACCTTCCCTATGCTGGCAGTTTACGGCTATCAGGCTTACAATCATTATGAATGTGACGACAGCTTGTATATTCACCGTCCTGATCCCAACCTGTCCACTGCAGAGAATATTCTTCGGATGCTTCGTCCTGATATGAAATATTCCGATCTGGAAGCAAGAGTTCTGGATCTGGCCCTTGTACTTCATATGGAGCACGGCGGCGGCAATAACTCCACCTTTACTACCCGCGTGGTAACCTCCGCCGGCTCAGACACTTACTCCGTGATTGCAGCTGCTCTTTCTTCCTTAAAGGGACCGAAACACGGCGGCGCCAACATTAAGGTTGTGGAAATGATGGCCGACATGAAAGAACACTTAACAGACTGGAGCGATGAGGAGGAAGTAACCGCTTATCTGGAGAAGCTTCTCCATCGGGAAGCCTTTGATCGGAAGGGCCTGATCTACGGCATGGGCCACGCTGTTTATTCCATTTCCGATCCCCGTGCCCTGATTTTCAAAGGGTTCGTGGAAAAGCTCGCCAAAGAGAAGCATCGGGAAAAAGACTTTGCCCTGTATTCCATGGTGGAAAACCTGGCGCCGAAAATCATCGCCGGGGAACGGGCTATTTACAAAGGCGTCAGCGCCAATGTGGACTTCTACAGCGGATTCGTTTACAGCATGCTGGATATCCCCACTGAGCTGTTTACTCCAATCTTCGCCATTGCCAGAATCGTTGGCTGGAGCGCTCACCGCATGGAAGAATTAATCAACGTTGATAAAATCATCCGTCCTGCATATCAAAGTCTCCTTCCCTTAGAGAAGAAGGAATACATCGCTTTAGATCAGCGGACAGAATAGAATAAAAAAGCTGACCAGTCCTGGCTGCCGGAAGTTTCCGGCAGCCAGTTCTCGGTCAGCTTTTTTCTTTCCCTCCCCTTTTCCAAAGGCAGTCAAAAACCTTCCAGCACATCCAGCCAAACAGCGCGCCCAAAGTATTCATCGCTAAATCATCCACCTGGAAGTATCCCCTTCCCGTGATCTTCTGGGCAATCTCAATCACTCCACTGCAGCACAGCCCGACAAGACTGCACCAGACTCCCGCTCTCAGCCCAGAAATCAGCCACGGCATCAAAAAGCCAAAGGGAATGAACATCATAATATTTTCAATCACATATGCCCTGGACTGAGGACTGACTCCCCAGGTACCAAAAAGCACCAGATTCATCTCGTTCCGCGATCCAGGTTTCCTGGACAAAAGGGAAATCTGAATGATCACATATCCATAAAGGAGCAGAAGAAATATCTTTCCCCAGATTTCTTTCCTGCATCCTAACGCACGCCGCCTTTTTCTCCCCGGAAAAAAACGCTGCAGCAAAAGCTGCACCAGCCAGTCCCAGGCAATGCCGGCGCAAACCAGCCCCAGGGACGCCAAAACGCCCTGGGGAAGAAAAGATAAAGGTTCCCGGAAATCCCTCAGGATATACTCCCAGACCATCCATCCTCCTTTCCGGCAACCTGCCGCAGAAGATTGTCCATCTTCATAAAGGTTTCGTAGTAAGCTCCTTCCAGAAGATATTCCAGATTTTCTTCTGAATGCTCCGCCTCTTTAGAAAAAATCCTGGCCACATCAATTCTGTCCTCCAGAGTATATTTTCCTCCCTGGCGGACAAAGCGAGCCATATCCATATCCCGAATCATCAGAAAGCAGGCGGCAGCAGCCGCTCCGTGCCCCCAAAAATTCCAGTCGTAAACCGTCTGGATGGCATAGCGGAAAAGGAAATACACACAGAGATGCTCATATTCGTACTCTCTGTCCTGCCGGCGAAGAGTTTCCATAAACTCCTGCTGCAAGGCAAGATATCCTTCACTTCCAGCTTCCTTCACCACACTCTCCACCTGATCTCTGGCCTCTTCCCATTCCCGGTCTAAAACCTCCATCTCCTTGAAGAAACGAATCCGCTGGAAAAAAGACTGGAAGGCAAACTCCGCCGCTCTCTTCTTCTCTTCCTCGGCTGATTTGCACTCCGTTTTTTCTTCATCCTTTTCCCAGCAGCTTCCCTTTTTCCACTGGTCCAGAACCTTTTCCATCTGTTCACTTTTCTCCGTAACCAGGGCTTCCTGAAATTCCTGGGCAAACTTAAGCATACGGCAGATTCTGGCTTCAATGGGGCGGGTTCTGTCCTGAATCAAGTCAATGGCAAGATCTCTGGCCTGTTCAATCTGCGGAATAAACGGAAGGTTCTCCTCTTCCTCTGCTTCCTCACCATAACAATCCTGCTGAAAAATCTCTTCACAGTAAATCGGATCCCTTCGGCCAAACACTAATCCCCCCACTACTTCGCAAGACAGAGCCAGACTTTTTTCTGTAACCTCCCCATATTCCGTCACAAATCTCGGATATTCTGTGCACACCTGGCACAAAGCTTCTTCTCCCAATTCCAGACAAATATCGCATAAATTCTGCTGATTTAAAAATGGACATCTTCCCTGATTCAGGACAAAAGTATTCTCCTCCCCCCTGGCCATACTGGCCCGGAGACGATCGCCAAAGGGACCTTCAAGCCCCCGGTAATAAGCGAAAGTATCCTCATCAATATCAATTTCCCACCCAACGCAGCAGCTGTCTTTGCAGTCGCCGGCAATGCACTTAAATTCTTTATAATAATATGGTACACGCAACAACATAACTTATCCTCCCTGACACAAGAATCTTACAACATATTCGGTCTGGAAATCAAGGAAATTTACCATTCAATGGAAATTGCCTTGAAATACTTACCACAGAATGATATACTCAAAGGTGTAAGGCATAAATCGTAGTAATGTAAAGGAGGACATCTCATGCCGCGTGGTAGAAGAAAAAACGTTATTAATCCATCCGAAGAAATCCAGATAATTGATCAAAAAATCGCCGATTTACAGGAACAGATTGCCGCATTAAAAAAGGACCGCAAGGCTGCTGTAGCCAGAGCAGATGAGGCTGCAAAGCAGAAGGTAATCGATGCCTTTATTGCTTCAGGCAAGACTGCCGATGAATTTTTAGCCGGAATAAATGCTGAAGCTGAAAATTAAATTTTATCTCTGTCTGTTGATTTCAGCCAGAGCTGTTAAAAGCCCTTTTCCACAAAACAGTTTTGTTTGTGCGGAAAGGGCTTTTCTCATTCAGGCGTTTTCATGAATGCCTTCTCTTTTCCCAAAGGGTTATTTGGCCGTTGATTGGCGGTCTGCTCCTAAACTGTCAATAATCGTTATAACCAGGCCTTTAATGCTGTTTTCCGTGGTCCGGTAAGGGGCGATTCTCATGGTATAATACTGTCCATTGGTGGCCACCACTTCCCGGTCCACCGGCGCAAGGGTTTTCAGTACGTTCTGGGCATCTTCAACAATCTTCTCATCAGGGAAGCTGTGGGCAAATATCTGAATGGAACGTCCAATATCGTGATCCATCAGCTGGAACTCCCGGCCAATATACTCCGTAAATTTTCGGATATTTAATTTTCCATCTACAAAAAGAATTCCAATCATCGTTGAGGACAGGAAGTTGGACAAATCATTGGTCATGGTGGTCAGCTCCTCCACCTTCTGCTGAAATTCCGTATTTACCGTATAAAGTTCCTCATTTACTGATTGAAGCTCCTCATTAGAGCTTTGCAGTTCCTCGTTGGCCGTCAGCAGCTCCTCATTAGCCGCCTGAAGCTCTTCATTGACTGTTTCCAGCTCACCGATGGTTCTGTGCAGATCATTCTGAGATTCCTGAAGCTCCTGCTCAAGATCTGTAATCCGCCGTGCCGCTGTGGTGTTAATATCGTACTTCTCCTGGATTTCTCCTTCTTCCTGCTGCCGTTTTTCACAATCTAAAAACATCATCGCCGTAAGCGCTCCCCCATTCTTTTCCGGCATGGGAATAGGATGAACACTTAAATCAATCTGACGCCGTCCGGAAGGCGTATCCACCGTAATTCCAGTATAAGTCACCGTCTTATTCTCTGCACGGCACCGGCTTAAGGCAGTGGAAGCCGCAAGACTTAAATCCTTATTCAAAATATGGAACAGATTAAACGAGGCCTTTCCCGGGGCAATGGATACAAAATCAATATAGCTGCCAAAAAAGTGCAGTACCTCATTAGACTCATCCAGCACCAGAGAGGCAGGCATATACTTTTCCATAAACCGGGTATATATGCTCTCTAATTTGTATTCCCGATTATCCATATTCTGCATATTAACCACCGCAGGCACCGAGGGCTGAAAACTTGGAATGCTGAAAGCCGGAGCCACAGTATTGTCCATTTTTCCCGCACTATTATGTATATAAATTTTCTCCACGCTGCAGGCCGGCTTAAAGACATCTGAATATTCATTGGCCGTCTCGCTTTTTCCTAAAAATAAATATCCCCCGTTTTTCAATGCCGAATGGAAAATAGCAAAAAGACTTCTCTGGAGAACAGGCTGAAAATAAATCATTACATTGCGGCAGCTGATCAGATCCAGTTTGCCAAAGGGAGGATCTGACAGCATATTGTGGGGAGCGAAGATAATCATCTTGCGGATTTCTTTGGAAATGACATATTGATCGTTCCGCTTGATAAAATACTTTGCCAGACGTTCCGCCGAAACGTCATCTACAATATTCTCTGAATAAACGCCTCTTCCCGCCTGTTCTATTGCCTGTACGTCAATATCCGTGGCGAAAATTTTAATATCTCGTCTTAAATGAAACTCTTCTAAAATTTCATGGAAAAGAATGGCCAGCGAATAGGCTTCCTCTCCGGTGGAACATCCGGCGCTCCAAACCCGAATCGCCTCATCCTCCTTAGCTCCCTGAATAATAGGATAAAGAGCTTTCGTTTTCAATGTCTCGAAAAATGAGGAATCACGGAAGAAATTCGTGACGCCAATTAAAATCTCTTTTACCAGAACATTAATTTCTTCTGGATTATTTTCTAAAAATCCTGCATATTCCGAAAGAGACTCGCTGTGGGTAACCACCATGCGGCGCTCAATCCGCCGCAGCACCGTAGACCGTTTATAATGAGTAAAATCAATTCCTCTGGCCTTCTTCATGGCCTGATAAATATGCGCAAGACTTTCCTCGTCAGTAAACAAGAGTCCGTCCTTATCTGGTTCAATTACCACCTGATATTTCACATAATGCAGAATCTCCCCCGCAATATCCTTTGGAGATAAAATGTAGTCTGCTAAACCGGTACTGATTGCACTTTTAGGCATTCCGTCAAACTTAGCGCTGCCTGGGTCCTGGACGATGGTCAGTCCTCCCTTTTCCTTGATGACCTTCACCCCGTTGGTTCCGTCTGAACCTGTCCCCGAAAGAATCACGCCGATGGAACGCTCTTTCATTTCTTCTGCAAGAGAGGTAAAGAAAATATCAATAGGATGATTTAAAAGCCCCTGCACATATTCGCTGAGAAACAATTTTCCCTGACGAAGAATAATATTCTTTTTCGGCGGAATCAAATAGACCTGATTCGGCTCCACCTTCATTCCATCTTCTGCCTGGAGCACTCTCATTTCCGTATATTTTCCTAAAATATCCGCCATAAGGCTTTTGTAATCTGGAGCGAGATGCTGAACCACCACAAAACTCAGCCCGCTGTCCGGCGACATAAAGCTGAAAAACTGCTGCAGTGCCTCCAGCCCTCCTGCAGAGGCGCCGATTCCTACAATAAAGGATTCCTCCGCTCTTTCTCCTGTGTAAATCATCTATTTTCCTCCTGCTCTTTCCTTTTGAAAATACGTTTCTTCAAACTTCTGCACCGTCATAGGACGTCCGTAATAATATCCCTGGGCATAAAAGCACCCATTATCCAAAAGCGCCTTTACCTGGGCTTCCGTTTCCACTCCTTCTGCAATGCAGAGCATTCCGCAGCTGGCGCAGATTTTTGCAATATCCTTCACAATCATTCTCGAAACCGGATTCACGGCAATATTGCTGATCATGCTGCGGTCAAGCTTCACCGAATGAAAACGGAGATTGGCCAGCATGGACATATTAGAATAACTGGAGCCGAAATCATCCAGGGAAAACTGAAGTCCATAATTTCCAAACCGCTGAATCAGCTCTGAAAAGGTATTATTCTCAAAATTTCCCGCCGTCTCCGTGATCTCAAGTTCAATTAAACTCTGGGGGATATGGGGATAATGGCTTAAGATGGCCAGCACTGAAGCTAACGAGGAAGGATTAACCAAGGTATTCCGGGAGAAATTCGAAGAGATATTTACCAACTCATAACCTTTCTCCTGCCACCGGCTCAAGGTTTCCAGGGTCTTGTCCAGGACAAAATAGTCCAGCTTCTGAATGGTTCCTTCCTTCTCCATGGACTCAATTACCCGCATATGGGGCATCAGATTTCCCTGCTCATCCAAAACCCGCGCCAAAGCTTCCGCTCCCACCAGCCTGCCGGTACGCATATCCACCTTTGGCTGCAGATAAATGGTAGCCGTCTCCCTTTTTCCTGCCTCCTCCATCGTTTGCTGAGGCTTCTCTCTTTGGCTTCCCGAGGTGCGAAAATCCAGAACGCCCGGTTCATAATATCCAGAACATCTCATAATGGAACGCGCTTTATTCATTAAATCCTGACCGGCAAAATTTTGGTCTGCCCAGGAACATCCATCTCTGAACTGCCCAGAGTATCTTCGTCCGATCTGCAGCCTTACCTTCGTGCACCGATTCAAGAAAGCTTCATAAGTAATGTCCGGACACAGCACAATAAATTCTGCTTCCTGGGTATGAAACAAAAGCCGGCTTCCAAACACGCTGATCAGCACCTCAGAGATCCGAAGCAAAAAGTTCTGCCCGTATTCATACCCCATCTGATCTTTAATTTCTGCAAAATCCGGAATATCCACAGCAAAAACCCCCAGAGAGCTTAGACTGTCCGAATTCAGAGAATAAATTTCATTTAAGCAAGCCTTCAAATTAGGAAGGGAGAAATAACGCTCCAGAGGAGTTTTTTCCGGAATGGGAACCGGTGCTCCATTCACTCTTCTCAGGCAGGGAATCAGGGTATCAAAAAGCGCCGTGTGATCAATGCTTCTGCGGGGATTCTCAACACATAAAAGCCATTTGGAGTCATTTACCTTTCCCATCGGGAAAACCGCATACCGCCAGGGAATTCCCCACCCCCTGCCGCTGTCTATCTCCCGGTTCAAGGACAACATAATGGGCGACTCACTCCTGGCGCATCTGGAAATCACCGGGAAACGCTTTGTGGGCTTGCCGGTAATGGACTGCTGAATACTGCATTTCCCGTTCCCCAGCCATTCCTTGAGCATCACAAGGGTTCTTCCTTCCTCAGCGAGAATCAAAATATACATCCGATCAGCCAGATAATACCGTCCTAATTTTTTCAGCACATCGTAGATGATGGACTCCCCATTATCTGATTTCAGCATCTCCCCCATACATTCCAGGGCGATGTCCTTTTCTTCACCCGTCATCTCCCCTTTATTGTCCACGGCAGTCTCCTGCAGATTTTCCGGCGAAGGATCATTTAGTTCCATTCCCGTTAAACAGTGGCTGCTGGAAAATGAAACAGAATCTTCTCCTTCTCCCGTATGCATCCTGCAAAGCCTGGAAGCAGCAGAAACCAGTTCCTCATAAGAAGCCCTGTCACGTCTACTCCAGGCTACGCCTGCAGCAAAGCGAAGAAATCTTAGTTCTTTCATGCCGCTTAAGGAAACCCTGGCATAGTAAAAGGCATTTTCCAGACGATAGCGGAGCTGATCTTTTGAATGAGGATCAGGAAAGAATACAAAAATGCTGTTGTCGCTTTTCTGCCCCACCACACAGTCCGTATCCAGGAACACATGAAGGGCCGTAAAAATATCTGCCTTCTTTCCCTTTTCCTCTTCATCAAACAGCTCCTCTCCGCCTTCCAGAAAAATTTCCGCTAAAGCGCAGGGGCCTTGGGTTTTCCTGGACAAAAGATAACGGATCAGCGCCTCCGCTGTTTTCTGAAGATAAATTCCGGTAACCGGGTCCGTCTCTCCGCTGCTTGCAAGAGCATTTTCCCATTGGTGCCGGTCCTCCCGGCCGCTTAAATATGCAAACAGGCAAACATCCTTGGTTTCCGGATCGCTGCTGAGGTTAACCCCTGCAGAAATCCACCGGATCACCCCATTTTCCCCAATCAGCCTGCATGTTTCATAAAACCAGCAGCGGCCATGACGAAACGCCTGAAGGAGGTTCTCCCGTTTAAACTTCTGCTGCAGTCTGATCCGGTCTTCTGCCGAAAAAAGGCTTACCAATCTGTGATTAATGGCCTCATCATAAGTCTGCTGCCGGATAGGATTTAACTGTTCTCTGCCCTCCATCTGGAATTTCTCCACCCGATCCGCCGTCAGATCAGCCTGAACAAAACAATAGAGATGAGGATAAAGCTCCGGAGGCATTACTCTCCTCTGGATTACCCTGGACTGCTGATGGGGAAAATAGGAAAGATCCTCCGTAATGCCAATGGCTTTATCTGGATGCCCGTCTTCATCATAGAGAATATGGTAAGTCAGCGCAGCCCAGCCATAACAGCTGCTCTGACGATGCTGAACCATAAAGTTTTCTGAGGCGTCAGTTTTCCCGCTGTACATTCCTTCTACAAATCTGCGGAACCGCTCCGCCGAATTGATATGGATCCGTCCTCCTGCAACTAAGGACTCAGGAAAATTTTCATATACCGTCTGACGGCCTTTCTTCAGATTTTTCGTATAGAGCATCCGAAAGGTTTTGGTTTTCAAATCCGCCTCCCAAAGCTGATACTCCGTTTGATGAGCCGCAAACCGAAGCCATTCCCTCTTTTCATCCAACTGGCTTTTAAGCTGCTCTAATCCCGCAGTATTATGGGAAATCTCCAGCACAATATGGCTTCCCTCTAAAGAGGCCACCTGCAGCAGCTGTATGCTGCAGGAAATCCATTTCCCTCCGTCCCGCAAAAACCGGTAAGTACATTCTACAGGATTTTTCTGACTGGCCGCCTTGCGCAGACTTTCTTCATACAATTTCCGGTCTCCTGGATGAATCTGCACATGATTTTCCCCTTTTTCCACCTCTAAATTCAATCTGCAAAAAAAGCCAGGGCTGACGTAAATGGTTTTGATCTCCTGCCCTACTTCCAGCAGGCGCACCCCTTCATCAACATAATTAAGCAGCAGCTGAGAAGAATGGAGCGAGGGAGGAAGAGGAACATTTCTCTCCTCCCCCAAAGCGGTGCAAAGATAAATATTTTCCTGTCCCTCTTTAGGAGCCAGAGAAAGGGCATACTCCGCCTTGCGCAGCACGTTGGAAAAAGATTCTCCTCCGGCCTGAAACAAATACACGCCAATAAAGCTGCTGATTCTCCCCCTTTGATTTCCTTCTGCTGCAAGTTCCAGCGCTTGGTTTAAGGTTTCGGCTTTATCCCAAATCATTTTTTCCGTCAGATGACCGGTTAAAAAAGCGGCAAAACGATTTTCTCCCAAATATCCTAAAATATCTCTGATCCAGAAAAATCGGGACAATACGCTGGCAGCGCTGTCAATCATCTGACTGCAGGACAGATCCTTCTCCTCTCCCTGTCCCTCTTCTTTTTCCACAGAAATCAAAAAAAGAGCGCATACCGCTGAAGCATCTAATTCATTCATGCACTCTTTTATCTGTTTAATTGTTTCCTCTCGATTCAGCATGTTAATCCCCCTGCCATTGCCGCTCCGTTTCCTTCCTTCAAAGTTCGCTGGGGGCGGATAGCCCTTAATGTGGACGCAGCGCCATCTGTTTCCCTGCGCGCCCACGTTAAATTCAGTATAGCACTTTTTGTCAAATATTCAATTAAAAACATTTTATTTATTTACAAAAAAATTTATATTCTTTATTTTTTAACACATTATCCCCTTTCATCAAAAAAAGACTGCCATAAGGCAGCCCTTTTTACTACTTTTCTAAATCACAAAATAATTCTTCTTGATAAACTCCGTCCTGGATCAGCTTTCTGAAGCTTTCTGCAACAAAGGCCTTGTCTTCCTTGTAGGTAACGCCGAACCAGGTGTCCTTAGTCTCCAGGACCTTAACGGATACCTTGCCCTCCCGAAGGAGACGGCCAATATACACCGGCACCAGATATTCCGCCTTGAGAGGATTCTCCTTCGCCTCATTGTTCAGGAAATCCACGAACCCCTCCTCCAAAAGGGACATAAACTCAGGGGTAAATCCCCACATATTCATGGAAACATAAGAATCCGGATCCACAGGACGGCCATCTGCCGCAGCGCCTGCCATCACCTTTCCATCTGCTCCGATTTCTTTCGTCTTAACTATATTGGAGGTCTCCTCCACATCGGTAAGGTATCCCTTTTCGTCCACCTTGCAGATTCCTCTCGTTACCCCGCCGTTCTCGCTCAAAGTATTCTTAAGCACAAAGCCGGCCATGCAGAAGCTATAAGCATCTGGAACATTTTCCAAATAATCATGGATCTTCTGGAAAGCTTCCTTCCCATAATAGTCGTCTGCATTGATTACCATAAAAGGCTCGTGAATCAGGTTCTTGGCCGCCAGCACTGCCTGTCCTGTTCCCCAAGGCTTCGTCCGTCCTTCCGGTGCCTGGAAGCCTGCTGGAAGATCCTCCAGAGCCTGAAATCCATAGTCTACTTCCACATTCAGTTCACGGCATAATTTTTCAATCCGGTTGCCGATCACCTCCCGGAATTCTTCTTCGATATCCCTGCGGATTACGAAGATCAGTTTGTTAAATCCGGCCTTTAAGGCATCATGAATGGAATAGTCCATAATGATCTCCCCATGAAGTCCTACCGGTTCCAGCTGTTTAATCCCGCCGCCAAACCGGCTGCCGATTCCAGCTGCCATAATCAATAATGTCGTTTTCATCTTTTTCTCCCCTTCTGCATCAGTCTGCAGACACTTGTTACGTTCCTTATCATATCGCCAGGTGTTACATCTGTCAAATCCTTTTTCTTTCTTGATGCATTTTTAACGATTATACAACATTAAAACTGTTTTTCAAATACTGCGGCCTCATAGAGGCAGTTCTGAACCTCTTTTTCATTGGCAAACTGAATTCCCGGCTCCCCGGTAATGGGATCTTCAATCCCCACCAGCAGCCGGTATGTTCCTTTCGGCAGATTTTCACTGCCGGACAAACTTTTTGCAACCTGCCACCCCCCAGGAAGCCAGCTGGTAATCTGCCCGTCTGTCTGCTCTTCCCAAACCACCTGTCCGTCTTCATCCACAAGTTTAAGCACCAAAGGCCAGTTCTCATAAATGGGGGCAATTCCAAGATTTTCTCCCCAAAGTGTTACCTCTAACTCCGGCTTAAAAAGAGTCTGGCGGATTTTCCCTCCAGAAAGAGCAAAGCAGTATCCCATTTCCCGGCTCATTTGCTGGATTCTTTCCTTCACCAGTTTCTGCTCCTCTTCCTCCAGCTCTGATTCCTCCAGCCTCTGGCCGCCAAATCCCCTGGGACCAATAAATGAGGTATGGCTCTTTCTGAGAAGATCCATGGTGGAATCATAAGCTTCTAACCCGTACTCCCATATCTCTCTGCCTGAGGCAAACTCTCCCCCTGAGGGGGCCTTCTTCCAGAATTCCGGCATCCCATCCAGCTGTTCCCCATTCTCACTTGAACGATAGCCCTCCTCAATCCAGTCCAGCCATTCCTCATGGGACTCTTCCTGGCCAAAGGAATCATTGTAAAGCCCCATTTCCGCTTCAGCGCCCAGGGCATAGGGCCGTCTAAGGAGAAGTTTTTTCTCAGGAAAGGCTTGGACATACTGAAGAATGTATTGATCCGTCACCTTCTCTGCCGGAAAGGGCGCAATGCCCACCCCTTCGTCCACATGCCATTCTCCCCAGTGGCCTAAGCTTCCCAGCTGAAGATAAGCCAGATAAGGATCCTGGTTATATCGTTCTCCCATCGCTTCCATTAACGTTCCATGAGCTTCCAGAAAAACAGGGTCTTCATAGTCCGGGGAATATCCCTTTCCATATTCACTGTCGTACCAAGTCCCATTCCCCTGCGTTTCTTCATAGAGCCAGTCTGGAATATTCAGGTGAAGATCTTCCCCGGGATAATCGCAAACCACCCGGAGAATAAATCGTACCCCCTGCGCTCTCAGCTGATCCATATTATTTTCTTTCTCCACCTGTTCAAAAGCATACTCTCCCTTTTCCGGCTCCAGTTCACGCCAGGAAACTAGGACAAAGGCCAGCTTGGAAGGGAAATCTCCCCCTTCCTCTGTGCTCCAGGGCGCCCATCCTTTTAAAGGATTTGTCTCCGGCTTCGGGCCGATCTCTAAGGAAAAAGTTTCCTCATGTACCCATGGCTCCATTCTCCAAGCCCCAAAAACAGCTCCAGCCAGCAGCAGGATCAGAAAAACGGCTATTCCTTTACGCTTCATAGCTTCCCCTGTACTGCACCAGGGTAACATCATTTACTCCCTGAACAGCTGAAACAGCATCGGTTATATTCATGTTCTCATTCTTCATCAGAATCTCCATGGTCAGTTCCGTTTGACTTCCCCGGACGATCTTGGAACGAATCCTGGTTTTATAAGGAGTCAGAAGGCGGCGGATTTCCTCTTCCGCTTTCTGCTCCGACTGATAGTTCACCACCAACATATAGGTATCCCGGCCTCCCTTGATTCCTTTAAGAACCCAAAAAGTCAGGGCCACAAAGCAAAAGGAAATGGCTGCAATATAATAGTAGGTCGCTCCAGCCGCAATTCCTGTGGTAATTGCCCAAAACATAAACATCAAATCCAAAGGACTCTTTACTGCCGTTCTGTACCGAACAATACTTAACGCGCCTACCATACCAAGAGACAGCATAATATTTGAACTAATGGTAACAATAATCACTGCAGTTAAAATAGTCATCACCACAAGAGAAATATTAAAGGAATGATCGTACACCACTCCAATAAAACATCTGCGGTAAACCAGAAAAATTCCCAGCCCTAAAAGCAGAGATACTGCCAGAACAGTAACCAGATTCCAGGGATCAATGGTCTCAGGGAAGAGATAATCGCAAGTCCAGTGGCCAAAAGCCCCTGACGCATGCCAAAAGAAATGGCGACAAGGATCACGTACAAAAGACGTACATCCACAAATCGTAAATCACTCCAGTCCACAGAAAAGGACGACGCCAGACACATGATGACAAACAACAGAAGATTCTGCCCCGTCTCATAGAAAAAAGAGTAAGACTTTCTTTTATTTTTCTTCTTTTCTGCGTTCTCCGCCAAAGCTTCCTGCTGAAGATTTTTCTTCAGAAAATCCATTCCTTTTTCTTCAAACAGATAAAAGGGCATCCACCCGCAGGCCATCCGAATCCTTTGGCCTCCTTCAGGATCACAAACATGTTCTTTCTGGCCAAACTCAATCTTCCCCTGAAATCCTGCAGCCTCCGCCGCCATGGAATACAAGGTCTTTGCCGAAACCGGATAACCAGTAATCACCTCATACATTCCTGAAGCATTCATCGTTAAAAGACGGAAAGCTCCGTCAGCCAGGTCGGATGCACAAAGAACATCAAAGCTGGAAGTCTCGGTAAAAGGACAGAAAACCTTCTTTTCCGTCTTCATCGATTGAAGAATCTTGCCTAAATATCCAGCTTCCTTCAGCGTGCCTTCTCCAAAAACACAGCCCAGCCGGAGAATCAGCGAAGAAATTCCCTTCTCCCGGCAGAATGAAGTGATGATCCGCTCTCCGGCCCGCAGCTCTTCAAATATAGGAGGCAGCAATCCTTCGTTTTCCACATTTTCTGAAGATAAAAAGCAAATCTTCCCCACCTTAACTGAAGCGGCGGCATGGAGTACAGGGGATAAAACCGACAAAAGACTGCCGTACTCTTCATCACTTCCCAAATATCCTTCCCGGTACTCTGCCGTCAGAAAAATCACACAATCAATGGCTTCTCCCAATAAAATCCGGCTGCAGGTTTTATCGGTGATTGTTCTCCGATAAACTTTTCCCCGAATCTTATCTCCCCAAAGCTCTTCCTCCTGACTCTGGGTCAGCCAGCTGATCTCATTTCCCTCCCGGTACATTCGAGAAGCAAGATAACTTCCCGCCATGTCGTAATTGCCTACAAAAAGAATTTTCATCGTTTCCTCAATTTTCCTATTGTAAAAAAGTTAAAAATATGTATCTGTTTTGTTTTAAAAAGCATCAATAAAATGTTTTATCTGACGCGCGTTTAATAGTCTAGCATTAAATAGACCTGAATGCAAGGAAACAATCCCCAGATGAAGGGGGTAATTTCTGGAAGCTTTTTTCCTCGCAAAAAAGCACCTGTCATGTTTTTCCATAACAGATGCTTTTTCATGATTTTCCAAACACTGCAACAAATTTTCGTCTGTTTATTTCATCAGAGAAAAGGAAGCCATGCTCACATATCCCTTTCCTCGATAACGGAAGTATAAGCTCCAGACTCCGTCAGGGATCTGCACTTCCGCTTCATAAGTTTTCCACTCGTTGGACTTTCCCAGAGAAATTTCTCCCGCCGGTGACTGATCAAGAGCAGTCAGCACCTCCATTTTCCCTTCTGCCTTCCCACGGACAGTAACCCCTATCCGGCAAATCCGGCTGCAGGAAAAATATTTAAATCCGGCTACCGCCCCATCCCGCATGTTGGTTATATAACCAGGATTTTCCTCTCCGTCCTTCCCCTCCTGGGTAATCTTAGGAAAACGGTCGTCCATCCAGCCGCCCGGCGGAGCAGTAAGAAGAGAAGGCTCCCGGCAGAACAAGCAGCAGGCCAGCCAGGCCCCATACGTTCCCTCACCGATTAAGGGCTTTCCGTTAGGCCCGCTGGTAGTTAACTCCACCTGGCTGATTCTTCCGTCATCCTTAATCTCCACCGGTTCTATGCAGCCCTGCCGGCAGTAATTCATGCCGTTTGTATGGCGATGATAAAAGATATAATAATTTTCCCCCGCCTCAATCAGACTGCCATGATTATTTCCCCCATAAGCCGTGGTAAACTCTGCCGGCTTATAGCTGTCAATCCCATGGTCACAGTTGCTGATGATTACTCCGCCGTAAGTAAAATCCCTGTCCGGCCGGGAACTTATGGCATAGCAGAGCTCATGCTTCTGCTGAGAGGAGTAGATAAAATAATAGTTTCCTTTAATCTTGCGCATAGACGAGGCTTCAAAAAAGGCATGGTTCTCAAAACCTGTTCCCTGACTCCAAGGGGCGCTTGGAATCAAGGTTTTCGGCTCCGTCTTCAGAGTAAGCATATCCGGCTCCAGGGCCATCACCATCGGCCCCTTCCGCTGAGGATGATACATGCCGCAGTAGCCGCTGTAAAGCCAGATCTGATCATCATCCACCAAGACCGCCGGGTCAAACTGTCCTTCGTCTCCCGGCCGTTCTCCCAGGATTCCGCCGTCCTTATCCCGGACATAGCCGTAAAACTCATAAGTTCCTGCAGGACTGCTGCACACCGCCACAGAAATCACCGGCTGATTGTCCAGCACATAAAACAGATAATACCGCCCGTCCGGCCCTCTGGCCACATCAGGAGCATAAAGGCAGCCATCTCCATCCTCGTTTCTGGGATCTGCCTTTCGGGAATAAATTACCCCTTCATACCGCCAGTCAGATAAATCCTCCGGCGAAGCTGACCAGCATACATAGTCGTTCTGACAATAAGCATATCCATTAAACCGGTCATGAGAACCGTAAATGTAAAGCCGTCCCTCAAAAATATGGGGTTCCGCATCGGGAACATATTCCCAGGAGGGAAGATAAGGATTTACTCCCTGTTTTTCCATCTGATTCATGATTTTTCTTCCTGTTCATTATCCAGTATTCGGTACTCCACGAAATCAAAATCTGCAGCCTGCTTTCTCCCAGAAATATCCTGGCAGCAGATGCAGAAGAACGCTCCGGTAAATCTTCCCGGCCCTTCCTCATCTGACATTTTTCTTGCATCCAGCACCGGACCAATCTTTTCATAAACATGCCCGTCCAGAGAATAAGAAAACTGTGCGTCTTTTTCCTTCACCGTAAGGCGAAGCCAAACCGGTCCATCCTCAGGAAGACTCCTTCCTACCCCTATGGGCATGTCAAATTCTTCCGGCAGCTTGCGCATTATGGTAAGGACCCGTCCCTTTTCTTCATCCCTTGTGACGTAAAGGTAATAAAAACAGCTTCCATTATAGAAATACGTGAGACCGGCCATCTGCTGATGACTTACCGGCTGAAACTCCACCTTTGTTTCCGCTTCCACATAAAAATGCTGCTGTCTGAATCCCAGAAGGCTCTGCTCGTAGAAAGATTCCAGAGATTCCCGGCCGTACATCCGAAGCCAGCCCGGCCGTTCCTCCAGGGAAGCCTTTTGGCCCATGGGAACCCTTAAGGTCTGAAAATGCCGGTCCCATTCCTTCCCGGAAAAATCATCTCTCCAGCTTCCAAAATACCCTTCAGACCTGGGCGCATCCGGATAATTCACCTGCACCTGAGCCTGAGGTTCGCTGGTTCCCCCTGCAAGTCTAGGCCAGTCATTTTCCCAGACTACTTTCTGAATAGCCGTTTCCCTTCCTAAAATACAGTGCCGGCCTTCCACTGGTCTTCCGCAGAGATGAGCCAGATACCACTCCCCGTTATTTCCCTCCACAAGACTGCCATGTCCGGCCCGTTTTATGGGATTTTCCCCGTAAGGCCAGGAGGTGATCAATGGCGTAAAAGGACTTAATTCGTAAGGTCCGGTAATGCTCCGGCTTCTTAATACAGTTTCCTGATGGCGAACCCCTGTACCCCCTTCAGCGCAGAACAGATAATACCATCCATTTCTCTGATATAAATGGGGGCCCTCTGTGGTTCTGGCCACAGTTCCCTGAAAAATCGTTTTGGGCTGGCCTACCAGCCGTTTTTCCTTCTCTGAATATTCCTGCAGCACAA
Source organism: Candidatus Cottocaccamicrobium excrementipullorum (assembly GCA_018713255.1). Taxonomy (GTDB): domain Bacteria; phylum Bacillota; class Clostridia; order Lachnospirales; family Lachnospiraceae; genus Caccovicinus; species Caccovicinus excrementipullorum. Next base: position 24,316 of record DVFL01000014.1, on the reverse strand, counting down.
TGCCTGCAAACCTGATCTTCCAGGTGCGGAAATCCGAGTACATGTTCACAAACCACTTTCGGCCATCCTGGTCATGAAACAAAGAGGGATCAAAGCCGCTGGAATTTAAATACACCGGTTCCGACCACGGCCCCTGGATATCGGTGGCCGTCACCAGGTAATTGTGCACATCGTAAAAGACCCCGGTATTTTTCATATCTGAATAAATCAGGTAGAAGGTTCCCTCCCACCAGGACAGGCAAGGCGCCCAAACGCCCTTAGAGGAAGCCTCCCCAGCCATATTCAGCTGGGAGGTTCTCTCCAAAGGTCTTGCCGCCAATTCCCAGTCCCTTAAATTCCGGGAATGGTAAATTTCCACTCCCGGAAACCACTCAAAGGTGGATACGGCAATATAGTAATCTTCTCCTACGCAAATCATAGAAGGATCCGGATGAAATCCAGTAAGAACAGGATTCGTGATGGTAATCATGATTGTCTCTCCTCTGTTTAATGGAATCACTTTGCAGTTCAGAACCAGAAGGAAAGGCTTACTGCTGGTTGAGAGAATCCAAAATCAGCTTGGACCATTCTGCTCCGCCTTCCTCTTCAAAACGCTTCATTCCCTCTTCCACGGAAATTCCCTGGGTAATGCAGTCTGCAATAATGGAATATTTCAGGGTAGTTAAATCTCCGTTATACTGAGCCATCTCATCAGTGGAAACCGGAAGCTGCGCAGGACGGCTGTTGGCATTAAACAATTCATTGCTCTCCAAAATCATGGGATCAAAGGAACCTGCTCCCTTATCCTTTCCCTCTTCGAACCGGGCGAGAGGATTGTCTCCGGCAAAAAATGCCTTGGTATACTGGGTTCCCGGCGCCTCGCGGCTTTCCAGCATATGGAACTGACCTTCCTCATACTGCACTCCGCAGACCTCTTCCGCCGCCGTAGACCAATGAACTCCTTCCACGCCATAGGTCCACAGCTCCTGAACCTCTCCGCCATCCAGAGCGGTTTCCAGGAAATATTTAAACACGCCTTCTGGGTTATCGCAGGCGCTGGTAATGCACAGGGCCACCGGCGTCCGGTCGATGTAAGCGCCTACTTCTGCAATAGGAGCAATGGGAATCAGCTCCCCGTCATGGCCGTTGGCTTCCAGTCCCTCAGTCAGCCGCTTCTGCCATGAACCTGGCCAGTAAGTAAACACGCCGAACTTATCCTCCAGGAATTTATTCCGGCAGTCGGAAGTAGCGTTGGTTAAAGTTTCCTTTTCAATATACCCGGCATCATAGGCCTCCTTTAACCGCACAATGGCCTCTTTCATGCTGTCTTCCGTGAATCCATCCACCCAGGTTCCGTCCTCCTTCTGATAGAAGGTGGGATAAGCATCCTGCCAGAACTCCGGCAGATACTGAATGTATGGCGCCTCTGCATTAATAAAGCCTGCAGCAGATACGCCGAAGGTATCTCCATCCACTCCATTTCTATCTGGATCTCCGTTGGTAAAAGCATCCAGGACCTCCAGATATTCCTCATAGTTGGTGGGGACATCAAGGCCCACATTATCCAGCCATTGCTTCTTAATATAAGTAATGCATCCCATCCCTGGACCCGTTGCAAGGCCGTAAAGATGATCATCAATATACAAGCTGTCCACCACGTTTTCATTCACGATTCTTCCAGACTTTTTCACCGAAGAATTCTCCCAGGCCTGGGTCATATCCCATAAAACCCCTTCTTTGGCGTAATTGGTATAATACTGGGAAGTGGTGATCAGCACATCCGGCCAGTTTTCCGGCCCGCTGGCAATGGTCTGCCCCAGGACATCATAATAAGCCGTGTGATCCGGCTGAATGATCTCCAGCTCGATTCCTGTCAGCTCTTCCCAGCGCTTCACCCATTCATCCTGGCCATTGGCCTTGCTAACCAAAGTTCCGTCTACCATAAAGGTAATTTTCTCCGGCTTTTCCACTGTCTCTTCAGCTGAATTTTCCGCCTGCTCACTTGTCCCAGTCTCTCCTTGATCCTGAGTTTCTCCTCCTGGCTCTTTAACTCCTTCTGCTGCAGTCCCCGCTGCATCTGTCTCACCTGATGACTGGCCGCCGCAGCCCGGCAGCACCATAACTCCCGCCAATACCGCCGCCATGACTCTGGCAGCATATTTTTTCTTTCTCATAAGAATAACTCCCTCTTTTTACTTCATTAAAATGCTGGTTATGACAGTTCAGATTTCCTCGAGGCGTCTGCTTGTCTGTGATGGTTTTATTATAGAATTTCCCCATTTTTTCTTCAATTTTTAATCTTGCTGATTGATTGTTGAATATTGCTCTTTTTTCTGATTTTTGCTATGATTAAAGCAAAAAAATCTCAGGGCACAAGGATCTTGCCGCCCTGAGATGATACAACAGTTTGCTGAAAAATTTTTTCAAGAAGAGCTAATCAAAACAGCCTGAATAAAAAGAAAGGAAACATTATGGCAGTAAATAAAGTGGTAAACGGCTACGAATTTGTCACCTATTCCGTCAACCAGCATTTTCAGCTGTTTTTCTCTGCAAAAAACCGCAATACTTATCCCATGCATTACCATAATGCCATGGAAATCACCCTGCCCCTCCAGAAACCCTACCGGTGTACCGGAGAGCAGGGCGCTTATGTAGCTGAAGCCCAGGAAGTTCTCTTTATTGGCTCCGGCGTTTTGCACTGTGTCGGTCCCCTCCCCGGACAGGAAGGAGGCTCCCACTACACCCTGCTAGTAGACACCGGATGGCTGCACCAATTCCAGGCCTTTAACGGCCTGCTGGAATCGACAGCCTCCATCTTTGTGGTCCGCACCAACATGGAGCATTACGCCGCCATCCGTCAATGTCTTTCTGCAATTTATGACCTGTATGACGGAGAAGATGCATATCAGGATATTCTCATCGCCTCCGAATTTTTAAAGATGATTACCTTGATCGCCAGAGAAATGGACCGTGCCGGCCAGTCCGTCTCCGCCGCTGCTCCGGCGGAAGGCAGCCATCTGCGCCAGGAAATCCTGTTCTCCAGCCACTATATCCAGGAGCACTGTGCAGAAGCACTGACCTTAGAATCCATGGGAAAAATGCTTGGCATCAGCAAATATTATTACCACCGGAAATTTAAAGAGATCTGTCAGATGTCCTTCCACCAGCATCTCACCAACTGCCGCATGGACTTAGCCTGCCAGAAACTGAAGGCAGGGAAAGATTCTGTAGAAGATATCGCCCGGCAATGCGGATACCAAAGCGTGTCCAGCTTTATTCACGTGTTCAAACATACATTTCAGATTACGCCGGCGCAGTATCGGAAAGGGGTGAGACTGGGTCCATAAGCATCTCCAGCTCTTCTGGTTTGTTTTCTCTTCTCACATTTTACTGAATGCCTGGCATCCGGCCTTTAAAAAGCCGCCTCAAAAATTGAAATAATATCTTCCTTAGTCAAGGGAACGAAGCTTCCATGGCTTCCTGCTTCTGCCTTAGCTGCCATCTCCTCAAAATGGGTCTTTTCCGTAATTCCCACTGCCCGGAGATTTTCCGGCATCTCCATGGTCTTAAAGAAGAACTCTGCCGTCTTGTCAATGGCTTCTTCGGCCACTGTTTTGTCCTCTCCTGTCAATCCCCATACATTCCGTCCGTAAGCGGCCAGCTGAGCCGTCTTCGAAGGATCTTTCTTCAGCACAAAACGCATCCATACAGGGGTAAGAATCGCCAGTCCCTGTCCATGGGTAATGTCATAGAAGGCAGAAAGCTCATGCTCCATAGGATGCACGCACCATGCCACCTCTGCACCATCACTTAACAGTCCATTAATCGCCAGGCTCCCCGCCCACATCAGATTGGCCCGAGCCTCATAATTCTCCGGATCATTTAACGCAATGGGACCATACTGGATGCAGGTCTTTAATACTGCCTCGCACAAATGTCCCTGGAGCGTTGCTCCCTTTACATTCGTAAAATAATTTTCAAAGGTATGACTCATCATATCTGCTGTTCCTGCCGCCGTCTGCTTCTTAGAAACAGAATACGTATAAGTAGGATCCAGGATGGACATTACCGGCTTTACCAGAGGGCTTCCCGTTCCCCACTTCTCGTTTTTCGTCATATCGCTGATAACCGCGAACTCATCCATCTCGCTTCCCGTTGCTGAAAGGGTAAGCACAGAGTATACAGGAAGAGCAGCCTTAATCTTGCTGCCGTCCAGCACCAGATCCCAAGCGTCTCCTTCGTAGCAGGCTCCTGCCGCCACCACCTTGGCGCAGTCAATCACCGAACCTCCGCCTATGGCCAGCACCATCTCGATGGCATCAGCCTTGCACAGCTCCACGCCTTTCCGCACCGACTCAATTCTAGGGTTAGGCTCAACACCGGAAAGCTCCGTTACCGTTAATCCCGCCTCCTGCAAAACCTTCATGGCAGCATCATAGAGGCCGCTCCGCTTAATGCTTCCGCCTCCGTAAACCAAAAGCACTTTGCTGCCCCTTTCCTTCAGCTCAGAAAGATGGCCTAACTGATCCTTGCCAAAATAAATGGTAGTGGGAATGGAATACTTGAAATTATTCATGATGAATGTCCTCCTTTTTGCGTATTCTCTTCACGATAAGTTTATCATACCACATTTGTCAGGAAATGGAAGGGGATTTCTTGCGTTCTGCCTCCAAGGTAGTCATTTCCTTATGTCCGGGATAAATCCGGTAATCCCCATCCAGCTCTTTTAATCGCTGGATAGATTTCTTCATCGCCTCTTCATCGCCGCCATAAAGACTGGTTTTTCCATGGCCTCCTGCCAGCATGGTATCCCCGGTAAAAATCCCCTGATCCGTGCGAAGGGCCATGGAACCTGGCGTATGACCGGGTAAAATCATGATGGTGAACCGAATGTCATCCAGCCATAATTCATCCCCTTCGCTCAATAAAATGGAGGGATGCACCGGCCGATACGGTTTATCTACATAAGGGCGGTCATTGATCAGATCCTCATCCATCAGTCTCCATGCATCAATTTTGCTCACCGCCACCAATGCATGGTATCGCTCTGCCAGCTCTGCCGCTGCCAGAACATGATCCGTATGTCCATGGGTGATCACGATGTATACAGGATGGAGATGGTTCTTTTCAATACAGGAAATAATCTTCTCCCCTTCATCTGCCGGATCAATAATCATACAGTTCCTGGTCCGCGGATGATATACCAGATAACAGTTAGTAAAGCAGGCTCCCAGCACAAGCCGGATTATTTGCATCTGGTCTTGCCCCCATGAATCATCGGTAAGGGGTTGAACTTCTTCCTTCACATAGCCTGCTGTCCGGGCATTTTGAATTTTCTGCCTTGTGTCCTGATCCACATATTCTTTCAGCCTTCTTGTCACTTCCGAAAATTCTGTTTCCTTCTTCCCGTAAGTCAGCTGAAGGTCGTACTCCAGAGGAAGCCACGTGCGGATATCCGCCTCATTGTGCTGGATCACTGCTTCCATTTTATCCAAAGCCTTGTACAGCTTAGCTTCCTCTGTCTCCTGGGCTTTCATTTCATGAAATAAGTCCTTAAGCTCTCTGCCATAAGGTTCTGGAAGGGTATGAAGCCACTCCTCTATTCTGTCCTCTTCCACACAGCTGTCCTTCTCCGTTTTGACGAAGGCAGGAATATCTCCGGTGAAGGCCTCACCCATATCATGAAACAAGCACATGAGAATAACTTTATCCATATTCATCGCCGGAAAAGAATCCTTCATAAAATAGGCCATGATCCCGAGGCGCCAGCTATGTTCCGCCACGCTCTCATGCCTGCCCTGGGAAGTCCAGGAATGCCTTGTGTTATTTTTCATCTTTTCCGCCAGGTGCATGATTTCAAAATATTGTTCTAAGTTCATGTTCAGTCCTCCAGCTATCGCAGTCTATCTGTCATCATACGGAAAAAGGGAGCCAATGTCAGGCCCCCTTTTTCTGTCCTCTAAATGATTAATACAATCCCATTCTGCCGGCTTCAGAAAAGGGCGTATATTCTTCAATCGCAGCTAGATTATATCATACGTATATTTCTGTTGCAAGGCGGATATTTTCCTGTTCAGTTCTTATTCCGCCCCATCCACCATCTCTTCCACATCCTTCGCCATTTCCCGCTCCGCTTCCGCTGCCATCTCCCGATCTTTGGCGCTGACAGAGAAGTAAACCTTCATCTTCGGCTCTGTTCCTGAGGGCCGGATCACCACAGAGCAGTGATCCTCCAGCAGAAATTTCAGAACATTGGACTTTGGGAGTCCATCCAGGCCCTGGGCATAATCCAGGCAGGTCTTCACCGGCTTTTTGCCGATCTGTTTCATTCCGCCTCTGAAGCGCTCCATGATTTTTTCCATCTTAGCCGCCCCGGCCTGGCCCTGGAATTCGTAGGAATGAAGGGTGTTGAGGCAGTATCCGTACTGACGGTACAGCTCCTCAAGCCGGTCTAAAAGGCTGATTCCTTGGGTTTTATAATAGGCAAACATCTCGCAGACCAGGAATACGGCGTTCACTCCGTCTTTATCCCGCACATAAGTTCCGGACAGGTAACCATAGCTTTCCTCCAGGCCGAACACAAAGGAATCTTCCTTGCCCTCTGCCTCCAGAAGTCCGATCTGCTCTCCGATGTATTTAAATCCGGTAAGCACATTAATGGTTCTGACTCCATAGTGGGCCGCGATCCGCTCCGCCATATCAATGGTCACAATGGTTTTCATGCACACCGGATCCTCAGGCATGGTTCCGGCTTCCTGGCGGCGGGCGCAGAGATAATCAAGAAGAAGCATCCCCGTTTCATTGCCGGAAAGAAGGGTATATTCTCCCTGGTGGTTTTTCACTGCCGCTCCCACCCGGTCGCAGTCCGGGTCGGTGGCCAGAAACAGCTCCGCCCCCAGCCTTTTCGCCTCCTGGATTCCCAGCTCCATAGCCTCTGGAATTTCTGGATTCGGATAAGGGCAGGTGGGGAATGCGCCGTCAGGTTTTTCCTGTTCTTTTACTACGGAAACATTGGTATATCCTGCCTCTTTAAGGGTATCCATCACCGGCTGAAGTCCGGTGCCGTTTAAGGGAGAGTACACAATGGCTGCGCTCCGGTCAACTTGCTTTCCGTAAAGGACAGACTGGCTTTTCACCGCCTCCACATAGTCCCGGTAAATCTCTTCCGGGATGCGGCGGATCATGCCCTTCTGGATTCCCGCTTCGAAGTCCATCTGGCGGATATCCTGAAACAGGTCCAGCTTCTGGATTTCTTCCAGAATAGCCTTTGCCGCCCTGGTGGTAATCTGGCATCCGTCCGGGCCATACACCTTGTATCCATTGTATTTTGAGGGATTGTGGGAAGCAGTGATCATCACGCCGGCGCTGCATTGAAGGCTGCGCACCGCAAAAGAAAGGCAGGGGGTGGGCATGAGCCTGGGAAATAGATAAGCCTCAATGCCGTTGGCCGCAAACACCTGGCAGGCTTTCCTGGCAAACTGGGCGGAGTTCAGCCGGCTGTCATAAGAAACAGCGATTCTGACCTCTGTTCCTTCAGACGGTGTTCCCTCAGGCCCTGTCCCCCCGCAGCCTGACTGGTTCCTCACATAATCCGCCAGTCCCTGGGAAGCCTTGGCCACGGTGTAAATGTTCATCCGGTTGGTGCCCGCCCCCATCACGCCTCGAAGTCCTCCGGTGCCGAATGCCAGGTCCCGGTAAAACCTGTCGTTGATCTCCTCTTCTTTCCCGGCCAAAGCCCTCAGTTCTTCTGCAATTTTCGGATCTTCTGATGCTTCCCTCACCCAACGTTCGTACTGTCTCATGATGCTGTCATTCATGGCCTGTTTCCTTTTGCTCCCTTCCTGTTTACGCTTCTGTCATGGGATACTTCTGCTTGTCCAGAACAGAAATCTCCCGTCCGATCTGAACTTCCACCATTTTCAATTCCGTGTCCGCAAACACCGTGTGGCGGCAGCCTGCAGGCATGACAATCACATCTCCCGGAGATACCTTCCGGTACATTCCATCCAGAAGTGTCCGTCCCCGGCCGGAAATCACGATCCATACCTCGTCTCGGTTTCTGTGGCTATGGTAGTTCATCTTATGACCCGGATTTAAGGTGACCTTAATGGTCAGGCTTTCCTCCTCCACGTCCAGCACCCGGAAGCTTCCCCAGCTTTTTTCCGCGAACATGATCTGCTGGTCAATGGAATCCACATAAGGTTTGATATAGCTGGACTGTCCCTTGTCCGACACCAGAATTCCCTCCGGGGACGCGGAAATCACTACATCATGAAGCCCCATGGCCAGAACCGGTACCTTCAGCTCATTGACCACATGCACATTGGTGCAGGTGTCATTTAACATGGCGTCGCCTACGGTATTCTCCTCCATGGCCTCCGTCAATGTATTCCAGGTTCCCAGATCCTTCCATTCCCCAGAAAAGCGCATCACCTGAATCTTCTCTTCCTTTTCCACCACCGCGTAATCAAAGGAAATTTTGGGCAGAGAGCTGTATTTCTGGTAAAGATCCTGGTAGTCCGCAAACTGGATCATCTCATGGGCCTTTTTCAGAAGGTATCCTAGCTGGTAGGCAAATACACCTCCGTTCCACAAAGCCCCTTGTTCGATGTAAGCTCTGGCGGTGGCTTCATCCGGCTTCTCTTTAAAGGTAGAAACCTTGCTCACTGCCCCGCCGTCTTCTGGAATAATGTAGCCGTACTTTTCAGAGGGGTAAGTGGGCTCAATGCCCATGAGCACCAGATTGGCCTCCCCCTTTTTCGCCTGCTCTCCCAGTCTTTTCAGGGCAAAGAAATAATCATCCTCTACATAAGGATCCACAGGGCACACCACCACCGGCTCAGAAAGGTCAACCCCCTGAACATCCGCGAGATAAGCAGAAGCCAGCACAATGGCCGGGAACGTATCCCGACGGCAGGGCTCTACGGAAATCCCCACATTCTCTCCCAGCTGATTGTGGATGGCGGAAACCTGAGCCTTGGAAGTGGCAATAGTTACCGCTGCCTCCGGGTCCGCCTTCTTGATCTGACGGTATACCCGCTGCACCATGGATTCGTAAGCGCCCTCTTCATTTTTGAAAATTTTAATAAACTGTTTCGACCGGATGTCATTGGATAAAGGCCAAAGCCGTTTTCCCGAACCTCCGGACAATAGTACAATATTCATTCCTTTTTCTCCTGTAACCTTACCGCTCCGCCCGCATGGGATTATTCAGAAAATCCTCATAAGCCAGACGGATGCCGTCCTCCAGCTCCGTCTTGTAAGTCCAGCCTAATTTCGCCGCCTTGGACACATCCAGAAGCTTTCGAGGGGTTCCGTTGGGCTTGGAAGTATCCCACTGAATTTTTCCTGTATATCCTACTACCTTGGCCACCAGCTCCGTCAGCTCTTTGATGGACAGCTCTTTTCCCGTTCCCGCGTTTACCGTTTCATTGCCGGAATAATTGTTCATCAGGAACACGCAGAGATTGGCCAAGTCATCCACATATAAGAACTCTCTTAAAGGCGAGCCGTCTCCCCAGCAGGTAACGGTATCAAGGCCGGCTTCCTTCGCTTCATGGAACCGGCGGATTAAGGCCGGAAGCACATGGCTGTGGGTGGGATGATAATTGTCATTGGGCCCGTAAAGATTGGTGGGCATCACGCTGATATAATCCGTTCCATACTGACGGTTCAGGAATTCACAGTATTTCAGGCCAGAAATTTTCGCCAGAGCATAAGCCTCATTGGTTTTCTCCAGCTCAGAAGTCAAAAGGCAGCTCTCCGGCATGGGCTGAGGCGCCATCCTGGGATAAATGCAGGAGGAACCTAAAAACTCCAGCTTCTTGCAGCCGTTCTGCCATGCAGAATGAATCACGTTCATTTCCAGGATCATATTGTCGTACATAAAGTCCGCCAGGGCATCCTGATTGGCCATAATGCCTCCCACCTTGGCCGCCGCTAAAAATACATACTCCGGCTTCTCCTGAGCAAAGAAAGCCTCCACCGCCTCCTGACGGCACAGATCCAGCTCCTTGTGGGTACGAGTAATAATATTGGTATATCCCTGACGCTCAAGCTCCCGGACAATGGCAGAACCTACCATTCCCCGATGGCCGGCAACGTAGATTTTCGCATTCTTCTCCATCATGATCTTCTCTCTTCCTTTCTTTTTGCCGCTGACTGTTATTGGCAGCGCTGCCCCAGGAACGGCTGTTCCTGCCCCTGCGGCCCTAAGCCTGCTTCATGGCCTTTTCCCGTTTCGCCAGCTCCCGGTCATGCTTGGCCATAATCTCCACCAGCTGCTCATAAGAGGTTTTCTGCGGATTCCAGCCAAGAACCGTCTTCGCCTTGGTGGGATCGCCCCACAGATTATCCACATCTGTAGGTCTGAACCAGGCAGGATTTACACAAACCAGCATTTTTCCCGTGGACGCGTCATAGCCTTTCTCCTCCAGACCTTTTCCCTCCCAGCGGATGGTGATGCCGTTGGCTGCAAAAGCCTTCTCCGTAAAATCACGAACCGTATGCTGTACTCCGGTGGCGATGACGAAATCCTCCGGCTTATCCTGCTGCATGATCAGCCACATGCACTCCACATAATCCTTGGCGTAGCCCCAGTCTCTTAAGCTGTCCATGTTGCCTAACTCCAGATGATCCTGAAGGCCTTCCGCGATCCGTCCCGCCGCCAGGGTGATTTTCCGGGTAACGAAATTCTCGCCCCGGCGCTCCGACTCATGATTAAACAGAATTCCATTTACCGCAAACATCCCGTAAGCTTCCCGGTACTCCTTGGTAATCCAGAAACCATACTGCTTGGCCACTGCGTATGGACTGTAGGGGTGGAAAGGCGTGGTCTCCCTCTGGGGAACCTCCTCCACCTTGCCATAAAGCTCAGAAGTAGAAGCCTGATAAATCTTGGTTTTCTTCGTCAGGCCCAAAATCCGCACCGCCTCTAGAATCCTAAGAACGCCGATGGCGTCCACATCTCCGGAATACTCCGGCACATCAAAAGAAACCTGCACATGGCTCTGGGCCGCCAGGTTGTAAATTTCATCAGGCTGCACCAGGTTGATGATTCTGATCAAAGAAGAAGAATCGGACAAATCTCCGTCATGAAGGGTAATGGAGCCTGCTTCGATCAGATGATCGATGCGGGCCGTATTGGAAATGGATGCCCGGCGGGTAATGCCGTGGACCTCATACCCTTTCTCCAGCAGAAACTCCGCCAGATAAGAACCGTCCTGACCAGTAATGCCTGTAATCAACGCAACTTTACTCATGATTTAAACTCCTTATCCATTAATCTTATGTTTATCACGCCTGTTACCGTCATTTTATGGGATACCTTCCCGGGAAGGAATTTCAGATCGTGAGAAAAGTCTGTACAATATTGGGTTTTGGCAAAAAAAAAAATGGAAGCAATCACAAACTTGACTGCTTCCAATCATTCTCCCTAAAACCTACACCTCAATCCGGTTCCTTCCATTATATTTCATCATTACCTCAATCTTTCTGGACATGGAAACTTCCGTATAGATCTGGGTGGTCATCAGGCTGCTGTGGCCTAACAGCTCCTGCACATCCCGGATTCCGGCTCCATTATTTAACAGCTGGGTGGCGAAGCTGTGCCGCAGATAATGGGGCGTAGCGCTGGGATTGATCCGGGCCCGGTTTCTGTATTTATAGAACACATTTTCAATGCTGTAAATGCTCAGCCTGGTGCCTCTCCTGCTGATGAACACGGCAGAACTGTCCGCCTGGCTTTCCGCCCTGAGGCTCAGCCATCTGTCCATCTTCTGAATCACCGCCGGCGATGGGATATACAAAATCCTCTCCTTGTTTCCTTTCCCGTGAATCAGCACCGCATGCTCGTCCTGCCGGTAATCCTCCAGATTCATGGCGCTGATCTCCCCCACTCTGAGCCCCAGGCAGAACAAAAGCTCAATGATGCACATATTTCGAATGCAAAGCTTTCTCGCGTGGTCAGAAGAAGCTTCTTGATATTCCTCGTTCACCGAAGAAATCAGCCGCTTAATCTCTTCATTGGTCAAAGTCTTGGGCAAGGTTTTCGGCAGCTGGAACCGCCGGGAAGAAAAATTAAAAAAACGCTCCCCCGTGGAATACTTCTGATTCAGAAAAACACAATACTGCTGAATGGAAACGTACTTTCTCCGAATGGATCTGGCCGCCATCTTCCGCTCCATCTGCAGATGAAAAAAATATCCAGACAGCGCTGCGCTGTTCAATTCCTCCTTATGATCCATTTCCATCCAATTCATCAGCCCGGAAAGATCGCTGTAATACGCTTTAATGGTATTATCCGAAAGATTTCTCTCCAGCGTAAGATGATGGATAAACTCCCTGATGTCCGTTTCCTGCCGTGTCTTCTCAAATTTCATGTGCAACCCTCTCCTTCTTTTGTTATGCTTGTATTATGGCATAAGTTAAGAAGAAGAGGCCGAACTACTTTAACAATAGCCCTTTTGAATCCCTTCCATCTCCACCTCCCATCCCTCCGGGAATCCATGATTTCCGCCGCTGCTCTCCTCTCCTTCTCCCCCGATCACCGCCAGGCCGTAAAGAAAAGAGCCGTTTCCCGGCAGGTACAAAGGCAGATCCTTCCGGTATCCCTGCCTATTGTGCCCATTTAACACATACTCATTTTTCTGGGCAGGTTTTAATAACAGATCAACGGCCAGTTCCTTATCCCCAAGCTTCGCCGCCGTCATAGCCATCACCGCAAAATCCCATCCCCAGGCCGTGGAAAAATCCCAGGTTTCCAAAACTTTCTCCAGGGTTCTTTTCACCATTTCCCGATCAAGCTCCTCCCCCTTTAACAACCCATAGGCCATAAGCATGGAGGGATGATCCTTGGCATAATGAGTAAAGGTATCCGGAGCATTGGCATGAGCTAAATAAACGCCTCCCTCTGCTGCCGGCGCCGCCATCTTTTCCCCTACCTGCTTCCATTCTTCGGGATACTCCCGGTTAAGCCGTCCAGCCCATGCTGCGGCGATCTCCAGGGTTTCCTTCCAGTATACCAGCTCAAAGGCAGGATTCTTCGTCACCATGGGATCATGTTTCTCCTGAACAGGAATCAGAGGCGGGTTCAGATCATATGCTTTTGTCTCCGGATTCCACTGAGCAAAATCCACCATAAACTCCGCCGTCTCCCACACCAGATCAAAATACTCCTCCAGAATCCTCTTCTCCGGGCTGCACCGGTACAAAAGCTCCAGCATGAAAATCAAATGAGGCTGCTGCCAGATTAGCAGCGGAGCGATCTTTGATGGCGAATCCACCCCTTCCGGGCCGGTCATTTTGGGCCATCTGGCCCCCTTGTATCCATTTCTCCTGCTGTTTTCCCTGGCTTCCTGCACATGGGCCCGATACCAGGGAAGAGAATTCTCCAAAAGCTTTCCCTGGGAATAAAGAGGCCAGAACCCACTGTGCCAAAAATGCATTTCCAGATGAAACTTGCCGTACCAGCTGTTGCAGGTTAAGCCTGTTTCCGCCGGAGGCAGGGAGCCGGCGCACTGCAGCCGCAGCAGATATAAAGACAAGATCTCCCGCCGCTCCAGCTCCTTGGCCCGATTATCCTTTACCCTGCTAAAATCCATTAACCCCGTAGTCTCCCAAAAAGTTTTCCAGAATGTTTCTGCCTCATGGGCGCAGTCTCTGAAGGTTTTCATGGGAAATTTTATGGAGGAAGATTCTGTGCCTGGAACCACCATCACCCCAATCCTGAGGCTTTCGCCTGAACAGATGACCTCAAAGCGATGCTTCTCCCTCTGAACTAATGTTCCATTCTCCAGATCCACCGCCGCCTGGTATTCCAGATCATCCATTGTCCGGTGAATCAGCCAATGGTTCTTCCCAAGAGAGGTTAACAGGCTTTCGTGCTTTTCCGGGCTTTCCCAGTCCGAACCGCTGATTGCCGGGGAACCATAGGGGAACTCCAGCGCCAAACCCAGACGCTTTTCCAATCCTTCTTCCATTTTGATATGGCAGGCGATTTCATTCACCTGGCTGCTGCAGACAGTCTGCACCTTTACCTGCTTTCCTTCCACACAAAATGCGCTGGTCAGCACTCCCCGGTACAAATCCAGCTCCTGACTGATCTGGGTCAGCTGCTCCGGCTTTATTTCTCTCCCGTCCAGCACAAACCCAAGACGGAACAAGTTGACTTTATGGGGGTTTTCCCGAAGCCAGTCATACACCCGCGCATTTTCCGGTGTTTTCTTTACGGGATAGAAAAAGGTTCTGCCCTGACTGTGATACTCCGTCATGGGCAAGTCCTTTAAGGTATACACTCTTCCCTGGTCTGTCTTTACATGCCAGCCGAAATTGGCCATAGTGCAGAGAGGGAAGGTTTCTTCGTATTCATGGTATAAAGTCTGCAGCCCTGTTATATCTGCCGTAAACACGAATTCTCCATTGCCGATGGACAGGGGAGAATCGCGGTGTATCTGAGTTAAGACTAGGTTGTGGCGAGTAACCAGAGATTGTCTGTGGATCATGATGTCCTCCTTTTGATTTAAGAAATGGATTAACGTTCTTCATTATAGGAGTATCTTGGGAAGGTTTCAATGGCTATCTATCAGCAGAAGAAAAAGCCATCTAACTCCAAGAGCCCATCAACTATAAAAATCCCCTCTGTCCAGAACGTAAAGTTCTTGCAAAAGGGGATTCTGTTTATTCGCTTTGTCCTTCTGGACTCAAATTCATTCCTTCTCTTACTTGATTGGGAGACACGCCATAGTTCTTTTTAAAAGCTCTGCGGAAACTAGTAATATTATTGTATCCAAGCTGAGCAAAAATCTGAGAAATCTTAATATTCGTAGTCTTTAAAAGCTCGATGGCTTTTCCCATTCTCAGATGTTCAAGATAAGAAGAAAAATTTTCACCTGTAGTCTTTTTAAATAAATAAGAAAAATAGCACTCAGAAATGGAGAATTCATCTGAAATTTTCGTCAAGCAAAGAGAGGGATCGCTATAATTTTCCTCCATATAATGTTTAATCTGATTAATTAAATAATTTTCCGATGCATTAGATTCCCACATTTTTGCCAATTCCAATGCCAGATCTTCCCACAATTTCAATGATGGAAGCTCATCCAGTTTTTCATCTAGTGTTTCAAGACCTTCTTTTACCCTCTCCTCTTCCCTCAGACTGAATCTGGATTTCAACAGCGTATTCCGAATATCCGAAAGAAGCCAATTCATCTGCCTAGAAGAGAGAATACGTTTCTCCAAATTTTCCTTTTGAATGACCTTAAACAATTCCCGGATCTGGCGCTGGTTTCCCGCTTCAATAAATCCTGTTAGCTGTGCTGCCAATTCACCGGGATAATAATATCCTTGAGAGTTTGGCGTAACAGAAGAATAGCTGCAGATCACCTGATCCTGAGTAGTATAATGAATGGCTTCTTTGGCTTGCTGATAGGACTTCCAAGCAAACTCAATTTGTGCAACACAGCTGCCTACGCCTCCAAATATCCATAAAGATTCCTTTTCCAAAAGATCATCATGAAGATCGATAAACTCCTCGGCAATACGCTGTTTAATCTTTTCTCCGTTTTCTTTCGGCAACGCAGTCAAAAGCAATGCGAAAGAATGTTCTTGAAAACTACATACCGCCTTAAGATCCGGAAAATATTTTTTAAATTCCGCCTCCATCTCAAGCTGCCTTCCGGAAAAACCATTCTCTCCTGTTCCTATGGAATTTTCCCCATAAATATTACAGTAAAGCACATAATACTTCTGCTCTCCCTGTCTGGAAAATCCCAAATAATCCCGTACGTATTCCATCTCCCTTTCACTGCCAATGTTTCCCTGTATCACCTGCCGAATATAAGAATTTCGCACTAAAGGCTCCTGCTGTTTCGCCAATTCAAGCAGTTCCTGCTGCTCCTTTTGTGAACGACTTAATTCACCTTTAATGGCCGCAAAAGGCCGACTGTTTCTTCTGGATAAAACAGCAATCATTAAAAAACCCAGTAAAATCGCCGCAGCCATTCCAGCCATCACCATACGCTGATACGCCGTTACCGGATGCAAAATCTGATCGGAAGGCTGGACTAAATAATAATTCCACTTTCCCCGTTCCAATCCGCAGTGTGTTACCAACATAGTTTGCCCTGATGCCTCTGACTCATAAGAAGAAAAGCCATTTTCATCATAAAAAAGTCCCTGAAAAAACGAGCCGTCATATTCTGATCCAATTTTTGCCCCCTTCTCTTGGACAGTAAACATCATCTGTCCTTCTGAATTCACCCCAAGAATGAAACCATCATCATACAAATTCAAACCAGAAAAAATGTCCTTGATCTTCTCTGCGTCTAACTCAAAACATATATCTGCCGGAATTCTGTGAAAAGAAAACCCATCCATAGAAATTACATAATAAAAATTGTCTGGATCTCTAGTATAGGTCCCTGCAAACGATCTGATCGGGATTAAAACCCCCTGCTTTTTCTCATCCTCGATTTCCATTTTCCACCGTTGATAATCTTCTTTCTTCAAAAGCCGATTAGTGTAATGATGCCACAGATCATCCACCTTGTTAAAGGAAAGAATATAATCCGTATTTCTCAGATGAATGAAATAAGAATCCATAGGAATCATGGAATGACTGGGCAGCAGAGAGGAAAGCCATTCTCTCACTTCATAAGCCAGCAGATAAAAATCTCGACAATTATTATCAGGAAGGTTCGCTAGACGCACTAATTTGGAATTATTGGAAATCTGCTGAGCAAATGTGGTTAAAAAGCTGAGATCTGCCTCCATCTGCTCTACAGAATGGGAGAAAGCGATTTGATTCTGCTCACGTACCTCCTGCTTCATTCGTCTCACACTAAAATAGCAAAAAAAGACTCCCATACATAAAATCACAAATAGAATCAAACTGTAAGATGCCATCAGACGAACCGTAAAACCTTTGTTTGATTTTTCCATTTTTTCATTCAGCCATTTCATTTTTTTTGCCGCAACCTCCCGTAAAGCTACTACCATTTTACCAACTTTATTTCTTTCAAGTCAATTCCATTTTGTTAAATTAATCAGTTTATTTCGCTCAAAAACAAAATTTTTGTTCAGTTGACACAAATTTTGTTCTCCTGCTTTTCCAAAATTATGCAGTGCAAAAGCAAATTACGTTTCTTGCTGACAGTAAACTTTCATGCTACCATGGATTTATCCAAGCAAAAGGAATTACCCGTCGACAGGCTAATCCTACATTACAACATTACAAAAAAGGAGGCATCATATGAAAATCCGAAAAACATCTCTGGCAGCAGCAACGGCTGTTTCTTTATCCCTCTTATTATCTGGCTGCCAAGGAACTTCTACCTCAGAAACCAATTCTTCATCTGCAACCACCAACAACTCAACAGACGCCGGTACCTCGGTCCAGGCTACAGAAAAAACCTCAGAATCTTCTGAAGACAATGAAGTAGAAAAACCCGAAAAAATCACTATTATGGTAGACGGAACCTTCCAAGCTACCAAAGCTGACGGTCAGGAAGAATGGGTACAGAGATGGGAAGAACTAACCGGAATTGATTTAGAAATCATTCAGCCGGATCATGATGCTTACTACGACGTAGTAGGACAGACTTTTGCCAGCGGCCCTGAAAATTGGCCGGATGTCATTATTCTTGGCTCTTCCTACTATTCCGGCTATGCTGCTGAAGGCGCCCTGTGGGACATGACTGAAGCCTGGGAAAATTCCTCCATGATGAAAGATCCGGACGTGAGAAAAGATGTGGTAGAAAGCAATCTGCTGGATGGAAAACTATATGGTTTGTCTTTGGCCAGCGGCGGCGGATGCGTTACCTATATTCGTCAGCAATGGCTGGATAACTGCGGCCTTTCAGTTCCCACCAACTATGAGGAATACTGCGCCGTCTTAGATGCCTTTTCCCATGGCGATCCTGACGGAGATGGAATTGATGGAAATACCGTAGGCGTTTCTGCAGCCGGCTTTATTGGAAATGAGGCCCCGTATACCAATTATCTTCCAGAATTCTATCAAGATGCCTTCCCTTCATTTTACCAGGATGAAAATGGCGTATGGAAAGATGGATTTACCGAAGACGCGATGAAAGAAGCCATCCAGAGAATGCAGGAAGCTTACAATAACGGATGGGTCGACAAAGAAACTTTGACTAACGCCACCAGCAACTGCCGGACAAAGTTTGGCGAAGGACAATTCGGTGTATTCACCTACTGGGCAGGAGGATGGGGAGATTCTCTTCATAACGCATTGGAGGTCAATGGCCTTGACGGAGAACTGGTTGCTATTCCCCCGATTGCCGAGGTTGGACAGTATTGGGAAAGAAATGCTCCCGTCTATGCCATTACCTCAAGCTGTGATAATCCAGAAGGAGTATTTAAATATTTCCTGGAGAACATTTTCGATAATGGCGATATGCAGACTTTGTGGATCTACGGTGTAGAAGGAGTTCACTGGTCAACCGCAGCAGAAACTGTCTGCGGGAATACCTATAAAGATGGAGAATTTCATATGCTGGAAATGCGCTCTCAGCCCGGAGTACAATACGGCACCATTATCACCTCCCAACAAGGAAGTATCCTGCCTATGAAAGATGACCCCGGAGCTGACACCTTAGGTGAGGAAAATAAGGAGTCTTCAGAAATATTTTACGCCAACTGCACAATGGCTCCATTCCCAGTAACTACAGAAGCCATGAGTCAATATAACGGAGATCTTACCAGCTTAAAAAATTCTATTATTGCCGCCTGTGTCGTACAAGGATTATCCATTGAAGATGGTTATGCTCGTTTTGAAAACGAAGGCGGAGCGGAATGGTCTCAGGCCATTGTTGACTCTCTCAATGCACAATAACTGCCAATAAAAAAGCATGTACAAAAAAGGAGGATCTTATGAATCAGCTGCAAACCTGCCATCCCGAAGAACTAGGAATTCCTTCCAAGGCAATTCACACCATGCTGCTTAATTTGGAAAGAAATAAGATTCCAGTACACAGCGTACTGATTGCCAGACACGGAAAACTGGCAGAAGAAGTATACTACAAACCCTTTACCCGAAACACACTTCACCGAATGTACTCCGTTACTAAAAGCTTCACCTCCCTTGCCATCGGACTGTTGGAACACGATGGGAAAATCTCCCTTTCCGATCCAATTTGCAAGTATTTTCCCGAATACCTGCCCGGCATTCCTCATCCCTGGCTGACTTCCATGACTATTGAACAGATGCTGGAAATGCGAAGCTGTCATTTAAAAACCACATACAATAAAACCAGCACTACCGAAAACTGGGTAAAAAGCTTCTTTCAGACCCCTCCGGCTCGCAGACCAGGTACTATTTTCATGTATGATACTTCCGCCAGCCATACCCTTTGCGCTCTTGTGGAAAAAATTACCGGCCAAAATATTCTCTCCTTTTTAAAAGACCGGGTTCTTCGAGAAATCGGATTCAGCGAGGAATCCTACATTCTTTCTGATCCGTTCGGCACCTCCATTGGAGGCAGCGGACTCATGGCCCGTCCGGAAGACCTGCTTCGGGTAGGACTTCTCCTCATGAATCACGGAAAAGATTTGGAACATTATCACACAGAAGGAGGCCGACAGCTCTATCCAGAGGATTATATCCGCCGCGCCACCACCTTCCATTCTTCTCCTGTGGTGAATCGTTCTGATCGTGAAGGCTACGGTCTGCAGTTCTGGCTTCTTCCTTACGACGGTTACGCTTGCTGCGGCATGGGTGATCAGTTACTATTATGCTATCCCCATCATGATGTGGCAGTCGTTATCACCGCCGATACCCAGGGAATGAACGGAGCCACCAATATCATTTACCGGGCAGTTCACGAAGACCTTCTTCCTAACTTGCAACCCGGCCCTATTTCCCAAGAAGAGGAAGCCCGGCAGGCTTTGGATGAATATAAGAAGACTCTTACCATCCCAATTCTCTCTTCCTCAATTACGCCTTCGTATCAGATAAGCGGGAAGCGCTATCCCCTTCTGATCAATCCTTCCAATTTTCGAGAAATGGGAGTTTCTTTCTTCGGACAGGATAAAGGCCAGCTGGAATACATTTTGGATGGCAAAGAATACATTCTTCCCTTTGGTCTTGGGCACCTGGAGGAATCCATTTTCCCTGGATATGAACAAAAATGTGCTGCTTCCGGCGCATGGGTAGATCCAGAGACATTTTACCTCCTGTGCTGGCTGATCGATGAGTCCATCGCTTCGGTTCACTTTAAGCTGCATTTTGGCAATAATCAGCTGACCGTTCAGATGATGAAAACAGAAGAGACCAAACTTAACGAATATCAAGGATTTTTGAACAGCTAATTTATTCCATCATCAAGTAAGCCCCTAAATCATACACTCCCTATCTTTATGGCTTAGAGGCTTACTTCCTTTATGCCCCTTACTCATGCAGCTCCAACGGAAGTCCATCCGGATCTTTAAAGAAAGTAAACCTGCCGCCGGAATATTCATCCACCCGAATCGGCTCCACTTCAATGCCCTTCTCCTCCAGCTCTTTTACCGTTTCTTCGATATCGTCCGTATAGAAAGCCAGGTGGCGCAGGCCTGCGGCTTCGGGACCGGTGACCCGGGGCGGCGGATTAGTAACACCGAAAATCTCCAGTTCCGTGTGATCATTTACTCGAAGATCCAGCTTCCAGTCTCCCCGCCCAGGCCGGTAATTCTCCCGAATAATGGGAAATCCAAGCTTATTCACATAAAAATCCTTGGATTTAGGATAGTCAGATACAATAATGGCTACGTGGTGAATCTGCTTTACATTCATTTTGTGCTCCTTCTGCTAATTACTCTCCGCCCCTTCAAATGGGCTGCGATATTTTAGCTCATTGCAATCCAGGCATTTGTGCTTTTTCAAATATCAGATGCATATTCGAATGCCGATTTAACGAATTACTATTCTGTTCAATATAATCCCATGTTTTCTGATATGTTCCTGGAACTGCTATAGATAAATCCGATATAAATTCTACAAATTCGCCTGCTTTTCCATCATATCTGTCTGCAAAATCATCGGATAAGATCTGTTTTTCCTCGTCAGAATAGTTTCTAAGTTCTCCATACAGCACATGTTTCAAGTTACAGGAATTAAAATAAATTCGATATGATATGCCATGAACCTTTTTTGTTTTTCTAAGTTTGTATAAAATATCCCCTTTTCGTTTATTGCGCTCTATGACAGCATATACATTTCTTGCAGCAATATGATCCTCATAATACTGTATATCATCCACCTCGGCTCCAATGACATCATTCTCAGAAATATACACACCATCCGCATCAGAGATATGAATATTTTCATTCATGCTGTATTGCTCTTCCCGCCTTTCTAAATGCACGCGCAATCCTTAAACTGTCCGTTTCTTCATAAATCACCTCATCCTGGCCGCCAAGGGTAATTCCTCTAAGATAAGTATCTCTAAGATTATTGGAAGCCTTCACATTCTTCATTCGAATATATCTTCTGTCTGGGTTTGTTGTAGAAAACATAATACTATCCTTATCCAACATCTCCAAAGCGCGAAGATTGTGAGAAGTAAATATTAGCTGTCCCTTTGCATTATGATTAAAAATATCAAGCAACTCTCCAAGCATGTACTCAAAAATTCCTGCGTCTAATTTATCAATTGCGAGACAAATTGACGGATTTCCAAATGCCTGAATTAATGCATTTAAAATAGAGATAATTTTAATAATTCCTTCTGATTCCATACGTATCGGAATCGGCGGCATGTTCTCACGAAGAGAAACCAGTTCTACTCGATAACCATTTTCCCCTGAGTCCAGCATCTGTACTCCATAATCATGAACAGAGATCTTCATCCCAGGAATAATCGTAAATAGAACCATATTAATCTGTTCAACAATAGTATCTAAAAGCCTTTTTCTTTCTTCATCTAACACAACCGGCTTTGTTAATGGGATAGCAAAGTCCCCTTTCATTCCTTTTTCATTCTGTTCAACTTTAAATGCCATAGGTAATAAAAAATTAGCTGATATTACACCTGAATGCGTATTACGAATCACGAACAAATCTGTCAGTGCAAATTTAAACAGGGCCTTGATTACTTCTGCATAATGTTTGAAATTGTTATCATAATTCCTGCAAAAAATTTCCCTGCTGCTTTCACCAAAAATATATGAGCAGTTGCTCCTTTCCGCCATCTTTCGAGCTACAATAAGGTCAGTTTTATTCTCTGCATTCGCTTCAACAATCTCATCTAATCTCTTTTTAGGAACAAATATATTGTCTTTATCCAATCGATAATAATCCATAAAAACAGTCTTATTGCTTCTAGATGTTCCTTTATTTACCGCACAGCTTAAGGTTTCACGAAAAATTTCCGCACCACGTTCACTCCTCCGTAAGACAACCCTATATCCAGCTTCATATATAACATCTTCCGCAAAAATATTAAAATCTACGGCAATTTCAGCCTGATCACTATTGGCATCAATATAATCCGCGATTTCCGCTTCGATCTCTTTCCCAATCATAATACTTTGTAAATAGTAAAGTGTATCAATAACCGCTGTTTTTCCAGATCCATTTTGACCATACAATCCCAGTACTTCTGCATTCTTATAAGATAATTGCTTGCGACTAGTATTTGGCATAATAATTCGTCCATTTCTAACATTTTTGATATTAGAAATGGACAGCGAAGACAATCTTACAATTCTTGCCATGATCCTTGACCTCCTTTACCTTATTTTAACACGGCCCAATCTTTTTCGCAATTCTTTTCCCTGTTTTTGCATTTTTTATTCCTTTTTTCTAATAATGTTTTTCATTTTTTCATAAAAAATCCTGCATTTATCCATCTTCCAGACAAATGCAGGATTTCCATTTTCACAGCACCTCAATCACAATATCCGTCAAAAATCTTCCCTTTTGAAAGGCAGCGCTGATCTCCCCATGATAATCATGAACAATCTCCTGAATAATCTCCCTTCCCCAGCCATGACCGATCCGTTTAGGCCTGTCCACATGATGGATATCGGCTGTATTTTCCAGATGGATGAGCAGATAGGAGGCCTGAAGGGAAGTTTTAAATTCAATAACTCCCATCCCTTTCGGAAGTTCCTGACAGGCCTCCACCGCATTGTCCAAAAGATTCGTCAGCAGACTGCACAGATGATAATCTTTCATCTTCAGCCCCTCCGGCAGCTCCGCCTGGACTTGAAAATCAATCTCCTTTGCTGCACATTCCCGCATCTTCTCCTTCAGCACAATATCCGCAATCATATTTCCGCACAGCCGAGAATCCCAGGAAAATTTCTCCAACAATTTCCCTTCCTCTTTGCTTCTCCCTTCCCTGACAGAAGCTGAAACTTCTCCCTGCCTGGCTGGTTCCTGTCTGACTGCTCCCTGCCTAGCCGTTTCCAGCCTAGCAGCTCCCAGCCTGGCCGCTTTCAGCTGTGTCCACAGGCCCTTAAGCAATTCTTCCCGATCCTTTTCGATCTCCTTCTCCGAAATCTCCCGTTTCCTGTTAATCCCCTCCCAGAACTCGTACTCATGGATCTGCCTGGTCAGAGCTTCTCGTTTGTTACGGAGCCAAAGAAGAAACAGAAAAAGCCCGTTAAAACAGATGGTCAGGGCCGTCACTCCAAGGCTGCACAAAAAAATCGGAAAACTGGTCGATGGATTCAAGGAAAGATAAATACACACCAGAACAATGATCTGTCCCGTTACCAAACTAATATATTGAAACCGAAGCCTCTGAAAACTCTTATTGGTCATTTTCCTCACCCTTCCCCATTCTGGAAATCCAGGTCACTTGGAAGGCTCTGGACAGTCTGGGCGCTCCGGTCATCCTGAGCCTCCTTAAGCATAGACTCCACATCGGCGAACATCTGCTCCGCCTTCTTAATCTCACCCTCACCAGCTAAGAAAGAGGCGGTGTTCATCAGATTGTTAAAATCGTGCTGAAGCTTATGGAGACTGGCATAAGCCTGTCCCATCTCTTGATAATGGGCATACACCGCAGCATTCTCTTTCTCCAGCAGAGCCAGCCTCTCCCGCTTTTCCAGAAGACTGCTCTCCTTCCAGGCCATCCGGACCCAGTACAGCAAAAGAACTCCCAGAATGCCCTGAAACCCTGCGAAGATAAAAACCATATAAGGAAGACGTTCCAGCTGCATCCGGACAAAAATCATGCACCACAGCAAAATCAAGGTCTGGGTGCAATTTGCGCCGCACGGCGGCCACTGGTGCGTTTGCCAGCGGCCACCCGGCGGAGCCCAACGGCCACCTTCATTAAGGTATTTCGATAGGCTGAATAACAACAATGTAATGCTTCGTTGCCCTCTTCAT
>DVFL01000013.1 GCA_018713255.1 Candidatus Cottocaccamicrobium excrementipullorum | reverse complement strand
AAGATTCGCTGCCGTAATGCAGGAATTTTGGAAGGTTTTGGCCGCCTCATCAGCGGCGCGAGGATTATAATATCACTCCTGCCGCCAAATGTCAACAGCTTTTTTCAAAAAGTTTGAAGTTTTTTTCTTTTCTATCTTTTCCCGGAGAAAATGCCTTCCTGCTCCCCTTCTGCCTTTCATTTCCCCGCCACAAACAAAAACCGCCGCGTCTTCTAAAGCTCGAACTTGACGCGGCGATTTTCCTTCTTCTCTCTTTTCGATACGGCATCGGTGTATCAGGGAACCTAAAAGCCAGTGTTCGCTAAGAACAGAATACATATTTCTTTAACCGTTCAAATGCTTCCTCCACCAAACTCTTAGGCAGCGCCAGATTCATTCGGATAGCAAAAGGCCGGTTAAAAGGACGCCCATCCTGCCAAGCTACTCCTACATCCCACCCTGCTTTCAGCACTTGATCCAGAGTTTGATTTTTCTCCTGGCACCATTGGCTGCAGTCCAAATACAGCATATATGTTCCTTCTGGTTTAGCCAAGTCCACTCCCGGAAAATTCTCCTGAATAAACTGATATCCATAATTAACGTTTTCACTCAGTACCTGGCACAGTTCTTCCACCCATTCTCTGCCTTCTGGCGTATAGGCTCCCATCAGCGCATGCATGGACAGAACATTCTGAGAATTATAATGGCTTAAAGAAGCCTGCCGTCTCAGCCGGTCCCTAAGATAAGGATCATAGACAATATGATAAGATCCCACCAGACCTGCCAAATTAAAGGTCTTTGAAGGCGCGTACACGGCAATGGTCCGATTTCTGGCATCCTCCGACACTGATTGAGTCGGCGTGTGATGATGTCCATTGAGAATAATATCCGACCAGATTTCATCAGACAGCACTACACAATGATTATTTTTATAAACTTCCATGGCCTTTTCAATCTCCCAAGGCTCCCAAACTCGGCCAGTGGGATTATGCGGAGAGCAAAAAACAGCAAAATGAATGGCATAGGCTTTCAGTTTTCTATCCATATCCTCATAATCCATCCTCCAGACTCCATTTTCGTCCCGGATCAAATCGCTATGGATCAGACGATAGCCTTTATTGGTCAGCGAGTTGGTAAAGCCCACATAAGTGGGAGAATGCACCAATATAAAATCTCCCGGAGAACAGAACGCATCTGCTGCTGACACCACGCATCCTAACACCCCATTTTCATAGCCGATCGCCTCCTTAGGGAGGTCTTCTACGCCATTTCGCAGTTTCTGCCAGCTTTGAATAGCCTGAAAATACTCATCTCTTGGCTGGAAATACCCAAAAGCCGGATGCTGAGCCCGCTTAATGATCTCTTCAATAATTGTAGGAGCCGTTGGGAAATTCATGTCTGCAATCCACATAGGAATTAAACTGAAGCCCTCCTTCGGCGCCTGCGGCGTATTGCCGCCCTGATGTCCAGGGCCATCCACTGCAATGGCATCCTTTCCCCGGCGATCCATAATGGTTGTAAAATCGTATTTCATGATTTTCCTCCTGACTATTTCATAGTTTCATAGTTTAAGAGGACCTTCAAGGCCCTCTTATTCTGATAAGCGCTGCCAGATCATATCTCGCAGCATTTCTGCTGTTTTTTCCACCCCAAGCTTCTGGCTGTTTACCAGCATATCTTTCTCAGCCTCCGGCAGATATCCTGTATACGTCATATGGTAAGCTTGTCTGGCCTTATCCACCACCGCCGTCATCATTCTAGCCTGATGCTCGTTCATGCCAAATCGTTCCATGCAGACCTTGATTCTGGATTCAAGGGGAGCATAAATAAAAATCTTAATGTGATTTTCCCGATCTTTCAAAACATAATCTGAACAGCGCCCTACAAACACGCAGGATCCCTGGTCGGCCAACTGGCGGACAATCTTGCTCTGCATCTGGTACAGGTGAAACTGCACGTCGCTGGGTCCATTTCCTAAAGGATACTTCATCATAAAATAGGGATCTTCCGCAGCACGCTGCAGATCATTAATAATGGATACCGGAAGATGTTCTTGTCTTGCCTGATTTTCTACCGCTTCCCGGTCATAAAAATTCACATCTAAAAGTTCAGCCAGACGGCGGGCAATAGGTCTTCCCATACTGCCGAATTGCCGGCTGATGGTAATGGTATACCGTTTCATTTTGCTCCCCCCTTTTCTCAGGTGTTCTGATTTTCCATGCAAAAGATGGATTCTTGCAGCCTTTCTTTATAGAGATACGTATAGCACGTTCCTCCAGGGGTTGTCAATATTTTTCTGATTTTTTCTTTTGTCTTTTTTGTTTGTCAGACGACTTCTCCCTTATCTGGTTTAATAAAAAGTAACTTTGTCCAGATCCGCCGGGTTTACCCGACAAGTTACTGACTGTATCCACTCTACCTGATAGTCGCGAAATTCTCTTTCTTTTAGTCCTTCCAGCACCTGATCTTTCCATTCCATCAATCTCTCCAAGTCGCTGGTGGTATTCGTATCATATAAATCAATGACCACTCTCCCTTCCTCAGACCATATATCCGGCCGGCATACCTGACCATTATAAACCACCGAAACTTCCATGGTATTTTCCGGCATTGTTTCATCCGGTTCAATGGATCTTGCACCTCCTCCATAGGAAAGAATGTAAAACGGTTCTTCTGCCGCCTCCAGGGTGCAGGTGTAATTTTCTGTCTGAAACGCGTCTGCATCAGCCACAATCTTTTTATAGGCAAAGCCGGAAAATTCCCCAACAGTAATCCCTGCGCCGATACCGCCCAACAATACGCCCAGGCAAAGTATTCCTCCCGCCAGCAGTCTCATCCTCTTCATCCTACTGTTCTCCTCTCTTCTTTTTCCAAAAAAATGTTCCGACAAACAGCATAAGCGACATGCAGCACAAAACCGCGCCAAGACAGCTGCATACCAATCCAGCCAAAGGATAGCCCTGTATCCATAAAACAGTCAGCATACCGAACAAGAACAGGGAAAAAAGCCCCAGCAGCCCAAAGAAGCCAGTTCCAAAGACGACTGCCCCATTCCACGCCAAGCGGAAACATCCTGCAGCAATCCGCCAAATCAGGCGGACAGTCTTTCGAATTCCTCTGGAAACGCCCGTCAAAAGACCGGCGCCATTTTCCACGAAGCGTTCTCGTTTTTCCCTTTTGTCTGCTTCTCTTCTTTTATCCATCGTCTCTGGTGCAGCCCCTTCTTTCACCCCTGCCGTCATGCTCTCTATCCTCTTTCTGATCCACGTAAAAGGCCTTCGAACCTGTCTTTCCAAGAACTGCCATCCCTTTCGAATTTGTCTTCCGCCCTGAGAACTCACTCTCAGCAGCCACTTCTTCAGGTTCGCCGGCAGACTGTTTTCTCGGGAAATATCTGTTCCAAGATTTTCCCCAGATTCTTCTCCCGCTCTTCTGCCATTCTGATTCTCTTCCTTTCCCTTTCCCAGCAGGCTAAGGGCAGAAAATCTGGCAGACATATTCTTGATCCGTCCATTCTTCCCCCCTCTGTCCGGTTCATATTCAGGGTTCACATGATAAGCCTCCAGAATCTGTGCGGCTAATTCCTTTACCTGCCCAAAATCCTTTATCGCTTCTTCTTCGCTGAGACCGCTTTTCATCTTCATCTCAATATGCTGAGAATATTCTGCCAGTATATCCTCCTGCTCCTCATCCTCCAGGATCTTCAGATACTCCCGCAGTTCATCAAAAAATTCCTGTCTATTCATCTTCTCCTCCGCTCTGCTTCTGCAAAAATGCAGAAACCCTGTCTTTCAGCTGCAGCCATTCCTCCTCCAGAGAATCTCTGTATAAAATGCCGGCAGCCGTCAAATGATAATATTTCCTCGGCGGGCCCTCCGTGGATTCCCGGAGATAGGTCTCAAAATAATGCTCATTGGTCAGGCGCTTTAACAGCGGATAAATGGTTCCTTCATTAACGTCAATCACCTTAGAAACCTCTTCTACCAGCTCGTAGCCATACATATCCCTCTTGCGGACCGACTCCAGAACAATCAGCTCCAGCACGCCTTTTTTAAATTGTGGATTCATCGGGTTCCTCCCTGAATTTGCCCTGTCAAAACGGCAGGCTTTGTAATTACTATATTATACATACTACTATACATTGTCAAGTACTAGAAAATATAAAATAGCGGTTAAACCGTTTTATTCGGTTTAGCCGCTACTTTCTTCCGTCTGTTCTGATCGCCAACTTAGTCTTCTAATTCATCCTCGCTGATTAATTCGTCAAATTCTGCGGAATCCAGCATCTCGTCAAAAGCGTCGGATACGATCTCAAATTCCTCGTCATCCTCAATGTTTTCCAGATTCGGCTGGCCGTCCTCATCTTCGGAATAGCGGTACAGATAAACCTCGCCCTCCTCGGCGGCAGCGCCTTCCATGGGAAGAAGCGCGATATATTCCCGGTCTCCAGCTTTGAAAATATTGATTACCACGCATTCCAGAGTGGTATCATCATCCAGTGTCAGAGTAACGGTGGTTTCTTCCTGTTCCTCTCCATTCGCGCCCAAGTTCCAGTTTAACTTATCGTTATCTTTCATCTGTGGTTCCTCCTAGGCCATTATTCCTTTACACTTTATCAAAAAGCGGGCAGAAAAGCAATAGGACAACGGACATTTTCTCCATTTGTGGGATTCTTTTCTAGTATTCAATTCCTTCCCTGGCCGCAAGGCCATAATGATAAGGGTGACGCACCTCTTCCATGGATGTAATATAATCTCCTCGGTTAAAAAGTTCCTCCCATGGATTCCTTCCTGTAAGAACTACTTCCAGGTTATCCGGTTTATCTTGAAGGAACTGATCAACCAGCTGTTTTTCCACCAAGCCTTCATTGCAGGTCCCAATAATTTCATCCAGAATCAAAAGATCAGCCGATTGAGCCAGCTCCGCAGCCTGAAGAAATTTTTCCGTGTAATACTTTCCCGCCTCTTCCCGCTCTTTCGGGCTCATTTGAAAAGTAAAGCCGAAACTTTTCTCACAAGGCATCAGATGGATTTCTGGAATACTCTGCAGAATTTTAACCTCTCCTGAATCATCAGTTTTTAAGAAGCGGGCTACAACCACCTTTTTGCCTCTCCCGGCCGCTCGCATTGCCAGTCCAAGAGCTGCCGTAGTCTTACCTTTGCCGTTCCCGCAGTAAATATGCACCAAGCCCTTTTCTGCGTTCCTTTCCGGCTGCTTTTTGTTCTCCATGTCCTTCTCCCTTCCGTTTTCCCTCTGGCTCAGGTTCAAGATACTCTTTGACGAACCGGGAAACCTCCTGTTTTTTATGATACCGCTCTTTGACGCAATAGATGTGCAGCCTTTCTTTCGCTCTGGTCATCGCCACATAAAACATCCGACGCTCCTCTTCCATGTCGGCATCCAAAAAAGCCTTATGGTGAGGCGTTACCCCTTCGTTGGCGTCCAGGATATAGACTATCCTGAATTCCAAGCCCTTGGCGCTGTGCATGGTCATGAGAGAAACCCCTTCACGCTTCCGTTTTTTCTCCCGAGCCTGTTCCTTTAATTGCTCCCGGTAACGTTCAATATGAGCAAACCACTCTTCCGCCGTCTGATATTGGGCCGCACTTTCCTGCACCTGATCGGCAATTTCCAAAAGTTCTTCCGGCTTCATTCTCCGAAATTGTGCATACTCCCGCAAAAATTCGTCGTAACCTATAGCCTTGCGGATATAATTCACCGCAGCCGCAGGAGCCATCTGCTTAACGGCCATCAGCTGATCTTCCAGTTCTTCAACCCGCTCCTCAATCCAAGGTTTATCCTGGTAAAAGGACTTTACCTGTTCCCATCGAATCAACTCCCCTTCCAGGGCGTCCCGGCTGATATACCGTTTCGGGCGATTGATAATGGACAGGATCCTCGCCCGCTCTGTATGACCTCTGGCTGCCAGAAGATAATCTAATATATTTCGTGCAATCCAGTGATCAAACAGATTGGGAAGCTCATCCCTGAGACAAAAAGGAATGTTGTATTCCATAAGCTTCTCCACCAACAGCCTCGGTCCAAGATTTGTCCGAAACAAAACCGCCATCTCTTCCCAGGCTGCTCCGACTCGAAAATAGTCCCGCAGTTCCCGGCAGATCGCCTCTGCTTCCTGGGCTCCATCCTTCCACATTCTGGTAACCACCGGACGCCCGGCCTTCCTGTTGGCACGGATTTCTTTAGGAAATCTAGCCTGGTTATGACGGATCACCTTTCCTGCCGCCTCCACAATCTCCGGAGTGGAACGGTAATTAATGTTTAACAGCACCTGCTTTCCCTGAGGATAATCTTTCGGGAACCCAAGCATCAGCTCCGGCTTCGCTCCCCGAAAGCGGTAAATCGACTGGTCGTCATCCCCTACAATAAACAAATTATTCTCCGGAAGGGCCATCATCCGCACAATTTCATACTGAATCCGGTTAATATCCTGAAACTCATCAATCAGAATATACTGATATTTTTTCTGCCATGCAGCTAAAATATCCTTCCGCTGGCAAAACAGCTGATAACACATCACCAGCATATCATCAAAATCCAGAAGGCCTCTGGCCTTCATTTCCATATCATATCTGCCGTAAATTTGTTTAAAGACCTCTTCTGAACAGCTCTTGGCATAATAATGCTCCAGAGGAATCATTTCTCCCTTTACTGCACTGATTTCGCTTAGTACCGACCGGATAAATTCCCCTTCATCCTCCACATCCAGAGAAAGCCTCCCCAGCTCCTCCCGGACAAACTGGATCTGCTGCTCTTCTCTCACAATATTATTTGCATCATACCGGTAAGCCAGCTTTAAAATCCGGAAAAACACAGAATGGAAGGTGCCAAAACTGACCCTTCCATCTGTATCATCCTGTTCTAATGCCAGATACCGTTCTTCCATCTCCCTGGCCGCCGCTCTGGTAAACGTAATCACCAGGATATTGGAAGGGCTTACGCCGCAGTTTTCCACCAAATTCCTGATTCTTCCAACGATCACCGTCGTTTTGCCCGAGCCTGGTCCGGCCAGCACCATCATGGGCCCCTTATTATGGCGCACCGCTCTGGTCTGTGCTTCGTTAAATGGCATCTGTACTCCTCTTATGCGTTTTCTTCTGACAATTTCTGAATTCCGGCCCGAATCCTCTTTAAGGATTCTTCTTTGCCCAGAACCTCCATAATCTCTGTGGCTCCTGCAGGAGTCATCTGCTTTCCCGATACTGCCGTGCGGATAGGCCACATTACAAAACCAGTTTTATATCCTTTGTCCTTCACATATTCCATCAAGCTCTGGTACAAAGCATCGTTGGAATAATCTTCCTGAGCTTCCAGAATGGGAAGCACATCGTTCAGAACCTGAAGAGAGGTTTCCTGGGTGCACTTCATCTTCTTGTGCTGGTACATGGAAACATCATACTCAGGCATTTCCTCAAAGAAATCAATATGCCCTGCAATATCCGGGAAAATCTCAATTCTGGTCTTCACCATAGCTGCAATTTTGCGCAGGTCAAGATCCTTGTGAATGACCGCCTGAAGATAAGGAAGCGCTTTCTCATAAAATTTCTCCTCATCCATGGCCTTCATGTATTCCCCGTTCATCCATTTCAGCTTGGTCATATCGAAAACGGCAGGGGATTTGCTCATCCGGTGATAATCAAATTCCTTAACCATCTCCTCCAGAGAAAAGATCTCCCGGTTGCTTTCAGGGGACCATCCTAACAGGGCCACATAATTCACCACAGCTTCCGTCAGGAATCCCTGCTCGATCAAATCTTCATAAGAAGAATGTCCGCTCCGTTTGCTCAGCTTCTGATGCTCTTCATTCGTAATCAGAGGACAATGAACGTAAACTGGTATCTCCCATCCAAAGGCCTCATAAAGCCGGTTATATTTAGGCGCTGAGGACAAATACTCATTTCCCCGCACCACATGGGTGATCCCCATAAGATGATCATCTACCACGTTAGCAAAATTATACGTAGGATATCCATCGGACTTAATCAGAATCATATCGTCCAGCTCAGAATTATCTACCGTAATATCTCCATAAATTTCATCGTGAAAGGTCGTCGTTCCTTCTGTCGGGTTATTCTGGCGGATTACATAAGGAACACCAGCTTCCAGCTTAGCCTGCACCTCTTCCTTGGACAGATGAAGGCAATGCTTGTCGTAAGTCATAATGGTTTCGCCGTTGGCCTCATGCTTTAAGCTCTCCAGACGCTCAGGTGTACAGAAACAATAATACGCCTCGCCTTTATCAATCAGCTCCTTTGCGTACTTCATGTAAATTCCCGCTTTCTGGCGCTCGCTCTGCACATATGGGCCGCAGCCTCCATCTTTGTCTGGTCCTTCATCGTGAATCAGTCCCGTCTCCTGAAGAGTCCGGTAAATAATCTCCGTGGCGCCCTCCACATATCGCTCCTGATCTGTATCTTCGATACGAAGAAGAAAATCTCCGCCTTCATGCTTTGCAATCAAGTAGGCATACAGCGCCGTTCTCAAATTTCCCACATGCATCCGGCCTGTAGGGCTGGGCGCATATCTGGTTCTAACCTTCATGATACACTCTCCTAAACTCTTTATTCTTTACAAATCATTCTCATTATAAAGCAAAGGCAGAAAAATAACAATGCCTCCGCCTTAATCTGCCTTATCTGGCAGCTACCCACTCCATGGTCACCACCCAGGTAAGCCGGTTCTGGCTCCAAATAGTGCTGTACTCCGAAAGAGGCATTGGGCAGGCCACCTTTCCTGTCTCCAAGGTTACGCTTGGCACCGGATGGCTGCTCAGCTGAATCCAATCCTTATATCCGCCGCCGCCCTCAGAAGGAAGAATACGATAACCGCCGGTTACCACAGACATCAGGTTCGCCAAATCTGAAGATTCCTGCTGCACCTTGTTCCCTGCAATATCCCAGTAAATCACATCACCCATAGAATGGTAGTGAATCACCGCCTTCCAGTTGTACTGGCTGTTATGATAAAGATTCATCAGCGCCTGAGCCTCCGGCTCTGTCCCAGGAGCAGTTCCCTTATATCCCGAATAAGATGGGAATTCTGTGGAGGACACCTGATCCCACAACGCATCAAAATTTAAATTCAGATCCACGCCTCTGGCATTGGCCTTCCACTTGCTGAAATATCCCGCAGTATCCGCCGTAGTCCTTCCTGCTGCGGTATCCATGACGTAACAGGTGCTTACCGTATCCTTCAGTTCCTGAGAATTCAGCAAATCCGGCCCGAACTGACTGATGGTAATTCCGTCTGGATTGGTCATCGGCACAAAATGCACCGCCACTTGACTGAACATGGAGGAGAGAGAATTTCCATTAAAAGAACCAGTATCATAATTGGCTAAGGCCAGTTCCATCTGCTGCATCAGGAGCATAGGATTTAAATATTCCCGGCCATGAATTCCTCCCTGGATCAAAATATGCTTAGAAGCATTTACGTTTCCCACTATACAGTCATAAATGGCACGGCCATCCAGAGAGGTCCCAATAGTATTTACCTGGATCTTATTCCCGTACCGGGCTTTCAGGCTGTTAATATCCCGAACCATCTGATCATAGGAATACTTTTCCACCGTCTGCACAATGGGGTTCTGCACATCGTAAATCTGTGCGTTGCTCTGAAGTCCTGTCTGATCTTCTGCTTGCTGAGACTGAGAACTTTCGCTTCCTCCTGACTGCATAAATGCCCCAGGTCCGGCAGAATAATCGATCCCGGAAGAAGTCCCCGTACTCTGCTGGGACTCCGAAGAAGCAGCATTCTGCTCAATGCGAATAATCCGATTCGCTGCCCCAGCGGTTTCTTCTGTTCCGGCAGCATTCTGGCTTTCCCCTGCATTTTCTGCTGTACTCTGGTTTCCTTCCGGGAAAGCGGGCACCAGCACCGCTGTTTCCATGGTATCGCCGCCCCGAACAGGTTCCTCCGCAAATGCTGCAAAAGAACTCCCAAAAGCAAGCACAGCTGCGCCGGCCAGGACTGCCAGGCGGCGGCATAACTCTTTTCTCCCCGCCAGTCCATTTTCTTTATGGTAATTTATCATCAGCTGTCTCCTCCAATTCTGTAACTCGTCAAATTCCGTATGTTATCGATTATAACACCATTCCTCAATGCCGTTATTTACAACTTTCTTACAAAACCTTCATTTTTTCGCAGTCTTTTCCACAGCTTATGAAGGCGGCTTCGCAGATACAACTGCAAAAAGCTGCGGCAAACGCTCCTTGCCGCAGCTTAAACATCTCTTATTGAGGATCCTTTGAACTGGTTTCAGCCAAATCGCCTGGTTTCATGCTCAGGTTGATCCGTCCCATCTTATCTACTTCAATAACCTTTACTGTAACCTCATCTCCGATGTTTACTACATCCTCAACTTTGGCTACCCGCTTGTCCGAAAGTTTAGAAATATGAATCATACCATCCTTGTTGGGAGACAGCTGAACGAATGCGCCGAAATTCATGATCCGCACTACCGTTCCGGTGAGCACCATTCCAGGTTCAATCTCCATGACAATGCTCTCAATAATTCTAATCGCCTTCTTGATCATGGCGCTGTCCGTACCGCAAACTGATACTACGCCATCATCGTTAATATCAATTTTCACGCCGGTCTCTTCGATAATCTTGTTGATTACCTTGCCCTGTTTTCCTACTACGTCGCCGATCTTGGAAGGATCAATGGTGATGGTCTCAATCTTCGGCGCATACTTGCTCAGTTCAGTTCTGGGCTTGTCAATCACCGGAGCCATTACCTGATCCATAATATACAGTCTGGCTTCCCTGGTGCGGGCAATCGCTTCCTCAACAATAGGACGAGTTAAACCGTGAATCTTAATGTCCATCTGAATGGCAGTAATGCCCTTGTGGGTTCCGGCTACCTTAAAGTCCAT
This sequence comes from Candidatus Cottocaccamicrobium excrementipullorum, assembly GCA_018713255.1. Classification (GTDB taxonomy): domain Bacteria; phylum Bacillota; class Clostridia; order Lachnospirales; family Lachnospiraceae; genus Caccovicinus; species Caccovicinus excrementipullorum. The sequence goes on along the minus strand of DVFL01000013.1, from coordinate 42,600 downwards.
ATCGCCGAAGAAATCTTCCAGACCCTGAATATCGGTAAGAACCAGATAATCATCATCTGTATCTCCGGTCACCAAACCGCAGGAAATGCCTGCCACCATATCCTTGATGGGCACGCCGGCTGCCATTAAGGACAGAGAAGAAGCGCACACAGACGCCTGAGAAGTGGAACCGTTAGACTCCATGGTCTCTGATACAGTACGAATAGCATAAGGGAATTCCTCAACGGAAGGAAGCACCGGAACTAATGCACGCTCCGCCAAAGCGCCATGTCCGATCTCACGCCGGCCCGGTCCTCTGCTGGCCTTAGCCTCACCTACAGAATATCCCGGGAAATTATAATGGTGCATATACCGCTTTTCCGTTACATATTCATTTAATCCATCTACCTTCTGCACTTCAGACAGGGGAGCCAACGTACAAATATTCATAATCTGCGTCTGGCCTCTGGTAAACATGCCTGAACCATGTACTCTGGGAAGAAGATCGATTTCTGCTGCCAGAGGACGAATTTCTGTAATCTGACGTCCATCTGGGCGCTTATGATCCTTTAAGATCATCTTCCGAACCGTCTTCTTCTCATACTGATAAATGGCATCTCCCAACATCGCCAGAGCGTCCTCATCCTCAGCAAAAGCTTCGGTCAGACGTTCGGTAATCTTTGCAATATTTTCTTCTCTCTTCTGCTTCTCATCAGTAAATACGGCTTCCTCCATCTCTTCCTGAGGAACCAATTCCTTAATCCGGTCAAACAGCTCCTGAGGAACCGCATAGGACTCGTAAGCATGCTTTTCTTTTCCACATTCAGCAATGATCTGGTCAAAGAAGGCAATTAGCGTCTGGTTCACCTCATGAGCCTTATAAATCGCCTGAATCATCACATCTTCAGGAACCTCATTGGCTCCTGCTTCGATCATAATCACCTTTTCTCTGGTGGAAGCCACCGTCAGGTTCAAATCAGATACCTGCTTCTGAGCATTGGTAGGATTAATGATCAGCTCGCCGTCAATCAGGCCTACCTGGGTTGCAGTGCATGGTCCGTCAAAGGGAATATCGGAAATGCAGGTCGCCAAAGAAGAGCCCAGCATGGCCAGAAGTTCCGGAGAAGCATCCTGGTCAACACAGAGAACCAGATTATCCAGCAGCACATCATTGCGGTAATCCTTTGGGAAAAGAGGACGCATCGGGCGGTCGATCACCCGGCAGGTAAGCACTGCATTCTCTGCCGCCTTTCCCTCTCTCTTATTAAAACCTCCAGGAATTTTTCCTACGGAATACATTTTCTCCTCATATTCTACAGACAGAGGGAAGAAATCAATGCCGTCTCTTGGCTTCTCTGACGCAGTAGCAGTGGACAGCACCACAGTGTCTGCATAATGCATCAGGGCAGCGCCGTTGGCCTGAGCCGCTACTCTGCCGATATCCACGGTGAGGGTACGTCCGGCCAGTTCCATACTGTAAGTCTTATACTCTTTTGCCATCACTTGTCTCCTTTTCTTGATTTTCCTTCGCCCATCTGCTTTCAGGAAGGGCCGAAACTACTGAACTGCCCGCAGAACTTTCTGCGCCCACTTCAGCGGTCTCGGAGATCTTCTGAACCGGCAGCAGGGCAAACATTACAATAGGGTGGAGAAAACTCCACCCTACGCTTAAAAGTTACTTTCTGATGCCTAACTTCTCAATTAATGCACGATAACCTTCCAGGTCAGTTTTCTTTAAGTAGTTTAATAAACCACGTCTTTGACCTACCATCATCAGCAGACCGCGTCTGGAATGATGATCCTTCTGATTATTCTTTAAATGCTCGGTTAACTCGGCAATTCTCTCAGTCAGGATTGCAATCTGTACCTCCGGTGATCCGGTGTCTCCCGGCTTTCTGCCGTACTCAGCGATAATCGCCGCTTTCTTTTCCTTAGAAATCATAACGTCCTCCTTAAAACACTAAAATTCTTACCCAAAGCTAAGCCGCGGCTGGACCAGCCAGCAACCGAGCTTCGGCGTTAACTCATACTTTGACACTATAGCATACCTGATGTGTCTTGTCAATTTGTTTTTCACATCCTCAGACTCCGCTTTTCCACATGGAGGAGAAGCTCCGGCGCCCCATTTGCGCCGGAGTTCCATGGGGCAAAACCGAACGGCTGCCAGATTTGAAAACGGGAACATCCCCGACTTCGCTAACCTTAGCACCATCTATGTTCAGGTACAAGAGAGGCTTCTTGTACGTAGGCTTTTTCGCCCTATTCGTCACATTAATGTTAATCTTTCCCCTCCAGTCATTTCTTTCCGTATTCAAGAAATGTTTTCACCACCATGGCTTTTCTTCTGGCACTGATGGCAAGATGCTTTCCATTTACAAGAATAACCTGACTGCCTTCAATACGATTAATATGCTCCATATTCACCAAACAATTCCGGTGAATCCGAATAAATTTATCTTCTGGCAGCCGCATTGCTTCCCGCTTCATTGTAGTGGTAATCCGATAGCCTTCTGATTCTGTATAAACCTTAATTTGCTTTCGCCCCGAACAGATATAGTAAATTTCCTGTTCCTCCAATGCAACGGCGCCGCTCCCAAACTGCCAGGTATATTTCTTCTTTTTTCTGGCGGTCTCCCTCCAGATCTTCTCCACCACAGAAAAAAATTTGCCCCAGCTGATTTTTTGCTGAGGCAGTCCATGAATGACGATTAAATCGAAGCATTTCTTATTTAAAATATTCCAGAATTCTTTATCTGATCCTGCACTGTCCGTTTCCAGAGGTTTCAAGCTTTCTCTGCACATACGATATCCGCTTTCTGCATATCTCCTCCACTGTTCATCTCTGCTGTAGATCAGAACTCTCATATTCATCCCCCTTTTGCAATTTCTCTGTACTTTTTTCGGTTTTCCCGCTTTTTTCAAGAAATATTTACGGAAAAGAGGAACTTTCGTTACTGCATTTTTCGTAGCCTTTACTGGATAATTCCCATGTTTTCGGGCAGAATTATCCTGCAAGCGCAGGCACCGCCAGCTGGATAAGCAGCATATAGACCACCGTTCCTCCTCCAATGCTCAGCAGAATGTTATGTTTAAGATGATGAAGAACCCCCACCAAAACAACAGCCCCGATCTCCGGAAGTCCATAAGGACTTTGGCTAAATGTCACGCCCTTCAGACAGTACACTACCAAAAGCCCCATGGTGGCATAAGGCAGGCTTCTGCTCAAATATTCCACAAACGCCGGCATTTTCTTCGTCCCGGGAAAAAGCAAGAAAGGGAGAAAACGGGTAAGCATGGTCCCCGCAGCCATGACAATAATCAGTATGATTCCTCTAACCGTCTCTCCGTTCATTTCTCTTCTCCTCCCTGCTTGTCTCCATAAAATAAAGTCCTCCGGCCGCCGCCAGAATAAGCGTCATTGCCGGAATAATGAAATTATCCGATCCAAACACTTCCAGGCAAATTACTGATGCCGCCACGCCGGCAATAGCAGGCCTGTGATCCCGCTGGCTCTCCCACTGTTCCACAAAAATTACCACAAACAGCGCCGTAAGGGCAAAATCCATTCCTGTGGTATCAAAGGCAATGAGACTCCCCAGCATTACTCCCAGAACAGACCCTGCCAGCCAATACAGCTGGTCCAAAAACGTTATCCAAAAATATGCCTTTTCCCGGTCCACTCCTTCAGGCGGCTCTTCCCCGCAGACCACAGAAAACGTTTCGTCCGTCAGGCCGAAAATCAAATAAGGTTTAACTGCCTTTATTCCACTGTATTTTCCCAGCATCGAAATCCCATAAAATAAATGCCTGGCGTTGATCATCAGCGTCATCAAAAATGCATAAGCTGGATGCACTGCCGATGCAAGAAAAGTAATGCCCACATACTGCAGACTTCCAGCATAGACAAAAATACTCATAGCCGCTGCCCACCAGAACCCGAATCCATTAACCTTCATCAGAATTCCATAAGCTGTTCCCAGCACCAAATATCCCACCATCACAGGAACCGTTCTGGGAAAAGCCCAGCGTAATGCCGACTCCCTTCTGGTTTCTCTTTCTGCTTCCATCCCATCTATCCTCCTGCCATCTTGCTTTTTTTATCAATAACAGATATGATATTATCTGCCTTTACCGGTTATCTCCGGTTTCAGGCAAAACGCTTTTATTTTACCGAAGAAAGGATGCCATGTCAATGAATCTATCAATCTATCAACATTGTGTCCTCTGTCCTCGTATGTGCCGGACAGATCGGACCACTTCCCCCGGCTACTGCGGATGCACCAATGAATTGAAAGCCGCCAGGGCCGCCCTGCATCCCTGGGAAGAACCTGTACTCAGCGGGACCAACGGAAGCGGCACGGTCTTTTTTACCGGCTGCACCCTTCGCTGCTGCTTCTGTCAAAATTATCCCATCAGCAGCCAGGGACTGGGGAAGGCCCTATCCGCTGCAAAACTAAGCCAGATCTTTCTTCGTCTTCAGGACCAGGGCGCTCACAATATTAATCTGGTCACTCCTACGCAATTTCTTCCTCATATCCTGGAAGCCCTGGAAATGGCGCGTCCTGCCCTGTCCATTCCTGTGGTCTACAACTGCGGCGGCTATGAACGCCCGGAAATTCTCCGTCAGCTAAAAGGACTGGTGGACATCTATCTTCCCGATTTAAAATATGTGAGTTCTGATTTATCCAAACGCTATTCCGGTGCAGAGGACTATTTTACCTGGGCCTCCGCCGCCATTCTGGAAATGGCAGCTCAAACCGGCCCGCCAGTATTCGATGAAAAAACTGGTCTGATGAAGCGGGGAATCATCATCCGCCATATGGTACTTCCTGGCGGGAAAGAAGATTCTTTCAACGTTCTTGGCTGGATCCACGATCATTTTTCCCCCGGTTCCTGTCTGGTCAGCTTGATGAGCCAGTATACTCCCTTTTACCGCGCCGCCGATTATCCGGAAATCAATCGGAGAATCACTTCCTATGAGTATAACAAGGTCATCGATGAGGCCATAAGACTGGGACTCACTCAGGGATTTATGCAAAAAAAGAGCAGCGCCCGAGAGGAATACACGCCGCCCTTTAATTTTGAAGGATTATAATGCAGATTAAGCAATCTGCCCTCTTGCCGAAGAAGCCTCACTGCCCGAGGCTTTCCCCGGCTTCTCCTGTCCGAATTTTTTTCTCAGCTTTCCCATGCAGCTGTGGAAGGCCGGAACTAAAAAGCAGTCCGCCATCAGCCACGCTAGAGGAGAAGCAAAACAAATAACAAGATATCCGAAAATCGGCACCAGCAAAACTCCAACAAGAGCTCTGGCCGCCATCTCACACACTCCAGCCAGCACAGCAAATAAGCTGAATCCCATTCCCTGAATGGTAAATCTCCACACATTTACCAATACCAGCAGCACATAGGCCAGAGAATTGAAAATAAGGAATTCATGCGCCTGGGCAATTACTTCCCGTTCAGATGCATCCACAAACAGCAGCGGAATAACGCCTCCAAATAGGGATAAAATTCCAAAAGCTGCCACGGCGTAAACCAAGCCGATACGAGTAGCCGCTCCTACACCCTGGCTGATCCGCTCCAGCTTTTTCGCCCCCACATTTTGTCCTGCATAAGTCGCCATGGTTGCTCCCAGGGCGTCAAAGGGGCAGCAGAAAAATGCACTGATCTTCTGTCCAGCTGTTACAGATGCCACCGCCACTGATCCCAGGCCATTAATGGAAGTTTGAATCACCACAGAGCCAATCGCCGTAATGGAATACTGCAGCCCCATAGGAATTCCCATATTGCAGAGAATGGCCATATGATTTCCGCTGATCTTTATCTCCTCCGGCTTCATCTGTAAAATCGGGAATTTTTTCTTCATATACACCCAGCAAAGAATTCCTGACACCACCTGGGAAATAACAGTGGCATAAGCAGCTCCCTCAACTCCCATGCCCACGCCGGCAATAAATAAGAGATCCAAAACCACATTCAGCAGACTGGAAAGGATCAAAAAATATACCGGCGTCTTTGAGTCCCCCAAAGACCGAATAATCCCAGACAACATGTTATAAAGAAAAGTGGCAGGAATTCCCAAAAAGATATAAAAAATATAATCATAAGCACCCTGAATAATATTTTCCGGGGTCTGCATCCAGATCAAAATATCCCAGGTAAAAAAGCAGATCACTGTTGTCATCACTAAGGCAAAGGCAGCAGAAAGCCATCCGGCATTCGCCGCAAACTTTCTCATATCGCTGTAATCCTGGGCGCCAAAGCGCTGGGCTACGGGAATCGCAAATCCAGAGCACACCCCCTGGACGAAACCGATCACCATAAAATTAATGGCACTGGTAGATCCTACTGATGCCAAAGCATCTACGCCCAAAAACCTTCCTACTACAATCGTATCCACCATACTATAAAACTGCTGAAACAACATTCCCAAAAGCATGGGAAATGCAAATCCCAGGATCAATGTTAAGGGCTTTCCCGATGTCATATCCCGGATCAATCCATTCGAACTACCTCTGCTCATTGCTGCTCTCCTTATATCTGTGATTAAAGAATAAATTCAGGAGAGATTCTATCGAAAAACTATATTTTTTACAACTGCCATTTTTCACAAAAAAATAAAAGGAGCGGATATCGATTTTTTCTTTTTCGATATCCGCTCCTACAGCGCTACATCCATTGGACCGTAACCTCTCTTTTTTGTTTTTTGGTCTTTCGTTCTTCGGCTTCTAATGAATCACCCCATCGTTTTTCCATTAGATCTGCCTTTTCGTTTTGTAATGCAGTTTAATAAATTCTTCGAGTGCATTCATCTATGACTCTATATTTAATTGTTCCGCATCTTTTGAATCTTCTGCTCTGGCCGTGATTTTTTCTTTTGCTGTTGCGTACACTATGAGGAATACCTCTCGTTCTAATAATACTTTCTCGTCATATCACTAAACCGATGCTTTTATTCTCTTGCATAGTCAGATAAAATCTTAATGTATAGCTGCCATCCATACTTTCGTATGTATTTGTGCTATGGGAGCTTCCGGTTCAAAAAATGGTTTGTCCTATTGCCTCAATTATAATCGGTGATTATAACGAGACGAAGCTTACGTCTTTGGCGGTCCGTACCTCCTTTGCTTAGATTTTTCTTTTCTTTCTCTCTCTCATTGGGAAGATCCTTTCCCTTTCTTTTTTCTCTCTTCTTTTGTTGTTTTTATTATATATAATATCTTCATTTTTGTCAATGCTTTTTTAACATTTTTCTTCTCTTTTTTGTTAATTTTCTATTTGTATATAATTATTTTGAATGTTTTAGGTTTATCTCTTATTTTCTCCCTTTTATTTTAAAAATTATCTGAATATTGTTTCTTCTACAAAAAATAGGCTGTCCCACTAATTGGAATGGGACAGCCCAGGATTAATCATGAATCAGATTTTCTCCTTCATCGATGAGAATATATGCCGGCTGGGAAACATTCTGCAGCACTGTGACCATGGCCTCCTCCGGAATGGCAATGCAGCCGCCTGTTCCCGGGCCGTCCATGCAATGAAGAAAAATAGCGGAGCCTTTGTACGGCGTCTGCTCTTTATTGTATCCTACCGCCATGCAATAATAGTAGGCCTTTCCTCCATACGTGCTTAAATGCTCTGAAGCTGCAGTGTCAAACACAGCTCCCGTTTTGCGGATATCCACCATTTGATTATAGTAAGAAGAGCTGCTGTCTCCTACCCAGTAGTATCCGTCATCTACCATCAAATATGGGATCGAAAAATTACCAGGATTTGGCTTGGTTCCGAATGCCTGATCTAAGGTAAACAGACCTCTGGGGGTTTTCTCGTCCCCTTCGCGTTCTTTCCCGATTCCATTTCTGCCCACATAAGCGCCGGTGTCCGTAATCTTCTCCCAGGAACCATCCGGTTCGTTCTTTATGTAAAATGTTGCCCTGGCCGCCGTTCCATGGCCTTCAATCACCATAAGGCTTTTGGCATCCTCCGGGATGGTAGTGAGAGCAGAAACATCATACATATCTGGAATCCAGACGCCGTTCTGATCCACATAGTACCCGTCAGGAGTCACTGTATTCATGTACATCTTTCCATCCTCCCCATAATATCGGTAATTTCCTGCCTGATCTTGAATCCAGGATCCAGAAAACGCAGAAGCAGCATTCTGGACAGAAACTGCCGAAATCACCTGGCTTCCCCAGGCCATGGCCGGATTCGCCAGGAGAAGCATTCCGGCAGCAAGCCCGATCATCCCTCTCTGGACGGCAGCTTTAGCCATGATTCTTCTCTTGGCTAAAGGTTTATTGTTCTGTGGATTATGTTTACCCATGACTGATCCCTTCCTCTCCTGTATTTTGCCAAATTTATCTTATTTTAGCACAGGGAAATCAGGGTTTCAATAAACAAAATCCTTCGAAATTCTTACGTTAAGCTGACGCCATTAATGGCGGTGCATGGAAAACTTGTCCATAGGATAATTCTTCAGATTATCCAGAACTTTCCGTCCGTCTGCCTGCTTAATCAGCGCATCCCTGTCTTTCTTGGCTTCCATTTCCGTCTTATGCTTGCTGGGACCGCCTACACAGCCGCCCACGCAGACCATGCCTTCAATGAAGTCCTCAGGAAGACGGCCTACCTTCATCAGAAGGAGAGCCTTCTTGCACTCTGCGCCGCCGCTGCAGCGGGCTACTTTCGGCTCGATATCCTCTCCCATCTCCTTAAAGCACTCCAGCACCGCATTGGCCACGCCGCCGCCGTTTCCGAAACGCTTGCCGAATACAGAGCTTTCCTGATAGTCGTATTCTTCAGGCTCAAGTTCCACATCCTTAGCCCGCATCATTGCACGGATCTCGCCGAAGGTAAGAACATAATCTGCATTATCCTTAATATTTAAATCCAACGCCTCGCTCTTTTTGGCAATACATGGGCCGATAAATACCGTAACCACCTCTGGATCCTGAGACTTCAGCATACGAGAAACGGCACACATGGGAGACACGGTGGTGGACATATTCTCCAGAAGCATGGGGAAGTGTTTCTGAATCATGTTGACGAATGCAGGACAGCAGGATGTGGTCATCTTCTTTCCTTCTTTGTAAGCTTCCGCCCACTCCTGAGCCTCATAAGCTGCTGTCATGTCGCCGCCAAGGCCTACTTCGACCATATCGGCGAATCCTACCTTCTTTAATGCCGTCTTCCAGCTTCCCATGGTAATATTCCCACCGAACTGGCCTTCTGTGGCCGGAGCCACCATCGCAACCACGCGCTTTCCTGCCTTAATTAACTTGATGATATCCACCATGAAGGTTTTCGTTCCAATGGCACCAAAGGGGCAGCTGTGGATACATGCGCCGCACTGGATGCACTTGCTCTCATCAATCACACAGATGCCGTACTCATCATAAGTAATCGCATCCACCGGACATACTTTCTTGCAGGGACGCTCCAGATGAGCGATTGCATTATAAGGGCAGGCCTGCGCGCATTTGCCGCACTCCCGGCATTTTCCAGGATCAATGTAGGCATGGTTCGCCCCCATGGAAATGGCGCTGAAATTACAAGAATTCTGACAGGCCTTTCCCATACATTTCCGGCAGTTATCTGTTACCAGATAAGAAGCAATAGGACACTCCTCGCAGGCTGCGTTAATTACCTGAACCACATTGTTGGTATCCCGGTCTGTAGGGCATTTTCCCTCTGCAAGACGAACCCTCTGCTTGATGATTTCTCGTTCTTTGTAGATGCAGCATCGATAGCTGGCCTGGGGACCGGGAATCATCTGATAAGGAATTTCCTCTCGAGTTTCCTCAAGGGTGCCCTCCCATGCTCTTTTCGCTACCTCGTACAGCACATCATGCTTAATACGCAAAATTGTTGCATCATTCGTTACCATGATTTTTCCTCCTCTAAACAACTTTCTTATGCAAATCTTGTTTCCTCTGATATCCTTTAATAATAAGTGACGGTGACTCGCTTGCCCATCTCCTCGATGGTATGTTTCAGCTGCTCCACCAGATTCTGGCGGATTCCCAGATCAAAGGGGATTCCCGGATTCTGGTAAGCGCTGTTAATAGCTCTCCCCACATACAGATGAACCTCGGTACAGTCCTCAATAATCATCTTCGCCACCATGGACGCCCCGTTGGGCTTATCCAGTTCATCGAAAAATTCCTCAGACACCGTTTCGTTCTTCACATAACGCCGCAGAAGCTGCAGAACCCGATTTAGGGTGAGCACGCCTTCCGTTACCAGGTCGATACCCTCCAGGTAGGCGATGGGCGGGATATCTGGATCTACATAGTCCATGGATACGTCCAGCTCCCGTTTCAGCACTCTGGAAACGATAGTCGCGCTGGTTCCGCCGCAGACAATGGTTCTGGCAGTAGAGTCGCTCAAAAATTCACGCACCATCTTTTCATCGTCCGCAGGATTCTGGGCAGGACCGGTCATCAGGTGCACCGGCTTGCTGTCAATAATCCGCATCACCGCCACAGTCGTATCGTCTCCTGGCCGGTACTGGTAAAGCTCATCACAAGCCTGACTGATCGCATTAGCCAGGCGAATGGCAGATACTGTCAGAGCGTACTGCTTTACCGCATAGGCGGCAATATCCTCCCAGAGCCAGCCAAAATTCAGCAATTCTCCCACTCCTGCATGAATGGTGCCGTCGCTCATGAGAATGAAGGCGTCTCCCCGCTTAACCGTAAAGCGATATTCATTGATCTTCTTGCCTTCTACCTCCCGAATATTCTGGGGAATCGGCACCAATTTTCCGTCCCGGATAAAAATGCAGCCTGGATTGTCGAATTCTACCAGATAAGCCTCGCCGCTGTGATAAACCTGCAAGATGCTGAAGGTAGAATAAGCCACCTGGCGCACCTGGCATACGGGAAGGGTCTGGACAATGGTGTCTACACATTCCTCCAGGGTGGCGCCGTTTAAAAACATGGTACCCAAAATTTTGGAGGTCAAAGTAGCCAGAATATTTGCCTTTACTCCGCTTCCCATGCCGTCTGCCAGAATCATAATATCAGAATCTTTGGTCTGAAGAATCTCTACCTTGTCTCCACACAAAATTTCTGTAAATTTGTTCAGGCTTTTGTAGGCAACATCTACCGTAATTCCCATTACTTGACCTCGCTTTCACTTCCGTCCTCCAGCAGGGACTCGCAAAGCTTGGTCAAGGTAGTCTTCGTCTCTGCTGTGGTCTCTCCGAGAAGCCCTGCGATCTCCTGCGCTACCATCATCTGCTTATGGATAACCCGCTGGGCCAGGTCGATGGTTTCCAGCTTCTTTTCATATTCCATTCTTGCCTGCTCTTCTTCGTGAGTAATGTCGATCAAAGTAGCAAGCACCACATCTTCTTTTTCTACGTAAACAATATTCTGCAGTGTTGCCAGATTATTGTAGTCGGTATAAACTACCTTTTTGCCGTGAATATTATTTTTCGTTTCCATTACCCATCGGAAATCTGTGGTATCAATAAATTCATCCAGATACATCTGCAGCGCTTCCTGTCTGGTTTTGCCGAAGAATTTCTCTCCTACTGCTGAATATTCTTTAATCCGCATATCCCGGTCTACAATCAGCACCATGTTGGGAGAAGTTTCCATCACCAGGTTGGCCAGAGATTCCGCCTTCTCGTGCATGTAAGGAATACACATTTCCAGCTCCGCCTTGCCCTGGAACACGGCAACTGCTTTCTCCCGGCAGGTTGCATAGCCGCAGGCACCGCAGTTCAATTCATCTTCCGGACGATCCTTTCCGGTTTTATGTAAGATCTGACGTATCTGTTCTTCACTGGGCATGGGATCTCTGGGCGCCCGGTCCATAAATACTTTGCTAAAATTCAGGCCCTCAACGGCTCGTTCAAGGCTCCCTTCATCTGCCGGCTCCCGAGATATATTCTCTTCCATATCCAGCTTAATCTTAAAGCGGGAGATGAACCCTTCATCTTCCACGGTAGGTCCTTTTACACAGCCGCCGGTACACATATTGATCTCAATAAAGCAGCCGGAAATTTCTCCCCGCAGCATGCTTTCACAAAGATCCATGCAGTTTTTCGTCCCATGAACATAAAATTTCCGATAATGATCCACCTTTTTTTCGGTGGCGAGAACGGAATTCACGATGCCGTTCGTCACAGGATAAAGTCGGTTCACCTTAGGATCAAGCTGCTTAAAGGGCGTATCCTCGCACTCTTCAATAGAAATTTTTTCTTCATCCAGCCAGCGGTTAATGTCGTTAAAGTTCAGCACCGCGTCAATATAGCCTTCATGACGTTCATCCGCCGCTTCTTTCTTTTTGGCAATGCAGGGTCCCAGGAAAACTATCTTCGCCTCAGGACCGTATTCCTTCCGCAGCATCATTCCATGGGCGATCATAGGGGAAACCACCGGCGCCATATAGGGAGTAAGCTGAGGGTAGTAAATCTCAATCAGATCATTGACGCTGGGGCAGCAGGTCGTCAGGATATTCTCCATCTTGCCTTCTTCCAGAAGCCTGGCGTATTCTGCCGTCACCACAGCCGCCCCTTCTGACGTCTCGCGCACATCGGCAAAACCCAGCTTGCGCAGAGCGGTATTGACCTGACCAATAGAACGATGCTTTAACAGTCCCATGTATGATGGCGCAATGGACACAATCACCTTTTCTCCCCGGCGAACCATCTCCTGCACCTTCTCCAAATCGCTGATCAGGGTTTTGGCCGACTGGGGACAGACCTGAAGGCAGTGGCCGCAAAGAATACAGCGATCCGGCATAATCTCCGCCCGCTCGTTCTTAATCATAATGGCCTTCACTCCGCAGTTGCGGACACATTTGTAACAATGCTTACATTTCGTGGCTTTAAAGTCGATAATCCGCTTCATGGACTACAGCCTCCCCATAATCTCCTTTTTGAAAAAGTCCTCTGCCGTTTCTGGAGACACGGTAAATAATTCTCCATCCACTGTTACACAAACGCCTTTCACACAGTTTCCTGTACAGAAGGCTCCATTTAAATCCACTTTGCCTTCAAGGTGATTTTCTGCCACCAGCTGCTGCAGCTTTTGGATAATTTCTCTGGAACCTTTAAGGTGACATGCACTTCCAATACAGATTTTTACTTTCATGGTAATCCCCTCCGAAAAATTGTAAAAATTCCAGGCGACAAACGCCAGTTTATACTGCATATTATCGCATATTGTCAACTTATTATCAATAGAATTTTGCCTTGTCGCGGAAATTGTCACTCCTCATGATTCACTGTATATGCTGCTATTTTTTCTCATTTTTCCGAGGTTGCAGAAGTCATCGGAGGAATTGCCAAATGATGAGGTTGGGAGTATAATCTAGGTTGTGTTTCAGTGCAACGCAAATTTTGAAACAGAATTGAGAGGAGATTATCATGAAAAAAACGTTAGCTTATCTTCTGGCCGGCGCCGCCGCCTTGTCTATTCTTGGAGGCTGCTCCAATGCTTCCTCCAGCAATGAAACTGCTGCAGAGACCGCCGCAGAAACTTCAGCGGAAACCGCCGCAGAAACCACAGAAACCGCCGCAGAAGATTCACAGGAAGCTTCCGAGGAAGCCGCCCCTTCTGCAGAGGAAAGTGATGGAGAGAAAACCCAAGTTCGGGTGGGCTCATTAAAAGGTCCTACCTCCATGGGATTAGTATACTTAATGGAGGAGAATGAACAAGGAACAGCCGCCAATGATTATGAATTCACCATGGTGACTGCAGCCGATGAACTGATGCCTCAGATCATTAATGGAAATCTGGATATTGCCCTGGTGCCGGCGAATGTAGCCTCCACCCTCTATAACAAAACGGAAGGCCAGATTTCCGTCATTGATATTAATACGCTTGGCGTGCTTTACGTTGTTTCTGCAGATGATTCCATTAAGACTATCTCTGATCTGAAAGGGCGGACCATCTATATGACGGGAAAGGGAACCACTCCCGATTATATCTTCCAGTACCTGTTATCTGCCAACGGCATGACCACAGAGGATCTTACTTTGGAGTACAAATCTGAATCTGCCGAGGTTGCTGCTTTGCTGAAGGAAGATCCAGATGCCATCGGCGTTCTGCCTCAGCCTTTTGTTACCGTAGCCTGCACTCAAAACCCGGATTTAAAGATTGTGCTTGATCTGACAAAGGAATGGGATTCTGTTCAGACTGAAGCCGGAAGTCAGCTGGTTACCGGTGTTACTGTGGTGCGCAATGAATTTCTGGAAGAACAGCCGGAAGCAGTGGAAGCTTTCCTGGAAGAACATGCAAAATCTGCCGACTATGTCAACACCGAGCCGGAGGCCGCTGCTGAACTTGTGGTAAAAACCGGAATCATTGAACAGGCTCCCATTGCCCAGAAGGCTCTTCCTTACTGCAATATCACCTGCATTACCGGCAGCGATATGAAAGCAGCTTTAAGCGGATACCTTCAGGTGCTGTTTGACCAGGATCCAGCTTCTGTCGGCGGCGCTATGCCGGCTGATGATTTCTATTACGGGGCATAATTTCAGCTTGATTTAACCCGGCATAAGCCGGCTAATAATCCGTTAAAGAAAGGAGGCAGGGAGCATGAAGCATCCTTCCGCCAAAAGGCTTCGGTCAGTGATGATTATTCTGTTCTGGCTGGTTTTATGGCAGGCTGCAGCCTGGATGATCCACAATAATATTCTGCTGGTAGGGCCGGCAGAGGTGCTTTTAGCTTTGGCATCCCTGTTTTGGGAAGGCAGCTTCTGGCTCTCTTTAGCCGCCTCCTTCACGAAAATCAGCCTTGGATTCCTTGGCGCCTTTTTCCTGGGAATTCTAGTGGGGGCGGCAGCATTTGTTTTCCCCTTTCTCCAGGATGTTCTGCAGCCGGTAATTGCATTCCTCAAGTCCGTTCCTGTGGCTTCTTTTGTGATTCTTGCCCTGATTTGGGCAGGTTCTGAAAATCTTTCGGTGCTCATTGCATTTCTGGTGGTATTTCCTATTCTTTATGTTAATACCATCGCCGGGCTGTCCAGCACCGACCAAAAGCTTCTGGAAATGGCTCAGGTTTTTTCCATTACTGGATGGAGAAAAATCCGCTGCCTGTACTGGCCTGCTCTTCTTCCCTATTTGACCAGCGCCTGCCGCACTGCATTGGGAATGAGCTGGAAATCCGGCGTAGCTGCCGAGGTAATCGGCGTACCGGACAATACGATTGGAGAAGGCCTTTATATGTCTAAAATTTATCTGGATACCCCAGGTTTGTTCGCCTGGACCCTGGTGATTATTCTGGTCAGCGGACTATTTGAGCACCTGTTTCTTTTCCTGCTGTCCCAGACTCGAAAAGGCGGTCTTTTGGTGTGGAGTTCAATCCTTCCGCCCAGTCCAGAATCTTTTTCTTCTCCTGGTCTTGTGATCCAAAACCTGAACAAAAGTTATGGGCAGCTCAAAGTACTGAAAAATTTGTCCCTTACCCTTCTTCCCGGGAAGCCGCAATGTATTATGGCCCCCTCTGGCTACGGAAAAACCACTCTTTTTCGGATTCTTCTAGGACTTGAATCAGCAGACTCCGGAGAAGTTTTCTTTCAAGAGACCAAAAAGAGTCCGGTACCTGTCGCTGCGGTTTTCCAGGAGGACCGGCTGTGTCAGAATTTTTCTCCCATTGATAATATTCGGCTGGCAGTTCCCTCCCTCTCCCGGGCCCAGGCTGCCAGAGAACTCCAGCGGATTCTTCCTGCAGAATGCCTGAATCGGCCTGTCTCCACCCTCAGCGGAGGAATGAAACGCCGGACCGCCATCGCCCGGGCGCTGTTGACGCCCTCTCCCATCCTGATTATGGATGAACCGTTTACGGGACTGGATGAAGAGACGAAGGATCAGGTGATCCTGTATATCCTGGAAAAATCTCAAAAAAGACTTTTGATTTTATCTACCCACGAAGAAGAAGACGCCCAAAAGCTGGGAGGACAGATTCTTCATCTGGAGCAAAACTAGCATCAGGGTTCAGGACTGATGTTCCCCCTGTACGCCGATGCTAAGAAAACAGGAAGGGCCAAAAAGTTCCTTGACTTGTCCCGCTCCCTGGGGTAAAATATGGATTAATTAAGGGGAGCTTGCAGAAAGCAGGCTGAGAGTAAGCTGATATTGCTTTGACCCATAACCTGATTTGGATAATGCCAACGTAGGGAAAGATTGCCGGATGCTGCTGCGTCATACCTTGCGGGTATGCCGCAGTTTTTCTTTTTCTCGGGCAGCCAATCAGTATACTTGCTAAAAAGCTCGCCGCCTCTTAGGTGAAGCTTAAGGTTACGGTTAAGGAGGAAAACGATGTCTGAGTATACTACACAGATGAATGCTGCCCGCCAGGGCATTATCACTCCGCAGATGAAAGCGGTTGCCGAAAAGGAGCATATGGAACCAGAAGCTTTAAGGGAACTGATGGCAAAGGGACAAGTGATCATTCCCTGCAACAAAAAGCACACCTCGATCCGTCCAAACGGCGTAGGGGCTAAACTTACCACAAAAATCAACGTAAATCTCGGAGTATCCCGGGACTGGAAAGATGTGGAGATGGAGTACGAAAAAGTCCGCTCTGCAGTAGAGATGGGGGCAGAATCCATTATGGATTTAAGTTCCTACGGCGATACCAGAACCTTCCGCAGAAAACTGACCGCCGACTGCCCTGCCATGATCGGAACAGTTCCCATTTATGACGCGGTGGTATATTATCACAAGCCCTTAGGTCAGATTACCTCTGAAGAGTGGCTGGATATTGTTCGGATGCACGCAGAAGACGGAGTGGATTTCATGACCATTCACTGCGGCATGAACCGTGCTACCGCCGCCCGCTTCAAAGAAAACAAACGTCTGATGAACATTGTCTCCAGAGGCGGTTCCATCATGTTTGCCTGGATGGAAATGACGGGAAAGGAAAATCCATTCTTCGAATATTTCGATGACATTCTTGATATCTGTCAGGAATACGACATTACCTTAAGCCTGGGAGATGCCTGCCGTCCCGGCTGTCTTGCCGATGCCACAGACACAGCCCAGATCGAGGAACTGGTTACCTTGGGAGAACTGACAAAAAGAGCCTGGGCAAAGGATGTACAGGTAATGATTGAAGGGCCGGGCCATATGCCGATGAACCAGATCGCCGCCAACATGGAAATTCAGAAAACCTTGTGCCACGGCGCTCCCTTCTACGTGTTAGGGCCTCTGGTCACTGATGTAGCCCCTGGCTATGATCATATTACTTCCGCCATCGGAGGCGCCATCGCCGCTGCCGCCGGAGCCTCCTTCCTCTGCTATGTAACGCCGGCAGAACATCTTCGTCTGCCTAACGCCGCTGACGTAAAAGAAGGAATCATTGCCGCCAAAATCGCCGCCCACGCTGCAGATATCGCCAAAGGAATTCCCGGCGCTGCTGACTGGGATTACCAGATGAGCGAAGCCAGAAAACGTCTGGACTGGGAAGCGATGTTCAACTTAAGCATGGACCCGGAGAAAGCCCGGCGCTACCGCGCAGAAGCCAAGCCAGAAAAGGAAGATACCTGCAGCATGTGCGGAAACTTCTGTGCAGTAAAAAATACCAATCGGATTCTGGACGGAGAAATCGTCAGCATTTTTGATGAATAAAACAACAGGGCCCGGCTTCTGCAAATCCTTGAAGCCAGGCCCTTTATTCCTGATTCTGATGGTTTTTTTGCCCGCTGAGGGCTAAATATGCTGGTCAATATACGCACAGCAAATTCTTCGAATTTCTTCCATGTCTCGTTTCGTCTGAGGATTCTCATAAGCAATCCGGTTAATGTTCCGGTTCATGTAATCTCTCTCCTTAATCCAGCGGAAACTGGCTGCAAAATTCAAATCAAAAATAAACGCCAGATAAGATACCCAGCAGTCCATATGGGTAACTCGGTCTGAAGAAAGAATGCAGCGATGGCTGCGCACGGCCTCCAGAATTGCCGGCGTTATGGATTCATTAGCCACCACTTTCTCCGGTACATCAAATAACGTTTCCAGTCGTTCTGTATCTTTTACCCGGAAATTATCTAGTTTGTCCGCATCCCGGATAATACGGCAGTGAAGGAGCTGACGGGGCGTCAGTTCTCCTGCCTGATCTAAAGAGTACACAGAATGCCAGCGGATAGCGGCCTGGATGATGCCGTCATACTGAGGATCAGCGATAAACCGGCGGATCAATCCCTCTTCGAACAGTACCTTCACCCCGAAGCTGGCATGATCAAAAAGCTTGTCGTCAAAGCTGCTGAAGGCTTTCAGCTGTTCAAACCGCCCGATATCGTGGAGAAGGGCAATCAAAAGCGCCAGCTGCCGGTCTTCCTGGGAAAATCCTTCCCCCTGACAGATGGAGTCCGCCGCTTCCATTACACAAAAGGTATGTACTGCTTTTAAGTGAATTTTGCTGTCGCTCCCATCGTAGCCCTTTAAATATTCCTCAAACTGTTTTCTGGCATTATTCAGATCAATCATCCAGATTCAGCTCCTTTGCTTTTTGAAGGTAGTATACGCCATTGTCCCGTCTTCTGTCAACACGGCGAACCTGCTCCCTTTTTATTTTGGCCTAAAAAAGACCGCCCCAGCGTTCTGCGCTGACAGGCGGTCTTCTCATCATTCAAATTACAGGACGTTCTGCTGTTTTTTAAGCCTTTCTTTAGTCTCTCTGGCTGTTTCTGGACGTTCCCTGAGAATAATCAGAACTGTTTCTGGAACTTCCCTGAGAATTGTCCCGGCAATTTTTAACGCTGTTTTTGGACGTTCCCTGAGATTCGTTCTCATACTCATTTCTGCTGCTATTGCGGGAAGAAGTATTCTCCATATTGTTGTAGTTATTCTTTGCCATTTTCCATACCTCCTGATAGTTCAGCCGGTTTTTCGGCTTTTTTGGTTACGGGAATAGTATGGTTGTTTTCGTTTAACTTATTCATGGCAATTCAATAATTTTTCAGGGTCCTTATCCCACCTTAAAGCGATAACCAGCTCCCCAGACTGTCTGAATAAAGGAAACCGGAACGGGACCGCTTTCTAATTTTTCCCGAAGGCGGTTGATATGTACGGTTACTGTGGCCGTATTTCCCACTGCATCCAGCCCCCATATCCGCTCAAACAGCGTATCCTTAGAAAATACAATATTGGGATTTTCTGCCAAAAACAATAATAGATCAAATTCTTTGTTGGAAAGAAAAATTTCTTTTCCGCCTACAAATATCCGCCGCTCTCTCGGAAGAATCTTTAAAGGGCCGATCTCCATTCCCTTCTCTTCTTCTTTCCGCTTCTGCGCCAACAGCATGGAGTGAATCTGAATGTGGGATTTTACTCTGGCCACCAGCTCTGCTGGACTGAAAGGTTTGATCATATAGTCATCTGCCCCTAAGCCCAGGCCGCGGATCTTGTCAATATCCTCTTTTTTTGCCGTTACCATAATGATGGGAATATTCATCTCTTTCCTGGCCTCCCGGCAAATATCAAATCCATTTTTCCCCGGCAGCATAACGTCTAAAATCACAGCGCTGTAAGTTTCTTTTTTCATCTCCTCCACCACACCTGTGCCGTCCGCCATGATCTTTACGCTAAAGCCCGCCGCCTCAAGATAATCCCGTTCCAGCTCTGCAATCAGCCTGTCATCTTCTACAATCAGTACTTTATCCATTCTGCATCTCCTTTTCCAGAGGTATTGTAATCCAAAAGGTCAGGCCGTTCCGATTCACTGCCCGAATTGAACCTCCGTGGCCCTTGATGATTTCCATCACCACCGCCAGCCCCATGCCGCTTCCTTCATCTGACCGGGTCCGGGAAGCATCCACCCGGTAAAAGCTCTCGAAAATCCGCTCCAGGCTGTCCTCAGGCACTCCCGGCCCATCATCAGAAAACTCCAGCCAGGCTTGCTTTTTATCCTCTGTTTGTCCTATTTTAATCTCTACAAGAGAACTGTCCTTCTCCCGATAGCGGATCGTATTGGTCATCAGGTTGTCGAATACTCTCTTCAACTCAATTTCATCCATCCATATCTGACAGTCCTGCTCACAAGTAAACTGTATCTTTACATTTCTCTTTCCCAATTCTCCCCGTTCTGCTTCAAGATACTGCTCAATGAAATTTTTCAAGCTTTCTTTCACAAAATTATAATGGAAGTTTTCACTCTCCAGCCGATTGTATTCAGATAGATTTCCCACCAAACGCTTCAAATCCATGGTTCTAATCTTCATGGCGTTCAGATAACGCTTCTGCATCTCCGGAGTCGAAGCGATTCCTTCTATTAATCCGTCCAGATAACCGCTGATGGAGGTTAAAGGCGTCCTGAGATCATGGGAAATGCCGGAGATTAACTCCTTTCTCCGTTTCTCGTATTCCAGCCTCTGCTCCACCGACTGTTTTAAATACTGGCACATCTCATTAAAGTCATGACATACCTGACCAAACTCATCATTTTTCTTATATGTAATCACAGCATCCAGATTGCCATCTCGAATTTCCCTGGCTCCTGCACTGAGCTTTTTTAATGGTTCCAGCACGCTGGAAGAAATCCAATAAGAAAGAACCACATTAACCAACAGCACCATGCCAAAAAAAAGCAGGCTAAAAATAATCACATATTTCAAGATATAAGCCTGAAAATAAGACTTAGCCTGACAGGCGGCGTGGGCATTGTTCACTGCAATGATCGAGCAGGCATCCGCATCCCGGTAAAAGGTATATTTGATCACCGACACGCTGCCCTTGCTGGCGGTAAGCATTTTGGCTGTAGAAAGCGCACTTCCCGCCACAGAAAAAGCAGCTTCCATATCCGCCTCGGAAATATTGGAATACACTTCTTTCCCATTCATCTTGATCTGAATATAATACCCCTGTTCTGCCAGCTTTCGCTCCAGCAAATTCATGGTTTCATTGTGATCGAACACTGCGCTTTCCCAGTCTGTGTCCCACAATTCTTTCTTATACGTATAGATCAGGCTCTGGGCAGACTGGAGATTATTTTCGTCTTTATACATGGTTTCCAGAGTATGCCAGTAGCTGCCCATGGAAGTCTGCATGCAGAATACAATCACCGACACGGTAATCACTGTCGGAATCAGCACCATTAAAATATTGGACAAGATAATCTTTTTCCGCAATGTCATTGTATCATCCCTATCTTTGGCATATTTATGTTTACTATACCATTGCGAAATTCGATTAACAAGTCCTCTTTTCTTCCTCATGGTTTTCCAATCCGTTCAAAAACAGAGCGCTTTACCGGTCTTGCCGCCTGTGCTTTCATTGCCGCGATAAGCCGCGCCTCTTCCACGCCTTCTCTCCTGGCTGCTGCATTCATATAAATCCGGTGTCTGATCACATCGGCAAACAGCTCATCCGCCGTTTCTGGAGAAAGGAAATCTGCTCCCTGAAGCCATGTCAAAGCTCTGGAAATTCCCGCCACAGCCATGATGTTTCCCGCCCATGACTGCCGAAAGATGATGCTAGTCAGCTTTACGGCGATCATTATACCGAATCCAGGTAACAGGGAACTAACAAAAAAATAAATTTTTTCTAACAATGCCGGTCTTCATATAATCTGTTGATTTTTCAGTTTTCTTATATTATAATTAATATGCGGAAAAATCGTTTCCCTTAAAATGATTTTTCCTACCCTTATTAATTATTTATACTCCCCTCAAAAGAGCCGGACAGCTCCCCTGTCCGGCTCTTTTCCCATTTTTTCAGCTATCATGCTAAGATTAGAAACCGCTAAAAGGAAAAAGACCGCTGCAGCTCCCTCTTTCAGGGCGCCTGCAGCAGTCTTTCCCACAATCCTTCAGCGACTGTACTGTACAGTCACAATCCTTATTCAATAATCAGCGTCTGCATTCAGAAGAACTTGTCCCTGTCGGCCAACGCTATCCTAAGACGTTAACGATCTTCACCGGAGTGCGGTAATTCCAGTTGGAAATCTTAATTCCGGTGTCATATGTAGAGGCATGTACAATTTTTCCCGAACCAATATACATGGCCACATGATTAATGCCGCTTCCTCCGCCGTAAAAAATCAAATCGCCTGGCTGCATCTGATCTGCGCTGATGGCTACTCCATCATTTGCCTGGCTTTTGGAAGAGCGGGAAAGAGAAATTCCTGCTGCATTGCTCATGACATAACGGGTAAATCCTGAACAGTCTACTCCTGTGGCCGGATCACTTCCTCCATACCGGTAAGGTCCGCCTAAAAAGCTTAATGCGAAATTTACCACCTGCTGCCGCAGGTCAGCTTTCGCCTGGGTCTGAGCTGCCTGTGCCGCCTGCGCTGCCGCTTCCTTCGCCGCAGCCTCTGCCAGCACTTCAGCCTCCGCCTTCAGCTCTGCTTCTTCAGAAGCCTTTGTCTCTTCCGTCCGGTCATATACCTTGATCTGGCTGGTAATCGCCGCCGCATTAACTGCGGCAGAAAGTCCTGCTGCTGAGTCTACATCCATATATTCCGCCCCCGCAGACTCCTTCGCCTCCACCAGCTGAACCTGGCTGAAGCTGTCTGCATAAGAAGCAAAAGGCGTTCCTGCCATGATTCCCCAGCAGAAAAGTACTCCCATTGCTTTTTTCCAGCACTTGTGCATGTCTCGTCTCCTTAATTATTCTGTCATAAATTTCAACATTTTGTTACAGCAATTATTTCAAAATTGTTAACTTTTGTTACGTTTGTATTATACCCACTTTACAAGGACACGTCAAGTCTTTTTTCAACAGCCTTCTCTGGCAAAAAAACCTGAGAGGAAATCCATCTTGATCTCCTCTCAGGACTGAGAAAATTCACTATCTTCGCGGACCTTTGAACATCCATAATACCAGGCAAATCAACAGGACAGGCATGAGAATCGGTCCAAGAAGGATAAATATCCCTCCGATCACAGTGCCCACCAGCCAAATCACAAAAAGCAGCACAATCACCGCAATCAGCGTGAACCAAAAACCGCCGATTTGAATATGATGAAAACTGGTATGGGGAGGTTCCTGATAATCTGGAGTTTCCTGCTCATATCCAGTGTTTTCCCCGCTGTCGCTGTCCTCATAAACTCCTGCCATATCATTTCCGCCCCCATTGGCCTCAATAATCGTCCTGGCAATCAGGCGGGGATCACCAAGCTCATTGAGCACATCCGCCTGGGAACGTCCCTTCCGCATTTCCCCTGAAATATAGCTGTCATAATAGGAAATGTTTTCCTCTATCACTGACCTTGGCACCTGTCCCGCCAGGGCCAGAGCCAGTTTTTCCAAAAATTCTCTCTTATCCATGATGTTAATGTATCCTCTCTTTCAGGATGCCTTCCCGATAAGCATTGACCAGCTCCCGGAGATCTTCAATTCTGGAGCTTAATTCCGCTCCCTTATCCGTATCCCCCACCATAATTCTCCTGGGCATATTCTCCACAATAGACACCCGCGGAGTATTTTCTTTATCTGGATCAAAAGGCTTATGTTCAGCCAGCGCCAGATGGTGGGAATTGTAAATCAAGGTATAACCGGCGATCCCGGTTTTGGACTGGTAAGCCTTGGACAGGCCGCCGTCAATGACATAAAGCTTTCCGTCCGCCTTTACCGGAGTCTCCCCATCCTTGATTTTTACCGGCACATGGCCGTTGATAATATGGGAGCCCTGCGTAGGAAGACCAAACTCCGTTAAAATCTTATCACAGTACTCCACCTGCTGGCTTAAGCTGTAGTAAGGGTTCATCTTTTCTTTATGGGTTTCTTTTTCTGCTACAAAATAATTTTCAAAGGTAGTCATTTTGTCTTTTCCAAAGACCGGGGATTTTGCGCCGCACCATAAATACCACATAAAATCCCGGCATTTCTCTTTTTCTGGATCATCCTCCGGCAGGAAATACGCCTTCTGCACCCGCTGATCGATATAATCCAGCAAAGCTTTCCCTGAATATGCTTTGCCGTCGATGACCATCTCTTCAAAGCTTCCATCTGCTTTCATGGGAATACAGCCGTGATAAAGCAAATTTGAATTATAGCATTTATACATGCTTCCATGAGAATACAAAAACTTGATATGGCGATGAAGAAGCTCGCTGTGCTTAAAGGAAAGAGCCAGATTATGGAGAAGCTCCTCCTCCTCCCGGGTAAGGGCCAAAGGATTCTTCGGATCAATAGTTGGAAAATTCATATCCAGCATAGCGTATTCTTTGCCGTCGATCTTCACTGTGCCTTTGGAAAAATCTACATTTTCCAGAAGGAGCCGGTCCTGCATCTGATAATCTGAATGACGCTTAATGATCTGCTCCTGAACCTTAAACTGGATTACTGCAATGGCTTTGTGCATCTTGGCCGCCAGCCCTGGATCCACTGCATCGTAAATATTTTCATCCAGAATCTTCGGCTGAAAACGTTCGCAGGGATCATCCCGGTAAACATTGGCCGCAAACATACTTAAAGGCCTTAAGTTAATGCCATAGCCATCCTCCAGCACATCGAAACTGTTGTAACTGATGGCAATCCGCAGCACTACGCAGATGCAAGCCAGATTTCCCGTGGCAGCGCCCATCCAGGAAATATCATGATTCCCCCATTGGATATCCACATCATGAAACTGCATTAAAGCGTTCATAATAATATCCGCCCTGGGTCCCCGATCGAAAATATCTCCGATAATGTGCAGGTTATCAATGGTAAGGTTCTGAATCAGCTCACAGAGCGCAATAATAAACTGATCTGCAATCTGCACATCCAGAATGGTCTGAATGATCTCGCTGTAATAGATTTTTTTGTTTTCGTCATTATAATCCACATGAAGAAGTTCGTCAATGGCATAGGCAAATTCCTGAGGCATCTTCTTTCTAACCTTAGAGCGGCTGTACTTGGAGGAAACCTCCTTGCAGATGCGCACCAAGCGGTAGATGGTCACCTTCTGCCAGTCCTCTGTATTATGTCCCTCAAGAGTCATTTTGTTTAATACCCGCTCTGGATAGTAGATCAGATTGGCAA
Source organism: Candidatus Cottocaccamicrobium excrementipullorum (assembly GCA_018713255.1). Classification (GTDB taxonomy): domain Bacteria; phylum Bacillota; class Clostridia; order Lachnospirales; family Lachnospiraceae; genus Caccovicinus; species Caccovicinus excrementipullorum. The sequence continues at coordinate 17,695 of DVFL01000013.1, read as the reverse complement.
TCTCCATCTGAGATTCCTCAGGAATCACGTAGCCGAAGGTTTCCCGAATTTTCTCCCGGATAATTCCCGAAGAGCTTTTCAGCAAATGAATAAAGGCCTCATACTCTCCATGAAGATCGCTGAAAAAATATTCTGTTCCTTTGGGAAGCCCCATAATGGCTCTCAGATTAATGATCTCGCTGCACGCGGACCGTACCGTTGGGTATTCTCTGGACAACAGCTTTAAATAATCAATATCCCTCATAATTCCTCCCTGATCTGTCTTCCGGCGGAAGTTCTCTCTTCCTCCATTGTTTTTTCTTTCTTTTTGTAGTACCATAAAACAGAAGCCGCGTAAAAAGATACGTTTTTATCTGCGGCTATTATAGCATTGATTAAAAAAAATGGGAAGAAATTAATTGCAACGGAGGTTTTCTATGGAACAGCTATACGTATTCGGAACTGGAAATGCAGCAGTATTCCGCTGCTACAATACCTGCTTCGCCATCCGGGAAAACGATGAATACTTTATGGTAGACGCAGGAGGCGGAAACGGCATTCTGGGAATCCTAAACCGCATGGATGTGCCCCTATCTTCTATTCATCATCTGTTTGTCACTCACGAACACACCGATCATATTCTCGGAGTCATCTGGATGATCCGCATGATCGGCCAGAAAATGCTGGCCGGCACTTATGAAGGCCAGTTAAACATTTACTGTCACAGCGGACTGGTGTCCACCATTACCACCCTCTGCAGCTTAACTACCCAGAAAAAGATTCAGAACCTTCTGGGCGGCCCGATTCAGCTGATTCCTGTGGAAGACGGAGAAACCCGCTGGATTTTAGGCTGTCCCGTAACCTTTTTTGACATTCATTCCACAAAAGCCAGACAGTTCGGCTTTACCATGATGCTGAAAAACGGCAAAAAGCTCTCCTGCACCGGAGACGAGCCTTACAATCCGCTCTGTGAATCTTACGTATCCGGCAGCCAGTGGCTTCTATGCGAGGCATTCTGCCTATACAGCCAGCGCAGTCAATTTAAGCCTTACGAAAAGCACCACAGCACGGTAAAAGAAGCCTGCGAGCTGGCAGAAAGCCTGAACATCCCCAACCTGGTAATCTGGCACACCGAAGATTCTGATCTGACACACCGCAAAGAAATCTATGGGGCAGAAGGGCGGCAATATTATCACGGCAATCTTTTCGTCCCAGATGACGGCGAAATTCTTTCTCTTTAAGCATACTTACCCAGGCTCCTTCATAGGATGATTGCGAAATGACCTGAAAGGAGCCTGTTTCATGCCTTTTTTCCCAAAAAAAAATTTTCTGTCAAGACACAGCCGCAGCGCTGATCACGGCGCCCAGGAGCCATGGCTTCACTTGCATTCAAAGGATTCCGCCGCCCTGATCTTTTATGTGGAAGCCGTTCTTCTGATGATTTTAAGTCTTTCTCTCCTTGCTGGTATCTTGGAACGAAACCAGGAACTGAGGCAGACTGAAGGCTCTTTATCCGATGAAAGCCAAAATTACATTAAGTGGGTGGATTTTACGGTTACCAGCGAAGCTCTGACCAAAGCATTCCGTCTGGATGTGGATACCTGTCAATCCGATATTCATCTGGACTGGATTCAGCTTCTGGCCTTTCTCGGCGCTACCTACGGCGGAGATTTTTCCCGCTATCAGAACTCTGATCTGGAAAACCTGGCAAATAATCTTCTCCAGGGAAAAACCATGGAAGAGCTGACGGAGGGGATGGACTACTATGATTATTATCTGGAAGCTTACTCCGCTGTACTGGGCGGCATGGTCGGCACTTTTCAAGCTGAAATTCCAGCCAGCCAAGCACCTCCTGAAACCTGGCTTTCTCAGACTCCCTCTGATTCTTCTGCCCAAAATTCCCCGGAAGAATCTCCTGATTCTGAGGAGGACACAGTTTGGGTATACAAATACGGCTTAAAAGCCTTCTCTCCTATCGCTAAAGGATTCCCTTATACAGATTACGATGACTTTGGAGCTGCCAGAAATTACGGCTACAAGCGCCAGCATCTGGGGCATGATATGATGGGCCAGGTAGGCACTCCCATCATTGCCGTTGAATCCGGGACGGTAGAAGCCCTTGGCTGGAATCAGTACGGGGGCTGGCGCATCGGCATTCGTTCCTTTGACCAGAAGCGGTATTACTATTACGCTCATCTGCGGAAAAATTATCCTTATCAGTCCAATCTCCAGGTAGGAAGCCAGGTTCAGGCCGGGGATGTAATCGGCTATCTTGGACGCACAGGATACAGCGCAAAGGAAAATACGAATAATATCCAGGAGCCCCATCTTCATTTCGGCATTCAGCTGATTTTCCATGAATCACAGAAAGACGGCGTCAATCAAATCTGGATCAGCTGTTATGAACTGGTCAAATTTCTCCAACAGAATCAGTCCCTTACCCGAAAAGTGGAAGGCACCAAGGAATGGCAGAGAGTTTACCAGACTAAGGATCTTGAACCATAACCTTTCCCCGCCGGGTTCGTAAGAAAATCTTCACACAATTTTCAAATTTTTCCTTTATGGTTATGCTATACTGAAAGTGACGTTGGCATTTAGAAAAAGCCTGACGTTAAATCGATAAAATACAGGAGTGTTTTCCATGAAATTGACGAAAACGCTGGCAGCCGGTGCACTGATTCTGGCTGCTGCAGCAGCCGGACCATTCAGCGCCCTGGCCGCCGAGCTGGAACAAGGAAAAGTCCTTTCCCTTCCTGCCGTTCATTCCCAGGCGATTGGTCCCGGTCTTAAAAATCTTTCTCTTGGAGATGATTATGCCACTTACCAATGGGGCTTAAAAAACGACGGCGATTTTCGGCTTGTGCAGATGACTGCCAGCTTCCGCTCTCTGGATTCTGTGTACGGGGGGCGAAAGGGACGCTCATCTTCTATTTCTCTCCCTGATCTGGGACCTGGCATGATCCAGTATGAATCTACTGTTATTCGGGCGGTAACCGGCGTGGACATCAATATTCTCCCAGCCTGGGAAGAATACGATGCAGACGATCAGACAGAACGGCGAAATACTATTGTTGCAGTCATCGACACCGGCATTGATTACAGCCATCCTGAACTGGAAAATGCCATGTGGACGAATCCCGGTGAAATTCCCGGCGACGGCATCGATAACGACGGCAACGGCTATATCGATGATATTCACGGCTGGAATTTTTACACCGGAAGCTCTACGCTTTACAGCGGTACAGAAGACAGCCACGGCACCCATACCGCCGGCACGATTGCAGCCGCCAGAGGCGCCGGAGGTGTTACGGGCATCACCGATAATCGATATGTTAAAATCATGAGTCTTAAGGCCCTGGGCGGTCCGTACGGAATCGGATCCCCTGATTCTGTAATCGAAGCCATCCGCTATGCAGAAGCAAATGGCGCCTCAATCTGCAATTTAAGTCTAGGCACCGCCGCCTACAACGAAGAACTGGCTGCCGCTATCCGCGATTCTCACATGCTGTTCGTCATCGCCAGCGGAAATGGAGATGCTAACGGAAAGGGATACGACACTGATGTCTCTCCGATTTATCCAGCTTCTCTTCCCTATGACAATGTTATTTCTGTAGCCAGCCTGATGTTTGACGGCAGTCTGGCTGCCAGCTCAAACTTCGGGGCACAGTCTGTTGATCTTGCCGCTCCAGGTTCTTTCATTTTGAGCACTGCGCCAGGAGGCGGCTACGCTTTTATGAGCGGTACTTCCATGGCCGCTCCTATGGTAACAGGAACTGCCGCCATGCTGTATTCCTATCGGACAGATTTTTCTCTGGCTGATGTAAAACAAGCCATTTTATCAACGGTGCATTCCTTGGAAAGCCTGGCGGGAAAAACAGTAAGCGGAGGCATGCTGGATGCCTATGCCGCAATGAATTATGGAAAATAAAAAAGGGAGGACTGTGATGAAGATAAAATGTTTAAGAACTGCTGTGATCTGCCTGTTGATGTGCGCTTTCAGTTTTTCATCCTTTGCTGAAACAAAAATTGATACGGTAACCGTAACAGTGACCGGCGCAGGCACCCTTGAAGCCGGCGCTTCCATCGGTGAAGTCACGGTCTCCGGCGGAGGCGAAGGCTACTACATTGATAATGCCTATTTTCTGAATGATCATGAAATCTGGCAGAGAAACGAACGCCCCAAGGTGCGCATCGAACTGTATGCCGATGACGGATATCGATTTTCTTATACCAGCAAAAGTCATTTTTCTTTAAGCGGATACGGCGCTACCTTTGATGATGCAAACATTATGGACAACGGTACATACATGGAACTGGACATTTACCTGAATCGGGTAACTGGTGAAGGAACCTCTTCCGAAGAAAATTATGCACTTGATTGGGATGGCTATACTGCCACTTGGAATCCCATTTATTCCACCGAATATTATGAGGTGCGGCTTTACCGGTGGAACAGCAGCGGAAGCAGCACCTCTGTGGTGACCACCAAGCGAAGTGACGATGGGGAATATGATTTTACCAGCTATCTCACCCAAAGCGGTACCTACAGCTTCCGGGTACGGCCTGTTGATTCCGAATATGACACAGGCCAGCTTTGGTCAGACCACTCTCCCAGGCTTTACCTGGACAAAGACGAAGCCAGAGAAAACCGAGACGCTGACAGTTCCGATGTAAACAGCGAATATATCTATTCCGCCGGTCCCGGCTATTATGGCAGTGAAGTAGGCTCTCAGTACGGTCCTGGCAGCACAGTCTTGGGCTGGTGGCGTCAGAATGCTAATGGCTGGTGGTATGAATACAACAACGGGGGATGGCCCTTCAGTTCCTGGCAGGAAATTGATGGAAAATGGTACTATTTTAATGATCAGGGATATTTGATGACCGGCTGGCTGCAGCTGAACGGCGCCTGGTATTACTGCGGAACAGACGGAGCCATGACTACAGGCTGGCAGAAGGTGGGACCATACTGGTATTATCTGTCCAACAGCGGCGTAATGGCTACCGGCTGGAATCTGCTGGACGGAGGCTGGTACTATCTGGATCCTTCCAGCGGTGCACTGTGGACAGGAACCTTCACTCCAGACGGACATTACGTTAACGCAAATGGACTGCGCCTTTACTAATTTCGCGAAAATTCTCTTTATTATTTCTTAACAGCGCTTTAAGATCGTGGTATACTTTCTCTTATATGATCTGATGAGGGGGAATTACTTTGATTCAAAAAAGCGCTGTTTCTCGTTCAATCTTCTGGGACCTGGTCCGGGGCATCGGCATCTTGTCTATCGTCATGGGACACTGCTGCGGACCGGTTGTTCCCTATGTATATTCTTATCATTTGGCGATATTCTTTTTTATCTCCGGTTATCTCTTCCATGAACATAAATATGGAGACGACCCTTTCGGATTCTTGGCTGCTAAATTAAAAAGCTCTTGGCCAAAATATATGATTTATGCGGCAATCTTTATTTTGCTGCACAATTTTTTTATCCGTTTGGGAATCAATCCGTCAGGAACCCTTCCATACAGCCGGACGGAAGCCTTGACCGCTCTGGGAAATTCCGTTACCTTTCAGTGTGTTGAAGTCATGGGCGGCGCCATGTGGTTTATTCCTCTGTGGGTTCTTTCCTGTACTTTGTTCTGCGGAATTTCCTGGTTTTCCAGACTTCCCTTCTTCCAGAAATATTTGCCATCCTCTGCAGCCTTGTGGATCACTTCGGGGTTAAGCATACTGGCTGGAATTTCTGGCGCCTGCTTTATTTTCCGCAGAGTTTGGCTGTCTTACGTTCTCCATCTGGTGCTGCTGCTGCAGCCTTTCCTGGCTGGAGGATGGCTCTTAAGGAAACTCCTTCCTTCCTTTTCCTCTTATCTTCGCTGGTATGCCGCTCTCGCCTGCTTTTTGATTCTGATTCTTTGGATCCGCCTTGGCGATTTGCATATCGATTTATCTCTAGGAAGAATTGGAAACGGATGGGAATTTTATCTTCTGGCATTTCTTGGCATTTACTGTTGTTTATGGGCTGCTAAAAAGCTAAAAAAAAGCCGCCTGGCTGGCGGCCTCTTCGCCCTGCTGGGACGATATTCCTTTGATATTATGTGTCTGCATTTTTTGGTCTTTAAAGTCCTTGATCTGATTTACGGAAGATTTTTCATAGGGGATCCTATTGAGGTATATTCCGCCTTTCCCCAGGCCTACGGCACTTCTCTCTGGCCATTTTATGCAGCCGCAGGAGTTCTTCTCCCTGCAGCAGGGAAATATGCTATAGATCGTTTGATTATTTCCCGCAAATCCGGTAACTATGGTTCATCGGCCCGTGACCTTTTCCCAGGTTAAGGCCAGCTGCTAAAGCACCGGACAGATAATCCTTAGCCTTCGCCACTGCCTCATCTAAAGATGCGCCAAGGGCAAGATATGAGGCAATGGCGCTGGACAAGGTGCACCCTGTCCCGTGGGTATTGGGATTTGCAATTCTTTCACCTCTAAACCACATAAGTTTCCCATCCCGGTACAAAACATCATTCGCCTCATTCTGCTGATGGCCGCCCTTACACAAAACTGCGCACCCATAAGCGCTGCCAATTCTCTGAGCGGCCTTTTCCATATCTTCCGGACAATGAATCTCCATTCCAGAAAGGACCTGAGCTTCAGGGATATTTGGAGTCAGCAGTTCAGCCAAAGGAAAAAGAACTTCCATCAATGTTTTCACTGCTTCATTCTCCATCAATCTGGCACCGCTGGTGGCCACCATCACTGGATCTACCACAATGTTTTTTGCCTCGTATTCTCTTAATTTCTCTCCGATCACCCGAATTAATCCTGCTGAAGAAACCATCCCGATTTTCACCGCATCCGGAAAAATATCAGTAAATACACAATCCAGCTGAAGAGCCAGAAACTCCGGCGCAGTTTCCTGGATTCCTGCTACTCCCATGGTATTTTGTGCTGTCAGCGCAGTAATGGCACTCATCCCGTAAACCCCAAGAACGGTCATAGTTTTTAAATCCGCCTGGATTCCCGCTCCTCCGCTGGAATCACTCCCTGCAATCGTCAGTGCTGTTTTCATTCCTTTTCCTCTCTCTCCGTCTCTTGTCCGGTTCTATTTTCCAGATACCACCCGCCAGGAAAGTTCCCGCAGATTTCTGGATGCCTGCTCAATATCCGCTTTTGCAAAAATAGCGCTGACTACCGCCACCCCTGCCAGACCGCATCCTGAAAGTTTTTGAATATTTTCTTCATTGATCCCTCCAATAGCCACAACAGGAATAGACACTGTACTGCAGATTTCCTTTAGCTGCTCTCTGGTTACAGGCGAGGTATCTTTCTTTGTGCTGGTAGGAAAAACAGCGCCTACTCCAAGGTAATCGGCGCCCTCCTCCTGAGCTTTAACCGCCTGTTCCAAGGTTCTTGCCGTAACACCGATAATTTTTCCCTTCCCCAGGATTTTTCTGGCTTCCTCTGGACTTGCATCATTCTGTCCCACATGGACCCCGTCTGCATCCACAAGCCGCGCAATCTCTACCTGATCATTAATCAAAAAAGGAACTCCATACTGCCGGCAAAGTCTGCCAATCTCTCTGGCCTCCTGAATAAGTTCTTCTTTCTCTAAATTTTTTTCCCGAAGCTGAATCATGGTTGCCCCGCCCTTCAAGGCTTTCTCCACCTGATCATACAGCCGCGCACTCCCCAGCCAGCTCCGATCCGTAACTGCATATAAGCACAGATCTTCTCTTCTGATTTTCATATTCTCCTCCTTGCCTGCCTGGTATCATTGCAGAACTTTGACCAACCCCTCTGCGTCTGCAGACAAACTTTTTTACTGTGCTTCGCCGGAAAAGACGGCAAAAGCATCAGAAAATCCTCTTTATTTTACCGGCTTTCCATTCCTTTTGTCAATGGTCTCGACAGACATACGCGCCATCGTTTCACCAGAAAATTAATGCCGTCCTACCACAGACGATACTTCGGTCTTTCTCCCCCCCACCAGCAGTATCTCAGCCAATCATCCAGAAGAATTGCTCCCAAACTCACAGGAATCCAGTACAAAATATACTGAGGACAAATTTGACCGAAAAGATTGCCTGGCATATTGCTGTAATCCCACACTTTCCACCCCAGCCAAAGATTAACCACACATCCAGTAAGAAATTCCAGGAGAGTGATCATGCAGGTACCAATGAAAATCTGCAGCCATAAAGGCATTTCCCACGGGATCCCTTCATTGATCAGTCCCAAAAGCAAAAAGCACACGCCCCCCAGCATAAACATGGTCCAATGGCTCTCCCCTCTCCATGCCAGCTCGATTAAAATATACACCAAACCTCCAGTAATAAATAACGCTCCATGTTTTTTCTTCACTCTGACGCTTTTATTCATTTCCATTTCCCCGCCGATCTCGCGCTTCCATTAAGCTTATGCTGACGCCAGCTATTTCATCTTATTTTTCTGAATCTGTGTGCCAAAATAAAAGCCTACAATCATGGTGAAAATCGTCAGAAACTGCTCTCCAGTAATCTCTCCGGCACAAGTAAGTCCAATAAACCCTCCAGTCAACGCCAGAGTCATGATTGATTTTACATCAATTAAATTTTCCAGCTGCTTTTTCATCCAATTTCCTCCGCCTGTCCATTTGCCTTTATCATATGCGGATTAGCTGGATATTGTTCCTCAACTAAAAAAGAGCTTCTAAAATTAAAGAAGCTCTCTTTCTGTCCTCTCCAACACCATTGTGCCGGCACAATCATTTTTAAATTAAGCCTTCAGCCATCCGTCAGCTGTGTCTGATCCAGAAGGCTGGACACGTATCGCCGCAGCTGGATGAATTCCTGGGTATCTTTTAAATCCAGTGTTCTATCATAAGGAAGAAAAACATCTACTACCTCTTTAATGTGTCCCGGTCTTGCAGACATCACATAGATTTTCGTCGCCAGAAAAACGGCTTCTTCAATATCATGGGTCACAAAGGCTACCGTCGGTTTTTCCTTCTGCCAGATGCTTCTCAGCAAAAGCTGCATGGACGCCTTGGTTTGGGAGTCCAGCGCCCCAAAGGGCTCGTCCATCAGCAGTACCTCCGGACTATTTGCCAGAGATCTGGCAATAGCAACCCGCTGCTTCATTCCGCCGGAAAGCTCTTTCGGATAAGCCTTGCGAAACTCCTCCAGGCCGATCAGTTTCAAATATTTCTCAACAATCTCCGGCTGTTTATCTTTGGGAATATGGTTCTTGTTATACTGAAATCCAAAGGCTATATTTTCCTCTACCGTCTTCCAGGGGAAAAGGGTGTACGTCTGAAACACCATGCCTCGGTCAGCCCCGGGCCCCGTCACCGGTCTGTCACTGACCGTAATCTGACCGCTGGTAGGGAAATCCAGTCCGGCCAGCATGCGAAGCAGCGTGGATTTTCCGCATCCCGAAGGGCCTACGATACAGACAAATTCATTATCCAACACTTCCATGCTGCAGTCTTCCATGGCAGTAATGACTGACCTCTTTCCTTTATACACCTTTCCCACATGTTTTGCTTCTATTTTACTGGAGGCTAATTTTGCATTCAGTCCATATTCTTCCTCTTTCTTCCCGTCAGCAACTACAGGCATTCTTCTCCCTCCTATTCTTTCCAGTGGAATACCAGTTTATCAACCATTGCAAACAGTCGGTCTGTGATCAGTCCCATCAAGCCAATCAGGAGAATCAGGCCAAACATAGCATCAGTCTGCATAAAACGCTGTGCTCTCAGAATCTGATAGCCCAAGCCGGAACTGGCGGCAAACAGCTCCGCCAGCGTCAGATAAGACCAGGCCCACCCCATGGTCATACGGAGGGCCTCAAAAATCCGAGGCAGGGCAGCCGGAAGCAGAATTGTCCACAGGCCGTCCCACTTGCTGGCACCCAGGGTATATCCTGCATTCAGCAAATCATCAGACACCGAAGCCGCCGCATCTGCTACCATTAAAAGGAGCTGAAATACGCAGCCCAGAAATAAAACCATTACCTTTGCCAGCTCATCAATGCCAAACCATACCATCACCAAGGGAACCAGGGTAGGTACCGGCAGATATCGCATAAATTCACAGACAGGACGAATATACGAATTGCACATCTGGGAGGTTCCGGCCAAAATGCCTAAGGGAATGGCAATCACAGCAGACAATAAAAACCCTAGAACAATTCGACGCAGGCTCACCAGCACATCGGTCAGCAAATTATTTTCTGCAAAGCCGTTGATCCAATATTCGATAATAGAGCTGATCTTCGGAAGAATAATGGGCTTCAGCAGTCCGGCTTCCGTTACCGCTATCCATGCAAGCAAAATCACGGCAAACACAGTAATTCCATTGATCACAGAACGAGATTTAGACAATTTTCTATTCATACCGCCACCTCGCTACATCAAAGCATTATCATCCGTTTCTCCTGTCCGGATCCGATAAGTCTTTTCCACAGGAAGGACAAAAATTTTTCCATCGCCAGATATTCCCGTCTGGTTTGTTTTGATAATGGTATCAATTACCTTTTTCACGTCTGTATCCCGAACCACAATATTCATCTGCCGTTTGGCAAGAAGAGGATATTCCTCCACCTCCAGGCCCTCTCCTGTATCCACATTAAGTTCCATTCCTACATGCACATTCTTTCCCCGTCCGTACACCATCTGACTGTTCATAGAAAAAATCCCCGCCTCATGTAAGGCATCTCTTGTGGGGAAGTACATGTTCGGACGAATCACTGCAATGATTTCTTTCATGATAAATCCCGCCTTTCCCTGAAAATCACAGCTGCCTACAGTTCCTCCTTACCGGAACTGATAGTATATACCGCATCTACCGGAAGGACGAAAATTTTTCCATCTCCGTAAGAGCCGGTCTTTTTTACCTTGGCCGAATCAATGATCAGATTGACAACTTTCTGAACATCTTTATCCTCTGCAACTACAGTAATGCTGTCCTTTGCCAGTTCATCATAATGAATCGTATCAATCTTTAATCCCTGCTGCTTACCACGCCCAAGTACATTGGCTCTTGTTGCTGCCGAAAAACCATTTTTCGCAAGACATGCTAAAATATCTGCTGACTTCTCAGGACGTACAATCGCTTTGATCATTTTCATTATCAATTTCCTCCTTGGTCTGTTTGTCAATTTCTGCGGGATAACGAATATTGATAAGCTTCAGGTCTCTTAACAATCCGTACCATTTCTGTTCAGGTCAGAAAAAAAGAGGCACGCCCGGTTAAAGACGTACCTCTTTGTACTTTCATTATCTTGGCACTTATCCTAGCACTTCCATTTTGCTTTGTCAATCTTTTTCTTGGCAACATTTTTCGGTCTTGACAAGATTTTCTTCGGATGGTAACTTGATTACGTTACCACGGTGATGAAACAAAACGCGGAGGTGAACGATGATAAACTACAGTGAATTAAAAGACAACATGAAAAAACTTCTCCCCAAAATCATCGGGAAAAATTTTCGGGATATTTCCGGAAAGGGGCCGGAGCGCATTTACATTGATCTCATTGCAAATGATATTGCCGTATACGTAACAGGCTATATTACCAGCGGCCTGGTAAACAGCAAGTTATTCGAAGATCCATCTATGCGCAAAGCCACGGAAACTTATTACGGAAAACTGGCGAAAAATTCTCTGGATTCCGTTTCCCAGGCAGTTTTGCAGGAATCCGGCGTCGGCTTAAACTCCGTTATGTGTGATTTCAATGTAAGGGACAACACCGGCATCATTCTGTATTCATCTGATAAAATTCTGGCAAAAGAAGATGATTCCGATCGGATCAGTGGCTCTTATCACAATTTCGTCCGCAATCGGGTCTCCGAGTTCATGATCAACAGTACCGGCGCCTATCCCCGGAATATTGACCTGTATCTTCTGGATGGAGATCTGTATATTTTTCTGAACGGCTTTCTGGGACCCTTTAACGAAACCAAATACCGCTTTGACCAGGAATTAATCGAAGCCAACAGGGCGTTTTATTATGGGATCCTGAAAAGTGAATTCACCGCAAATATGGATGATTTCTCCACAGACGACCATATATTTTGCGATGCATTCTGTGATGTGGACATTATGAATGACCGGGCCATGATTATTTTGAAAAGGAGGCGCTGACATGGAAGAGGAAACACTGCTGCGGCGAATCAGAGCAAATCGCGGCGCCCTTGAATACGATCAGATCTATCACAATGCCCGGGTAGTTGATGTGTTCACGGAAAGGATCCGCCTTATGGATGTAGCAATACTGGACGGCTGCTTCTGCGCATTAAATCCCGGACACCAGCATGCCAAAGAGCATGTAGACTGCAAAGGACAGTATATGGCCCCTGGTCTTCTGGACGGCCACATGCATATCGAAACTTCCCATCTGAATCCCATGGCATGGGCTCAGGCTACTCTGCCCCACGGCACAACAGGTATCTTTTTTGACGCAATGATGTCGGCAAGTGTGTACGGCACTGAATTTTTAACGGTTCTCAAATCATTGCTCCAGAAAGTTCCCACGCGGGTTTTTTATCAGATTCCCTCCCGGATTCCAGCCAAAGCAGAATTAGAAACCATGGGAGGTATTCTGGGCCCTGATGAAATCCGAAAGCTCCTGGAAGATCCGCAGACCGTCTCTCTGGGAGAAGTGAATTATCTTTCTGTCCTTCAGGAAGAACCCAACATTCTGGCAAAGATTCTGTCCGCCCGTAACCAAAATCGTCTGATTAACGGCCACTGCCCGGAAATTGCTCCGGAGGATATAAACACCGTTGCCGCTGTGGGAATTACTGACGACCACGAAAGCACCACGTTCCAGGAACTGGCCGAAAAGCTGTCCCGCGGATTAACGGTCATGATCCGTGAAGGTTCGATTGAGCCGAACGTGGAGGCATTAATTAAAGGCGTGGTAAAATACCAGCTTCCTACAGACAATCTGCTGTTCTGCACCGATGACAAGTATCCTCCCGATCTTCTGGAAAAAGGCCATATTGATTATGCCGTCAATAAAGCTATTGCCTGCGGCCTGGCTCCCATAAAAGCTCTAAAAATGGCCACTTTCAATACAGCCAGATACTACGGCCTGACCCAGGATCTTGGTTCTGTTGCTCCCGGCCGAAAAGCGGACTTTATTTTATTTGATTCACTGGAACAGATTGTGCCGAATCAGGTCTATATCGGCGGAAATCTGGCGGCTGAACACGGACAGGCTATTGGACTGCCTGACTCTGCTGAAAGTTATGCAGACCACACCATTCATCTTTCCCGCAGCTTTTCTCCCGCCGATCTGGCTCTCTCATCCGATGCTTCGGAGGTTAACTGCTTGGTCATGGAAGTACAGGAAAACAACCTCTGTCCGAAAGCCATTGCCTGGCATCTCCCCGTTCAGGATGGCTTAGTCATGCCGGATCTTGCGAACGATGTACTTCCCATTGCTGTCATCTGCCGTTACGGCCAGAACAATACTATCGGAAAGGGATTTATCCGCGGATTAAAGCTGAACCACTGCGCGATTGCCTCCAGTCTTGCTTCTGAAGGCAACAATATTGCAGTCTGCGGCACAAATTATCAAGACATGGCCAGAGCCATCCAGGAAGTGGCCAAAATTGACGGCGGAATGGTCATTGTAAAAAACAATCAGCTCATCGCCGCTAATCCCATGCCCATAGGCGGCATTATGTACGCCTGTTCTGCCAGTGAGGCAGTTAAGCGAAGCAGAATGATGGAAAAGATGCTTTCCCACTTAGGCTGCCAGAACCCTTCTGCCTTCACCTATTTGTGCGTGGCGCCGGCTCCTTCTATTCCGGATCTCGGCTTAACAGATCAGGGACTGATCGATGTGCGCAGCCAAAAAATTATCTCACCAATTCTCGAAAAATAATAAAAAATGTGAAAAAAGCAAAAAAAAGCTTGACATGCGAAATAATTACTCTTATAATCTGGAACCATGATAGCAAACGCTATCAGCAATTTAATATTGTATTCTTCCATTCAGGGAATACAAACGATTTGAAGCGTTTGTAGCCGGTAGATACGAGAAGAACAGTTCAGGTCTGTTCGTCTGTGTATTTGCCGGCTTTTGTTCATTTTTCCTGCCGTGCACCTGGAAAAACAGCAAAGGGCAAATACTTCTGCGTCCTGCATCACAGCAGAAAAGGAGGAACACATCATGAAAAAATGGAGAACACTCTTTTGCGTCATTTTAGCATCAGCCCTAACCGTTTCTACTGCTGCCTGTTCATCTTCCGGCAATCATGCCACTGCAGCAAACAGCTCCGATGCTTCTTCAGACACAGCTGAAGCTTCTTCTTCAGCTGAACCGATTAAAATTGCGATTTCGGCCTGGAATCCGAATGTATTTATGAATCTTGCCCAGGATCTCGGCTACTTTGATGATGCCGGTGTAAGTGTGGATCTGATCGATTTTGCAGAATTTTCCGATGTGCCAAAAGCATTTAACGCCGGTCAGCTGGACGGCGCCTTCTTCTCATCCTTCGAAGTGATCGCTCCTGCCAGTCTGGATATGGATATCCGCTTAGTATCCGTCATTGATGACTCTGTGGGCGCCGACGCCCTGCTGACCAGAGGAGGGGAAACTTCTCTGCAGGAACTGAAAGGAAAACGAATCGGCGTAGGCATGGATACGGTATCCCACATTTTCCTTATGCTCTTAGCTCAGGAGGAAGGCTGCTCTCTGGATGACTACGAACTAGTTGATTTTTCCAGTCCTTCCAACGGTGCCACTGCCCTTGTGACAGGAGAAATTGATGCACTGGCCACATTTGAGCCGTTTATTACCTCTTGTATGAATGCTGATGACAGCATCAGTATCGTGGCGGATACCTCTGCATATCCTACAATGATTAACGACAGTATCGTCTTTTCTGGAAACATTCTGGATACCCGCTTCGATGACGTGGTTAAGGTAATGGAGTGTTTCTATCAGGCCGTGGACTATTGGAAGGAAAATCCAGATGAAGCAAATGAAATGCTCGGGAAATATCTGGACTGCTCCGGCGAAGAATTTGCTGAAACCATGACGAAACTGAATATGCTTTCTGCCGAAGAGGCCTACGCGCAAATGACGGCTGAAGGAGATGATTCCTGGACAGCCAGCATGTCCGCAATGAGCTCCTTCCTGCTGGAAAGAGGGCGGATTTCACAGGATATTGCTCCTTCTGATTATGTAGATACATCCGTTTTAGCCGCAATTACAGAAAACTAAAGAAAAGAGGCATTCATTATGTTTGATAAAACAACCTTGCTGGCGTATCAGAACGCGCAGAAAATTGACACACAGTTCAGTGACAGAGGCCCCAGGCTGATCGAGCGCTGTTATCAGACGGGCCTTCCTCCTGCAGACTGCATTAAAGAACCCGGCATCAGTACCTTTGCCCGAACCCAGATGGCTCCCACCTTCTGCTGTTACGAAACTTTCTTAAAATGTGACCGCTGTGAAGATATCCATGATGTGGGAAAGTATGATGTTGCTTTTGTGGGTATCCCCTATGACAGCGGAACCAGCCATCGTTCCGGAACCAGACTGGGCCCGGAAGGAATCCGCAGAGCTTCTCTGGGCTTCTCCCCCTACAATCCGGATTATGGCGTGGATATTAATGAAAAGCTGAAATTCTGCGATGCCGGCGATATCTATACCATCCCGGCCAACGCTGAAAAAACCTTTGCTCAAATCACAAAAGGCATTGGCTATATTAAATCTCAGGGCGTAATTCCCATCATTATGGGCGGCGATCATTCTACTACTTTTCCTTCTTTAAGAGGAATCGCACCCTATATCGATGGAAATATCGGTGTAATTCATATTGACCGGCACGGCGACTGCCAATCCAGCCAGATGGATGAAAAAATGCATGGGACAGAATGGTATTACGCCACACAGACCATTCCCAACGTACATGCAGAAAATCTGGTTCAAGTAGGAGTAGGCGGTCTCTGGGTAAAGGAATGGAGTCAGTTTTCCAGAGACAAGGGATCCACCATGATTTCCATGGAAGATATCGACAGACTCGGTATTGAAAAAGTGGCAGAAATTGCTCTGGAAACCGCCTGGAAAGGCTGCAAAGCCGTCTATGTCAGCCTGGACATTGACGTACTGGATGCTGCGTTCTGTCCCGGCACCGGCACCCCGGATTTTGGCGGCATGCTGCCAAGAGAACTGCTCCGGCTGCTGAGACTGGTCACCAAAGAAGGAATCTGCGGCATGGATCTGGTAGAAGTCAGTCCGCCCTTTGACCACAGCGAAATCACATCCATCGCAGCCTGCCGCTGCCTGATCAATGTGCTCTGCAATCTTGTTCTAAATGATAAAGTGCGTCATTCATAATTCCAGATGTAAAGAATGCAAGGCTGCCAGCGAATTTTCTCGAAGGCAGCCTTTATTTATGTGAATCAAAAAAGGTCTCACTGCCTGCGTATTTTGGAAGCTTCTGCGGCATGTTCATCATTGCTGTCCGTTCCGTCATCCTGCCATCCTTATTGGCAGAGCTGCAGGGAGAGCAGTTCTGCGATCTGGCCGTGCTGCTTATCTCCTTGTCCATGTGCATCGTTCTTCCCCTCTCCGGTTATCTCAGTGATATCTATGGACGGAAAAATTATTTCTTATCGGATGCGGATTATTTTCCGCCGGCTGTCTTCTCAGCGCCCTTGCATCAAATACTTCTGTCTTTTCTCCACCTTACTCACCGGACTGAAATATTACTTCTTGCTGAACACCGTATTTATGAACTTCTTACTTTGGGGAATTTTTTTGACGAATAAATACTCAAGAAAATACATTAAAAATTCGTGACAAGACAATATAAATAAAAAAAGAACCTCCTACCAAAGTAAGAAGTTCTTTTTTATGCCGGCGACCGGAATCGAACCGGTACGGGAGGTAAGTCCCGCAGGATTTTAAGTCCTGTGCGTCTGCCAGTTCCGCCACGCCGGCCGGCCTCGCAGTCTCCTGCGAATGGGGCCTACAGGGCTCGAACCTGTGACCCTCTGCTTGTAAGGCAGATGCTCTCCCAGCTGAGCTAAGACCCCAAACTGACCTAAATTTTCTGCGACATCCTAAGATGTCAGCGACCCGGAACGGGTTCGAACCGTCGACCTCCGCCGTGACAGGGCGGCGCTCTAACCAACTGAGCCACCGGGCCATAATAAAATTAAATTTAATGTTCCGCGAATAAGTGGACCTTCGGGGACTTGAACCCAGGACCGACCGGTTATGAGCCGGTTGCTCTAACCAACTGAGCTAAAGGTCCATAAAGCCGATAATCGGACTCGAACCGATAACCTGCTGATTACAAATCAGCTGCTCTGCCAATTGAGCCATATCGGCATCAATGACCCCAAGGGGATTCGGACCCCTGTTACCGCCGTGAAAGGGCGATGTCTTAACCGCTTGACCATGGGGCCTTGTATCAATACTCCTATAGTATAAAACTATTACAGCTGTAATGTCAAGGCACTTTAGAAATGAATCTTTTGTGCTTTGGCTGCGAAATATTAAATTAACTCCCCGAGTAGGACTCGAACCTACGACAGCGCGGTTAACAGCCGCGTGCTCTACCGACTGAGCTATCGAGGATTATTGGATACTCACGTACCCTCAAAACCACATATTAAAGATCTTCTTTCCATCCTTGGAAGCTCTTCCGCTTCCTTCTTCCCTACTTGCCTTCTTGGATAAGCCCTCGACCGATTAGTAACAGTCAGCTCAATGCGTTAC